>NZ_FRAC01000010.1 GCF_900142215.1 Anaerocolumna jejuensis DSM 15929 | reverse complement strand
ATCTCCAAATCAGTATAATCGTCCCATACCTGCACCCGTATCACATTTTCCTCCTGATACCGGACACAGGCTGTAATATCTGTAAAAAAGCCGGTCTGTCCGCCGGTATGTTCTGTAACCGGAATGTCATTGACCCATATCCTGCAGAAATAATCCACCGCACCAAAATGAAGTACTATCTGTTTATTGAGCATTGCTTCCGGTAACGTAAAGCTTCGCCGGTACCAGACTTCCTTGTGCATTTCTGTTTCATTAATTCCTGATAGCTTTGTCTCATAGGCAAAGGGGACTGTAATTTTACGGTCATAGGCTTCCCGGTCAAAGGAAAAATCCCAGGTGCCATTTAGAGAAAGCCAAGAATCCCGGATAAAATTTGGCCTTGGATATTCATTTCTAGGTATATTATTCATAGGTTCCTCCTGTTAATCTGCGCTGTCCGAGATTGCTATTACACCGGCCCTTCTATCAGCCCTTCAGTCCTTCTGTGCTGATTCCTTCCACTAAATATTTCTGGCAAAAGATAAATATCAACATAATCGGCAGAATGGAAAGTGTCGCCATGGCAAACATGGCACCCCAGTCAGATTGTGCCGAGGGATCCGAGAACATTTTAAGAGCCAGTGATACCGTATAATTGCTTGGATTATTCAGGTAAAGAAGCGAAGCAAGAAAATCGTCCCATTTCCACATAAATGCAAAAATAGCTGAAGTAATCAGTGCCGGCACAATCAAAGGCATTATCACCCTTGCAAATATTCCATAAAAGGAGCATCCATCGATTTTAGCCGCCTCATCCAAATCCTTCGGAATTCCGTATATGAACTGCATAATCAGGAAGATAAAAAATCCACCGCCGAAATATGACGGTACAACCAGGGGTAAAATAGTGCCAATCCACCCTGCCCGGTTAAAAATGATGTATTGCGGAATCATGATGATCTGGAAAGGCAGCATCATGGTAAGCAGCATAAAAACAAACCAGATTTTTCTTCCCTTAAACCGCAGCCTTGACAGTCCATAGGCAATACAGGCGGAAGAAAAAACAGAGCCTGCCGTCGAAAGCAAGGAAATGGTAAAAGAATTTTTAAAGAAGACCGAAAAACGGATACCTCCAAATCCTTTCCAGCCGGTGGAGTAATTAGACGGAAAAAACTCTTTCGGAAACAAAGACCCGGCATTGGCAAAGATTTCATTACTGGGCTTAAAGGAGCTCATTACCATCCACAGCAGCGGATAAATCATAATAAATCCCAATACCACAGCCACTACATGAAAAAGTATGTGCCTTATTTTTTTTGTATTTCGCATATTTAACCAAGCCTTTCTCACAGCCTGCAAACTTTGAGCCGCAGGCACAAATTTGCGTCTGGCTGTATTTATTCCTCCTCTGAAGCACGGTATACCCAGCTGCCGGAGGACCGGAAAATCAGAACTGTAAGCAACGCTACTACAATCAGCATAAACCACGCCATAGCAGAGCCATAACCCATTTCCGAATACTGAAAGGAACGCTGATACATATAAACCGTATAGAACAGTGTCGAGTTCAAAGGTTTTCCTCCGGTAATAACATAACTCTGGGTAAATGCCATAAACGCATTGATGGTCTGCTGCACCAGATTAAAAAATATAACCGGAGTAAGCATGGGAAGGGTAATTTTAAAGAACTGCTTCATTCTCGAGCATCCGTCTACTCTGGATGCTTCATATAGGGTTACCGGTATTTGCTTTAGTCCTGCCAGAAATACCAGCATGGAAGAACCAAACTGCCAGACCGACAGTATAATCAGTGTCCAGATTGCAGTCCTGGTTCCGCTGAGCCATCCGATATCACTGGCTATGCCAAACTGCTGCAGCACACTGTTAATTACGCCGTCAGAAGCAAACATACGCCTCCACAGAACCGCAACCGCAACACTGCCTCCCATAATGGAAGGAAGATAATAAACCGCCCGGTAAACGGAAGTCGCTCTGCTGGTCCTTTGAAACAACATGGCAATCATAAGAGCCATGATCAGTTTTAACGGGACAGATACAATCGCATAAAAAAAAGTAACACCAAAGCTTTTCCAGAAAGTCGGATCCTGTGTAAACATTCTGATATAGTTATCCAGTCCGGAAAACTTTGGTGTGGAAAGAATATCATAATTGGTAAAGGAAAGTGCAAATGAGGCAATAATGGGAATCAGGGTAAAGGCAAACAGACCGATGATAAACGGCATGATAAAAACATACCCCGCTACCTGTTCTTTTTGTAAAAAAGTTATAATTCGCTTTTGGTTTTTAATCGGAATCCCTCCTCTCTAAAATTTTTATCACCAGGTTATTTCAAAATCCTGTTATCTAATCTATATACCATATAATTAATATAATTATAGAGAGGAATCTGGCTATAATAACAACCATGCCCCCCTGCACGCCGCAAGTTTGGGCCGAGGATTTCACACTAACAACAATGCCCTCCCAACGCGCCGCAAGATTGAGCCGAGGATTTCGCAGGCACTAGTGTGAAAATTGCTTTTTAATTTTCACACTAGTCCCTGAAATCAGAAACGAGTATTAATTATATGGTATATTCTTACTTATTTTACTGTCCCTTTTTAGCAAGAATCTCATTAGCTTCTTTCATAAATCTTGCCGCAGCGTCCTCCGGAGTCGATTCACGGTAGCGAACCGAATCCGTCAGGTCACCCAAAAGGGTAATAACTTCATTGGAACCGGCAGGATACGGAGGATCAATGGGAGTTGCAACTTTCGTTACCTTGGCAATATAATCAAACTGCTGTTTCTGGACTTCATCCAGGGAAGGTTCCATATATTTAGCCATTTTAGAGGAAATAGGCACTCCGCGTTCCGCTTTTAAATTATCCTGAGCCGTCTCTGAATTCGTAAAATAATTAATTACATCCACTGCCGTTTCCTTATTTTTTGATGCTTCCGTCACACACCAGAACATGGACGGCCTTAAGTACATACTTTCCTTAGCCGCATCGTCGGTTTTGGGATACATTGCAATGTCTATCTTATCCTTATTGGCACTTCTGATTGCTGAAATCTGATTGGACCCCGGAAATGTGATCCAGGATTTTCCGGTTGCCATAGGACTTCCTTCCACACCGGCTGTGGAGGCTTCCTGTAAAACATCTATGGTAAGACCCCAGTCACTGTTGATTTCTTCATCAATATCCTTAAAATATTGAAGCGCTGTCTCTTTACTAATGCCAAGCTTGCCGTTCTTGCTGTCAAACAGGACTTCCCCTTTATCCCTTGCCATCATCTGTACGGCCCATTCACTGGCGGGCATATCCGTGGATACACCTAACTTTTCTTTGATTTTCTTGGCCAGCTCTTTGATCTCACTGTAAGTAGGATGCTCTGATATCGTAAGTCCTGCCTTCTTTAGCATATCCGCATTATAGACCGAGCTTACAGCGTTTACTCCGGCAACCACGGCATACAAAGAACCATTCATTTTACCTGCCTCCAGAACACTGTCATTAACATCTGCTACCTTCAGTGCGCCGGAACTTACATAGCTGTCCAGATTAGCAAGCTGTTCCTTTTCCTGATATTGTGCCACATAGGCATAGTCCTGCTGAATGATATCCGGCAGGTTATCGGAGGCTGCCTGGGTAGCCATCTTATCCCAGTAACCGCTCCAATCCGAAAATTCGGTTTCAAAAGTTACATTCGGATGTTCCTTCGTATAAGCATCCAGTGCAGCTAACGTGGTATCATTGCGGACCTGATTGCCCCACCAAGCAATCCTGATCTTTTGGGTTTCATCCTCCGCCTTGGAGCTGTTACCTGCAATCGCACCACTTTGTGTCTTCTCACTTTTCCCGCAGGCACTAAAGCTGCCAATTACCAGTACTGAAACGAGAAGCAGGGCTGCCCCCCGTCTGAAAATAGTTCTGCTTTTTACCATAACCAATCCTCCTCTGATAAAATAAGGGATGAGCACAATGGCTTTACCCGGTTAAAATATTAATCTATTATTGAAAAATACAATAATAATCCTGTTTAAAAATCACCTGAACCCTTTACTCCAATGCCTCGCAAAGTGCCACCAAAGCCAAGGATTGTCCATATGCCATAGGAGCGATCATAATATTTTTATAATGTCCTTTATCCATTCCGATTCCGGTTCCGGCGGACACATTGAATACGGTGCCGTCACTGCCGATGTTTCTGCATATTGCTTCTATTGCCCTATCGGCTTTTATTTTGCAGGAGGCATCAAGAATTCCAAGCTTTATTCCTTTTAACATACCGGTAGCTATAGCTGCCGAACCGGATACTTCTTCGTAGCTCTCTTTGTCATCCAGAACCGTATGCCAAAGCCCGCTATCCCCTTGTAAAGCCATCAGACTGTTAACCTGTGCTTTGAACGTATCTTCCAGATACCTCTTTAAACCTGCGTCCATATCTCCGTGAAAGGCCTCAATAAAATCTACAATACCAAAAGTAAACCAGGAGTTTCCACGGCACCAGAATACTTCCCCGAAATTATTATTTTCTTTAAAGGTCCAGCCATGATAGAATAAACCGGCTTTTTTATCGTACAGATATTTAATATGTAACAGTACCTGATGGATCGATTCTTCAATCCAGTCTTTCCGGTTATATTTATGCCCCATTTTATTTAAGAAGAGCACCGCCATAAACAGCGTGTCAATCCATAACTGTTCTTCATGCCGTGCAGAGGCATTCCGGTTACCAATGGAACTGGTAACATGCTCAAAGCCATTTTCTTTTGTTTTAGGCAATTCATTCATTAGCCATTCTGCCCTTTCCATACAAAGAGCTTCATAATCTGCATTTTGAAATTTGTCCAAAAGATCTACTAAAGTAAGAAAAGGCGCCGTTGTATTAATATTAGCAGAGGGAAGCCCTTTTTTTATGTTAGCTTCAAACCAATTCTTAAAAAAATCCATGTACTGATCCTGCCCCTGTAGAAGCTGCAGTTTATTAAGGCCATACAATCCAACTCCCTGAGGCCAGTCCCATTCTTCAATGCCGAAATCACGTGCGACAAGACCGGTCTTTCTGGCATTTTCCGATGTTGTTTTATCACTGTCATAATCAGCGCCGCCCAGATTCATTAATTTCTCAACTAGGAGATTGATCTTTTCCTGTAATTCATTTGCCATTTAATCTGATATTCCTTTCTTTCCCATTTTCCATATGGATAAATCCCATCGGTTTACCTTTACAAAGATACCGTAAAAATACATAAAAAGAAATAAAAAAAACTTTGTTTTATGTTCAAAAAAACGACCTGTTATAAAAAAAGACTTTACCCAGTTATGAATAATTAATATACTGTTTTTAAATATGCAAACTGCTGAAAGGATAAACACATGAAGATAAGTTCCCCCTTTTTGAGTTTCAGAAATCTCCCTTTAAAATATAAATTGATTTTTATTACCCTTCTGGTCTCTCTGGTCATAAGCTGGGAATCCATTACGGGTTTACAGCATGTTATAAATAATTCCAATAAACTGATCTATGAACAGACTGCCAACTCCATGGGATATCTCTCCAAGGAAATAGCAAATGCCCTGGATACCGCAGAGAGTATCTCATTATCCATTTCCGTGAACCAGACCCTTCAGAAAAATATTTATATTTTAAATAACTCCTCTTATCTGAATATCCGTTCTGCTGCACAAAAGGAAATTCTCAAAGTCATATATACCAACTTTAATGCGGATGTAATTGCTACCTCTGTTCTGCCCGAAGCCAGTGACAGAATTGTCTGGGGGCAGAATTCTTCTCCTGAAAGCCCGGAAATAATAGCTGCCGCTAAGAAACTTGCACGGGAGAAAAACGGTTCCCCGGGGTGGCTGTCATCCGGAAGAAAGGACGGAAGTATATTATGTGTGCGCCAGATAAATCGAATCAAGGCTCTCTCACTGGAGCCCCTGGGTATTGTAATGATCCGGGTCAATTTAAACCGCATTGTTCGTGAAACTGCCAGAAGGGTTATGGGAACCCCTTCCTATACCATTAACATCCATGACGGTAATGTCCTGCTCTACCCCTCCGAACTGGTTGAATCGATTGCTGTTTTCCCGCCGCCTTTAGAAAATGAAACCAATACCTACTCCATCCAGAAATTTGCAGATAACAGGTACTTTGTGACCCGGATACCAATTGTGACCTCGTCCGTAAACTGGTCCCTCACCCTGGGCGTTCCCTATGATGATCTGTTTTATTCCGTAAAGGAAGCAAAAACGACCTATATTATCCGCATTATTACAGCCTTAATCCTTACTGTTTTTCTATCAGGGCTGTTATTCCGGGAAATTTCGGTGCAATTTAACTATTTACTGGAAAAAATGCGGCGGGTACGTTCCGGTAATCTGGAACCCTATCCATTTCCGAAAAAAAATCAACAGGATGAACTTGGCCAATTGAATCAATATTTTGATCAGATGACAGCTGATTTCAAAAAAGTAATCGATGATAATTATGTAAAAGAGCTTCTCCTGACCCAGACACAGCTAAAATCACTGGAACAGCAGATTAATCCGCATTTTCTTTACAATTCCCTGGATACGATTCATTGGTTTGCCAACCGCAGCGGGGAAAAAAATATATCCGTCATTGTTCAGGCCTTAGGAAATCTTTTGCGCAGCAGTCTTTCGGATAAACAGGATTTGATTCCTCTGGAAGAGGAGATAAAGGTTCTGGAAAATTACCTGCTGATTCAAAAGATACGCTTTCCTGATACCTTATCTGTTTCATTGGAAATTCCGGAAGAAACTCTGGCTTTTTTAATACCGAAGATGTCCATTCAACCATTGGTCGAAAACGCTGTAATCTATGGACTGGATGAAAATATTGATGGCTGCCATATTATAATCCGTGCAGAATTAAGGCAGGATTTCCTGCATGTAGAAGTGGAAAATAACGGTTCGGAAATAAATGAAGACATACTGGAGCTATTAAAAGAGCAGAAGGTAGCCGCCAAAAGAAACGGAGTAGGACTTACTAACATTGACAGCCGGATAAAGCTGCTATTTGATGCTTCCTATGGTCTGCAGTTTAAGAACGGCAAAAACTCTGTAACCGTATTCTTTGATATTCCTGCCAGAACGGAGTAAAGAAAAAAATAGGACAAAATACAATTTGAGAGGAAAGAAACCTTATGTTTACCATGATTGTTGCAGATGATGAAAAAGTCATCAGAGAATCCATAGTTGAATGTATTGACTGGGAATCCATTGATGTTAAAATAGTCGCCAGCTGTAGTAACGGCGTGGAGGTGATGGACACCATTATGGACGAGTCTCCCGATATTGTATTGACTGATATTAAAATGCCGGGCTTCACCGGCTTGGAACTTATTGAGAAAATAAGCAAAATGGATCCGGATGTGGAATTTATTATCCTGTCCGGCTATAAAGAATTTGACTTCGCCAAACAGGCCCTGCAGCTAGGTGTCAGATGTTATCTGTTAAAGCCCGCAGGTGAAGAGCAATTAATAACGGCAGTAGAAAATGCCAAAAGTAATTTTTTGCGTAAAAAAAACCACAGCTCCCTGGAAAGGGAACAGAAACGCCTCAGTGAACAGGCCGAAGAATATCACAGACAGCTTCTTTTGTATGATATCTTTGTTTCCGCTGTAAATCCTCTGGAAGCCTCTCATTACATAGATGTTAAAAATAAATCCGGCTACTTAATCGCTTATTTTACTTTTGTTGAAGAAAACTTCTTAATACCCTTTGCAGATGCCGTCTATGGGCTTTTGAAAAAGGCAGATGCCGAACCTATCATTGATTTTTTATATGTAAGTCATTCCATGGCGGTAATTTTAAAGGATAGCAGCGGACTTTCCGACAAGCTGCGACGCTTTAGTGAGACTGCATGGTTCACCGGCCAGACAATACGAATCACCTTTACCGGTAAGTTCTATGAATCCTTATCGGAAGGGTTAGGGCAGCTCACCTCCAATCTTATGAGGTATCCTAAAATTTACAGTATTAACCGACTTTTACACGTAAGAGAATTATACAATGCGTGCTTGTCCTTTGAAAAGATACAATATCTTACCGACCAATTACTGAATTTGATGGACAGAACAAAGGAAGAAGAAAAGATAAAAAGGCTTTTGAAAAACTTCTTTATGCCTATTGAGGATATGGAGCTTCTCCATAATTATGGAATTCATCTCCTGTCCCAGTTAATACGCAAATTGCCGGAAACTTTGTTTCATAAATCAGTGTACTACGATTTACTGGAGAAATTATCGGTATGTGATGATATCAAGACATACCGTGAAATCCTTACAGAACAGATTTTACTGCTGCTTTCGGACAGCAGAGATAAGAACTCCATTGTGTCCCAGGTGAAGCACTATGTGGAAGAAAACCTTTCCGACCCTGATATATCCCTTAAAAAAATAGCCCGGGAACAAATTCATATGAATGTGGATTATCTGAGCAGAATATTCGCAAAAGTGAACGGAGAAAAATTCTCCCATTATCTGAACCGCAGGAGAATTGAGACTGCCAAAGTCCTTCTTTTAAAGCAGGATACTGCCGTTGCTTTTGTTGCTGATAAAGTCGGCTGCGGAAATAATCCCAGATATTTCAGCCAGATATTTAAAAAATACACCGGCTATACTCCTTCGGCGTTTGTGGAACAATTTTCGGGAAAATAAAGAAATAAATTGGGCTAAGTATTTAAAGCAGCTTCAAATTCCAATAATTTCTGCTAATGCTCCTTAGCCCATACTTTTTATATGATACTTGCTTTTATCGGCATTAGAGGCACGGTAATCCTCATTATAGATTCATTATCCGGATTAAAGGTGCATGATATTATTTTACCGCGTCTCCTTCTTCTCCGGCAGCAGTAACTTATCCAGGACATTTTTATAGATTAAAACAATCTGGGCATCGATATAGCAATATTTATTAATAATATATTCATAGGTTTTCTGAAGAAGGATGAGGCTGATCAGAATGATTCCGGCAGCCGTTACGATAGGATGCAGTCCAAGGGTAACCAGGTACAGGACAGCCGCCAGTACGTAAACCACAAATATAATATAGGTTTTTATGATACGGACTGCTATCACCAGAGATTCATTTAACCGGGTCTGCATGTTCTTAATATCTCCTTTGTCCCTTCTTTCCACTCTCCTGTAGATATCCTGATATATCTCATCACTGTCAAAAAATTTCTCCTGCAGGCTTCTTTGACAGACATAAAAATACTTATAGTAGATATTTTCTCCGAATTCTCTGCTGATTAATTTACGAAATACGCTGGCCACTAATAACTTCCTCTCCCTGATAAAAGTTTCACTCCTAGAATAGTATCTGTAAGTTCCCTGATTGTAGCCTTGGTAAATTCTGAAAATCCCCAGAAATAAACAAGTCCAAATATTCACAAATTGTTCATAAAACATCCATACAATAATCATATATGTCCGATATAATACAATCATAGCAATTAAATAACAGCAAATTACAAGAAATAAATTTTTAAATTGTTTTACTTAAAAACGCTAACAAGATAATTTTTTTCATAAAACTAAGCCTGGTAGTAACCCTCCCCCCTCTACCGGGCTTCTCCTCTGTCTATTTCAATGCTTCTTTATTCTAATTTCCAGCTATAAAATATAAATTTCTACTTTTCTTAAGCCTCTTTATTTGATATAATGGCAGGTAGAGCAAACAAGGCCCTACTCCTGGACAACCTTGTAAATATAAAATTTTGGAGGCAGAATTATGTCTAAAGTTGTTGTTATGGACCACCCGTTGATTAAGCATAAAATTGGTATCATGAGGCGGAAAAATACTTCTACGAAGGAATTTCGAGATCTGGTATCGGAAGTTGCAATGCTAATCTGCTATGAAGCCACCAGAGAGCTTCCTTTAACGGATATAGAAATAGAAACTCCCCTCGTAAAAACAATTGCCCAAGAAATCGAAGGCAAGAAACTCTGTATCGTTCCTATCTTAAGAGCCGGTCTTCATATGGCTGACGGTATCTTAAATCTTATTCCCAATGCAAAAGTAGGTCACATTGGCCTCTACCGCAATGAAGAAACCTTAGAACCTGTTGAGTATTTCTGCAAACTCCCTGTTGATGCCAGTGAAAGAGAAATCTTTGTTGTAGACCCTATGTTAGCTACCGGCGGCTCCGCATCTGCAGCTATTACTCTTTTAAAGGAAAAAGGAATATCCAAAATCCACTTCCTATGCCTGATTGCCGCTCCCGAAGGTGTAAAGCGCCTGTCACAGGCTCACCCTGATGTGGATATCTTTATCGGTTCCCTTGATGAACGCCTCAACGAACATGGTTATATCCTTCCCGGTCTCGGAGATGCCGGCGACAGAATATACGGTACGAAATAATTATATACAGCATAATAAAAAAAAGTGCTTATACCTTTTGCTTTCTGCAAAGAATAAGCACTTTTTTCATTCTTTTCTTATAACTTATTTTTTCAGTCCGAATTTATACACTGTTACATAATCATATTCATTACCGGCCTTTAAAAAGCAGGAAGGAAATTCAGGCTTATGGCAGGAATCCGGGAAAAACTGTGTTTCAAAACATACGCCTGCACGTTTTCCATAGACGAAGTTCTTCTTTCCTTCTTCCTTTCCCTCGATAAAGTTTCCGGTATAAAGCTGCAGACCCGGCAGGTTCGTAAAGACTTCCATTAATCTGCCGCTCTCATCGCTGACAAGCTCTGCCACCTTCTCAACCTCCGTGCCGCTGATACTTAACACGTAGTTATGGTCATAGCCTCCTGCCTGCTTAAGAGGCTCATAATCTGCCTCAATATCCTCTCCGATAGTCTTCAATTTACGAAAATCCATAGGAGTGCCTTCCACACTTCTTATCTCTCCTGTCGGAATTAACTGTGCATCCGTAGGAGTAAAGCTGTCAGCCTTCAGCTGAACCTTATGGCTTAAAATAGAACCGGAAGCATGTCCGTTCAGGTTAAAATAAGAATGGTTTGTCAGGTTGCAGATGGTATCCCTGTCAGAAACCGCCATATATTCAATAACCAGCTCATTATCATCTGTTAAAGTGTAAGTTACACTGATATCCAGATTTCCCGGCAGACCCTGTTCCATGTGGGGACTTAATCTGGAAAATTCCACGGAATCCGCATCCTCTTCCTCAAAGGTTTCTGTTTCATACATAAACTTGTTGTAGCTCTTGGAACCGCTGTGAAGGTTGTTCTCTCCGTCATTTTTCTCAAGAGTATAGGTTTTTTCATTAATCACGACGGATGCACCGCCAATACGGTTAGCATTACGTCCGATAAAGGAACCATATCCCGGACTGTTGCTTTCATATCCGCTCACATTTTCATAGCCAAGTACCACATCGTCATATTTACCGTCCTTGTCCGGGACGATAATATTTACAATATTGGCACCATAATTTGTCAGGCTGACTGACATTCCCTTTTTGTTGATCAATGTATAAAGAGTGGCTTCTTCTCCCTCAGAAGTCCTGCCAAAAGAATGTTTTTTAATGCTCATAATGCTTCTCCTTCTGTTCTTTTATACCTATAAGAATAATCTATCTGTCTAAAAAGTTCAAGCATATCTTTTACAGTTTACCAAGGAAAAGTTAAATATGGGTAATTGACAGGCTTCTTTGCCAATGATATACTTTATAAGTCTTAAAGATAGTAAGTGGTCACAATCTGATCGTTGTGACATAATAGGGAAACAGGTCAAATTCCTGTGCGGTCCCGCCGCTGTATATGAGGAGTCTGCTATTCTCGTAAAACTGTCCGCAGTTTTACAATCACTGGGTTTATCGGCCTGGGAAGATTTGTAGCAGATGTGGATTCATGAGCCAGAATACCTGCTTATTATCCGTACCACCTAAGTTCCACGGAGGATGGAAGAAAAGGTACTTTTTTGTGCTGCTCTTCTCTCCCTTTATCATGTAAAGGGATTTTTTTGTGCTCTTATTTTGGAACAGAATACATTTATGAAAGAGGAGAATTCTATGGGAAACAAAAAAACCATGAAAAAATCGATTATCGGCGTTATTATTTTTGTAGTAGTAATTGCCGCCATGGCTGTTTTATACAATGTCTTTAAGCCGGACACTGCCGAAGGCTCAAAGCATATTGTTGCGGAAGTCGTTCTGGGGGATGGAACCAGCAAAGCCTTCGATATCAATACGGATGCCGAGTACTTGAGGCAGGCTTTGGAAGAGAAGAAATTAATCTCCGGAGATGAGACCGAGACTGGCTTATTTGTAAAGGTCGTTAACGGTGTTACCGCTAATGATGACAAAAAAGAATGGTGGTGCTTTACCAAAGGCGGCGAAGCTGTCAATACAGGAGTTGATACCACTCCCATCGCTGACGGAGACCACTTTGAAATCACGCTGACAACCGGCTATTAATATGCACACCAACGTCAAAAATATTACCCTGATCGGCTTGCTAAGCTCCATACTCTTTGCCCTGCAATATATTTTGCAGGGTATTCCCAATATTGAGCTGGTATCCCTTCTGATTCTGGTATATACCTGTGTGCTTAAGAAAAAAACTCTCTTTATTATTGCAGTATTTGTCCTGCTGGAAGGGGTTTTTTACGGCTTTGGAATCTGGTTTATCGGTTATTTGTACGTATGGTTTCTTCTTTATCTGATAGGAAGGCTCCTGTGCCGAAAAAACAATCCTGCCGATTTACCCTCCCTTACCTGGGCTCTGGTTTCAGGGGCCTTCGGCTTAAGCTTTGGTGCGCTGTTTGCACTGATAAACTTTTTTATAGGTTTTGTAAGCGGCGGTATAAGCGGCGGATTAAGCAGCGCCTTTGCCTATTGGGTTAGCGGCATTGTCTTTGACCTGATTCACGGTATCAGTAATTTTTTTGTAGCCCTCTTCCTGTTCAAACCTGCTTATAAGGTATTAAATACCCTTATGAAGAGCTACGAACGCAATTAATGGACATGCTTTCAGTATCCATGCCAATCATAGGATTGCTGTTAGAAGTATATCGCTGATTGATGTATTGTCAGAACCTTTGTCATGTAATAAAAGCAGATTAACAAATCAGAATAAATACAGAAAAAAGTTCCATCGCTTTCCTTAAGGCACTGTCTTAAAAAACAATGCGGGAAGAAAAGTGATGGAACTTTATATATATTCAAAATCCAGCGGCTACCTTAGCGGAAATGACATTGCCTTGATAAACTCCTCTTCAAAGGATGGCTGCAGAGCCAGTTCTATATGCTCTGCCCTTTGGCTTACCTCTTCCGCTTCTTCCAGGGACATTTCCTCCAGAAGAACCTTTGCACCGCCGGTTATTACACCATTTCCGATATATTCGACCCTATCTTCCCCAACAGAGGGCAGCAGACCCACTTCAATCGCCTTTTTTACAGAAAGTTTTCCACCGAAATTACCTGCGAGGTATATTTTATCCAGATTCTCAGCCTGTAAACCTGCCTTTTCCAGCAGTATGGCTGTTCCTGCCCTTATGGCCCCCAGTGCCAGCTGGAATTCCCTGATATCCTTTTGGGTAATGGAAACCTCCCTGCCCTTCTTTTCCCATAGCCGGTAAAGGTTTTCTTCTCCGGCCCTTCCAAGAAGTCTTCCGGTTTCATCAATCTTACCGTTGCGGTAAAGCTCGCAGATACAGTCAATAAGCCCTGAACCGCATATGCCCGTCGGAGAGGCTTCTTTGTTTTCTTCTCCGATAAAATGCACTGTCAGCCGTCCCTCACGGTATTCAGCCGAGGTTATGGCTCCCTCCTCCGCTCTCATGCCGCAGGAAATATTCCCTCCTTCGAAGGCAGGCCCTGCTGCCGCTGAACAGGTTATGAGCCTGTTTCCGTCACAGAGAACAAGCTCTCCGTTGGTACCGATATCCATAAGAAGTACTTTCTTTTGTTCTTTATAAAGCTCTGTACTTAAGATACAGGCCAGGGCATCTCCACCTACATGGCCGCTGATACCGGGCAGTACATAGACATGTCCTCCCGGATGCATGGTAAGTCCCGCTTCCCCCGGATTCAACCGGATACCGCTATAGGTTCCACTCTGAAAGGGAGCCCTGGCAAGGTCTTTTAAGGAACGGCCGAGCAAGAGGTTCGTCATGGTCGTATTCCCTGCCATTACCACCTTATCTATCTGAAAGGATGATATTCCCTGCCCTGCGGCAAGCTCCTTTATAAGAGTATTGGCAGCATCCTTTACCAGCTTTTGAAGCTTTTGCGCATTCCTGTCATCCTCAAGAGCAAAGGTAATGCGGGATACCACATCCCCTCCATACATTCTCTGGGGATTTGACATCCCTTTGCTTTGTAACAGCACCTTCTGCTGCCTGTCATAAAGGGCAGCTTCTATGTTGGTGGTTCCAATATCCATTGCCACCCCATAGGAAGCCCCTTTCAATGTATCCGGCACAGGCAGGTTCTTCCCCGAAGCTACAGTAGTACCGGCATTTACCCTTTCTAATATTACACAGGAATCCTCCTTTGGATAAAAGCAGCAGGCCAGCCTTATTCCTCTGGCCTTTTCTTCCTCTGTCAGAAACTGTTCCTCCTCTGCCAGGAACCTTCTGTCATTTCCTTTGCTTACAAGGACCTTGCATTTACCGCAGGTTTTTCTTCCGTTACATACTCCGCCCGTATCAATTCCTGAATTTTGAGCCATTTCCTGCAGGCTTATTCCCTGCTCCGCCTGGACTTTTTTATTTAATGGCAGAAAAGTTATTATCATCATTACACCCATGCATACCGCAGACATCCTTGCGGCATTCCTAAATAAGTAGTGAAAACTAATTAGAACTAAAAATAAATTAAGAAGTAAAAACAAATTAAGTTGTAAAAGCAAATTAAGAAGTAAAACCAAATTAAGAAGTAAAACCAAATTAAGAAGTAAAACCAAATTAAGTTGTAAAATTTTTTACAAAAAAAGGTTATCCCGAAGGATAACCTTTAAATCAATCTCGTTTAATACAATATAGCTATTTTCTGTATAAAAAATTAAAAATTAGATTCTTAAAATTTATATATCAAGAAAAAGGTACACTGAAACTTGATGATTATAATTTTGTTACGTTGGTTGCCTGAGGTCCCTTAGCTCCCTGAACTACATCAAAAGCAACTTCTTGTCCTTCTTCTAAAGACTTGAAGCCATCCATGTTAAGTCCTGAGTAGTGTACGAATACATCGTTACCCTGCTCGTCGGAAATGAAACCAAAACCTTTTTGATTGTTAAACCATTTAACTGTACCTTTGTTCATGTTAATTCCTCCAAATAAAATAATCTACATTTATAGTTCATTGCATCTTCTGCAACAAATTCATCATAACACTTTATTAAGGTTATGTCAAACATTTTTTTGGAAATTTCTATATGGTTTCTCGTTAAACTTACCAATAAAGTTTAAATTGAGATAATAATGGAATTGTTATATAATTTAACAGTATCATAACACATTTTTTTAAGCTATGATAAAACAAATATTGGGAGATAAAGAGGAGAAAATCATACGATTTGACTTAATTAGATAGGTTACATGATTCCGGTAAATAATCCTGCAGTACTGTTACACTGATTCTTAATAAATACGCATTAAAAGGGAGTTAACTATGCCAGAATTATTACTTAAGGACAAATTAAAGGAATTAAGGACCTCTAGGCACTATACCCAGACAAAAGTAGCAGAGTACCTGAATATGACACGGCAAGGGTATGCACACTATGAGGCTGGAATACGCACTCCCGATTACAGAACATTATTGAAACTGTCCAAGCTGTATAACGTTGATATAGAGGTTTTTATTAACTCAACTACGGTGCCTATGTACGATGAATATTTTCATGAGGATACAAATTACCTTAATAATACCGCAAAGGAGCAACCGCCGCAATATAAACCCCGGATAATACAGCTTACACCGGATGAAAAACGGCTTTTCGCCCTTTTTCGCAGACTTAACGATTGTGAAAAAAAGCAGTTATTGGCTTTTCTGGAGAAGAAAATCAATAAGAAAAAATAAGTAAGCCACAGTAAGGAGGTTTGAATTAAATTGGATTATTATTTACTGCTTATCTATTTCATACTTGTAAACACCTTTTCTTTTCTGCTTATGGGAATTGACAAATACAAGGCTAGAAAAAATAAATGGAGAATAAAAGAGAGTACACTTTTTCTTTCATCTGTAATCGGAGGCAGCCTTGGTTCACTCCTTGGAATGTTCTTTTTCCGTCACAAAACCAAACACAAAAAGTTTTTATTGGGTATGCCCTGCATATTACTAATACATATATGCTTATTGCTGTATTGGTTTCACTGACAAGCTACCATTTTTAAGCAACTGTTTTCCTATTAAGCCAGACAAAAAGAAGCTCCATGTCCATACTGCATGAAGCTTCTTATTTTTTCTGTCAGCACATAGCTGACTAACTGTAAAACATGCATCCCGCATATCTGCCTGCGGTACTGCTTAAATAGTAAGTTTAAAAATGCAGCGCATTGTTCAAATTATTCCTTAACTGTAATGCCAATTCCCAATTCAGTCAGCTGCTTAGCATCCACCACATTCGGAGCTTCTGTCATAAGGCAGGAGGCATCCTTCACCTTGGGGAAGGCGATTACATCACGGATACTGTCCTCCTTAGCCATCAGCATAATAAGGCGGTCCAGTCCATAAGCAAGACCAGCATGAGGGGGAACACCGTACTTAAAGGCATTTAAGAGGAAGCCGAAACGCTCATAGGCTTCTTCCCTGGTAAAGCCAAGTACTTCAAACATCTTTTCCTGGACATTGTTCTGATATATTCTCACACTGCCGCCGCCGATTTCTGTACCGTTCAGTACGATATCATAGGCTTTGGCACGTACCTTTTCAGGGTGGGAATCAAGAAGCTCCAAATCCTCCTCCATAGGCATGGTAAATGGATGGTGCTTTGCCGTAAATCTTCCTTCTTCCTTGGAATATTCCAGAAGAGGAAATTCCGTTACCCATAAGAATTTGTATACATCCTTATTCAGGAGGTCAAGGCCTCTTGCCAGCTCTAAACGTAAATTTCCAAGTACGTCAAATACAACATCGTCCTCATCTGCCGCAAAGAATAAAAGGTCTCCGGGCTTAGCCTGCATTTTTTCCGTAAGTGCCTTCAATTCCTCTTCCGTCATGAACTTGGCAAAGGAAGACTTATAGGTACCGTCCCCATTGATGCTAAGATATGCCAGGCCCTTTGCACCAAAGTCCTTTGCAAACTGAACCAGGGCATCTATTTTCTTTCTTGGCATCTCTCCCTGGCCTTCCGCATTGATACCTCTTACGGAACCGCCCTTATTAATAGCATCGGTAAACACGGAAAAACCGCATGACCTTACCGTATCCGATACGTCCTTTAACTCCATGCCAAAACGGATGTCCGGCTTATCGGAGCCGAATCTTTCCATAGCTTCCTTATAGGTCATCCTCTGAATGGGCAGCGGAACCTCAATACCGATGGTCTCCTTGAACATTCTCTGCAGAAGCCTTTCGTTTACTCCGATTACATCGTCCACATCCACAAAAGAAAGCTCCATGTCAATCTGTGTGAATTCCGGCTGGCGGTCCGCACGCAAATCTTCATCCCGGAAGCATTTTACAATCTGAAAATACCTGTCATAGCCGGAGCACATCAACAGCTGCTTGAATAACTGGGGTGACTGGGGCAGAGCATAGAAATTACCGGGATGTACACGGCTGGGTACCAGATAATCTCTGGCGCCTTCCGGTGTGCTCTTTGTGAGCATGGGAGTTTCGATTTCCAGGAAACCTTCTTCGGAAAGGAACTGCCTTGTAAGGGTAGCCACCTTACTTCTCATAATAAGGTTCTTCTGAAGATCCGGTCTTCTAAGGTCAAGATAACGGTATTTTAAACGCAGCTCTTCCTTTGTCTTACTGTTTTCCTCAACGGGGAAAGGAGGAGTATCCGCTTCTGAAAGTATCCGAAGGCTTTCAGCCCTTACTTCAAGCTCACCGGTCTCCAGATTTTCATTGATTCCGCCGGAACGAAGCTCAACCTTTCCTTCCACTGCAATTACGAATTCACTTCTCAGCTTTTCTGCTTTTGCAAAATCCTCCCGGCCTGTATCCCCTTCTTCAAATATAATCTGAAGAAGCCCGGAACGGTCCCTTAGATCGACGAATATGATACCGCCTTTATTTCTGCTTTTTTGTACCCATCCCATAACCGTTACTTTTTCACCGGTCATAGCCTTTGTTACCTCGGTACATCTGTGGCTTCTGTGCAAGCCCTTCATCGACTCTGCCATGATATCCTCCTGATATTCCTTACTTTAATTGCTATACAAATATTTTTTTACTCTTCGTAATCCACACAGATACGGCTGCCTACAATACTGCGTACAAAGGATGCCGCTTTTATATGCTCCTCATGATTCTGGTAAAAGTCCAGAGCTTCCTCACTGATAAAGGTACTGTCCAGCATCAAATCGCAGTTACCGCTTCCGGTAGGCAATGTCTTTGTTATTACTTTTAAGGACAGTATACCGGGTATTATTTCCTTTAAGGCTTCCAGCTTTTTCTTTGCTTCTCCGCCCAGCTTGTTTCTCTCTTCCTCTGTCAGCTCTTCTTTATACTTCCATAAAACAAGATGTCTTACCAAGTGCAAGCTCCTTTCTTTCTGCTTTCCTGCCGTTTTGCAGTGCAGCCATAAGCCAGTTGAATACTTCTGTAGTTACAGGATTTCTGCCGCCTTTCAAAAAGGGGCAGAAATTTTTAATTTTACATATCCTTTAAGAAAGCAATATAGCCCTTGTAGGTCTCATAAATGTCGACCTTGCTGGTGATTTCCCAGGGAGCATGCATATTGAGAACTGCAACACCGCTGTCTATTACTTCCATATTATAGTTAGCCATAATATAAGCAATGGTCCCGCCGCCGCCTTCATCTACCTTGCCAAGCTCCGCTGTCTGGAAGGACACCTTATTATCTTCCATTATCTTACGAAGCTTTGCCATAAATTCCGGATTGGCATCATTGGAGCTGGATTTTCCTCTGGAGCCGGTATATTTGTTAAATACCATTCCCTGACCGAAATAAGCAGCATTTTTCTTCTCCATTACCGCAGGGTAATTGGGATCAAAGGCAGCACTTACATCAGAGGAGAGCATATGTGAATTGGACATGGCACGTCTGACCTTTAATTCAGAATACTCACCGGTCAGGGCTGTCATCTCGGCAACCGTATTCTCAAAAAACTTAGAGTGCATACCGGAGGCTCCGACACTTCCGATTTCTTCCTTATCGACCAGGATGCAGGCACAGGTTCTGTCCGTCTCTTTTACGTCAAGAGTAGCCAGCAAGGAGGTATAGGAGCATACTCTGTCGTCCTGTCCGTAGCCCATTACCATACTCTTATCAAGACCGTAATCCCTTGCCTGTCCGGCAGGAACGATTTCTAATTCCGCAGAAAGGAAGTCATCCTCTTCGATATCGTATTTATCCTTTAATATCTTATTTATATTGGCTTTTACGGCATCTTTTTCTTCTCCCTTTAAAGGAATGCTGCCAACCAATATGTTTAAGTCCTCGCCTTCGACTACCTTGGCACCTTTCTTCTCAAGCTGTGCCCCTGATAAATGTATTAAGAGGTCTGTTACGCCGATAACCGGATCCTCCCTGTCTTCACCGATTACGATATTTAAAATGGTTCCATCCTTCTTCACCACTACACCGTGAATAGCCAAAGGAAGTGTGACCCACTGGTACTTCTTTATTCCGCCGTAATAATGGGTATCCAGTAAAGCAAGCTCCGTATCTTCATACAAAGGAACCTGTTTTAAGTCCATTCTGGGAGAATCAATGTGGGCTCCAAGAATCTTTAAGCCTTCCTCCAAAGGGCGGCTTCCGATTACAAAAAGGGCGATTGCCTTATCCATATTGGATATGTACACCTTATCCCCTGCCTTTAATTTTTTTCCCGTCCGGATATATTCCTTTAAATCCTGAAAGCCTTCTTCCTTTGCCAGCTTAATGCTCTCTCTGACACATTCCCTTTCTGTCTTACAGTTGGTGATAAAATCCTTATAACCTTCACTAAAAGCAGCAATGTCCGATAACTGCCCGTCTTCATATTTTAACCATGCATTCTTGTTAGTCATTTATTTTCCTTTCTATATTCAATTATTTTTTATTCAATCTATCCGTGGTTCATTATAATGCTTTTATGCCGAAATTTCAACCGCACAGACCCTTTAAACTCAGACAGCCGCTTTCATTTATAAATGCCTGCGTTATGAATCTGGTTTATTTTAAATTACTCGTTATATTTAAAATTTCAATTTAATCAGTATCACAAGCAGGCTCGTGATATGTATATGGATTAGATTAAAAATGCGTTGCATTTTTAATCTTTCTATTTAAGCAGTATCACAAGCAAGCTTGTGATATGCATGGGAATTAGCATCTCACGGCAAACGCATAAGACCAAATAATGGATATGCACAGATGACCAAGGAGGTTGTTTTGGAGATTTGTCTCAAGAGGTTCCTTATTCCACTTAAGGGGCAGGAAACGTGACTAGGTAAAGCAGTGCCACTGTTTGAGCTTGATAGCTGACACAGCCAAATTTGTTACAGCGAGTTTGGCACTGATCTACCTGCCAGTTACGTTTTCTGCCCCTTTAGTGGAATAAGGGTTCTCGCGTAACAAAACTCCAAAACAACCTCCTTGGTCATCGTCCGCTTTCATAAACTTATCATGCGTTTACCATGATTAGTATGTCCCATCATGGAGGATATTTTTCCAGCTGAAATTCTTTTTATTAATCTGTCTGGCATATCTGTCGATTTCTTTAAAGCTATCGGTATAAACGATACTTAAGAAATGAAGGAACAGCTTCATATCGAAATTCTTTACTTCTTCAATCATAAGCTGAATTGCCGCCTCCTTGTGATAGGAGCAGCGGTACCTTCTGTCGGATATCAAGGCTGCATAGACATCACAAATCCTCAGTATCCTTGCTCCCAGGGGAATCTGGTGTCCTTTCAGATTACCTGGATATCCGGAACCGTCATAATTTTCATGATGGTAGAGCACTGAATTTAGTACTTCTTCACTATAACCATATTTACGAAGGATATCGTACCCAATATCCGAATGCATACGGATATATTTCATTTCTTCTACGATCAGGGTATTTCTGTTACTGCCATACAGGTATTTTCCAAGCCTTAGCTTTCCGATATCATGTATAAATCCCGCATTTTTCATAGTATAGCAGAAATTTTCATCACAGCCTGCCTCCTGGGCCAGCAAATAAGCTATCTTACTTACCAGTATACCATGGTCAATGGCCTCCTCCAGATCATCCGTCAAAATATTACTAAGCTCCACATCTTCTTCTGCCATTACTTCTCGGGCTGATTCCAAAACAGACGCCTCCTTTCTCTAAAGCAGATGTTCATTTTCTGCCAAAAAGCTTTTCTTTCTCTCAATCATTTCATCGACTCTCTCCAGATAATCCTTAAGGCTTTTTACATTCTCCACCCGCTCGATACGGTTCTGATCGTGAAATACGAATTTTGACTGTGCCCCTGCTCCAAGAGCTACAATCGTCTGCTTTTCTTCCATTATGAGAATATTATAAAGGCCTTCCTTTCCCATTCTGGCATAGCCGGTATTCTCCAGGTTTCCCGCCATATTCTTCTGTCGGTAGAGGTAATAAGGCCGGTAACCTTCCTTCTGTGCAAAGTCCGCCGCCAGCCATGCCATTTTGGAAGCTTCTGCAAAGTCCGCTGTCTCATATTCCTCTTTTTTTACATTCAGCCTGGAAGCTCTTTTTAGAGCAAGAGTATGAACGGTAAGGCTTTCCGGATTCAATTTCCTGATTTCCTCAAGCGTGTATTCCACGTCTTCTTTTCTTTCTCCCGGAAGCCCGATTATAATATCCATGTTGATATTGTCATGGCCTGTTTTTCTTGCAAGGGCAAAGGCTTCCTCTATCTGCCTGACAGTATGCCTTCTGCCGATTAAATCCAGGGTCCTTTGCCGCATGGTCTGGGGGTTTATGGATATCCTGCCTACCCCATGGGCCTTTAACAGCTTCAGCTTTTCCTCCGTGATACTGTCCGGCCTTCCGGCTTCTACGGTGTATTCCATTGCTGCCGAAGGGTTCAAATAGTCATCAATACAAGAAAGCAGCCTGTTTAGCTGTCCTTCACTTAAGGTCGTTGGCGTTCCTCCTCCAATATAAAGGGAGGTAAGTTTTTTATTCTTAAGTACCGTTGAGGCATACTGTATTTCTTTCATCAAAGCGTCCAGATACCCTTCCACCAGCTTCCCGTATTTTTCAATGGAAAAGGAAGTGAAGGAGCAGTACAGGCAGGTACTTGGACAAAAGGGAATTCCAATATAGATGCTGTAGCCATTTTGATAGTCCATATCCTTTAACAGTTCATTTTCTCTTCCTGCAACGGTAAGGCTTAATTCCGCCTTCTTTTCAGAACAGTAATATTCCTCTGTCATGTACCGGTAAATATCTTCCTTTGCTTCTCCTGCCTCAAGCTTTTCCAGCAGGATTTTCGTGGGTCTTATTCCTGTCAGGGTCCCCCAGGGAAGCTCTTTTCCCGTCAGACTGTTCAAACAGCGGTACACCATTCTCTTTAAATGATTTCTGATTATCTTTTTTCTGGCAAGGATATCCCTTTCCTCTTCTGCCTCTTTTACTCTAACTTCCTCTTTGTACAACTGTCTCTCTTCCGTTTCGGCCAGAACACAAAGAGAAGAATCCACAGTATCCACGGTAATGGTAACGGATTCTTTTATAATAGCATTATCTGTATTTTGTCTTATAACCTTTACTTCTTCTTCCGGGTAAAAGGCTTTTACCAGAGGATAGACATCGTTCTCATAATCATCCCCATTTAATTTTATCTGAATCACCCTTGCCTCCTAAAATAAGGATTATTTTCTTTCTCATGGCCAATGGTTGTCATCATGCCGTGTCCCGGGTAGACCCTGGTATCCTCCGGCAGAGGAAGAAGCCTTTCCTCTATGCTTGCCAGGATGACCGTATCGCTTCCCGTAGGCAAATCAGTTCTGCCCACTGAGTTGCAAAATAAGGTGTCCCCTGAAAAGAGGGCCTTTTCCTCCGGTATATAATAGCAGACACTGCCTGCGGTATGTCCGGGTGTGTGGATAACCTCTATGGAAAAACCGGCGAGATTCAGTATATCCTTATCCTTCAGTACTCTGTCCCTTTTTGCGGCAATATCCCGGTTCAGCAGAAATGAGCCGTTTAAGTCAGGGTCTTCCATCAATTCCGCATCCGTCTCATGAATATAATACGGGATGGAATAAGTACTTCCCACCTCTTCCACTGCCATAATATGGTCAAAATGCCCATGGGTCAGTAGAATCGCCACAGGCATTAGCTGTTCCCCCGAGAGCTTTTCTATAATACGGTCCGCTCTGTCGGCAGGGTCTATAATAATTGTTTCCTTTGTCTCTTTATTAATCAGAAAATAGCAATTCGTACTTACAGGACCCAGTACAAGATTCTTTAACTCCATTGGTAACCTCCTTCATTTCCATATAAGCCGATTTCTAAATTTTTTTCTCTCCCAAGTGTTAAAGACTGGAATTCATGTCATTTTTATACCGGGAAGAAGCCAAAAAGGTATAATTCAGCTTATAAATCAGCCTGTGGTACGCTCAATGTCAAGTACACTTTCGATACTTCTGAGCTTACCTACAATATAGCGGAGCTGCTCCACACCATTAATTTCAAAGCCCACGCTTATGGTAGCAGTTCCCTGTTTACTGGTTCTTACAGTCATAGAGGTTACGTCAATCTTATTTTCCGTCAGTATCTTTGATACATCCACCAACACACCGTTGCGGTTATTGGCATAAATCTTAATTTCAGCGGCATAGAGCTCTCCCTGGGCTTTCCCCTGGGGCACATTCCATTCCGCTTCAATCAGCCTCGCCCTGTCTTCTTCAGACAGGTTCATCAGGTTCACGCAATCTGTCCGGTGAATAGACACGCCTCTTCCTCTTGTAACAAATCCAACAATTTCATCTCCCGGTACAGGGCTGCAGCATTTTGAAAAGCGTACCGCCACATCATGAATGCCTTCTACCACTATGCCGCTTTTATATTTCTTGACATCCGGCTTATTTTCCTTCACTTCCGTTATGGAATCTAAAACCTTATCATCGGTGATTTCTTTTTTATGCTTCTTATCAAATTCATCCTTCAGCTTGTTGATGACCTGGCCTTCCTTCAGTCCGCCGTGTCCAACTGCCGCATAGATGGAATCCCAGTCCCTGAAGCCATACTTTGACAAAACCTTGCTCATATATTCCGACTTCATCAAATCACTTAAGACAATCCCTTTGGTTTTGCAATAGGAAACAATCATCTCTTTTCCTTTTACAATGTTATCTTCCTTTAATTCCGTCTTAAACCATTGGTTGATCTTATTCTTCGCCTGGGTGCTCTTAACCAGGGAAATCCAGTCCCTGCTGGGTCCCTTGGAGTTCTGGGAGGTTATAATCTCAATTCTGTCTCCGTTTTGGATAACATAATCAATGTTGACTAATTTTCCGTTGACCCTTGCGCCCACCATCTTATTGCCGACTGCACTGTGAATACTGTAGGCAAAATCAATCGGGGTGGAGCCATTGGGAAGATTCTTAACATCACCGGTAGGGGTAAAGCAGTATACACTTTCAGAAAACAAATCCAGATCGCTTTTAAGAAGGCTTAAGAATTCCTTATTATCAGACATATCCCGCTGCCATTCAAGAATCTGCCTCAACCAGGTAAGCTTTGCTTCCTCCGTGTCCTGACTGTTCTTGCCATCCTGGCCTTCCTTGTATTTCCAGTGTGCAGCAATACCGTATTCCGCGGTGCGGTGCATCTCATAGGTTCTTATCTGTATCTCAAAGGGCTGGCCTCCCGGGCCAATAAGGGTGGTATGAAGGGATTGGTACATATTGGGCTTCGGCATGGCAATATAGTCTTTAAATCTGCCGGGTATGGGCTTATACATCTCATGGATGACACCCAGTGCCGCATAGCAGTCTTTTACGGATTCCACAACAATCCGCACGGCAAACAAGTCAAATATCTGGTCAAGGGTTTTATGCTGGTTCACCATTTTCTTATAAATACTAAAGAAATGCTTTACCCTGCCATCTATTTTTGCTTCGATTTCAGCCTGCTTTATATGAAAACGGACTTCTTCCACGATCTGATTGATAATTTCTTCTCTTTCGCCTTTTTTGGAGTTTATCTTCTCCGTTAAATCCTTATAGATTTCCGGCTCCAGATATTTTAAGGACAGATCATCCAGCTCTATCTTAATCTTCGATATACCAAGACGCTGTGCAATGGGAGCATAGATATCCATTGTCTCTCTGGCTTTTTCCTTTTGCTTTACGGGGGTCTGGTACTGCATGGTACGCATATTGTGCAGCCTGTCGGCAAGCTTTATCAGGATGACCCGGATATCCTTTGCCATGGCAAGGAACATCTTGCGCAGATTTTCGGCCTGAATTTCCACCTTGTCTTTGGAATAACTTAATTGAGTCAGCTTTGTTACACCGTCTACAAGTAACGCTATCTCTTCATTGAATTCCTTTGCCAGTTCCTCGACCGTGCAGACAGTGTCTTCCACCACATCATGCAGCAGCCCTGCCACTATGGTTTCCTTATCCAGTTCCAGCTCCGCCAGAATGATGGCCACACAAAGAGGGTGTATGATATAGGGCTCGCCGGATTTTCTCATTTGATTCTGATGGGCCTTTGCTGCAACATGGTATGCCTTTTCAATCACGGAAATATCTGCGGAAGGATGATAGCTTTCCACGATTTTTATCAGCTGACCGTACAACTCATCGGGACTTGTAAAATCAGCAGGAATAATTGACTCAGTATTCTTTTTTTTATATAAATCTTCATCCATCAATTTATTATTCGCATTATCTTCCATGAAATCACCACCAGTTCTTAAATTATCTCTTAATTATAAACAAATAACGAAAAAAAATCAATTCCTTTATTATTTTGGCATATTCTGTCGGTCAAGATTGACCTCTGCCCTTATTTTTCTTAACCCTTATGCAGGGAAATCCTAATAAAACAATAACTCTGCCCTATGGCCTATTGGGCGTGATTTCCAAAATCTAAAAAAGGACCTCTGCAAATAGTCTTCACGGTTTCTACCAAAAGATTCAACTATTTACAACAAGTCCTTTATTGTCAAGCCGTTGGTTTCCGGCTAACAGTACCTTTTATTTGCCTTCATATTTAATAACAGCATCTATATCATATCCCTTTAACTTGTCACGTCCATGAAGTCCTTCGAGTTCCATCAGGAATATAATTTTAACTACAATACCACCCATGCCTTCGATTAATTTAGTTATTGCTTCAATGGTTCCGCCGGTAGCAATCAAATCATCTATGATGGCAACCTTCTGGCCCGGCTTAATGGCATCCTTATGCATTTCAATGGTTGCTGTGCCGTATTCCAGCGCATATTCCATTTCAACGGTCTCGCAGGGAAGCTTACCCTTCTTACGTACAGGTACAAATGCTTTGTTCAGGTTGTAGGCAATGGGCACACCGAATATAAAGCCTCTGGATTCCGGTCCCACTATGACGTCAATGTCTTTTCCCTCTAATAATGCCTGCATCTGGTCAATAGACATTTTTAAACCTTCTTTATCCTGCAAAACACTGGTTACATCCCTGAATATAATTCCTTTCTCCGGAAAATCAGGTATACTCCTGACATAATCTTCTAACTTCTTCATGGTATCTGCCTCTTTCTTATTATATTATAAATTGTTAAATAGGTGATATTTTATCTGCCGGTAAGTACCATTTCCCGATACTTAACATGAAGTGTCAAAAATTTTGATTCCTGTCCGGTATTTTGACACCTGAGTCGAAATATTCTTAAAAACCCAACTTATATTATATCATTTTAACAAGTTCATTTCAAATAAAATCGATAGCCAACAACATATGAATCCAGTTAATGGAAAGGCACGAGGACAGGTACTGCCTTGCAGGGCTGGGAAATTGGTTGGGAGTTCGCTCTTCGAGAACCTTTATTCCACTAAAGCTGCAAAAAACGCAGCTGACAGTCAAAACAGCGCAAAACTCACTACGCTCAAACAATTGCGCTGTTTTTCCTAGCTGTGTTTCTTGCAGCTTAAGTGTCATAAAGAACCTCTCAAGGCAAACTCCCAACCAATTTCCCAGCCCTGCAAGGCAGTACCTGTCCTCTGGGTATCTATAATTTTTATTTTAACCATGATAACCATCTCTATTAAAATTAGGACGTACAATATAGAAAGCTGTTACAGGCATCCCACCGCATCGGCTCTGCACTGCCTGCAATGATGCATCTGAAGGATGGTCTGCCCGCACTCCTTCCGGAGCCTTGCAATCTCTTCCAGAGACGTTAGGGGAAGGTTCTCAAAGCCGCTGCCCCTTACCGGTATAAAGGGCATGATGTTCACGATGTAACAGCCCAGGGCCTTTACTTTTTCGGCTATCTCTGGGATATGCCTGTCATTGATACCCTTCAGTGCTACAATATTGACCTTACAGACAACACCGCCTTCAACTAATTTCTTAAGGCCTTCCAGTTGATTGGAAAGCAGGATTTCTCCTGCCTTCTCCCCAATGTATTCCACCCCTTCGTATCTGATATACCTGTAGATCTTTGCTGATATCGCCGGGTCCACCGAATTTAAGGTCACGGTCACATGGCTCACTCCAAGGGCTGTTATTTCCCCGGCATAGCGGGGAAGCATCAAGCCATTGGTGGACAGGCAGAAGGTAATATCCTTATCATATTGCCGGATAAGCTGTAAGGTGCTCTTCGTTTTCTCAAAGTCACACAGGGCATCTCCCGGCCCTGCAATGCCCACTACCGACAGGTTTGGCTGTTCTTCTTTCACCTGCCGGTATCTTTCCAGTGCTTCCTTGGGAGTAAGGATTTTGGTCGTGACGCCCGGCCGACTTTCATTGACACAATCGAATTTTCTTACGCAGTAATTGCATTGGATATTACATCCCGGTGCAACAGGAAGGTGTATTCTGGCATTTTCATGATTACATCCGTTATAGCATGGGTGTGATTTTGTCTTTTCCTCTGCTTTGATATCAGGAAAAATAAACTCCGGTAACGGAGCTGCCGCAATACCGGCTGCTTGTTCAGTCCTCATATAATTTACCTCCTTGCTGCGCAAGCTTTGCGCTTTCTGGTCCTGTTATTTTGCCTTTGACGGATATACCTTTACTTTCATACAGTCCTTGTATGTTTCGACGGAATATCTTAATTTTAATTCCGTCTGCTCATTTTCCAGCCATTTGGGAACATGGTCGCAGATAATTTCCAGGAGGCTGTACTGCTTGTTTTTTAAAAAGGGCAGCAATATCTGCTTGGAATTATAGGAAGTATGCCCCTTCATCACCTCACGCAAATCGGTGTGATAAATACCGGGTCTTAACTCAAATACCGCATTATGCTCCAGGGGTACTTCTTTCGCCGTCCGCTGGTGCTTAAGACATTCCCTGAGGTCCTCCAGAAAGATTTCCGGAACCCCCGGGATTTCCAGCATGGATACCTGCTTTTCTTCAAAAGCGATATAGTGGATTCCCCGTATGCGTTCTACGACTATTACCTTGCAGTCCTTCAGCCAATCACAGATTTCCCTGATTGCTGCATGCAGTGCCATGGAGTCCACTATCTTTTCCGTCCGAAATTCCATATATCTGATAATCGTCCATTCACACTGAATCCTGGAATACACCCGGATAATTCCGTCCCTGTCGAATCCGGATGTATTTCCGCACGAATTGACCAGTACAGCTATTTCCATAATTCCCCTCCATGCTCACTTTTTTCAATCTGGTTCCATCCTTTATCCTTTATCCTTTTCCCTTTATCCTTTATTTATCCTTTATTCTTTATCCTTTCCCCCCCTAGTCAGCCAGTCTATCAGCCTGCCTGAAATTCTAATTACATGCAGGAGGCACCGCAGCCGGAGCAATCACTTCCGGGGCTGCATTTTTTCTCTTTATAGCTTCCGTCATATAGGAAAAGGAATTTGGAATCATCGATGGGAAAGGTGAGCTTTTCTACGGCATTGTCAATGGTTACCTGATTTTCCTGAAAGGAGATAACCACCGGTACTTTCACCATATCTCCCGTCATCATATCCAGCCTTAGCTGCTGGTATATGACATTTCTCCCGGCAGCCGATATTTTATTGACCACAATATCACTGTTCGTACTTAAGGACTTCAGGCTTCCGTCCGGGTAAAACTTTACGGAATTAAAATCCGCATCCATTCCCATGGCATTCTGGTCAAAGGCAATGATTGTGCCTATACTGGTTTCAACAGAAACCGGCACTGCCGGTTCAAAAGATTCAACAGCCCCGTTTTCATACAGGCGAAAGCCAATCCGGACTGGATAGGCTCCTGCGGGGGTCTTTATTTCAATTCTTTTTCCCGGCCACAGAATCAGGCTTTTGGGATTTCCGTTCTGATAGAATCGGAGCCCTATTATCTTTGTGGTAAACCCGGCAAAGGGGAAGCGAAATTCCACCTCCTCCAAAAGCTGCTCTTCATCCTTTTCCGACCATCCGAAGCCAATCTGCCCGTTTAAGGGAAACACGCTGTCTATTGCTCCATTCTCATAAAAGGTGATTAATTCCGCAGGGATTAGTCCAAGGGGAGTTAAAACCTCCGCCCGTTCATCCAGAGCTATACTTTTGACCTTCCCGCTTTCATAAAAGGATATTGCCTTGTTCTCCCTGCTTCTCTCATCGGGTTTATGAAATCTCGGAATAAACCGGTGCTGCCCTATGCAGATTTCATTGTATTCCTCCAAGATGCAATCCTTTATCTTTCCCGAAAGATATGTTGTATAGCTTGTTATCCCTTTCATATTGTATTTTTCCTCAATAACCATAGCATCAGCCTCCTTTTGCCGAAAAGCCTGACCTTTCCCTCACAGGGTTCAGGCATCTTTACAGACTGCTTTCATAAATTTCGCTCCCTACCCGTTAAACAGCTCCTCTGCCGCTGCTGCATTTTCCTTGGCTGTTCTTTCCACGGGTGTTATCTTATAGACGGCAACAGCCTTTTTGTCATGAGCCGAACGGTAATTTTCCACCAGCGAGGAGGATATTCTGCTCTTATAAAAGCCAGGCATAAATTTCTCCACAATGGCCTGCAGGACCTCCGCACATTCCTTGAAATCCTCCACCTTTTCCGCCTTTCCAAAGAGCATAACACTCATGTAGGAGGTGTCGGCATGACAGGGAACCTGATCCTTTACCGTTCCGAACTCTTCATATACCGTAAAGCTTACATTACTATTATTAAGCAGGAGCTCCGTCTTCCTGCCAGAGCTTAAGCCATGGAAATAGATGGCTCCGTTTTTCCATATATAATTCACCGGAACACAGTACGGATAGGCTGCTCCTGCTATTCCAAGCACACCGGTTCTGGTTTTTGTCAGAAATTCTTCTATTTTGCTTTCCTCTGTGCAGATTCTCTGCTGATATCTGATCTGTTCCATATTACCCCCATGCATAAAGCAAGCCTGCTTGCAATACTGGTTAACTAAAAAGATTGAACATGTGACGTATTTTTTTATCCGGCTCCAATTGTATCCCCATACATTTGGCAAATTCCTTGGGAAACTGCTAAAGCAGCAGTGAATACTGCTTTTCGGATTATCACTCCAATTCTCATACATGCTTTAAGCCTGCTTCCAGTGCTGTTATTACTTCCTAAATCAATTCTTCATCATAACGGGCTGCCAGTTTTGATAAAAATAATGTCATCCACTTATTATCCTGCTCCATATAATCTGTACCGGCCAGAATTTCTTCCGCCCCCTGCACATATTGGGAGGGTTGCATTTCATCCCGGCAGTTTTCTATCAATTCCGTTATTATTTCCTTGGTATTTTCCAAATGGAATTGAAAGCCGAATACCCTTTTCCCATAAGCAAACGCCTGGTTTTTACAGGCTTCATTGGATGCTAAGAGCACTGCTTCCTCCGGCAGATCGGTAAAGGTGTCGCCGTGCCATTCAAAGACCACCGGATTTTTCGGTAAATGGGAAAAAAGCGCAAGAGCCAGGGCCTCTTCCGTGAAGGTTACAGGAAACCAGCCGATTTCCTTCCATTTATTTTGTACTACCCTTCCGCCTATCACGTCCGCAATCAATTGTCCTCCCAGGCATAAACCGATAACCACCTTCTTGCTGTCAATGGCTGCCCGGATAAATTCCTTTTCTCCGGCAAGCCAGGGATATTTCTCTTCCTCATAGATATTCATGGGCCCGCCCATAACCACAAGCCAGTCAAACTCTGCTGCATCAGGCAAAACCGGATTCTCATACAGCCTGGTACAGATTACCGGATAACTGTTATTTTGGGCCCAGGCAAGAATCGTACCGGGATTTTCAAAGGGTACATGCTGTAAATAATGTATTCTCATAGAAAGCTCCATTCCTCTAATATCTTAAAGATAAATTGGTATTAATACTTAAAAAATGCATCCCATTTTTTAATCAATCCCCATTTCATTTTTTTACTCCTGAACACTATACATCAACGGACAGCCCGGAATACAACCGGTTTACTGCTTCTCTTATTCCGTCTTCTATTAAATTATAGGTCGTATACACGTCGATGTTTTTCTCTTTCAGCGCCTCGGAGGGACAGATGCCTATTCTCATGCAAATAACACAGTTACAATCTTCAATTGCCTTGATGAGCTTATAGATTCTTCCATCCTCCTTGTCTTCCAGGCTTCCGTGGCAGTACTGTTCAATGGGCCTGCCTTCCAGGAAGGTAATAACACCATCCTCAAAATCATAGATATAAAATTTAGCGGCATGCCCAAAATGCTGGTCCGTCAGGGTTCCGTTCCTGGAGCAGACAGCAAAGCGGTAATGGACGGAATCCGGTCTTCTGTCTTCCTCCCTGTTTCCCGCAGGCTCATCAAAATCCAGAGACAGCCTGGTATTGAGGGTTTCTACTGTGTCGGCATTACAGGGCTTGCAGTAATAGGACTGGGGCAGTATAGTTTCACATTCCCGCCTGAGACCGTTCAGTTCATCCCCGCTGTAGGCTTCCAGTCCGTTGTAATCCTGCTTTCTCCCTGCCGGTTGCAAAAGAATATTGGTCAGTTTGCAGCCGCAGTCCCTGGCCATGCCAACAAGGTCGGGGATTTCATGATCATTTCTCCCTTTTATGGCTGCGATATTCATCCGTACCGATATGCCCATGGAGGCCAGATAAGTAATGCCTGAAATTTGATTCTGCAGCAGGATATTGGAGCCTTCCTCCCCATAATACCTCCGTCCCAGATAGGTAATATAATTATAAAACTTCGCTCCTGTCTCGGGACTCACGGTATTAACCGTTACCGTAATAAAATTAACTCCGAGAGAAATCAGGTGGCTGGCATAGATAGGAAGCAGCAGGCCGTTAGTGGACAGGCACAAAAGCATTTCCGGATATGTCTGGCGGATTGCCTTCAAGGTCTCCTTTACCGTATCAAAGTCGGCTAAGGGCTCCCCCGGGCCGGATATGGCAGCTACCGTAAGGTTCGGAATGGTTCTTTTTGCCTCATAGAGCCGCTCCATTGCCTCATTGGGAGTCAGCACTCTGTTACAGGAAGCTTTCTGGCTGTCACCGCAGCAATGGCCCCGGAAGGAATCCTCTGAATAATCTATATTGCACTCGGAAACCATTGGCAGGTGGATAACAGCACTGTGAAAGTCATAGTTATTAAAGCAGGGATGCCTGCTTTCATGCTTACTGTTATTATTTGAATTGTATGCCTTCCGGTTATCCAAAGCTTCACCACCTTAACATAATGACAAGTCAGTCAGCAGGTAACGCACATTACCACACATTCAGAACAGGTTCCCTGTTATGCTTATATTCCATATCGGCAAACCAGGCATTTGCTATTTCCTCTGCCAGAAGCATAGCGCCCCTGTAACCTACGATGGGGTGGCGGTATTTGCCCGCTCTGTCGTACACCGGGAAGCCCACCCGTACCATGGGAATATTGTAATCGATGGATATGAATCTTCCTTTGGAGTGTCCCATAATCAAATCCAGTTCAAGGCCCTCGTTTTTAATCCGGTTCTCCAGCTCCCACAAATCCGCATTCATAATGATTTCCATTTTATAATCCAGCTTCTCTTCAAATTCCTTGATTCTGGGATCATTTTTATATTTGGAATTATCATCCCCTAACAGGAGCAGCACCGGCTTCATCTCCATATCCAGACAGAACTGGGCCAGGCTGATGACAAGGTCGGGACTTCCATAAATGGCGACCTTTTTATCCGCCAGGAACATATGGGTCACATCCGTAATGGCATCAAGGGCAATCCCTCTTTCCACTACCAGGGACTCCGGAATCGGCTTTCCGGTAATGTCACTGACTTTCTTTAGAAAAGTGTCGGTATTACGAATACCGATGGGTGTGGGGCCTATAACGGCAGGGACTTCGAATTCATTCTCCAGATATTCTGCTGCCTTGCCCCCCTCATAGCGGTTAAGGGCAAAGGTCGCCCTGGCATTGGCCGTATCTGCAAGCTCTTCTATGGTTGTTTCACCATGGGATACATGATTTCCGCCCGGCATTAAGGGTGAATCAAAGGATTCAATTTCAAATAATACATTGGCTTCAACCTCCATTACCGCTAACAGGTGCTTCAATTCTGTTACATCTCCGGGGTTTACCCAGCCTGTAATCAGGTTAATCTTTTCGGAAGGTGTGGTTTTCTTAGCAAAATACTCCACAAATTCCTTCACTGCAATATCATAGCCCGTTATCATGCTGCCTACAAAGCTGGGAGAATGGATGGGTATTAAGTGAACCTCGCGCCCTGCAAATTTATCCTTTAGCAGGGTACTATTCAGCTTTCTTACAACACCGTCAATATCATCACCGATAACCTCCGTGGAGCAGGTGGAGATAATGGGAACCACCTTAACCTGGGGATATCTCATAAGCAGAACATCAACCGCTTCTTCCACACGGTTTAAGGCGCCGAATACTGCACCGTCTTCATGAAGGGAAGAGGAAGCCAGTTCAAAGCTCTCTTTAAAGTGCTGGGAAAACAACAGCCGGACAAACATGACACAGCCCTGTCCGCCGTGGACAATTCCGATACAGTCCTTGATACCGATACTGGCAAACTGAACGCCCGCCGGCTGGCATGTAAATATCGGATTGATTATTCCTGCACGCTCTTTGTTTTTCACGTCACAGTTCATAACACACCTCGCTTCTGCGCTGCTTTTAGTGCCTCCCAAGTTTGTGGTTGCAGCGCCGACACAAACTTGCCTCAGCTAATAAAGGGGGTCGGTCAGTTCCTTGTTCAGGGAGCCGGTAATCAGGAGAAAATCCAGACGTTCCTTTAACCCTTGCATCACTTCCTTTAAATTAGCCTTGTCAAGCTCTGATACCCAAGGAAAGAGCCTTTTATAGCTTTCAGCCAGATAAGCTGCATCCGCATAATAGCAACGTTCTTCCGGGGTATCCTTGCTTACAGGCTCACCGCACAACAGCTGCATTGTCTTTTGAATAATATTTTCATTCTGCCTTTCCCGGTCCCATGCACGGGAATGGAACTGCCACAGACATTTCTTCATAATAAAGTCAAGTAATACTTCTACCCTTTCCTTCAATAACGCTTCCTCCATCACAATTCACCTCCCTACATTGCCGTAACTTCCTGCACTGCTTCACTTTTTCTCGGGAATTCCGGGTACACTCTTTCCTTTATACGCTTTAAGGCATCATAATTCCCTGTATACTCACGAAGAACAGTGGAATTTTTCACTTCTTCGTTTAAGTTCACATCGGAGAGCAGGCGCTGGGTCATAAAGCCTTTATCAGTGGGGATTTCATCCTTACTGATATCCAGAAAAGCTAATTCATGGATGGGAGAATAGATGCCGTTATAGACATCCCTTGCAAATCTCACCCAGCCTTCAAAGCCCTTCCAGGGTCCGTTATGATAGGCATGGGCATTGAGGTAGGGAACACGTATCTTCTTGGCCACTTCGCCCGGCCTCTTGCCGGTGAATATGATATCCGGCTGAAGCTCCTCCATTGCCTCAAGCCCCTCCAGCTCATTGGGGTCATCGATGGCAAGGGCACCTTCCTCACATCTTGAGATTCCCTTTTCCATATCTCCCTGATGGCCGAATTTGGTATATACGGATACCACCTCAAGGCCCATTTCTTCGTGGATACAGTTTGCCCAGTGCCAGAGCTTGGAGCCTCCGGGCCATAAGCAGACTTTCTTGCCTTTTAATCTCTCCTTATACCATTCCAGCTCCGGTTTCCACCTCTCCACCTCTTCCTTTATAATCGCCTCCGCCCTGTCCTCAATGCCAAAGAACATGGCAATCTTGCGCAGGGAGGAGGAAAGAGGTTCAAAGCCAAAACCGTCGATATCCAGGCGGGGAATGCCGTACCGTACCCTTAATTCATTGCAGATATACTCTGCTGACCTGGCACATTCCAGGACATTCAGCTGAGCCCTGTGCATGCCCCTGAGTCCGTCGTAGCTTCCATTGCCGGTGAAGGTGGACAGTACCTGGATACCCATTCTCTTAAAGAAATCCTGCATGACCTCCTGGTCTCCCTGAATGTTGTATTCACCGACATAATTGATAACATAATCACTGGTAATCTCCGGCTCAAAGGTACCCACCTTCTGGTTAATCCAGGCAATGTTTATCTTATGGTGCCCTCCGGACTGGCTGGGACCGCCGAAGCCGGGAGAGTTGCAGACAAAGATATCCACCTCCGGCATTTCTTCCATTACTTCTGCCGCTATGGCATTGATATCATCCCCAATCAGTGCCGAAGCACAGGTCTGGTAAACGGTCATTCTTTTAATATTAGGAAATGCCTTAAAGGCCTCGATGATATTCTTTTTCAGAATCTTCTCCGCGCCGAATACGATGTGAGATTCCTTCATATCCGTTGCAAAGGTGTATTTTAACTGGAAGTTATCGTTGTCACTGAGATACCTTTTCGTCTGCCAGGTGTCGTAGGTACAGCCCACCGGCCCATGGCTGATATGAATCACATCCTTCATAGGTGTGCCGATAACATGCTTTGCTCCGCAGTATGCACAGCCTCTTTCTGAAATGGTTCCGGGGATTGTATTTAAATATCCAAGAGGAAGTGCATCTGCCAGGGTCTCACCATGCCCTTTGACAACGGCATGCTTTTCTCTTTCCGGTATACACTCACTGCATTTAAACAAATGATACGGCATATTATACCTCCTTACATAGTGCTAGTTGATTGCATCCTCACCCTGCTCATCGGTTCTGATACGAAGAGCATCCTCAACGGGACAGACAAAGATTTTACCGTCGCCGATCTGCCCTGTCTGGTTTATCTTAATAATAGTATCAATTACGGCGACCGCATTTTCATCGCTTACCACAAGGCAGAGATAGCGCTTGGGGATATATTTCATGCCCACGCCCTTGTTCTGTTCCAGAATCCCTTTGCGGTATTCGATATTTACTTCACCGTCTATGCCTTTTTGTTTTCCCCTGCCAAGTACCGGAATGGCGGTCATACTGGTTATGCCAAGCTGCACTAAGGCTTCCTTTGTTGCATTTACTTTCTTTGGCCGGATTATTGTTATAATTTCCTTCATACCCTCACCTACAATCCTGTCTCTCCGGTTCTTACCGTCATGACCTTATCGACCGGAGTAATAAATACCTTGCCGTCACCGAAATTCCCCGTGTAAGCTTTGTATTTGATAATTTTCAGCACTTCCTTTACCGCTTCATCCTCCACCACAAGCATTAGGATTGTTTTCGGCAATTCATCATAGTGGACGGAGCCTATGACGATACCGTTTTGTTTTCCCCTTCCGAAAGCATTAATCTTCGTCATGGAGTTAAAGCCTGCTTCAGCCAGTGCATCGGCAATGGTATCTGCCATTTCGGGCCGTACAATTGCTTTTAACATTTTCATATGAAATGCTCCTTTCCCATAAATCCGCGCAGTTCCCAGGCATATTTCAAGCCTGCCAGTGATTCTGCTTTAATAGAAACTTGAATAATGTAGCATTTTTTCAAATTAATCTGAGATTCCGTACTTCACTACCATTTTTTCCAGTTCATCCATGGTGAGGGGCTGGGGTATTACAAAATTCTTATTCTCGATGATTTTACGGGCCAGTTCACCGTATTCCTTTGCCTGATTTTCATCGGAATTATACTCGACAACAGTCTTCTTATTGAACTCTGCCTTCTGCACAATGTTATCTCTTGGCACAAAATGTATCATCTGAGTTCCGATGGAGGCTGTAAATTCCTCCAGGAATTCTCTTTCCCGGTCCACCTTGCGGCTGTTGCAGATAATGCCCCCAAGACGTACACCGCTTTGCTTTGCATATTTTAAAAGTCCCTTGCAGATATTATTTGCCGCATAGATTGCCATCATTTCTCCGGAAGCAACAATGTAAACTTCCTGGGCTTTACCGTCTCTGATGGGCATTGCAAAACCGCCGCATACAACGTCGCCTAAAACGTCATAGAAAACGAAGTCCAAATCATCGGTATAGGCACCGTTGGATTCCATCAGGTCAATGGCTGTGATAACACCTCTGCCTGCACAGCCGACGCCGGGCTCGGGACCGCCGGACTCTACGCAGCGGATGTCATGGTAACCGTTCTTTATAACCTTTTCGTTGGTTACCTTTTCAGCACCCTCCTCACGTAACACATCCATGAGAGTTTCCTGGGGTTTACCGCCTAAGATAAGACGTGTGGAATCCGCCTTGGGGTCACATCCGTGAATAAAAATTTTCTGGTCATAAAAATGAGCCATTGCAGCAGCCGTATTCTGCTGTGTTGTGGACTTACCGATTCCGCCTTTTCCATAAAACGCTATTTTTCTCATTGTTGTTTCCTCCTTTAGATAATTTTTGTTTATAATAAAAAAGAGGCATTATATTCATGAAAATGAATATAATAACCTCTTTGTTATTCCAACTGCATATTACCCATATTACCTGTGACAAATCCAATTGCATTTCTTAACGTTTGTCTCAGTTATCCTTTGGCTCTATCCCTGTTTGATTCCGGAGCTTTATGTTTTTCACTGATTTTATCTGAAAATTAAGTATAGTGTTACTATATTATCCGACGAACTTATCGTCAATGTAAATATATCCTAAAATATTTTCTGCAATTGACTATTGTTATATAGAACTTTTACATAGCGTTTTTATTTTGTCACATCTAGTTATATTTGTCACAAAGGAAGAGATAGATTAAGGGGAAATAGGACGTGGAGGCTGCTTAGTGTTTTTTCAAAATTCCTATAAATAAAAACCATGCAGATAAAGGGATTCACTGAACTGCTTCCCGTCAAGTAGATGTTAAAAAATAATAATTTTAATATTACTTATCTACCTAGAAGAGAGCATATCATTTATCCCAAATACATGCATGGTTTTTAATTTAATCAGGGGAGTATTATTTGCAGCAGCCCCTTCTATCGAAAGCTCAGATATTTAACAGCACTAAGCTGTGATTTCATGTTTTGTTTCTATATACTTGAACCTTAGTTCCAGATGATTTTCCCGGTCTCCTGGGTATCATAGCAGCCAAGGAGCTGTAAATCCATCTTAAATTCATCCGATGCCAGTATCTCCATAATCCTTTTATAGGGCTGTTTATCGGCATCTACCAGCCGCATGACCAAATCATAGCACTCCGTCTGGAGGGGAATGAAATCAATCCCTGCCACATTCATAAGGCCTGTTTCACTCCCGATACCAAGGTCGGCCTCTTTGTGGGAAACCAGGCTGGCGACCGCAAGATGGGATTTACATTCATGATGGTACCCTTCGATATAGTCACCGATCATCCCCATGAGCCGCAGCTTTTCATCCAGCAGCACCCTGGTACCGCTGCCTCTTTCCCGGTTTACAATCGTAATATCCCTTCGTTTTAAATCGGACCATCCGGTAATTCTCTTAGGGTTATTCTTCTGCACATAAAAGCCCTGCCTTCTCTTCCCGATTCTAATCGTCAAGGCCGGTATGCCAGGCATCATCTTTTTAATGTAGGAAGCATTATATTCATCCAAATCGCCGTCCCAAAGATGGGCGGTAGCAATATTGACACGTCCCTGGTACAGTGCATAGATGCCATTATAGCTGGCAAGATAAGAGCGGTAAAGCTGCATGGTATCGGAATATGCCCCCAGATGGTTTGCCAGTATATCCAGGGATATATCCTGCCCGCATATGATAAATTCATTGCCTCTGATATTTTCATCCACAGCCTGGTAGGTATTCTGCTTTTTTACCGCCTTGGGCATTGCTGCAGCACTGGGGATATCCCTCATAACTGACACAGTCTTTTGGGCCGTTCCGCTTAAATAAGTGTTTACTTCATTTCTGGTAACCCTTACCTGCTTTCCGACCTTTGACGAATTCAAATCTCCCCGTTTTATCAACTCATAGACAGTATTTCTGGATATTTTTAAGATATCGGCAACTTCCTGGGCACTAAGTAAGTCATTCTCCATAAGCTTTCCTCCGTTTAAATCACTCTCTGAAACACAATGGGTTAAATTGCTTGTCATTTCCGGTATTTATCAGACAATTAACGTTTATAGTCGTTTTATTATGTTTTGTATCAATTGTACTCAAAAGTAATTTTGTTTATCGTATCATACTATACTGCCTGTGACAAGGTTATTTTAAAACATTCCCCAAAGGATTTCCTTCACTTTTCGGAAGAAAATTATTGCTTATCCAAAGAAAACCAATTAATTCTCAGAAGAAATTTATTGCTTTTCTAAATGATACACATCACTTCTCAAGAAGATATTTATTGCTTTTCCAAATGATACTCATTACTTCTCCAGAATATATTTATTGCTTTTTCAAAAATATTCATCACTTCTCCGGAAGATAATTCTGTATGATTATCTGAAGGCTGCGGCTTCCGTTATATTCATTTACAGAAGGATAGTAGGTCAATGAAAGCTTTAGCTTATTATCTCTATTTTGGAAGGCCCTGTCCACCTCATTCTGGCCGTAGGCATCAGAAAGCGCCTCAAGAAAGCCCTCCGTATCACCAAAGTACAGGGCATCCATTTCCTTGCCATACTGATTTCTTACCAAAAGCTTTATGACATTTTTGTTCTTTCCAATGACTGCAAGCTTTATTACCTTCAGGCTTCTGTCTGCAAACAGCGGCTTTTCATTTCCCTTTCCAAAGGGTTCCAGGATTTTAATTTCTTCTATCAGCTCCTCTGTAATTAATCCCAGGGGAAGCACTACATCAATTACTACCTTGGGAATCAGGTCTTCTTCCGTCAGCGTGGTATTATTATTTAAGCTGATGCGAAAGGGCTCCACTGATTCGAAGGCAAGAGACATACCGGCAGCCATGGGATGTCCTCCGAATTTCACCAGGTACTTACCGGAAGCGGTAAGCTCTTCGTACATATTATACTTTTCTATGGACCGCCCGGACCCCTTTACCATCTCATGGGCACTGGTTAGTACAATAGCCGGCTTATTATATTTTTCTCTTATTCTTCCTGCTATGATGCCGGCAAGGCTTTCATGGCAGTCCTGCAAATAGACCACCAATACCCTGTCTTCCTTTAGGGCGGAGCTCTCTATCATGGAAACCGCCTTTAAAATGCCTTCTTCCGTCATCTGCTTCCGCAAATCATTTAGACCTTTCAATTCTTCAGCCCTTTTATCCGCCTCTTCCTTACTCTCCGACAGCAGGAGCCTCAGACCCTTTTTCGCAGTATCAAGCCTTCCTCCCGCATTAAGACAGGGGCCGATAACAAAGCCCAAATGGTAAGAAGACAGGTTCTCTACAGCAATTCCGTTCTTCTCCATAAGAGCCCTAAGACCTTGATTCTTTGTCTTTCTAAGAAGCTCAAGCCCTTTCTTTACCAGGATACGGTTTTCCCCTGTAAGCTCCATTACATCACAAACAGTAGCAATTGCAACAACTTCCCGCAAAGGTACCAGCTCTGCCTCTCCTATCTGTCTGCTTTTATAAAGGACTTCCATCAGCTTATACGCTACTGCCGCTCCGCAAAGCTGCTTAAAGGGATAGGGACATTCCTCCTGCTTGGGGTTTACAACAGCATCTGCCTCGGGCAGCAGATATCTTTTTTCCTCTTCCATTACAAAAGGAATATCATGATGGTCCGTCACAATAACCGTCATCCCAAGACGTTTTGCCTTCTTTACCTGTTCCAGGGCAGCAATTCCGTTATCACAGGTTATTATGGTATCTATCCCAGCTTCATAAGCCCCGTCAATTATATGCTCATTAATTCCATAGCCGTCCTTAATACGGTCGGGAATCTCATAATCCACCCTGGCTCCGCACAGAGTTAATGCCTTATAGAGTATATAGGTAGAAGAAACTCCGTCCACATCATAATCTCCGACGATCCGGATGGGAAGAGAGCTGTCTATCTTATCCTCTAATATTTTGCAGGCTTTCGTCAGATCCTTCATAGTGTAGGGACTGTATGTATTTTGATAGTCAGGATTCAGATAAAGGTCTATGTCCATTTCCTCTGTAAGGCCTCTGTTTACAAGTAGTCTTGCAAGGCATTCACTGATGCCATGTCTTTTCATAATGGCTTCAAAATCTGCCTTTTTATTCCTAAGTACCCACTTTTCCATGGTGTATCCTTTCTGTTAAGCTAGAAAACCGGGAAATGCCTGTACCGGGCTGCGAATCAGATTCAGACAGCCGGACAGGCATTCTTCCGGTTCATATATACATCAAAGAGTCGCTTCCAGTTCCTCTGCTTCCTCAGAAAGGGCTGCCTCTGCTGCCTTTATCATAAGGGCACATTCCACACGTTTTCTTTCCAGCTTACAGCCGATATCATATGCATCATTGATACTGCCATGGAACTTATAGGCATTGGCAGCACAGCCTCCGCTGCAATAGAACTTGGCAAAGCAGTCCTTGCATTTATCCTTGGAATATACATTACAGCCTCTGAATTCCTCCTGCAGCTCTATTTTCTTAATCCCTTCAAAGACAGTTCCCATCAGGTACTCTTCTTCCCCTACGAACTGATGACAGGGGTATAAATCTCCCCAGGGCGTTACTGCCAGGTATTCCGTTCCTGAGCCGCAGCCGGACAGGCGTTTTGCAACACAGGGACCTCCGGATAAATCTATCATAAAGTGGAAGAAATTAAAGCCATCTCCCTCCTGTCTCTTTTTCAGAATATAGGCTGCCAGTTTATCATACTCTTCATAGATTTTCTCCACATCCTCTTCCTTTATGGCATAGCTTTCTTCAGGAAGCGCTACCACAGGCTCTACGGATATCTGTTTAAAGCCCAGCTCTGCCAGATGCTTCACATCTTCGGAAAAGTCCAGGTTATTATGGGTAAAGGTTCCTCTTACGTAATAATTGTTCTGATTTCTGCTTTCCGCAAGCTTCTCGAATTTGGGAAGAATGACATCATAGCTGCTCTTTCCGTTTCTTGCAGGGCGCATAAGGTCATTTATTTCCTTCCGTCCGTCAATGCTTAATACCACATTTCCCATTTCCTTGTTGGCGAATTCCATAACCTCATCATTTAAAAGAATACCATTTGTAGTGAGTGTAAAACGGAATTTCTTATTATGGATTTTTTCCTGCTCTCTGCCGTATTCCACAAGCCTCTTTACCACATCAAAATTCATTAAGGGCTCACCGCCGAAGAAGTCCACCTCAAGATTCTTCCGGTTACCGGAACTGGCTATAAGGAAATCCAGTGCCTGTTTTCCCACTTCATAGCTCATCAGAGCACGTCTTCCATGGTACTCTCCTTCTTCCGCAAAGCAATATTTGCAGGCAAGGTTACAGTCATGGGCTATGTGAAGGCACAATGCCTTTACTACGGTTGAGCGGGATTTAAACTCCGATATGTAATTCTCGTAAATATCCTCTGTAAAAAGAGCTCCTTCTGTTATCAGCTCCTCCACTTCGCTTACTGCTTCTCTCACCGCAGCTGCTACCGTGCCTTCCTTTTTGCCGTATTCTTCAAACAGGCTGGCATACTCCTGTTTTTTATACTTTAACGATAATGTATTGATGATGGTTTCTTTCTCTTGTTCTGAAACCATATGCTTTCCATCTTTTTTCATTTCTTTATACAGCTCTATAATGTCATAGATCAAATCATCTACCACATGAATCATGCCGCTGTTAACATCCAGCACGATATTATATCCGTTGTTTTTATACTGATGAACCAATTTTTCCTCCTTCTATGTGCAATTCCATACACAAGGAATAAGCAGCGACCATAAGACGCTGCTTAGTTTCTATTTATGCAGTATCATAAGCAAGCTTGTGATATGCATGGGTGATTTATGGCAGTGCCACAACTGTATCCAGATGCGGCATGCAATGTAATCGGGTTTGCAGGATTGCTTATAAATATTTATAAGCAATTTTTCATTACTATGTATATTATACTTGCGTATAATTACTGATTCTCACAGCTCTGGTTTCCTACTGTGCAGGATGTCTTACATGCTGACTGGCAGGAAGTCTGGCACTCGCCGCAGCCGCCCTTTTTCATGGATTCTTTCAGGTTTCTTGTATTTAAAGTCTTAATACGTTTCATGATGTTCCTCCTTCTTATTCCTTGATATTTTATCATGTCAATATCCGCATCTATTATATCATATCCAAATGAAGATGAAAAGATTTTTTTTACTGCAGGCTTGCCTGCAGTACTGCCTAAATGAAAAGATGGAATGCCTTCAGGATAACATGCCGCCCAGCATTCCCCCAAATATACAGAGCAGCATTACGGTAAGGACCCTGGATGCCTCCATTCCCATTACGGAACCGGTAAGAACGGATATGAGAAACAGAATTACAAAATACAAGGCTCCGATTAACAGCCCCCAGAGAAACCTTTTCTGGGAAGCACTTTTACCAAACAGGAAGCCTCCTAAAAAGGTTGATAAAATATACGTGACTGTAATACCGCCGCTTAAAATCTTATTTGAAACATCCATTTTCAGCATTAGTAAGGACAGCACTAACAGCATAAGCCCTGTTACGACATAAGATAATAACAGATTCTTTAATATTACGGTAACCCTTGAATTCCGGTGAAGTACTTTGTCCATGAAACACCTCCGATTGCTTTATACAGTAATATATTAAGTTTTTCCTTTGTATATGCTTAAGACTGCTAAATTTAAGGTTGTAAAGTTAGGGCAAAAAGGTTAAAATGCTTGTATTGACAGATATGTTGAAAAAGCATTCAACTCTGGTTGTATGTAGAAAGGTGGTTCTTATGAATTATATTGATTTGCATGTACATTCCAATGCCTCAGACGGTACCTTGTCGCCCACAGAGGTTGTTGAGCTTGCAGCTTCCCTGTCCCTTTCTGCCATTGCTTTGACTGATCATGATACCTTATCCGGAATCGAGGAAGCCCAGGCAGCCGCTCTGGTAGTGTCCAGCTCTGCAAACCCCTTAAGGGTTATCCCTGGTGCAGAAATTTCTGTAGCTTACAACAATAGAGATGTTCATGTACTGGGTCTATTTCTTGATACCGAAAACAGCCTCTTAAAAGAAGCTCTCCATACCGCCCTCCTGAAACGGGATGAACGGAATGAAAAGATGACCGCCAATCTGCGCAGCGCAGGAATTGATATTACCGTAGAAAAATTAAAGGCTTCGGAAGGAGAAGCCGTTCTTACAAGAGCACATTTCGCCAAATATATGGTGGAACACAGATATACCAAGACAACCAAGGAAGCCTTTGACAAGTATTTAAACGATTCCTCTCCTTATTATGTTCCAAGGGATTATCTTTCCCCCGAAAAGGCTATCTCCCTTATCCATCAGGCAGGAGGCCTTGCCGTTCTCGCTCATCCTCTTCTTTATAAATACAATCTGGAACAGCTGGATGAGATGATCGCCCTCTTTGCAGAGTATGGCCTGGACGGCATCGAAGCAATCTATTCCATGAATACCGGCTTTGATGAGGGTATTGTCAGAAGGTTTGCCGGCCGTTATAATCTTGTCATAACCGGCGGCTCTGATTTCCATGGTAATAACAAGCCGGATATTGCTCTAGGCTCCGGAAAAGGCAACCTGCAAATACCGGAAGCCCTTTTAGAGCCTTTGGAAAACCGCTTAAAAACAAGGCCCCTGTAATCACAGGGACCTTTTATATTTCTCTTGTTTTCTTTGTTGTTTTATTCCTTTGTTTCTTTTGCAGTGATTGCGGACTGAGGCTTTTCAATCTCTGCAATGGCAGTTTTCTTCATAGGGATACGGCAGTTTTTGTTATTGCCGAATTCTACAATAACAACATCCTCCATTACATCGATAACAACTCCGAAAAAACCACCGGAAGTCAAAACGCTGTCACCGTTTTCCAGCGTAGACATCATTGCATCCATTTTCTTTTGCTGCTTTTTCTGGGGACGGATTGCCATAAAGTAAAAGATACCTACCATAACTACAATCCACATTACCAAGGTAGCTAAGGGCATAGCTCCCTGAGCGCCTCCTGTTAAAATTCCAAATTGCATATTGTTCCTCCTACAAAATAATTATTCTTATTTTTATTCCTCGCCTTGGGCAAAGCCATTCAGCTTGTTTTTCTTGTATTCCGCATACCTTTGTTCTTCAATGGCACCACGGATTTCTTCCATCATATTATTATAAAAATAAAGATTATGGGTTACCATAAGCCTTAATCCCAGCATTTCCTTTGCCTTTAGCAGGTGTCTGATGTATGCTCTGCTGTAGTGCCTGCATACAGGACAGCCGCATCCCTCTTCAATAGGGGCAGAATCTAATTCATACTTTGCATTCAACAGATTCATTTTACCATGATTGGTATAGGCGTGTCCATGCCTTCCGTTTCTGGCCGGGTAAACACAGTCAAAAAAGTCAACACCTCTTTCAACGGACTCCAGTATATTCTCCGGTGTTCCCACTCCCATCAGGTAAGTTGGCTTCTCCAAAGGCAGGTAAGGCATTGTCTCCTCTATTATATAATACATTTCTGCATGACTTTCACCTACTGCCAGCCCTCCTAATGCATATCCATTCAAATCCAGCTCCGATATCCTCTTGGCATGCTCGATGCGGATATCCCTATAGGTACCGCCCTGGTTAATACCAAAGAGCATCTGGTTCTTATTAATGGTATCCTCAAGGGTATTCAGCCTGTTAAGCTCTTCCCTGCAGCGGATAAGCCATCTGGTTGTCCTGTCCACAGAATCCTGCATATAGCTTCTTTCTGCCGGATGGGGCGGGCATTCGTCAAATGCCATGGCAATGGTGGAAGCGAGATTCGACTGTATCCTCATGCTCTCTTCCGGTCCCATAAAGATCTTTCTGCCGTCCACATGAGAGTTGAAATAAACTCCTTCTTCCTTGATCTTTCTAAGTCCGGCCAGAGAAAATACCTGAAACCCGCCGGAATCCGTCAGTATGGGTTTGTCCCATACCATAAATTTATGAAGTCCTCCGAGTTTTTTTATAACCTCATCCCCCGGTCTGACATGAAGATGGTAGGTATTGGATAATTCTACCTGGGTTTTCATCTCCTGCAAATCCTGAGTGGACACTGCTCCCTTTATTGCAGCTGTTGTTCCGACATTCATAAAGACCGGGGTCTGTATTGTGCCATGTACGGTGTGAAATTCTCCCCTTTTGGCTCTTCCGTCTTTTGCCAGTAACTTGTACATTGTATTCTCCGTTCTGTTTTTCCTGTAATTCCATTTAAGTAAGAAAAGTCTGCTGTTTCAAAACAGCAGTTAAGGTAACTACTGTACAAGTATACCTGTTACCGCAAGCTTTTTCAACTAAAATTTATAGTATTATTACCAATTTTATTGCTTTTTTGCCCCATTTTTGGTAATATGTTAAATAATTACATTAGAAAGAAGACCGTTATGTCTATTAGGAATAATCTCAGGGTTACGTTATTTGTATTATCACTCCTGCCAATTATTCTTCTGTCAGTATTATCCTTTCATATGATATCTGACAGGCTTATTTCGGCAGAGAAGGTTAATTTAAAACAAACGGCATCAACCAACAGCCAAGGCCTTAAGGCACTGTTAGAGAGCAGACAAACAGAAGCTCATCTCCTGGCTCAGGAGAGCAGCATCTATGAGTATGCCTCCTTTGCCCTGACGAAGTCTGCTTCAAAATCTGGCAGTCCCCTGTATGGCAATGCAATGGAGCTCCTTAACAGACGCAGCAGGACCCTGTCCTATTTTCAGAATATAAAGGTCTTTGATAAAAGCAATTCCGTAATCCTAAGCACTGACCGCTATGACATAAATACAAAAGCGCCGGACAACCTGTCCTTGACCTATATGAGAGCAACCGGAAACAATGCAAATGCTGTCAGCGGAATCTTAAAGAAAAAACTGACAGACGGTTCCTATCATTACTTTATTGAAATAGGCTGTCCCATTAAGGACCGGAACAATCACAAAAAAATTCTTGGGTATCTGGTCGGCACCCTGGACCTCTCAAGTCTTGATACCTACTTAAATTCAATGACCGCCGGCAAGGGCAGCTATACTTTCTGCCTTGATAAATACGGCAATTACATCTTTCATCCCAATAGCAGATATATCGGTACAAATATTAAAGATGACCATTTAAGCCGCCTGGTAACGGATTACTACAGCGGAAAAGCAGAAGAAACCGGGAGCTTTCAGTATACCTTTGAATCCACTGATACTATTTACGGATACAGTATCCTAAAGGATATGGGCTGGGTCCTTGTTATGAAACGGGATACCAGTGCCGTCACCAGTCTGGCAAGAATTATACTATACATATTTATGACAGGTATTGCAGTCTGCTCTTTGGTTATGCTCCTGGCAAGCGATAAAATCGCGACCTTTTATACGGAGCCTATTCTGGAGCTGAAGAACACCCTCCGAACGGCTTCGGAAGGAAATTTAAAAGCCCAGAGCAATATCAAATCACGGAATGAATTTGGAGAGCTTTCAAGAAACTTAAATAAAATGCTGCATATCGTAAGAAACAGCTATAATGAGCTGGCAGCCATGCATGAGGAGCTTATTATCAAGGAAGATCAGCTTCGCCAGAATTACAACCACATAGAATATCTTGCCTATCATGATGTGCTTACGGACCTTCCCAATAAAATGGCTTTTATTGAAAGGGTGAACCAGGCCATTTCCGCCTCTCCGGGCTCCAATAGGCTGCACGCTGTTTATTTTGTAGATTTGGATGATTTCAAGACTGTTAACGATACACTGGGCCATGAATATGGTGATAACCTCTTATCCCAGACCGCTGCCCACCTCCTTTCCCTGACTGCCAATGACGATATTCTTGCAAGGGCAGGGGGGGATGAGTTCCTGCTCTTTCGTGAGAACCTGGACAATGAGAAAGAAGCTACGGACTTTGCCGCTGCCATCATAGAGTCCCTAAAAACGCCCTTTCACATTAATGAGGAGGCAATATATGTTTCCCTCAGCATCGGTATTGCCCTCTACCCCAAAAATGGCCTTACCCATAATTCCCTGATTAAAAATGCCGATATAGCCATGTACAAATCAAAGGATACGGGAAAGAATAAATACACCCTCTTTGACGTGACCATGGAGGAGGAATTAAACCGGAATTCATTGATTACCGAGGTTTTGCGCCATGCAATAGCCAATGAGGAAGTCTACGTGGTATACCAGCCCCAGTACAATATCCGCAAGGAAAAGATGACAGGCTTTGAGGCGCTTATGCGTATACGCAATCCAAAGCTGGGGGAGCTGTATCCCCAGGAATTTATCCCCATTGCGGAAGAAAGCGGTATGATAACAGAGCTGGGAGAATGGATATTAAGAGAAGCCTGTCTTTTTAACAAAAAGCTGATTGACAGCGGCTTTGATTCCCTGACTGTTTCCGTGAATATATCCAGTGTGCAGTTAAGCAAGGCAAACTTTATAGAAATCATACAGAACATCCTGGAAGAAACCGGCCTGCCTGCCGGAAATCTGGAATTGGAGGTAACAGAAAGCACCCTTGTATCCTCCTTATCCAATGCCTCGGTACAACTATCCTCCTTACAGGAGCTGGGCATACTGATTTCACTGGATGACTTTGGTACCGGCTACTCCTCTTTAAATTATCTGACCAATATGCCCATCGATACCCTTAAGATGGACAAGTCCTTTGTCAACAATATCTGCAGCAACGAAAAGGATGCCCGTATTGCTTCCGGTATTATCAATCTTGCCCACAGTATGAAGCTTGAGGTTATTGCGGAAGGTGTTGAAAGAATTGAACAGCTGGAAGTCTTAAGAAAGAACAGGTGCGACATCATACAAGGCTATATCTACAGTAAGCCGCTGCTGCCTCACATACTCCTTGAAACCTTAATGCCAGATCCTGCAGATTCAGAGTTTAATGACCCTGCCTCCGCTTCCAAAGCATCCTCTGAAACGAGCTATGGAAACTCGGAATCTGTAAATTTATCATAAAATTTTCTTGACAATTGACACAATTTATTATAATATATAAGGGCAGTGCAGAGAGCATGGCAAATATTTAGGGGATTGGTCAAATGGTATGACAAGGGTCTCCAAAACCTTTAGCGGGAGTTCGATTCTCTCATCCCCTGTTGAACACTATCAGATTATGGTAGTGTTTTTTTTGTTGGTTTTATCAGTAGAAAGTCTTACATTGAAAGAATTTGTTAATAAAATCACTCAAGTGACCTTTAAATATAGTATTACTGAAAGACAATATCAAAGATTGGAAGCTGGTGATTCAAAACCGACATATGACAATCTTATATCTATCGCTATGTTTACAATGTTTCTATAGATTTTTTAGTTGGTAGAACTAATAACCCAAACATCAACCAATAATAAAAGCACTCATATTATTGAGTGCTTAATTTAATATTGTTCTGAATTTCTTCTTTCAAAATATTTCTATCCTATAATATAACATCAGCTGTTGCAAGTTCTATTACTGTATCGGTCAAATGTCATATTTTTCCTTGTGTTTTGGTATTATTTTATCTGCTATTGTCTGTAAAATAATCGAAAGTAAAATCCATCCTACAAACGCAATAGCATACTTTCCAAACATAATATTATCTGCATTTTTTGATGACCAATTATTGTCGATAGTGTAAAGAACACCCTCTGACGTTACATCCAATTTCTCACATATTGGTTTCAATAATGTCTTTGCTGTCTTTGTAATTCCGACCTTCTGTCCAAGTGGGAGTTTTACTTTTTTCCCATTTTCAATTTGTTTTGCGATACCTCGGGTCATTTGAGCCAGTAAACGGGTGCCGTCCTGTAATTCGATGATGTAATAGGGATTATAATCTGCAGAATAATCAAAAATATTTTTTTCTGCTTCGGCCAATCTCCTACCATCTGCACCTGAACTGCGTTTTTTAAAATATCCAACCCATGTAGCCAAACTGTAAACATTTGTTTTTTTAATACTTACCGGTACCACCGTTACATATGTACTATAGTTCAAGACATTTTCCCAATCTTGTCCCGTCTTTAATAATGGGATATCATCTCCTGCTGTCAGTCCAATATAATCTACAGTGGTATCTGCTTTTAACTGATCTGTACTTATGACTGTCTGTTCACGCCTGTCCCAAAGAATTCCTTCTAAATCAAAATTAAAATAAAACAGCAATGTGATGATTAATGCGACAAAAATCAAAAAATAATCAAATAACTTCCTCATTTTCGTTCCCATGTTCTTACCTCTCTCTTAACTTCTCTGAATCAAGAAAGTCGAGGCTCCTTTCTCGTTCTTCATGTTGATTCAGATTTGATACTCATATAGCATATTTGCAGGATTGTCATCAATCGCCAATTTCATCCCATAACCACATAACTATATCAATATTTGGTGTTTGGGTTTTACCTGAAAATAATCCTATGTTTGTTCCTCCTCATGGAATCCAATTTATGGACAAATATAATTATATGTCGTCAAAAATTGGTAAAATATAAAGTGAAATAGGGACTTTTTCCTATAGGTATTATTTTTCAAACTATTAATCAAACCTGTTTTTTATTCTTATTAATATCCGTCTTCATAATCTAATCTTGCTTCGGTCTCACAAGCTAATTCATCATAATAACGGACTTTTGATACAATATAAATCATTATCTGAAACTTCATTTTTACAGTTCTGGCACTCTATCATTTTACTCCTTTAAATTCCTACTTTATTGCATATGCCAATACATAGTATAAAATTAATTCCATAAAATACCATGTTTTAATTAAATTATATATCAGATGTCATAATATTCCAGCAGAAGAGCAGTAAATTAAAGACTCTCTTGTTAAAAATTAAAACCTCAGCAGTTGCGCAGTTGCCCGGAACAAGATATTTACTTAAAAATGTTTACACACTTAAGGCTGGCAGCTTCTAAACCAGCTTCCAGCCTTCTCAATTTATTTTCTATTTCATGGTATCCTATTACCTACAATATATCAGCGCTTAATCAAACACTGCTATCCTGTATGCTCATTACATTTCCGCTTTAATCAAACTCTTCGTAGACTGCCCAATTACCAGCTCTGCCGGGAAGTCTTTTCTTATATTTGTACTTCCGTATTCAATAATGTCAAATAATATCCGTATTGTCTCTTCTGCCATCTCTTCCACCGGCTGACGGATTGTAGTAATGGATGGAATATAGTAAAACGCAATGTCCATTCCATCGTATCCGGCTACCGAATAATCCTCCGGGATATTCTTTCCCGCTTCCGAGATAGCCTTACAGGCTCCCACGGCAATACTGTCGGATATGGCAAACACGGCGGTAAACTCCTTTTCGGCCTGAAGCAGCTCTTTGGTGACTTCGTATCCATATTTCATGGAAAAGGTATCTAAGGTATTATCCCTTTTATAGCGGACCAAATTTGGGTCACAGGGTATCTGATTGTCTTCCAGGGCCTTAAGATATCCCTGTAATCTTAATTTACCAATGCATTCCTCCTCCGGAGGGGCTGCAATGATTGCAATCCTCTTATGTCCCAGCTTGCACAGGTAATCCGCCATTTTATAACTTTCTTTATAATCATCCACCGTAACGCTGGAATAGCATTCCTTATCTATTTTTTCCGTAACACCGCCCGTACTTAGGATAAATGGTACTTTCAGCTGGTTTAATTTTTCTTCGGAGTGGGAAAAATATCCTCCTAAAAAGACAATTCCTTTTAACCGTTTTTCCTTTTCCAGTAAAAGTGCAACCTCAATTTCATCCTCCTGTTCTTCCACCCGATGCAAAAGAAAGGAATATTTATTCCTATGTATTTCATGTTCCAGCACTTTTAACATATTGTTAAAGAATGGATTGCTGATACCTTTAATTAGTACGGCTATGGTATTGGATTCTGAACGTTTCAGATTTCTTGCACTATTATTTGGAATATAATTATGCTCCGCAATTGTCTGCATTATTAAATTTTTGGTTTTCTCATTAATATCCGGATGATTATTAATGGCCCTGGATACGGTACTGACACCAACTCCGCAAATCCTTGCTATATCCTTTATTGTAGCAGTCTCCATTATTCTACTTCCTTTGCAAACATTTTACGTACCTACTTTAGGATTATAACAATTAATACAGAATAAAGCAATGTATTATAGCCTTACGGAATGGAATTGTATGGAAAAATTCTATCCTTTTACTGCTCCTGTAACCACACCTTCAATGATGAATTTCTGGCAGGTCATATAGAATATAACAATGGGGATAATCGCCAATACCAGCATCGCCATCATGGCCCCCATATCAATTGACCCATAACCGCCCTTCAAATATTGAATTGCAACCGGAATGGTCTTATATTCTGTTCCGATAAGCAGATATGGCAGTAGATAATCATTCCATATCCACATGGTATTGAGGATTCCGACTGTCACAACGATTGGCTTTAATACCGGCATTACCACCTGGAAAAAAGTCTGCAGGGGGCTGCAGCCGTCAATCATAGCTGCTTCCTCCAGTTCAATGGGAATGGATTTTACAAATCCGCAAAACATAAAAACAGAGAGGCCCGCTCCAAATCCCAGATAAATGACAATGAGGCCCACAGGGTTATCCAGGTGCAGCACATTGGCAACCTTTGTCAGCGTAAACATAACCATCTGGAATGGCACGATCATTGAAAAAGTAAAGATATAATAGAGGGAATTCGTAACTTTATTCTTTACCCTGGTGATATACCAGCTGGTCATGGACGTAAATAACAGAATTACGGCAACCGACGCAATTGTAATAAAGAAGGACCAGCCTGCCGCATGAAAAAAATTTATTTTCTCAATTCCGCTTACATAGTTCTTCAATTCTACAAAGGTTTCTTTCGTCAGAAGCTGAAAGGGTGCCTCACTAATAAAGAATTTCCCCTTGAATGAGTTCATCAGCACTATAAATATCGGTGATAAAAAAACAACTGATAATAATAACAGGATAAAGAATAGAAGCAGGTCGCTTTTACTGCGAATGCCGTTTTTTTCACTCATCAGCTTTCCAACTCCTTTCTCCTGGTAATTCTCAACTGGATAAATGCAATGACTGCCACAATTACAAAGAATACCACTGCCTTAGCCTGACCAACTCCCTCACTGCCTACGGACCCGTAAAAGGTATTAAAAATATCCAGGGCTAACATTGCCGTCTTTTTCGAAGGTGCTCCGGCGGTTAATGCAAGGTTCTGGTCAAACAATTTAAAGGAATTTGACATGGTTAAAAAAATACAGATTGTTACGGAAGGCATCACTAACGGAATGGTGATTTTTTTTAGGATCTGGAAGGAACCAGCTCCGTCAATTCTGGCAGCCTCCGTAATATCCCTGGAAATATTCTGGATTCCGGCAATATAAATAACCATCATGTAACCTATCATCTGCCAGTTCATCAGTATAATCAGTCCCCAGAAACCATATTCCTGCCGGTAGGTCAAAGTAACACCATAATGGTACAGCACACCGTTAATAATTGTCTGCCAGATATATCCCAGGACAATTCCTCCGATCAGATTTGGCATAAAAAATACCGTACGAAAAACATTGGTTCCTGTAACCTTTCTTGTGAGAAGCAGCGCCAAAGAAAAAGCGAATAAATTAATTGTGATTACCGAAACCACTACAAATCTCACAGTAAACCAAAGAGCATTTAGAAATTCCTGATTTGTAAATGCCTTTCTGTAATTATTAAGCCCTACCCACCTGGCATCAATTACTGTAGTAAATTCCGTAAAGGACAATATGATTCCTAAAATAAACGGAATCAGAAAGGCAATTGTAAAAGCAATCAAGGTAGGTAAAAGAAATATCGGAAAATATTTATTATGATGTCTTTGCATGCTTTCTCTCCTATCGTAAAGTGGTAAATACCTGATACAGCTGCATACCCGCCATATGCAGCTGTACCTTGTTAACCTATGCTTTGATCAGAAAGCTATTTTGCCCTTTCAGATTTCCAGGACTCTTTTACTGTTGTTACAACATCTTCCCATGTTTTGCTGCCCTGAACATACTCCAGAAGTGCATCCCCAAAGCTGTTTTTGAAATCCTCGCTGGGGAAAGCCGCAAAGGTCCAGGGAACGGAGGCAGTGCCTTTTTCCATCCAGGCTAACACTTCCTTCGCCAGAGGGTCTGCCGGTTTCTCAGCATCTGTAAAGGTATTGAAGGGTGCAATAAAACCTAATTTATTTGTTACATAATCCTTACCTTTGTCACTGGTAAACAGCCATTCGATAAAATCGATGGAAGCCTTCTGCTTTGCGGCAGAAACCTTATTATTGACTGCAAAGTAATTCTCTGTACCGATACATAAGCCCTGTTTTTCTTCTCCGCTCATTCCGGTATAGATGGGCATGAATTTAATGTCACCCTCCTTTACCACATTTCCGTCTACCGTACTTATTTGCGACCAGGCCCAGTTACCATTTTGAACCATTGCAGCCTTGCCAAGTGCAAACTCAGCCATGGAATCATTCACTGTCTTGCTTCCTAAAAGACCTTTTTTGGTACAGGAGTTATCAATATAAAGGTCAAAAATGTTTTTATAATTTGCTGCATATTTAAATTCAATTTCCTTTGCTGCCAGACCAGCAAGAATGCTGTTGTCAAAGGAAGTATTATCTTTAAATTCATAATATAAGGGCAGATTGGCAAGATGCGTCTGCCATCTCCATTGCTCTCCGGCACCTAATGAGGTGGAAGCAAAAACACCCTCGATACCAAGTGCATCCTTATGGGCAGTCATGTCCTCCGCTACTGATTTCAGAGCGGCGAAATTGTTAATCTGATCCATTGATTTAATATCTGTAGCCTTGTCAGGTAACGCAAAATATTTCTCCATAATGGCATTATTGTAAATGATGCCATAGCCTTCTACAACATAGGGAATACCATAAACCCCTTCACCTGAGGTTACCGCCAGGCTTTTATCGGTCAGGTAGCTGTAAAGCTTCGTATCTTTTAAATCCAGACAGTAATCTTTCCAGGATTCATACCCTACCGGTCCATTAATCTGGAAAATTGTAGGCGGATCAGATTTGGCAATTTCGGATTTTAATGTCTGTTCATATGTACCGCTTGCAGCTGTAACAACCTTGACTTTAACACCTGTTTCGGCCTCATAATCTGCCGCAATCTGATTATAAATATCCGCAATCTCAGGCTTAAAATTCAGGTAATAAATTTCATCTGCTTTTTCATCGGTAGCTGCAGTTTTATTACCCTCATCACCGCTCGTTGTCGCCGTCGGTGTTGCCTCAGCCGCATTTTTAACCGTATTCTTTGCATCATCCCCACTGCATGCAGCTAAAGTACCTGCCATCATAACCAGTACCAGTACGAGTGCAAATAATTTGTAACCTTTCTTCATACTAACCTCTCCTTTTTGTGTGTACTATAAACCCAGTACATATCCACATATTATTATTTTCAGAAACGTTCCCGGTATCATTTCCGGTAACGTTTCCAATAATTTGATTTTACCATATTTTTGAAATAAAGCAATGGCTTTTTATAAAATTTCCCATATATTTTAAATTATATACGGAATCTATTCACCATTATATTCAAATTTCTTATCTTATCCATCAAAATATTGGTTTTTTTGACCAAAACCTACATAACACCTGGCACCTGCTTATTCCTTATCCCTAATGCCAATGCACCTGTTTCAGCGCATACGTAAAAGCAGCCTTATTGCAATAGCATATTTTTGCAATAAGGCTGCTTTTACACAACACTGGTTCTTTCTTATGAACCCTTCTTACCCGAATCCTCCGTACCGGCATCTTTTCCCTTCGCCTGTGCATCGCCGCAGCCGCTTTTATTCTTTACATTACGGAAAAGTTCAAAAGCTCCTGTACTGGCTAACCCGCTTGCAAGACCGCCAAGCAATATTTCCGGTGAAAACTTCCAGTTGTTCATCCATATATTTAAGAAGGTTCCCACCACCCCCATAATTAGGGGGATATATTTGTTGGGGATTACCGTAATACTATGCTTTATGATGTAACCCAGGCAATAACAGATACCCACGATAATCAGCACCACATATTGATTTAAGAATTCCATAGCTTCCCCTTTTTCTGATGCCTAACATATAAGCATCTTAACAAACCAATCCACGTGCATATCACAAGCTATACTGTTCTGATAGAAATTTGAAAAATGCAACGTAATTTTTAATAATCCCTGCATACCGCAAATCTGCTTTTGATACTGCATAATTAGAAATTTTACGAATGTACCGCTTTTTCAATCTATTTGCCTGTGAAGGATAAGGGGAGCTGCAAGGCTTGCAGCTCCCCTTATCCTATTATATTCACTTAATTTGTTTTCTTTCCTTTTTTTTGGGGTGTTATACGGATACTCTTCCGTCCTTTCGGTTGGTATCTATCTTTTCTGTTTCTATTCTTAATTTAATATACAAGGAACTGACTATTAAAATCAGGAATCCTAGGATATTCAGTATTTGCTGGGGGTAGATATACCTTCCATAAATGGTCACCGGATTACTCTCAAAGAAATTAAGCAGTTTTCCGCCCACTATGGACACCAGAAATCCCCATAATCCGGATATGGAGGATACCAGGGACAGCCATATCATTCGTTTATCACTCTGAAAGAAATCCAGCTGCACTCCAAAAAGCCCAATTCCTACAAATGCCCATGCGGTGGAGGCAAGCACCGACCCGATAATATGTAAGGGATAGGCATTGCCGGGTACTGTTACACCTATGATCAATACATTCAGTCCCAGAATGGTAAGGCTATAGCGCAGTATCCTCGCCATTCCGTACTTATCTGCCATTCTTCCGAATTTAGGTGTGATGTAAATCCTGTACAGGTTGCAGATAAAGCCCACCAGCATCATAAAAGTATAAGGAAGCTTCAGTATATTTACCTGGTAGCTGGCAACAAAGGGAACGGATATATAAAATCCGGTAATATAAAGGCTCTGCAGGATTAATGCCTTCCGGAACTTTCTGTTTTCAAAGGCTTCCGTAATTTCCTTCAGAAGGCTCTTGCGATTCTCCTTCTCCGTATCAGCATCCTTTTCCTTGGCCTTTTTGGCAAGGCGCCCGTGCATTTCTTTTCCTGACTCATTCAGAAAAGAGGTTCGCGGCTCTTTCATCTTAGACATTGCTGCTACATTTATAATGACCAAAATAAATATCAGAAGGCCCACAATGAGAAAGCCTGTCCGTATGGCATTTGCTTTAAAATAATCCAATACCATGCCGGCTGCCAGCATAACCCCGGAAACGACAAATACTGCAATAGAGTCTTTTATGGAAAAATATTTTCCTCTGAGCCTGCTTGGTACAAGACTTGCTATCCAATCCTGGGAAGCTGGTGTTCCAATCTGAACAAATATCTGGCCGATAAAGTACAGCACGATTATTGCTATGGCCTTATATCGGTTGTCAATATTTAAAAAGGGTATAAAATAAATTGTGGAGAACAATATTCTTTGCAGGGAAGTAAAGCATACCAAAAATTTATACTTTTTTATACGTCCCATAAATTGTATTAAAAAAATCTGTGACAAGGCTGCCAGGCTTGCTAAGGATGTAATAATTCCGATATTGGCATCGGATATCTTACAGTATGTCATCAGGCTGGCAAGGAAAGTACCGCCTGCCAGCTGAACAATGGTCTGGGCCGCACTATCCCCGATGGTATAGTTCACCCTGCTTTTCTTATAGTCCTCTTTGCTTTCCGGAAGAGCCATAAAGTATATCCGGCGAAACTTGGCAAGCAGATACTGATTGATATAGTTTAAATTATGAGACATGAAAGATATTGCCCTCCACACACTTTCCATATTATCTTGTTTTATAGTGTCAGAGAGTAATTATAGCGTAGGAGGGGCACCTTTGTAAATTGATTTCATTTGTCAATATAACCAAATACATGTAGTTTCTTATAAATTTCTATCCTTTAATAGCTTATAGTGTAGTATCATAGACCTGGTAATATCCCTGCGGAAAGCCGCAGATGGGGCATATGGCAGGCGCACAGAGGCCACCCATAATATTACCGCAGTTTATGCATATCCAGAGCATTTCCGTATTCTTGCAAAACACCTGGTTATTTTGAATATCCTCTGCAAAGTTCTGAAAAATCACATCATGATTCAATTCAATATTGGCAACTCCGTCAAACAAGGCTGCTATCTCATTATACCCTTCTTCCCTTGCAACCTCTGCAAATGCTCTGTAGGTCCCATTTCCTTTCGCATCCTCTGCCGCGGATGCCTGGATGAGATTTTCAAGGGTATTCGGCAGAGTTCCTTCATTGAGAAGCCGAAGCCAAATGGTAGCATGTTCTCTTTCAAATCCTGAAATAATCTCAAAAACATTTCCTATCTGAATATAACCCTCCTGCTTCGCCCTGATACCATTAATCTGATATCTGGTGCCGCTCATCAGTTCGCCGTCAAAAGCCACCTGCAAATTTTGATAAGTCCTGCTATTTTTAAAGTCCATTCATGCTCCTTTGTTTCAAGTAAACTACTAAATAGTATGAAATCATAACAGCATTTATGTAAAAGGATAATTATTATTAATAAGAGAATATTTTTTTCTTAATAGGGAACAATGACTTTGAATATAAAAGAGGAAACAATCCAGAAAAGAGGTACTTATGTCACATATAGCCCCAGCGATAAAAAATAAATTTGAATCACTGCCGATCGAATTAAAGGATGCCATCCTGCGGCGCAATGTCACACTGAATAATATGCAGGACTTAATTAAAGTTTTGGAACAAATCGTAGCAGAAGGAGAAGGGGCCTGAACACCCTCTCCTTCTTCCATTTAGTTCACCTGTTCTCCCAAACCTATTAACATTTCAAGAGCCTCTTTTGCGTTATCGGTAATGTCTCTCTGATAGGCAATTTCATGCTCTACACTTCTGGAAACATCATTGGAAATATAGGCTGCTTCCAGTATTTTTTGGAATACTGTCTTAACATCACTGACCATATCATTTTGATTTTTTACAATTTCATAAATACTGTCCATTGCCTTGACTGTCTCTGTTACAAAGGTCTGTATGGAGGTAATGGTTTCTGATATTTCCTTGGAGGATTTTGCAGACTGTGCAGCAAGATTCCTGACTTCTCCCGCTACCACCGCAAAGCCCTTTCCCTGCTCCCCTGCTCTGGCAGCTTCAATGGAAGCATTCAGAGAGAGCATATTCGTCTTGTTTGAAATGCCTCCTATTACTTCTGCAAATCCCATAATCATATTTGAGAGGCTTTTCATCTGGTTGATATTGTTGGATGAATTCTCAACCACTTCATTAAGGGAATTTATTCTGCCTAACATGTCATCCACACATGTTATTCCTTCTTTTACAAGATTTAAAGAAGTATCAGAGCTGTTAATAGCATCAAAAGCATTTTTCTCAACCTTAAGCTGGGAAGTATCGAGATTTTCTACTATCTCACCTATACTTCTAATAAACTCCTCCTGCTTTGTCAGTAATTTTCCTATTTCCGTGCAATCCTTTGTACAATCCATGTTGTTTACCTCCATCCCTGTGTATGCTTTTGTGCCATTAACCAGACCCATGATCTTCACAGGCTTAAAATTTTTATTCCTTCTTGATTTGGATATCATAAGTCAATTCATGGCTTTTGAGATTAACTTTTGACACCCAAATCAACATTTCTTTAATTAAATAATCTGTTTAATTCCTTGATATTCTTGACACCAATCAGTTTCATACCTGATTTTTTGATATTGTCTGCGTTTGTCTTCGGCAGGATACAGGTATGAAATCCCATCTTCTCGGCTTCCATTACACGCTGTTCTGCCATGCCGACTCCGCGGATTTCCCCTGTTAGTCCTATCTCTCCGAAGCAGATAGTATGCTCATCCAGAGCCAGATTACGGTAGCTGGATAAAAGTGCCAGTACAATGGCCAAATCCAGAGCCGGCTCATTTATCTTCATACCTCCTGCCACATTAACATAGGCATCCATGCCGGACATCTGTATTCCAACCCTCTTTTCCAAAACAGCCATAAGGAGGTTTACCCTATTGTAATCCGTTCCCGCCGCTGTCCGTCTTGGCATATTAAAATTCGTCTGGCAGACAAGTGCCTGCACCTCCACCAGAATCGGCCTGGTACCTTCCATGGAGGCTGCAACCACTGAACCCGGCTCACCCTCCGGTTTGCCCTGAAGCATGAATTCAGAAGGATTTAAAACCTCCCTTAAGCCCTGGTCCTGCATTTCAAATACTCCAATTTCATTGGTAGAGCCAAAACGGTTCTTTACCGCCCGCAATATCCGGTAGGACGCCTTATCCTCCCCTTCAAAATAAAGTACCGTATCCACCATATGCTCCAGCACCCTGGGGCCTGCCACAACTCCTTCTTTTGTAACGTGGCCCACAATAAAGATTGATATATCCAGTCCCTTGGCCAAATGCATCAATACGCCGGTAGTCTCCCTTACCTGGCTTACACTTCCCGGTGCTGCTCCAATATCTTCTTTATACATTGTCTGGATGGAATCAATGACAACAATCTCCGGCTTGTTTTTACGGATAATTTCTTCAATATTATCCAGATTTGTCTCACTAAGCAGCAATAGATCTCCTCGAAAGACGCCAAGCCTGTCGGCACGCATTTTAATCTGCTGTAAGGATTCTTCTCCTGATATGTATAAGACTCTATGCATTTTATCGGTTAGTTCCCTGCATATCTGAAGTAACAGGGTCGATTTTCCTATTCCCGGATCACCGCCCACCAAAACCAGAGAGCCGATTACAATCCCTCCGCCTAATACTCTGTCCATTTCCTGCAGTCCGGTGGTAATCCTGTTGTTTTCGGTCGTATTTATCTTTGCCAAAGACTCTGGTTCCGTTAAAAAGGCCGTTCCTCTTCTCTTTTCCGATGCCTTCAAGGGCTTTTCTTCTACAAAAGTGTCCCAGGACTTACAGGCAGGACACTGCCCCATCCACTTTGAGGCTTCATATCCGCACTCTTTGCAGAAAAATACATTCTTTTGCTTTGCCATATTTTCCTCATTATGTTAATTTTATTCTTTTATAATTGTAATAAAGGAGAGGTATCCGCCTCTCCTTTTGTCTCTTCCGTATGCATTAGGTTCTGTGGAAGGTTGTTCCACAGTTTTGCTGTACTTTGTTTTTATAGCTTCATTATTTTGACCTCAGCCTGCTCACTGTTACCGAGTTCAACGCTGAAATTAAGCTTTCCGCCTAGATTTGTCTTCATCTTTCCCAAATTTGTATCGTCAATGAATATCTTATACTCTTTTTCAGCTTCCAATTCCAGTGTTATCTGAGAATCCTCAAAGCCTTCCACCTTAAAGCTGATTTCTCTTTCCGATATATCCAAGTCCGTTACAGAGGTTCCCGGCACTGATTCATAAACAATCATGCCATTCTTCTCAAGCTTTGTTATCTCCCTGAATGTCTTTACCTTATACAAATCTCCGTTGTGCTCGAAATCATTTACTTTCGATTTCTCACTTAATTCATAATTGCCGAAACTGATTGTCCCATTGCTTTCTTTTCGAATTAATTCTTTTACAACTGACATGTAAAATCCTCCCAATTGATAAATGATTGCTTTGTAATATAAAGACATATATGCTAATCATCTGGAAAAGGAGGGTAAGTGAAAATCAAAAAACAATTTTCACTTATGCTTTCAGCAGTATCACAAGCAATTCTGCCTGCGAAATGCATTAGGTGCCCTCCCTCGCCGTTCCATGAATCATCTTATGATTATGTCTCACATTATACTATATTTTCGTAGCAATTTCTACAGGATTATGCATAAGTTTTGAATTATTTTCTGGAAATTTTAATTTCTTTGTCGATTAATTCAATAAGTGCCGTATCTCCGCTTTTAATATTTCCATCCAGAATTTCTTCCGCCAGCTTATCTTCAATATTGCTTTGAATTGCCCTTCTTAGAGGTCTTGCTCCATAATTCTGGTCAAAGCCTTTATCTGCTATGTGTCCTATAATATCCTCCTTTATTTCAAGGGAAATATTCATCTGCTGCTTTGCCCTTTTCGTAATGGAGGAAAGCATAATGCTTACGATACTCTTGATATCTTCCTTGGTAAGTGAATGGAATACGATCATTTCATCTATTCTGTTGATGAACTCAGGCTTAAAGATTCGTTTTACCTCTTCCAGGACGCCATCCCTCATCTTCTTATAGTCTTCCTTCTCGTCACTTACGGAAGCAAAACCAAGCCTCTTGGGAGCTATAATGTTCTGAGCACCTGCATTGGAGGTCATTATGATAATAGTATTCTTAAAGCTTACCTTTCTGCCCTGAGCATCCGTAATGTGCCCGTCATCCAATACCTGCAACAGGATATTAAAGACATCCGGATGTGCTTTCTCCACCTCATCAAAAAGGATTACGGAATAGGGGTTCTGCCTTACCTTTTCACTGAGCTGGCCGCCTTCATCATAGCCTACATATCCCGGAGGGGAACCGATAAGCTTTGATACGCTGTGCTTCTCCATGTATTCGGACATATCTACTCTTATCATGGAGTTTTCACTGCCGAACATAGCTTCAGCCAAAGCCTTTGAAAGCTCTGTCTTACCTACGCCGGTAGGTCCCAGGAACAGGAAAGAACCAATTGGCCTTCCGGGGTCCTTTAGTCCCACACGTCCACGCCTGATAGCCTTTGACACGGCAGATACGGCATCTTCCTGACCGATTACACGCTCATGGAGTATCTTCTCCAGGTTTCTTAGACGCTCGGACTCTTCCTCTGCCAGCTTCTTAACAGGAATCTTGGTCCAGCTTGATATAATATCGGCAATTTCATTTTCTCCTACTACAAGAAGATTATCCTGCTTCTCTTTTTCGGATTTTACCTGAAGAGCATTCATTTTAAGGCTCATTTCTTCCTGCTGCCTCTTTAATTCGCCTGCCCTTTCATACTCTTCCTGTTTGATTGCCTGTTCTTTTTCCTCTTCCAGAGCCTGTATCTGTGCTTCCAGCTCTTTAATCTCCGGTGAAGTAATGTAAGTACTCAGTCTCACCTTGGAAGCAGCCTCATCCATCAGATCGATAGCCTTATCAGGAAGGTATCGGTCGTTGATGTAACGGCTCGACATCTTAACGGCAGCCTCCAGGGCATCATCGGTTATCTTAACCTTGTGATGTGCTTCGTAGCTGTCCCTTAAGCCCTTTAATATCAGAATGGCCTCTTCTTCGGAGGGCTCTTCTACCACTACCGGCTGGAATCTTCTCTCCAGAGCAGCATCCTTTTCAATATATTTGCGGTATTCTTCTCTGGTTGTTGCACCGATTAGCTGCAGTTCACCTCTTGCAAGGGAAGGCTTTAAAATATTGGAAGCATCAATGGCTCCCTCTGCTCCTCCGGCACCGATGATGGTATGAATTTCATCTATAAACAACAGCACATTGCCGTCATTCATTACCTCACTGATTACCTTCTTAATACGCTCTTCAAATTCACCTCTGTATTTGGAGCCTGCCACCATACCGGATAAATCCAGGGTCAATACTCTTTTATCCTTTATGACCTCCGGTATGTTGCCTTCCACGATCTTACTTGCAAGGCCTTCGGCAATAGCAGTCTTACCAACGCCGGGTTCACCTACAAGACAGGGGTTGTTTTTCGTTCTTCTGCTGAGTATCTGGATTACTCGCTGGATTTCCGATTCTCTTCCGATGACCGGGTCCAGCTTGCCCTCTTTTGCGTACTCTGTTAAATCCCTGCTGTACTGGTCCAGAGTGGGCGTATTGGATTTTGCTTTTGCTTTGCTTTTATTTGCTGAATATTCGTTTCTTGCAGTATTCATATCTGCACCGATTGCGGTAAGCAGATCCACATATAATTTCTGCAGGTTAATGCCTAAGGTATTTAATAATCTTACAGCAATACAATCGGATTCCTTAATCAGCGCAATCAAAATGTGCTCGGTACCTACTGCCTGGCTTTTTAACCTGACAGCCTCCTTAAAGCTCTGGTCCAGAATCCTCTTGGATCTTGGCGTGAATCCATCTACTTCTACTGCTTCCATGGTGGAGCTGGGAGCAATAAGCTGATTTACCAATTCCAATACTTTGTTGACATCTACGCCGTTCTTTTCCAAAACCCTGGCGGCAACTCCATCGGATTGTAAAAGGCCGATGAGAAGATGTTCTGTCCCCACATAGTTATGGGATAATTTATAAGCAACTTCCGTAGCATAATTTATTGCCCGTTTTGCTTCCTCTGTATATCTATCGTTCATACTGGCTCCTTTCGTGAATATCATATTTGATTCGGGTGTCATAAGTTAACCTCAATAAACATGATATTGACTTATGACACCCGAATCATATTTTCAATTTAAAACTAAAGAGAGCTGTTATGCCATATCAGGAAGCTTCTCCCTGATATAGTCTGCCCGGAACCTATCCCTTTGTGCACTGCCCATATTTTTATCCAGTATGCATTGCAAATTGCCGGGCTGGATTTCCATCATCAGCTCATGGACATTACATTCTTCTTTTAAGCTTAACAGCTCCAGATCAATTCCCAGCTTGACCTGTGACAGCAGGGTCATGGCATCCCCTGAGGACAACTGCTTCGCATATTTTAATACACCGAAGGAACGGTAGACCTTATCTTCGAACTCATCGTAGTTATGGGTCAGAATATACTCTCTGTACCTTCGTTCCTGCTTCATTACCTGTTCCACAATCCGGTTAAGGCTTTCTATTATTTCCCTCTCGGTACTGCCAAGGGTCTTCTGATTGGATATTTGATATAGATTTCCAACGCTTTTTGAAGCTTCTCCGTAAGTTCCTCTAAGTGCAATTCCATACTGGGACAGTTCTTCCGCCAGCTTTATGATCTTACCCGTTGCATTAAGTGCCGGTAAAAACATCATATAGGAAGCTCTGAGCCCCGTTCCTACATTGGTAGGGCAGGAGGTTAAGTAACCGTACTTTTCGTGAAAGGCATAATCAAAGAGCCCGCTTGCAATATCATCTGCCGCATTCGCCTCTGTAAAAGCCCCCATAATATTCATCCCGCCTGTAATGGATTGTATTCGAAGATGATCCTCTTCATTCAGCATAACACTGATTCTTTCATCTTCCGATAATATCAGTCCGGTGCTTTGCTCTCTGGCCAGCAAAAGAGGACTTATGATATGCCTCTCCACCATTGCCGTTTTTTCAGAATCCGAAAGAATATCCACATTACAGCTATAGTATTTCTTTTCCTTCCCGGCCTCCAAAGCAGGGGCTGCCGTCTTTAATTTCTCAACCAGCTCCACTGCCTGCTCCTTGCCAAGCTTTGCGGAAAAGGGAAAGGACTTTAAATTTCTTGCCAGCCGTATACGGCTGGAAATCACTACATCACTGTTTTTACCTGTCTCTTTATACCATTTAAGCATTACCGACTTCCTCCTTTTTCAGCTGGCGGATTCGATCCCTTAATCTGGCTGCTTCCTCGAATTCTTCTTTTTCAATGGCATCCTGTAATTTTATTGAAAGTTTATCTATTTCTGAAAGCTCTTTCACAAGCTTTTCTGTTCCTGTTTCAAAACCCTTTGGCTTTTTACCGGTATGGGTATCGGAACCCTGAATATTTCTCAGGCTCTTTTCCAAACCCTTTTGAAAACTTCCATAGCACTCTGCGCATCCAAAACGGCCTTCCTTTAAGAACTCCGAATAGGTCATCCCGCAATTTTTGCAAACAGGTTCCGTTTCAGCCTCTTCCGTCCCATGAATATTTCCTGCGGAGGCATAATTTCCAAGTATGGAAGACAACAGGCTTCCAAGTGTCATTTCCTGATTTAAAATACCTGAACCCATGGAAAAAGAGGTGTATTCCAATGCACATTCTTCGCAAAGATGCTGTTCTTTTTTCTCTCCGTTTATAATTTCCGTATAATAAACTTTGGCTTCATTTTTTTTGCACTTATCACACAACATAGCTACATCCTCCTGTCCGGATGTGATTTCGGTTACGGTTCTTACTTCTCTCTGTCAGCGGAACAGAAATCACAGAATATTTGATCTACAATTTCGTGGACTTCTTCACTGCTGATGTTCTTGCAAACTGCCTTGGCAAGAAGCACCCTCATCTCACCTGCCAGTTCTTCCATGGCTTTATATTTATCGGCACTTACCGCGATTACTGCACCCTTTCTGCGGTCCAGCTTTACATATCCCTGCTGTCTCAAAATAGTATATGCCTTATTTACAGTATGCATGTTAATGCCAATATCTTCTGCCAAATCACGAACAGAAGGCAGGTTATCTCCTTCCCTGAACTCAGCGTTGGCTATACCAAATATAATCTGATTACATAGCTGGACATAGAAAGCTTCATCACTATTAAAATCAATAGTCACTATCAAATTAACCACCTCCTGAAATGTTCGTTATATTTGTTATACGGTCAGTATAACAAATATTTATTGAAAGTCAAGTTTTTTTATTCGTCTTCCGAATTTTTATTTTTTAATACCATTCTGATTATTCCAATTGCCAGGGCGCTGCAGATTCCTGTTAAGACTGCTGCTGCTATCCCCAGGATCACTATCTGATTCTGATAGTGCTCTATATTTCTGGCATTCTTAGGAATTACTAATTTTTCACCTTCCTTTACTGATACCGGATTAAAGCGCTGAATGGTATTCTCTCTTCTGTCCAATTGGTAAAAGCCTTTCAGGCCACTCTTGTTTTCACCGTACAATAAAAGAAAATCACTGTCTAAATCCGAGGTATTTGTATATACTGTTATGGATGTACCATCCACTACCAAAGAGGTCTTTTCATAACCTTCCGGTACTGTGACATCCTCTCCCGGTGTAAGAAGCTGTAGATAGAAGCCTCCGGTAAGATAGTTATTCTCCGCTTCCTTTTTAAGCTGTAATTTACCGATTGCCGTTTTATCAAGGTTCTCACCTTCATCCTGTCCCGTGGTTTCATTTCCCGGTACTTCGCCTGCTTCTTCCTTCAATACGTCCAGCGTATAGGTCTTTGTCTTTCCTGACTGCGCCTCTACACTGATTTCTACTGTATTATGCCCTGTTTTGAAATCTTTATTTCCTGTTATGGAAACAGTAGCCTTAGCATCCTCCGGCAGAGCACTGATTACTAACTGGCTTACGTCGGAGCCTACGGTTACGGAGTAGCTCGCAGTTTTCTTGGCAAATTCCCTGGAAAGTGTTCCGGGATTCAGCTTAAGTTCTTTTAAATAGGCATTATCCGATGCGGATTTGTCTGATACCACTTCTATTTTTAATTGATTAAGGGAGACTGACATATTATCCCCAGTGTCAAAGGAATATACACTTGTCTCATCTGTAAGGGAAAGAGCTGTTTTCCCATAATTCAAGGCATGAAATTTTAACGCATATTTTCTTTGTTTGTCCCCCTGGGGTACACCAGTATCCGTTATCTTCACCAGACCTTCGCCTCCGGCTGCAACTTCACCGCTGTTTTCAAATTCCAGTACATCAGCATTATATGACAGATACCCTTCAAAATCTCCTATGAGGTCCTCGGAAGTCAAATAGATACTTACAATTACCGTATCTCCTTTTTCTACTGTTTTATTTTCTGATGTTATATCAATGTTGGCACTGGCGGCCTGGCATATTTTGCCTGGTAAGAAAAGGAAAGCAATAAGCAGTAACAGCTTTAGTGTAAATCTATACTTATTTTTCATGCATTCATCCGTTGAATATCCCAAGTTGTCCGGCTGGCTGGTCCGGGATACTGCCACTAATAAAAAATAAGTGAAAGAATCTGTTTGTGGCATCCTTCCATTTTAATATTTTCTTTCACTCTTCTCAAAATGATGCCGCTTTTTGGCATCACAAACAAGGATGGAAAAAGTCTGGAATGAGTACCCTCTGTGCTCATTTCAGAGTTCTTCTGTGTGAAGATTCTTTTCTTCACACATACTCCCATTGAATACCACAGACTGGTCTGCGGTACTTCCATAAACAAAAAAGTGTGAAAGTGCCTTACTTTCACACTTCCTGTCTCTATCAAGGTGTCACCATAGCCTCGCGAAAGACATTAATGACATAATTTCTGATATTTCCATTTTCCGCCATAACTGAGACAGTTACAGTATTTGCTCCTTCATTTAACATTATGCTTCCGGCGCCCGAAACAGTTGCTTTGGAACTGACGGCTGCAGCGGATACATTGATGGAGGACGCTGAATTCGGTACGATCAGGGAATACTGCTGGTCGGTCTTTAAGTCAAAAGTAGGTGATAAGGTATATCCATTTACGGCCAGTGATTTAAGCCAGTTATTAGGATTATAAGCCTTTGCTGGTACAGAGCAGGTTGAATCCGGCATGTTTGAATATACCGGTATTGAAAATACCAAGGGCATGGAATTCATACTGCTGTAGGCGGAATAGGTTTTTGCCGCTTCCGCATTCGGAGCTTCTATATTTGACATGTATTGATGGGAAAAGGTAGACGTGGAGCTCATATTAAATTTTTGTAAATAAAGTGTATCCTGTCCTCTCTTAATGTAGGTACTGCCGATGATGTACGCACCGCCGACAATAGCATCATAAGGACTGTCCCAGGGTATGCGGTACTGGCTGTTCAAGCTGCTTGAGGTTCCGCTCTTGGCATATTTCAGGCCATTAAGGACAGCTCCGCCGGAAGAGGTACTGTTATAAGCTCCGATATTAAAAAAGTTATACAAGCCTTCGTAGCCTGATACTTTGCCGCTTACGCTGTTGCTTAAGGAGGTCGTGCCCGTTACTACCTCCTGTTTGGAGCGGCTGGCAAGATGGTAAGGGCTTACGCCGGAATACTGTGCCGCATCCATAAAGGTCTCAGAATAGGACTTTGTCATAACGGTACCGTTATCATCGCTAAAGGTATAGCTGGTATTGTAAAGGGAAGTATTATAAAGGATGTTTTCCACTCCCGCCGCATTCTGGTATTGTCCGTTAAAGGCAAGGGTCTCAAACTGGAAAATACCCTTTTCTGTTAAAAAGTTTCTGGGGTCCATGTAATATTTCAGACCATCTGTAGATGGAGTGACCCAAGTAGAGCCATCAAAGGCCACAAAGGAATCTGATTCCCATTTGTAAGCACCGGTTCCAAAGGATAACCATTCAACACCTTTTCCTTTTGTAATCAGATTAACACCCAGGGAACTCTCTTTTGTAACTGCTGTCTGCCAGTCAATTCCTGTCCGGTATGCATTAAACACCCAGGTGGGATGTAACTGGTGAAGCTGCCTGAGTCCTGACTTGTAGCTTTCCGGAAATCCCTGGGCATTCATATAATTTTCGAAATCCGCATCACTCATGGCGGTTCCCTGCGTAGGCGTCGGTGTAACAGTACCTAAAAAATCCATCGGTGTATTATCCACGAAGCCACCGGTTCCCTTTGAAATATAGGCAGCCTGCACATATCCTCTTCCTTCCTTTCCTCCCTTTGTAAAGCTTACATAATACCAGGAGACAGAATTCTGAACTGCCGAATTCAGTATTATAACCTTTTCGTTCATAGCAAGGGTAACTGGTGTATAGGCAGTGGTGAGCAGCAGGTCCTGGCTGCCGGTTATGTTATTATATACATACACGGAACCTGTAAATTGTACGATTCCTTCGGCTGTTGTCCCTGTTGTGGGAGTAGGGGTGGGTGTAGCCGTAGGTTTAAAGGTTGGTGTAGGCGTTTGCGTTGGAGCCTTGGTTGGCGTCGGCGTGGGAGTTGACGTGGGTTTTTTGGTCGGTGTCGGCGTTGGGGTCTGCGTTGGTGTTGGTGTGGGTTTCTTGGTCGGCGTAGGTGTTGGGGTCTGAGTCGGTTTCTTAGTCGGGGTCGGGGTGGGAGTTTGAGTCGGTTTCTTGGTTGGAGTCGGGGTGGGTGCAACGGTCTTTGCAAACACTACCTGGTCAGCCGGAATATAACCGGTGTATTTAATACTTCCCTTTTTATAAGTTACCTTAAACCATTTTTTTCCTGTTTTGTCCGTAGCTTCTGAAATGATAGAAACTCCTGCTTTAGATGCTGCTGATATTACCTTGTTTTTACTATCCTTTATGTATGCACTGCTGTCTGAAGGCAGTTTTCTTAACTTTACCGCTGAGGATGCCGTACCGTTCACATAAGAAGATGCAAGCTTTACATAATCACTGATAACATAACCGGTACTCGTTTTTTTATTTACAGTACAGGTTATCCTGTACCATTTCTGTGAAGCCTTCATTACTTCATTGATTATGGTAACTTTTTGATTCTTATTTAGAGTAAGAAGCTTTTTAGCAGTTGTTCCCGCTGTACTTCTTACATTGACATTGGATGCGGTTATAATGGCGCTGATTTTATAGGAAGAGGTATTAGAGGATTGACTGCTGTCTGTTGAAGGTGTTGGTGTTGGCTCAGTCGTAGGTGTTGGCGTTGATTTTGGTGTTGGTGTAGCTTTTGGTGTCGGTGTAGCTTTTGGTGTTGGCGTAGCTTTTGGTGTTGATGTAGCTTTTGGTGTTGGCGTAGCTTTTGGTGTCGGTGTAGCTTTTGGTGTTGGTGTTGGCGTTGGTGTAGGTGTAGAAGAATCCGTATCCTTCTTGACAAAGGTACCTAATATATATCCTTTTTCTTTTACACCGCCAAAGGTAAAGGAAATAAGATACCAGTCACCTACCTTCTTTAACAGAGTTACGGTTTCGCCCTGCTTCAGATAGGCATTGCTTTCCTTGACCTTTACCAAAGCATAGCTTGTACCCGGACCGGAGCGGATATTTAAGCTAGTGGCAGTAATGGTTCCTTTTGACTCGGCATAAACATTTAAATTATAGACCGGCGATAGCTGTATCATAAGGACTGCAAGGCATAACAACAGTCCCAGAAATCTTTTGTGATTATACTTTTTCATCATAGTTCCCTTTCTTTTTCCTCCATCAGCATTTTCCACATTCTCCCTAATTGTCCATAATTGTACATAATACTTATGGCACTTCTGTGACATTGTCAAAATACTCTTCTTTTAAATGAATATCGACATAAAAAAAGAAAAGGATTATTAGAGAACTTCATCCTTTTCTTTTATCAAAGCATCATTATAAGCAAAACGCTGCCTCTGTTTTATACTTCGTCAATTGCTTTTCCAATATCACTTCTTCTATACTTATTGGGGAATTTTACCCTTTCAACCGCCTCATAGGCATTTGCTCTGGCTTCCTTTAAATTATTGCCGATTGCTGTGATACCCAGAACACGCCCTCCGGCTGTTACAATTTTACCGTTTTCCTTATCGGTACCTGCATGAAATGCAAAGACACCTTCCTCTCCCTTCAGCTCTTCCAGTCCCTCAATGATAAATCCCTTTTCATAGGAAAGAGGATATCCTTCCGAAGCCAGTACGACACAGACTGCCGCATTATCTTCGAATTCCAGTTTGCTATCAGTAAGGTGCCCGTCAATACAGCTTTCAAAGACCTCAATAATATCATTTTTTAATCTTGGCAATACCACCTGTGCTTCCGGGTCTCCAAACCTGGCATTGTATTCAACGACTTTAGGGCCGTCCTTCGTCAGCATTAATCCGGTGAAGAGGATACCGGTAAAGCTCCTGCCCTCTTCTTTCATAGCTGCCATGGTAGGCTTATAAATATGTTCCATGCAGTAGCTGTTGATTTCTTCCGTATAAAAGGGACTGGGAGAAAAGGTTCCCATACCGCCCGTATTAAGGCCCTGGTCTCCGTCAAGAGCCCGCTTATGGTCCTGGGCACTTGTCATAACAGCAATGTCCGTTCCGTCACAAAAGGCAAGTATGGATACTTCCCTTCCCGTCATGAACTCTTCTATGACCAGCACATCACCGGAATGCCCAAACTGCTTGTCTTCCATGATAAGCTTAACTCCGTCTGCCGCTTCTTCCTTTGTATTGCAGATTAAAACACCTTTTCCAAAGGCCAGTCCATCGGCCTTTAACACCACGGGATAGGAGCAGGTCTCAAGATAAGTATACGCAGCTTCTGCTGAGCGAAAGGTCTCAAAGGCCGCCGTGGGAATATGGTATTTCTTCATTAAATCTTTGGAAAAGGCCTTGGAACCTTCTATTATTGCCGCATTCTTCTTAGGGCCGAATACTCTTAACCCTCTCTCAAGAAATACGTCTGTGATTCCCCCCACCAGGGGATCATCCGGTCCTACAACGGTCAAATCAATGCTTTCCTTCACTGCAAAATCCGCAAGCTTTTCAAATTCCATCACTCCGATGGGGACACAGACTGCATACTCTTCAATGCCGGCATTTCCCGGTGCACAGTAAAGAGCCGTTACTTTTTTGCTTTGTGCAATTTTATAAGCCAGAGCGTGTTCCCTGCCGCCGCCGCCAATTAACAATACTTTCATTTCCCGCACCTTAAGTCCTTTCTTTCACAGCCGTCCACTTTATATAATTCTGACACAGCCATTTTTTAAAACCACCTGGCTGTTGGCAATCAGATTAATGGCCTTAGGAAGAATATCCCACTCTGCTTCTTCCATCACCCTTTTTTGCAGTACTTCCGGCGTATCACCCTCAAGAACCTCTACTGCCTTTTGCAGTATGATTGGTCCCGTATCGGTTCCTTCATCCACAAAATGCACCGTCGCTCCGGTAAGCTTAACTCCCCGGTTCAGGGCCGCTTCGTGGACCTTTAGTCCGTAATAACCGCTGCCGCAAAAAGAAGGTATCAAGGAAGGGTGGACATTGATGATTCTTCCGGCATAGTGCTTTATAATCAATTCCGGTATTACAACAAGATATCCTGCCAGTACGATAAAATTCACTCCATACTCCTGGAGCTTTTCAAGGAGCGCCTGATGAAAGGCTTGCTTATCCTCATATTTCTTAGGTGATACAACCTCTGCATGTATATGGTTCTCTCTGGCCCGGGTCAAGGCATATACTCCGTCCTTATTGCTGATTACAACATTTATCCTGGCATTGGTTATTCTGCCGTCCCCTATACTGTCAATAATCGCCTGGAGATTGGTACCTCCGCCGGAAACCAGTATCCCTAAATTCAGCATACGGTTACTCCTTTATCCCCTTCTCTGACCTCACCAACGATATAGGGTGTCTCCCCAGCCTCTTTTAACAGGCTGAGAGCCTTATCGGTATCCTCTTTATCAACTGCTAGCAGCATTCCAATTCCCATGTTGTAGGTATTATACATTACCTTTTCTTCTATGGAACCATCCTTTGCAAGCATGGAGAAAATCGGAGGAATAGGATAACTGTCCTTCTTTATAAATGCATGTACCCCTGTCCTCAGCATTCTGGGAATATTCTCATAGAAACCACCGCCGGTTATGTGGGAGCAGGCTTTCACTTTAACATTGCCGTTCTTTAAAGCTGCCATTGCTTTCACATAGATGCGGGTAGGGGTCAAAAGAGCCTCGCCCAAGGTAGTACCAAGGCTGTCAAAATGGGTATTCAAAGCCTCCGTATTCATATTAAACACCCTTCTGACCAGAGAGTAGCCGTTACTGTGAATGCCGGAGGATGCAAGGCCAATCAGCACATCCCCTGCCTTTAACTCTTTACCGTCAATCATATTTTTACGGTCTACGATACCAACGGCAAAGCCTGCCAGGTCGTATTCATCCACGGGGTAAAAGCCTGGCATTTCCGCTGTCTCACCGCCGATTAAGGCAGCATTTGCTTCCTGACAGCCCTTTGCCACACCGCTTACTATGGAGGCAATTTTCTCCGGGTCATTTTTACCGCAGGCAATGTAATCCAGGAAAAATAAAGGCTCTCCGCCGGCACAGGCAATATCGTTCACACACATGGCAACACAGTCAATACCGATGGTATCATGCTTGTCCAGCAAAAAAGCAAGCTTTAATTTGGTTCCTACTCCGTCGGTACCGGATACCAAAGTAGGCTCTTCCATATTCATAAAGCTCTTTAAGGAAAATGCACCGGAAAAACCGCCTATTCCAGTTAATACTTCCTTTCTCATAGTTTTATCGATGTGCTCTTTCATCAGTTCCACTGCCTTATATCCAGCTTCAATGTCCACTCCGGCATTTTTATAATCCATAATTACCCTCCGTTCATACCTATAAGCTACTTATGGAGACCTTGCATCAGTCCCTTTTCAACTTCTGTTTCCTATTTCTTACTCTCTTTTAAATATTCCTGATATCCGATTTTGGCAAGCTTTTCGGATTTCGCTGCTACGGTTTCCTTTAAACCTGCCGCATAATCCTTGATACGGCCAAGGAGTTCCTCATCGGAGGCTGCCAGTATCTTGGCTGCCAGAATACCTGCATTTTGTGCCCCGTTTATGGCAACAGTCGCAACAGGGATACCTGCAGGCATCTGTACGATGGAGTAAAGAGAATCCACACCGCCAAGTGATTTTGTCATAATAGGCACACCGATAACGGGAAGGGAGAATATTGCTGCTGTCATACCTGGAAGATGTGCTGCTCCGCCGGCACCTGCTATGATAACCTTATATCCCTTCTCTTCCGCAGACTTGGCATAGTCATAAAATACATCCGGCATTCTGTGGGCAGATATTACCGTAATGTCATATTCTACCTTCAATACATCAAGTACCTCTGCTGCCTTGCTCATTACCTCCAAATCCGAATCACTTCCCATAACAATACCAACTTTTGCTGCCATGTTAAATCCTCTCTTTCTTGTTTTACTTATATTAACTAAGTTTCGTAGATCGCTGACTGGTTTATCTTTATTTTCTTTCTATATTTTATCATAGCCATTGGCTTTTGTCTTATGGTTTCCTGTTATTAATTTCTTATTGTATTTATTAACACAATTAATAGAAGAGTTTTATTATGAAGAAATATATATAAATAAAAAAACAAAACAGGTGCAAATAAATTCTGTTCACACCTGCTCTGCTTTTTTATTTATACTTATGCAATGGAAGCTGCCAAGGCACAATACTCATACTTATTAAATAGATAAACCTGCCTGTAATTTGAAATCAGCCTCTCATCTCTAATAATTTCTTCTTTAATTCCCCTTCTATACGGTTCAATTCCACTTCCGCCTCTTTTCTCTTCTGACGGCCTTCTGTCTGGATACGCATTACTTCATCCAGAGTAGAGATTAAAGACTCATTGGTATTACGAAGGGTTTCGATATCAACAATGCCTCTTTCCGATTCCTTGGCAGTCTCAATAGTAGCCATTTTAAGAGTCTCTGCATTTTTCCGAAGGAGCTCGTTTGTCATATCGGTTACTTCCCTTTGGGCTCTGGCAGCCTGTCCGGAATGAGCCACGCCCAGGGCAAGTACCATCTGGCCCTTCCACAGGGGAATGGTATTTACAAGGGTGGACTGTATCTTTTCCGTCATCAGGGTATCACTTCCCTGGACAAGACGAATCTGGGGTGCCATCTGGATAGAAATCATCCTGGTTAATTCCAGGTCATGAATCTTCTTTTCAAACCGGTTGATAATAGCAACAAGGTCATTGACAGCCTGTGCATCCTCTGGGAATCCGCTTTTATTGGATTTCTCAATTAATTTGGGTAATTCTTCGTTCTGTGCCTGTTCCAGCTTCCTTTTACCTGCCAGAATGTACATGGACAGCTCTTTAAAGTAGTTCTTATTCAGATCATACATTTTGTCCAGCATTGAGATATCCTTTAGCAGCTGAATCTGATGCTCCTCCAGTACTTTGCAGATTTTATTAATATTTACCTCGGCTTTATCATATTTAGCCTTCATGGCATTAATTTTATTGGAGCCTTTTTTAAAGAGTCCTAAAAAGCCTTTTTCTTCATTATCCGTGTCAAAGTTCTTTAATTCCAGTACCACGCCTGAAAGCATCTCTCCGATTTCTCCCAGGTCCTTGGTCTTTACATTATTCAATGCTGATTCCGAAAAGTCAGCAATCTTTTTCTGTGCTCCGGCGCCATATTGAAGTACCAGGCTTGATTTATTCAAATCAATCTTACTGGCGAAATCCTCTACCAGCTTTTTTTCATCCTGTGTAAGAGTGCTCTCATCAAACACCGCTGCTTCCTGCTTTTCTTCTGCCGCCTGCGGAAATGACTTTTCTGCGGCTGCCTCTTCAAAAGGCTCAAAGGTTAAGGTTGGTACTTCCTGATTCATCTGTTTTTCCTCCATTTATTCATTTGATGTAAAGTCCTTCTGTGTCAGGCCTTCCTGGGCAAGCAGGGTTTCCAGGACGGATATATCGCTGGATACGTCCATTGCCGTATCCACAAAAAGGCTGTCCAATAAATTCTCAAAGGCAAGATTGATGGTATTCAGCGTTTCTTCTATCTCCTTCTTTGCCGATGTAATATTATCACCCTGTATGGACTGCTTATCAAATTCCTTATATGCATTTACTAATTTTAATGTGGTAGGAAGGTAATATTCCATAAACTTCTGAATATCGTCAAGCTGGTCCGGATGCTGTTCTATATAGTTGAAAATCTTTCCGATCACATCCTCCAGCCTGTCTAATTTCTTGGATATCTCTTCACCGGGTATGGCATCGTTGGCTTCTCTTATCTGCCTTATGCAATTCCTTCCGGCTTCTATGGCTTGTCTTACTTCAGCAGAATTTGCAGCATTCTTCGGAGCCTCCTGCTGCTCTGTCTTTCCGGCGGTTTCAGCCGCTGCCTGCATCCGGGCATTCTTCTGCAGCTCCAGATATTGATTGTAGCTTTCCCTGTTAAGTATCAAACAGGTTTCCTGTTCGTCGATATGCCCTTCGGGAAACATACCAATGGAAATCATTTTTCGCAAATCCTTTAACACATATTTGGGGCTTTGTCCTACTCCCGAGGAAAGCTCCTTTATGGAAGAATAGGTCCGTCCTTGAATTAACCCGATATAACGGTTAAATCTCTGCAGACGCTTTCTTATATTGCTGCCCCTTGCTGCTAAATATCCGCTGAGTGCAAAGAAGGGTACCAGGCCAATGGCAATGGTTCCAAATAATCCCCATTTTCCCAGCAGCTGGCCAAGCATTGCTAAGGCTAAGGCTCCGACTCCAAATACGCCCATGCCGATGCTTCCGAATACCGTATACAGGATTCCGGATACCCTTCCCACCGGTTCACTGGGAAATGCATATTTCCGGATTACAGCATTTTTAACGGCAGATGCCTGTGTCTGATTACTTCTCTGCTGGTTATACGGCTGGGAAGAACCGCTGTTATACTGTCCTTCTCTTCCAAAGCTGCGGTTATTTTGAAAGTCTCTGTTTCCTGACTGGCTTCCATCTCTTTGATAGCTTCCATCTCTTTGATAGCTTCCATCTCTTTGATAGCTCCTGTCTCTCTGATAGCTCCTGTCTCTCTGATAGCTCCTGTCTCTTTGATGACTCCTGTCTCTCTGATAGCTCCTATCCCTTTGAGCTTCACCGCCGCTTTGATAGCCGCTGCCGCTTCTGTCATTATTCTGATTCCAGTTTTCGTTGGGACCGCCGGGATTATTCTGCCGGTATCTGCCATACCCGTTCCCCAGGGAACGGCGTACTTCATCCAGGGCTCCTCCTACCGTATTACTGATATCTCTATTCAATTGATGAAAGTCCATTGTATTTACCGCGCTTTGAACTATATCCCTGATTTCTTCACCCAAATCTGAGTAATTCCTTCTATCCATGGTAACCTCCGATGCAAATCCAATATGCTGCAAAAAAACCAGCACCGACTAAATTGGTACTATACTAGCCCTATTATATCGTATTCCTTTTAAATTAACAATTTAAATTATCATTAAAAACTACTATAAAAATATACATAAAATCTTATAAATAATGTAATTTCTTTTTTTTCATCAATAACAGTTATAATTATAAGCATATTTAAGCAAAAGAAAAGCCCTTGCCAGAAAGCCTATACAGGCCTTTGACAAGAGCTTACTTTGATTTAAATTAACAGTTTGGCATTAATTAAATGGATTTTCTGTTTTATACAGCATTGACTTTGGCTGGTTAAAGCCAATTTCTTCTACCTCTACACCCACATATTTAAATACTTCATACAAGGCCTTTCCAAAATGTCCGAAAGCTACGGCACCATGATGGGGATAATTTCCCTCGACTAATACATGGCGATAGAATCTTGCCATTTCCGGTATTGCAAAAATACCGATTCCACCAAAGGAACGAGTCGCAACCGGCAATACCTCTCCGTGTGCTATGTATCCACGAAGCTTTGCATCTGCCGTACTTTGAAGTCTAAAGAAAGTAATATCTCCCGGGACGATATCTCCCTCCAAAGTTCCCTGTGTAACTTCTTCCGGTAAATTTCTAGCCATAATCAGCTGATATTTCATGGAGCAGAAAGATAATTTTCCGGCTGCCGTATTTCCGCAATGAAATCCCATAAAAGTATCATTTAGCTTATAGTTGTAGCTGCCTTTGATTTCAGACTCATACATATCCTTTGGAACTGTGTTGTTTATATCAAGTAAGGTTACAGTATCTTCGGATACAACAGTACCTATGAATTCACTTAAGGCACCATAAATATCAACCTCACAGGATACCGGAATCCCCATTGCAGTCAATCGGCTGTTTACATAACAGGGTACAAATCCAAACTGTGTCTGGAAGGCCGGCCAGCATTTACCTGCGATTGCAACATATTCCCTGGAACCTTTATGTCCTTCTACCCAATCCAGTAATGTAAGTTCATATTGTGCAAGCTTGTGAAGAATCTCCGGCTTTTTATTTCCAGCTCCAAGCTCTTCCTCCATGCTCTTTACAACCTCCGGAATTCTTTTATCCTTTGCATGCTTATTAAATGCTTCAAATAAATCAAGCTCTGAATTTTCTTCAATTTCCACGCCAAGATTGTATAATTGTTTAATTGGTGCATTGCAGGCAAGAAAATCCTGGGGACGAGGTCCAAAGCTGATGATTTTCAAATTATTTAATCCGATGATTGCTCTTGCAATCGGAATAAATTCTTCCATCATCTCTGCCACATCTTTTGCATCGCCCACCGGATATTCCGGTATATAGGCCTTAATATTCCTGAGCTTCAGATTATAGCTTGCATTTAACATTCCGCAATAAGCATCACCACGGCCCTGTATTAAATTATCTCCTGTTTCTTCAGCGGCTGCAACGATCATAACCGGGCCATCAAAATATTTTGCCAGCAAGGTCTCCGGTGTTTCCGGTCCAAAGTTACCTAAATAAACCACCAATGCATTACAGGAAGCTTCTTTTAAATCAGCAAGGGCTTTTTTCATATCCACTTCGCTTTCTACTACGACCGGACATTCATAGATAACATTCTTCTTACTGAATTCTTCTACTACCGCTTTTCTTCTTCCCTCTGATAATGACATCGGAAAGCAATCACGGCTTACCGCTACAATCCCCAATTTTAATTCCGGCATATTCATCCTTTTTTCTCCTTTTCTGCTATAAAATCATTTAGTTTTTTCATTAAACTAATATACTTCTATTATAATTCGAAAGCCTATATTGGTCAAGATATATTCGTTTTAGTCCACAATAAATGCATGGAGGAAGGCTATGGAAACGGACGATGACCAAGGGGGTTGTTTGGGCGTTTTGTTACGCGAGAACCCTTATTCCACTAAAGCGGCAGAAAACGTGACTGGCAGGCAAAGCAATGCCAAACTCGCTGTAACAAATATGGCTGTGTTAGTTATCGAGCTCAAACAGTGGCATTGCTTTACCTAGTCATGTTTCCTGCCGCTTAAGTGTCATAAGGAACCTCTTGAGACAAAATGCCCAAACAACCCCCTTGGTCATCTGTGTATATCCATAATTGGGTCTTATATGTTTTCCGTGCCCAAAACCCTATAAGACCAAAACAATACAACAACCGTCCGAGGGTTTATTGCCAACCCCCAGATGGTTTCGGCTTACCTTTCATAATTTTCTATTGAGGAGTTCCCTAATGACACTTAAATGGCGGCAGCTGTTCCTAGGTAAAATTATACCACTGTCTGAGCTCACAGCTCCACAACGAAACAACCTTCCAGCGAGTTTGGTATAATTTCACCTGCCAGGAACAGCTGCCGGCATTTTAGTGGAATTCGGAACCCCGAACGAGAAAATTACGAAAAGTAAGCCAAAATCATCGTCCGTTCCCAATCCCCCCTTCCCCATTAGGCACTGTTTTCCACAACCATACAAAGGGAAACCTCCCTGATACCGTCGTATCCGTGTAAGTTGTCATAGATTTTTGTAAACGCAAAGAAACGGCGGCTCTGAAAATCAAAGCCGCCGTTTCTTTGGCACATGAAGATATGTCTGCTGTACGACGGCTTTTTTTCTTTTGCCGCTGTCCGGCAGACAGTAGAGTATTCAGTCTTACAGTTCATTAATTACATCAGTTACCGCCATATTATGAATCCGTTTTGAAGGAGCATAGATTGCAGCGATAGCCGTAATCGAAACAACCAAAAGCACAATAATGATATGCATAATAGGAATACTCCAAGTAGCGTAGTTAAAATAAGCAGTAATAAGATTGTCGTATAGTAACTTGTTAATGAACAGACCAACTACAACTCCGACAATACAACCTGATATAGAATAGGTAAACGCTTCAGCGGCTATCATTTTGGTAATCTGATGTTCATTCATACCAACCGCGCGCATGACTCCATATTGCTTTATTTTTGCGGATACGCTCATAGAAATACTGTTCATAATATTTAATACAGAAACCAAAGTTATAATTGTCAAAAATCCATATACAAAAAACGTAAATGCACTATATGTGTTCGTAGTCCGTTGGTCCCGTTTGTCAGTAAACTTGTACTTTTCACCTACGACATTATGGATGGCTTCAACATTTTTGTCCGTCGCATCTTTTGTCGTCTGTATAAGAATAATTGAATAGTCGGTTACGCCGGTAAGGCGAGTAAAAGTTTTCCCAGAAGTAATGAGTGTTATTTTCCCATTTGGAGCACCGTTATCACTAAATGGGTTACATTTTAACAGCCCTGCGATTTCTACTTCCTTATTGCCTACTTGTATTTTATCGCCTATTGCTAAAGGATTATCCTTGTCCCAGATTGTAAGTACGTAATTACTGTCCCCATACACTTTTGAAATATCGCTGCCTTTTCTCAGTTGCTTATCTTTTGTAAGACAGTCCAAATCATAATCATCGTAGGAAATCATATCAATCGTGTTTGTTTGAGAATTTACTTCTGCCGGAATATCAAAGCAGCTCCTTCGGCCAAAAACATGTTTTACACCTGACATACCACTTATTTTATCAAGCAGTACACTGTCTATGGAATTTGAACTGTTATTACTATCAATGTTGATATCAGGAGTATCCGAAAACTGGGGCATAATATAGCCGATAAACTCAATGAAGACTGAAAAGCTCAAAAACAGGATGATGCTAAGAGCAAATGAGCTTGTCATAAGTATTAAATTTTTCTTTGCCGATACTGCATGATGAATACCGAGGGCAGTTTCAATTTTTGAAAAACAGATATTCAACGCATGGGTTGCATTTTTTGTGTTTTCCGAATTGCCCGATATTGCCGTTACAGGCGATACCTTTGCAGCTCGTTTTGCCGGAGACCTGGCGGCAATGAGTACTGTAACAACTCCCACAATTATTCCGCTGATAATGCCAGTTGGACTGACTCCCCAAAGTGGTATACCGGAGAACCCTTCACTGACAAGAAGCCGTAGCACAGCACATAATCCCCATGTGACTACAATCCCAAGTATCACACCTATTGGAACCGCAAGTTTGCACCAATTAAGGGCTTCCAGTTTGACAAAACGGATAATCTGTTGTTTGCTCATTCCAATGCAGCGCATCATTCCGAAAAACTTTGTCCTTTGGGCAACATTACTGTTTATACTGCTTGAAATCATCAGCACCCCTGCAATCATGATAAGCACAAACAGCACAGCTGCTGTAGAATATAGAGTTCGCATCGATCTTCCACTAAGGTCCTGCTGCTTATTCAGTAATCTTGATGTCTCCATTCTAACACCCATATCTGCCATACTAAAAACGGCAGTTACCAAAAATACGGCAAATATAATACACAGAAGCGTCTTGTGGTTCTGCCGTCTGTGTACTTTTGCAGAAATCGGAATTAGGCTAAGATAGCTTTTCATTCACGGCACCTCCCTAAATCGGTCAGTATGCCATCGGACACTTGCAGTATCCGGTCTGCGGTCTGTGCGATACTTCGATTATGGGTAATCATAACAATGGTCTGCTGATACTTTCTTGCAGCTTCTTTTAGCAAAGTAATCACTTCACTGCTGTTTTGCGTGTCCAGATTACCTGTCGGCTCGTCGGCAAGAATAAGCGCCGGCCGCGTAATCAGCGCACGTCCGATTGCTACACGCTGTTGCTGTCCACCTGATAATTGACTGGGTAAATGGTGGCGGCGTTCTTTCAAATTAAGCACCGTAAGTAGTTCCTCTAGATACTTTTTATCGGGCTTTTGATAATCAAGCAATATGGGAAATATGATGTTTTGCTCAACATTCAATTCTGGAATCAGATTAAAACTCTGAAAAATAAATCCAACATTTCTGCGCCGAAAAATTGTCAGGCTGCTATCTTTCATGGAAAAAATATCTTTACCATCAATAAAAACCTTACCAGCAGTGGGCGTATCAAGCGCACCTACCATATTTAGGAGCGTACTCTTGCCGGAACCGGATTCTCCTACAATTGCGACAAAGTCACCTTTCGGAACGGAAAAGCTAACGTCTTTTAATGCGTGTACAGCAGCTTCACCGCTGCCATAGATTTTTGAAATTGATTTAACTTCCAATAAATTCATAGGTTATACACCTCTTTCTGTCTTGCTATTGAAAGGTTATCACGTAAATCCTACTGTTATATGACACTTACCCTACAATTTTGTAGGAATTAAAAAATTGATTATAAAAGTAGTGCCAAAACCTAATTCGCTGTCAACCTCGATTGTCCCGCTGTGTGCTTCAACAATTGCTTTTGCAAGCGGCAGCCCAAGTCCAATCCCTTGTATGTCTTTAGAAAAACGACTGCGATAAAATCTTTTGAAAATATGGTGTAAATCGTCTGGGTGAATACCGCTCCCGTTGTCTTTTATGATGACTTGAACTACAGACGCAAATTGTTTCCATTCAATATGAATTGCATTTCCTTTATGCGTATGTTCAAAGGCGTTTTTAACAATATTACTGATTGCTTCAATCAGCCAATTGCGGTCACACAATAAAGTAACATTTTCATCACCGGATAGAATTATCTTCTTTTCCTCTTGTTTGGCATGAAATGAAAAGTGTCTTTCTATACAGCCCATCATTTCAGATACATTTTCTTCGGCTTTCTCGATTACGATTGTTCCAGCGTCGAGTTTTGTAATTTTCAAGAGGTTTTGCACCAGTATTTCTATTCTGTCAAGTTCCTGCTCTGAAAGAACAGTAAACTCATTGAAGGTCGGTAAATTCTTTGCTTCTTCTTGGACAATACCATTATAGACATTAAGGGCAGCAAGCGGAGTTTTTAACTGGTGAGAAATATCGGAAATGGTATCTTTCAAAAATTTCTTTGCTTTCCCTTCATTTTCAGCGTGGGCGTTCAAAATAGAAACTAAGGAATTTACTTCATGAAAAAGTCTGTATAGCTCGCCCTCATCATCACATTCAATACGTGCATTTTGATTTCCGGAAATATATCCTTTAATTTGTGTTACTGCATTTTCCATGATTGCATTTTGTTCCTTGAAATATCTATAACCTATTGCCAATATGGAGATACTCATGCACAAGGAACATACCAATATACACAATGCTGAATTTTCAAATTTCAAACCTATAAAAGCAGTAGAAATCAAAGTAAATGCTACTATTAGCAGCACTACCAAACAAAAAAGTTTTTTGATTTTACTGTTTACCAGTATTTTCATCGTACACCCCAATCAACAGTATTCCATTTGTACCCCATACGCCGAACCGTCACTATTTTTTGAGGGTCGCCCGGATCGTCCTCGATTTTTGTACGCAGTCTGCGTATATATACGGTAAGTGTATTATTGTCTATATAGTTTTCATCGCAGTCCCATAGCTTGCTTAAAATCTGTTCTGCTGAAAGAACAATATCGGAATTTTCCATAAGTAGACGTAACAATTTATACTCACTTGCTGTTAAGTCAAGTTGTTCTCCATTTTTATATACCTCTCCTTTTAGCAGTTGTACTTTTATACCATTAGAATTTAATTCGGTATCAGCATGATTAAAGTTGTCACTTCTGCGAAGCAGCGCATTTATTCTTGATAGAAACACCGCCAGTTTGAACGGCTTTGTTATGTAATCGTCGCCGCCAATATCAAGTCCCATTATGATATCCGTTTCTTCATCAGCAGCAGTAAGAAAAATAATCGGTATCTTTGATGTTTTACGAATTTTTTTGCATAAATCATAACCGGAGCCATCGGGAAGCGACACGTCTAAAATCACCAAATCATACTTCTCATTTGTCCATAGTGCTTTTGCTTCAAGACTTGTACGAGCAACATCTATTTCATATCCTTGCTTTTTGATAGCAAAAGATAAACCACTAATTAAACTCAAATCATCTTCAACAAAAAAAATATGTTTCAATTTTCTCACCGTCCTTCATTTTTCTGCGTGTATGTCGTCTGTCAACGGGCTTCACCTTTCGTTTGCAAACAAAATCACCATAAATTATATACGGACAACCGAATAATATCAATATGCAGACACAATAAATATGATTTATATAACCATTTCTATTGCTTCTATCTCCCATATAAACTTATCACTTATAGTGATCATCCTTTTGCTAAGCTGGCAAATGCAGATAATTGAGAAGAAATACTGGAGTTATATTATTTTTCCAACTAAAACAAAGCCTGTAAGTCATGAAATCTCAGACTTACAGGCTTTCTCCCTGAATCCGGCTATTATTACAAGCACCGCTCTTCGCATTACTTGAATCTTATCGTTTTAAATATAAATTACTATATATTATGAAAAGGCCTCATTCAGCTTTTCTGTTCCCGCAAGAACAAATCTGCCATCTTTAATGATTACTGTCTCTTTGCCGTTCTTTTCAACTACCGTTATCTCAGCCAGTTCATCATAAGGAATCGTGATATCCGTATGGCAGTTAAAATAAGCCTTTTCAATCTCGGTCTTTCGAAGGATGGACACTTCATTATCCTTGGCTATAATCTTCTTGCCGTCCGGATTGAACAGCTCAAGCTCCTCACTCATCTTATAGCAGGTATCCCCTACTGCAAAGTGGGGTCCGGTCTTTTCCGCTATCAGGATGGGAAGCTTATCCCAGATACCGTATTTACCGGCCATGACATAGGCTGTGGTATTTGTGCCGATTGCAAATTCCCCGATAGGCAGCGTTTCCTGATTGTACAGGATATTTTCCTTCATATAGCTCTTATTCTCTTCTTCCCTGGAGAAATTGCCGCAGTTATACCCGGCAATCATACCATCCTTAAAGGTGATAGAAAGGTCTATATACTCCAATCCATTTAAAAATATCCTCGATACATGTAAGGTACCTTCCGTGCCGGTTAACCTGGGTGAAGTAAATACTTCACCTACGGGTATATTAACATCGGCCGTACAGTTCTCAAAAATGGTCTCTTTCTCCGGATTCTGTAATTCAGGGAGCATGACCTTTAAATCCGTGCGGTTCTTTCCGGTGCCTTTTACCCTGACATATTCTCCCCTGTCCAGGCAATCGATGATATTTTGCTGGATAGCCTTATAGGTGTCGTTATCCAGGGTATTGACCTTCACGGTTTCCCGGAAGATTTCCTCAAATCTGCTGCCTATCTCCGGAACAGGATATGCAATAATGGTAAAGCTGGTCTCATCCCCTTTGATATACTGATAATATACCATGTTGGAGTCCCGCTGAAAGGCTACCAAAAGCTTCTGCTGCCTCTTATCAAGCTTGACAGCTTCTGCCTTTACCCTGGGTATGAAGTTCTTTTCACCAAATATCTGTATGAGAGAAGGCCCTGCGTAGAGAGCAGCCTTGTCCCTGTATTTTTCAAAGGCACCTTTGTAGGACTGCAGCCTGCGTTCATGAAAAGCTTTATCCATATAAAGACCGATATCAAAGCGGTGGTCATAGTCATACTGGTAATTCGGCCCGCAGGAGTGGTAGCCAAGCCTTAATTGCTGTCTTTTATTATTGCTGTCTACCGCCATACGGTAGATTACCGGCTTAAGGCCCATTTGGGCGAAATTCCGGATGGCATATTTTACCATACGCTCAAAGCCGATATGATAGCGGATGTTTACAGTCTTTTTCCTTGTCAAATCTATATTTGCTGCCAGAAACCCTCTGCGGTAGCCATCCGTATAGGTAAATGCCATGGCCTTAATTTCTTCTTCCGGCAAATTATTTAAAAATTCAGCAATCCTTCTTTCATTTTCCCCGATGTATTCACCAAACTGGTAAAGGTATCTTAAATCCTTTAAGTCCCAGCCTTCTATGATATCTGCGGCAAAGGAAAGATCCTCATCAAGCAGCTCCCTGGTACGGTATTCTATGATATCACTGCAGTAATCCATATTGAAATCATAGATTGCCCTCTTTACATCCTTATAGGAATACTCGTCTTCCTCTTCCAGGTAATTATAAACCTCGATAAAGAGTTCTGCATAAATTGTTATGGAAAACAGCCTGTTTTCTGCCGCATATACTATCATTCCCCTGATTTCACTGTAAAGATAGCTTAAGAGTCTGCCGGTTTTCCCAAGCTTTTGTACCGCATAGGCTGGATTGGCATAGGACTCTTCGTAATTATCCGGTAATATATCCTCATAAAGCTCCCGGTTTAGAGCCGACAGCTCTTCCAAGGTCAAATCCTTTAACCTGTCTTCCTCTGCAAGAGCAAGAAAAGCTGCTGCTTTCTCAATAAAGGCAGCCGTTCTTATAAAATAATCCCTGTATACTTCCTTTACGGCGGCTTCCACTTTGATGCCCTTTATGCGCTCCAACGCCAATTCGTAACGTTCTCTGACGGAGTCATTTTCTTCCTTCATAAGTTCCCTGTACTTCATTTCTTAACCCCCTTCATCTTTTTGATAAAATATCAGATAAACAGTCCCATGATATAGAGTATAAATAAAATAATCGATAATATCCCATTTGCCACCATACCCGTAATGGGCGCGGTATAGTAAATTTCCTTTTCGGTACAGGCTTTCACACCCAGAATAAATCCCGTTACCGTAAGGGCAAAGAGAAGCATTCCTCCAGCCCCAAAAAGGATGGAGCCATTTCCTCTGTAGACCCCCGAAAGAATAAAAAGCACAAGAATACTTACAATACCGACACCACCTGTCACTGCCGATACTATGCCCTTTAAGGAATGGCTTCTTCCTGTAAATTTGTAGGTTTCTTTCCTTATCTTAAACATAATTCACCCCGTCAATTCCTTATCTTTTCCCTCGTCTAATTGATCTTAACAGCTTTCTGGCTAAAATGAAGCATACCCCGCCCAGGAAGCCTCCCAATGTATTCATCATAAGATCGTCCACATCAAATATTCCCACCTTAAAGATAAGCTGCAGCAGTTCAATGGTCAAGCTGAATTCAAGGCTTAAAAGGGTTATATTCAAAAGCTTTCTGTTATCCGGGCTAATAATAGGAAGCACAAAGCCAAAAGGTGCAAAAGCAAATATATTTCCAAAAATATTTACAATAAAGCCTTCCGGCCCAATGATATTTCTATATTCTATAAAACGCTTTACCTCTTTAAATGGCGTTAAATTATATCTATACTCACCGGAAATAATTGTTCTTCCGTAATGTTCACTAAAAAACAAGAAATATGCCAATAAAATCAGATATAACGCAAACAGTAAGCGGCTGACTGACATAATAAGTTTATTGCTGACATTTTTCACTAGCAAAGTCCTCCACTGCAGGTTTTTATACCTCAACTATTATAAAACAAAACCATAGGCTCGTAAAGGGGCTATGTAAAAAGAAAGCATGCCAGTTTGTAAAAAGGAAGTATGCTGCTTTATAAAAAGGAGGATTGAAATTACAAAAACCTCCGCAGTTACATGCGGAGGCTTTGTAATTATATTATTTTTGTCAGAAATGAATTTCAGTCCCTGACTCCTGTTTAATAATTAGGTGTTACTGACAAGGTATTCGGCACGTTGGATGCATTGCCTGAGCCGTCCGTAATGGAATTATTTGTTGTGGTAGTTAGTATAATTGGTACTCCCTTAATCGGCGTTGCATTTAAGAGAATAATAACCTTGTTATCTGTTATGGAGCAGCTGTAAACCATGTTTGAAGTATTGGTACCGCTCTGAATTGCCTGAAAGCTTGGATTGCCCTTAATATTTTCACTGAAGGTCAACGTAATCGTGTAGGGATAGCTATAGGATATTCCTGTGAAATTAGGTCCTGCATTCTCCATCAGGTATATCGTATTATTGTATTCCTTCATAGCAGTATAAGTATTATTATAACCTAAAATATTTCGAATGGTTATCGGGTAAATCGTAGAATAAGAAATACTTCCCTGTGCCAGAGTTAAGGTAATCGTAGCTCCTGCATTGCTGTTGTCCGATACTTCCGCCTTTATAACCGAAACACCCGGTATATAATAATTGCTTACATTCTGTGCCGATGCCATATCTACCTTATCAGCAAAGGTTACATACATAATACTTGGATTAACCGGTGACTGTGAAACTGCCTTCGGCGGTGCAAGAACGGAAGAAGCAGTAGCAGTCTTAGCTATCTGCACACTCTCATCTGCATTGGTATTATAATACTCATCCTTAACAAAAGCAGCAGGTATTGTTATGGTATACTGTCCTGCTTCACTAAACTGAGCGGAATTCAGAATAACCGTTACAAGATTGCCCTGGGCGGATGCCGTGTAGCCAATATTTCTGTTGCTGATAGTATCATTATTGGAAGTAAAAATCCTTGTTGCAACAAGATTTCCGGCCTGGGATACAAGGCTTACATCCTTGTTATAGGTCAGGTACAACAGGTAAGTATCCACACCATTATTGGTTTCCATCCTAAGCTCAGATTTATTGATGCTTGGTCTTGCACTGGAAATCGCAAAATCTACACTATAGCTTATTAAGTTGCGTGCGCTGGTATCGGAAGGATTTACATTATAAGCATCCCACATACCGATACTAACCTTCTGTATGCCGCTGAGAAGTGCTGCATTAGAGGACATGGTATAGTTAACCTTCGTCGGATCCTTTGCATCCACTGAACCGTTGGTAATGGTTTCTCCATTGCTTAGAATTACTGTTCCAGGCATACGGATATTCCTGCTGAAGGTAGCTGTTAAAGTATTGTAGCCTGTTCTCTGAAGATTTACCAAAGATGCCTGAGGTTTATAGGAAGTGTCTGTTCCTACTGTGACAGAAACATTGTAGCTTGTAGGATAATTGCCTGACATATCCTTGACACCCGACATAACTACGGTAAACTGCTTGTTCTTATCATAGTCAGAGATGGTGGACAAATCAATAATAAGTGACTTATAGTCCGTACTTGGCTTGTAGTTGGCTTTTCCTCTTAAAAGAGCAAGAGTTGCAGGAAGTGCCTGGGTTGACGTTGAGGTCGTATTCAGTCTGACATCCACAATATTTAAACCGGAGAAATCCATTGCTTCTGAGAAGTTAATGGAAGCCTTTAAGCCCGAATCATCTACGGTAAATCCGGTATAATAAGGTGCTCCTGAGTCTTTATAATTGATATCGGTATAATAGTTCTGAACTGCTATTCCGGTTGTGGAGGTAATTGCGGAAGATACATGGATATTATAAATTCCATTAAATACCTTCGTTGTATTTACCGTTAAGACCGTAGCATCTGAGGATAAGGTTCCTTTAAGGGTTCCCACAGCACTTGCAATATTGCCGCTGCTATCAGCCTTAGGTGTTATCTCCACTACATTGAGAAGCTTTTTATCCTTGTCAAATACCGTAGCAGCATCAACAGGACCGTCAAAGGTAATCGTAAGCGTAGTACTGTCTGTTACTACCGCAGTCTTTACTCTGGCTGACTTTGCTGCCACCTCTATATTGATATTGTCATAAACAGAACTGGCAGCTGCTCCTGCTGCCGTACGGGATGCTTTAGCGGTCAAAATAGCAAAGCCGGGCTTCAGACCGGTTACAACTCCATTCTCGTCCACTGTTGCAATCTCCGGACGGTTAATGCTGAAGGTAACTATATCACTGGTGTTGGCCGGTGTCAGGTCCACATTAAAGTCAAATTTTTCACCAACCTGCAATAAATGCCTGAAGTTATTGTCAGAGGTATCCGTTGCGTTATTAATCTCAATCTTCGTTGCAGGTATCTTAACCGTAACACTGCACGTTAAGGTTGTGGTCTTTTTGTTCTTATAGGTTATCTTAAGGTTTATTTTGGTTGTTCCCTTAGCTGCTGCTGTTACATAGCCTGCTGAATTCACAGTAGCAATCTTGCTATTGGACGAATACCATTTTTTTGTTTTCACTGTTGAATTATTCAGATTCTTAACAGTTAAGGTAAAGCCGGAACCAATTCCTACCAGAGATCTCTGCTTGGTAGACAAAGTCGGCGCAGCTGCTGCCTTTACCGTTATGGAACCCACCGAGGTAAGTAATGGCAATAGCAGTGCGGTCATTAAAAATACTGCCAGTACTTTTCTCATCCCATTTTTCATATCTAATCCTCCTGTTCTTGTTATAAACTGACTGCTTTTATTGTACATCATAATGGCTTATTTTGTCAAAACAATGTCAGAAAAATATTAGCTGTAATGCCCAAAAACAGGGCTGTCGTATTACAGGGAGGAGGATAATATTTCCTCCTCTCACTGCAAGGTACAACAGCCCCTTAAAAAGGAATTCCTATTGTCTTAATTCTATTCCCATATTGCTTAAATTCTTTAGTATTTTATTCATTACTTCCGTAATATCCTTTTCTTCCAGGGTTCTGTCCTTTGCCCGGAAGGTAATGGAGTATGCCATGGACTTATGTCCTTCTCTGATCTGGGCTCCTTCATAGATGTCGAAAAGCTCGCAGTTCTCTAAGATATTTCCGCTGCTCTTTCTGATGACAGCCTCTACTTCTCCTGCCAGGATTTCCTTGCTGACCAGCATGCTTAAGTCTCTGGTCACCGCAGGATATTTTGCAATACCTTCATACTTGGTATCAAAGGAAGCACGGGCTACGATTTCCGGCATATCAAGAACTCCTACATAGGCCTTTTCTCCGATATCATAGCCTTCCAATACATCCGGGTGAACCTCACCGAGATGGCCGATGATCTTTCCGCCGTAAACCATTTCCGCCTGCCTGCCGGGATGCAGGTAAGGCTTTAAATTATTCGGGTCATAGGTGACCCTGTCCTTTAAGCCTGCCTTTGCAAGAATTTCTTCCAGTACTCCCTTCAGTTCAAAGAAATCTCCGTCTCCGTAAAAGCCTAACACAAGCTGCACCCTTTCATCGGGAAGCTCTGTTAAAGGCAATGCCTTTGGCAGATAGGTGTTGCAGAGCTCATAAAGGCGTACATTCCTGTTTCTGCGGTTAAAATTCGTAGAAAGGGAAAGAAGCATACCATTTAAAGGCAGGGTTCTCATAATACTGTAGTCCTCACCGAGAGGATTGGCAATAACGATTGCCTGGCGTTTTTCATCCTCTTTGGAAAGCAGCAGCTTATCAAATACCTTGGGGCTTTCAAAGGAATAGCTCATAGCCTCTGAGAAGCCGCACTGCTCTGCCACATTTCTTGCCACATTTTCAATCCGAAGCTTAAAGGGAAGCTTTCCTGTGGTCGCTTCACCGTTGGGAAGGGTTGTGGGGATATTGTCATAGCCAAAAAATCTGGCAACCTCCTCATCCAGGTCTGCCTGTAAATTTACGTCCTGCCTCCAGCTTGGAACAATGACTTCATTGCTGGTTTCATCATAACCCAGATCAATCTTCCGGAAATAGGATAACATGGTTTCCTTTGAAATGTCCGTTCCAAGCACCTTATTGGTCCTGTTATAATCAAAGGGCACCCTGGTTTCCTTCCTGGTCACGGGATAAACGTCTACGGCTCCTCCTACCACTTCACCGGCTCCCAGCTCTTCTATGAGCTGGCAGGCCCTGTTAATGGCTTCCATAGCCGTATTTGGGTCCAGACCCTTCTCGAACTTGGCTGCCGCATCGGTACGAAGTCCAAGCTTTTTGCCGGATAAACGGATATTGGTGCCGTTAAAGCAGGCTGCTTCAAGGAGAAGTGTTGCTGCCTCATCGGTAATCTTGGAATTTTCACCGCCCATAATACCGGCAATTCCAACAGGCTTTTCACCGTCGCAGATCATAAGAATGGAGGAGTCAATCTTTCTTACCTGTCCGTCCAGGGTTGTAAATTCTTCTCCGTCCTTTCCTCTGCGGACTATAATCTCCCTGCCTGCAATCTGCCCCAAATCATAGGCATGCATGGGCTGAGCATATTCTTCCATAACATAGTTGGTTATATCCACAATATTATTGATAGGGCGGATACCGCAGGCGGCAAGCCTTCTTTGCATCCACTGGGGCGAGGGAGCAATCCTGATATTTTTTACTACTCTTGCCACGTATCTGGAGCAAAGGTCACTGTCTTCTATTGCTGCCTTGATATAATCGGAAGTCTTCTCACTGTTACCGGCTGCAGCAATCACAGGTGGTACAAATTCCTTATGAAAGGTAGCGGCTGCTTCTCTTGCAATTCCTAAAACACCAAAGCAGTCCACACGGTTGGAGGTTATTTCATATTCAAATACCACATCCCTAAGACCCAGGGCTTCTATGGCAGAAGAACCGATCCTGATGTCCTTGTAAGCTTCGCTGCTGCTGAAAATATAGATGCCGTTATCGGGAGCATCAGGGTACATTTCCTTACTGGAGCCCAATTCTTCGATAGAGCACATCATTCCGCAGGACTCCACTCCCCTTAGCTTTCCTTTCTTAATCTTAATGCCTCCGGGAGTTTTATTTCCGTCATGTCCTCCGGCAACCCTTCCGCCGTCCAGTACGACAGGAACAATATCACCTTCGGATACATTAGGAGCACCTGTTACGATCTGTACCATTTCTCCTTCTTCCGTAATCTGTACCTGGCATATGATTAATTTATCCGCATCGGGATGTTTTTCTATTTTTACTATTTTTCCCACTACAATTTTTTCCAGGTCCTTATCAAGCTCTTCATAGCCCTCTACCTTGGTACCGGTTAAGGTCATTCTATCGGTATATTCCTGGGGCATGACATCAAGCTCAGGGACATATGCTTTAATCCATGACAATGGCGTATTCACTCTAATTTCCTCCTATTAATCAAATTTTATTATTTACAGGACTAATGCTTCCTCTGCTGTCTTTTTCTTAAAACTGCTTTAAGAAACGGATATCATTTTCATACAAGAGTCTCATGTCATCTATCTCATATTTTAAAAGTGTAATACGCTCTAGCCCCACACCAAAGGCAAAGCCTGTGTATTCATTGGGATCAATTCCGCTCATTCTGAGAACATTCGGATGAACCATGCCACAGCCTAAGATTTCAATCCAGCCGCTGCCTTTGCAGAAACGGCAGCCCTTACCGCCGCATTTAAAGCAGGTAACATCCACCTCCGCACTGGGCTCTGTAAAAGGGAAATGATGGGGCCTGAATTTTACCTTTGTTCCTTCTCCAAAGAGCTGTTTTGCAAATTCAGCAAGGGTTCCCTTCAAATCTGCAAAGGTAATATTCTTATCTATTACAAGACCCTCTATCTGGTTAAAGCAGGGTGAATGGGTCGCATCCACCTCATCGGAGCGGAATACTCTTCCCGGCGCAATCATACGGATGGGAAGCTTTCCCTCTTCCATCATTCTTACCTGTACGGGGGAGGTCTGGGTTCTGAGAAGGATATTGCTGTTTACATAGAAGGTATCCTGTTCATCCTTGGCCGGGTGGTTGGCAGGAATATTTAAGGCTTCAAAGTTATAGTAATCATACTCTACTTCCGGCCCTTCCACTACCTCATAGCCCATACCAACAAAGATTCTCTCCACCTCTTCCAGCGCAATGCTATTTGGATGGCGGTGTCCCATAAGGGGTCTTTTGGCAGGAAGAGTAACGTCTATGGTCTCTCTCTTTATCTGCTCTTCCTTTAATTTCTTTACAAAGCCCTGCATTGCTTCCTCTAATTTTTCTTCTATTACCGTTCTTGCATCATTGACCATCTGACCAACCTTAGGTCTGTCTTCGGGAGCTACCTCCTTCATGGACTTTAAAATTTCTGTCAGCTCTCCCTTTTTGCCAAGGTAAGCTACCTTGATATCATTCAGGCTGTCAAGCTGCTCTGCCGACTTCATTTTCTCCAGTGCATCATTTACGATTGCCTTTAATTTCTCCTGCATATCTGTCTCCTTTCCTGCTTCCTTTTCTTTACACGGACGCAAAAAAACTCCGTCCCACAAGGGACGGAGTTATATCTTAATTTTAAGCTTCACTTAAAATAGGAACCTTCCGCGGTACCACCCTAATTCCGTTGTAAAATTACGAAGTAATGCAGTATCTGTAATTTACTTCACGGCTCTTAAGCGATGCGTAACGTGCATAAAACGTCATCCCCTACTAATGTTCAAGGACGCGGCTCCGGTGTGAATATCAATAATTATCTGAACTTAAGGAAGCTTTCAGCCGGTGACTTCCTCTCTCTGAAAGAAAATAACTATCTGGTCAGGACAGGCAAATATCATTATTTTCCTGCTATCCTGTCACCTTCATAGCCTTTGCGTATATGTATAAACATTTTAGCACAATTATTTTTCTTGTCAAGGCCGATTCTAAATATTACCGCGGTAAACGTTATTATTCAACATTTCTTACTTTAAGTCTTTGGAAACGGACGATTGTTTCTGGTTCCGTTCAGGCATTTTCTCGTTCGGAGCCGCTAGCTCCTGTTCCAATTCCACTAAAATGCCAACCGTTATTCCTGGAAGGTTAAATTACACCAAACTCGCTTCACATTTACTGGTTATATTAATACTGTGCGCTCAAACACTGGTGTAATTTAACCTAGTCATAACGGCTGCCATTTAAGTGTCATATGGAACCCCTCAATAGAAAATGCCTGAACAGAACCAGAAACCATCTGTGTTTTGCCTAAAATTTCAGTGAACAGATGTGTAAGGATGAACTTATCCGGCAAACACATGAAACTAAATTTGGATATACACAGATGACCAAGGAGGTTGTTTTGGTGTTTTGTCTCAAGAGGTTCCTTATGACACTTAAGCGACAGGAAACGTGACTAGGTAAAGCAATGCCACTGTTTGAGCTTGATAACTAACACAGCCCTATTTGTTACAGCGAGTTTGGCATTACTTTGCCTGCCAGTCACGTTTTCTGCCGCTTTAGTGTCATAAGGGTTCTCGCGCAACAAAACACCAAAACAACCTCCTTGGTCATCGTCCGTTTCCATAAACTTCCTTCAAGCGTTAACAGTATGCATTTTACCTTCTCTAAATAGTTTTCCAGTATTACATATTTTAGCTGTTCAGCTCAAACTTTTCACCTGAGATTTCCAGATCCTTTTCCGCCTCATTTGGTATATAGTGCCGGAACACCTGAATAAATATGGTGGAAGTCAGGAAGCCGGTCAGACCGCCGCCGCATATCAGCAGAAGTCCAATCATAGGCGGAAAGAAAAAGCTAAGAATTACAATACTTCCTACAATAAATAATAAAATCATTGTCATAATAAAATGACGGTAGGACATTAAAAATGCATTCTTAAAATTATTCTTAATTGAGTTCTTAAATTTTGCCTGAACGGGGAATATATATAATGCTATAAACAGGCAGGGAACCAAAAAAATAATGCAGCCGCCCAGCATGATTTTCCCCATATATCCTTCTACGGATGAGGCAATCTGAAAATCAAGATAAAACAGGTAGCCGATTATTAAAAGTATCAGCCAGATGACAGTCGATTGCTTTAGATTCATTTTGAAGGAATGAAAAAAATTTCTGGTGATATAACCTTCTTTGGTACGGATGCGCTTCATGCAGGTGTAGTAAAGGGCAGTGGTAGAGGCACCCATGGTTATGACCGGCAGGCTGCACAGGAGCCATAAAAAATGCAGCAGCACCATGTCGGCAACAAAATTTAAAAAACGCATTAAGATACTGTCATATGAAAAAATACTCATGGCCAACTGCCCTCTTCCTGAAATGCCGGCTTATTTTAAGCTACCAAACGCCTTAAGACCGCTTCCCCACACGGCTTCTCCTGTTTCCTGGCACAGTGCGGTAAAGGTCATAACGTATTTCTTGCCGTCATCATCATACTGCATACATACTACGCCTTCATAGGTCTTGTCTTCTATCTGAAGGGTTATAGTATTATCTCCCGAGAACTCCCAGGTTCCTGTCGCTTCTCCGGTTATCTTCCCGTTACTCTTTAAGTTAATAAGAACAGATTCCTGCATTTCTTCCGAAATACTGCGGCCATGGTTAATAAATTTATATTCTCCTGCAACACTTTTTTCGGTATAGGCACCGATTGTTTCCCCCGTATATCGGTATGGTGTTATAACCGGCCAGCCGTCTTTATTGTAGAACATCTGATGGACTCTTACCTGATGCTGCTCTCCGCTGTTTTCAAAGCGGGTATGGTATATTATAAAATACTTTCCGGTTTCCTCCTGGTACAGGCAGGAATTATGCCCAGGGGACAGATATCCTTTTCGTTCCTCGCCCTCTTCCCCTTCCTTCCAGAGAAATTTATAATTGCCCATAAGCTTGGTTCCGTATTTCATGGCTGTAATATCGCTGAAGGTGGTGTTGTCAGGTCCTTTGCAGTCTACCATATCCTGTCCCATGGAATCCTTATAAGGACCATCGGGGTTTTTCGAACGGCTTACCCGTATATTATAGCCGCCGTCTGAATCCAGCCCTCCAAAGGATAAGAACAGATAATAGTAGTCCGTGTCTTTATTATATAGAATATAAGGGGCTTCAATTCTCAGATGATTGCCGCCCAGTAATTTCTTTCCATATCCGCTCTCTAAGGGCAGCCCTGTTACCGCTTCCATCTCCTTACTAAAAATCCCACCGGAGTAGGAGCCGTAAACCATCCACAACCGTCCATCCTTATCGTAAAAAACATTGGGATCTACGGTATTGGGGTCTATTGCCGGCTGGTATAAATTTCCGTCCTCATCCGGCTCTTTGCTGTCCATTCCTGATTTTAGAAGAATACCCACATTCTTATACGGCCCCGCCACCTTATCCGAAACAGCCATTCCGAGAGCCGACAAGGGCTTGCTTCCCTGGCAGTTACAATAATACATATGGTATTTTCCGTCCTGCAAACGAATTACATCCGGTGCCCAGAAGGTGGAGGTCTGTGCCCATTCAAAGGCTTCCTTCATTTCCGTAAATACATTGGGAATGACAGGATTGTTGTTCTTAACACCTGCATTTACCTGAACCCAGTTAATGAGATTCTTTGTTTCAGCCACTGCCAAGTGAGAGCCAAAGATATCATATTTGCCATCTTCGCCCTTTACAATTGCCGGATCATGCACCGACACTTCATTGAAAGTTATCTCTACCGGATTCGCCAGAGAGAGCTTACTATTTTCGCCGCACCCTGTAAGACTGCAGATTCCACCTATCCCCAATATAAAAAATAATACTCTTTTCCTCTTTTCCTTCACCTGTCCTCCTTTGCTGCCAGCAGGCAGCATTACATAGGAGAGTACTTGATGCGGACCTGAATATCCTGATTATAATTACCGAAGCTGCTTCCAAATATGGTCAGTCCGCCTACATTCTTAGCATCCTCTTTGACCATCAGTTTAAACCGTATAGTGCTGCTGTAATTGAATTCAAACTGATTAATATCCATTTCGGATATTTTCAGCCCGTCCATAAAGGTCCCTTTTTTGTTAATTTCAATCATTTTCAGCAGGCCATACTGGTTCCAGTTAGGGAACCACCAGTCAGGTGTAAAAATCCCCCTCACATCTCCATAATCTCCAGGACTTGTCCATGTTCCGATTTCAACATCATTCAGCAGAAAAGTGATATCCGAAGGCCAGTCGTTATTAATCCCCGGTGCTTCGCTGCTAAGTTCCATGGATAAGTTTATACGGTCGACCTTCTGTCCAACCGGCAGAAGGTTTGGTATGATATATTCAATATATCCTTTGGTAAACCATAAAATTTCCGCATTCACCCTGTCCGGATGAGCAAAATATCTCGAATCATCCTCTACTCCGATAAGGGCCTTACTGGTGGCTATTCCGCAGGTAGGGTAAATATTATAAATAGAATAATGCCCTATGGGTACATCCACCTTATAGACATTCTGATCCTTCTCCGAATCTTCCAGCTCCATTTCAATTAATATCTTATCAGCATCCACACGGCATATCTTTTGATTGCCATGTCCGCTGTGCTCTATCAGTACATTGACAACTCCGCTTTCTTCCAGCATTTTTATATGACTGGTCAAGGCGCCGCTGGTAATACCCAGACTGGAAGCCAATTCCTTCATATTCATTTCTTTATTTTCCAGGAGCAGTTTCACTATATTGATTCTTAATTCCGAGCCCAGTGCTTTAAATATGTTCAATCCGGCATCCAAATTTTTAATATGTATCATTGGCAGAACTCCTTTAACAATTTCAAAATTGGTTTAGATATTACTATATATTACATAACAATGCAGTAATATGCAATAGTATCTTTAGGTTTTCCTGAAATTGATATAGTATACTACCGGCATTAGCTTTCTTTCACTCCTTCAGGCCTGAAACCGCTAACGATTCAATAATATATCTCTGAAAAAAGAAAAACAGCAGAAGTGTCGGGATGATGGATATTACGGAAGCTGCCATAATAAGAGGGTAATCGCTTTGTACTGCATAGTAGGAATTAAAGGAACGGATAACTACCTGCAGTGTGAACCACTCATCATTCTGGATAAATATTGTGGGTGCCAGGAAATCGTTCCATATTCCCATAAACCATAAAATCAGCTGGGTCATTAAAGGACCCTTCATCAAAGGCAAAAATATGCTGTAGTACATTTTAAAATATCCGCATCCGTCAATCTTTGCGGCCTCAGCAATAGAAGTGGGGATACTGGTCAAATTCTGCCTCAGGAAAAAGATGATGCTTATATTTCCGAAAAGGCCGGGGATTATAAGCGGCAGCAGACTATTGGTCCACCCCATTCTTGTAAACATTACATACTGGGGAATCATGACTGCCGCAAAGGGAATCATCATGGTAGAAAGCAGTGCCAGAAAGGCAATATTTTTCCCCTTGAACTGCAGCTTGCTGAAAGAAAAAGCAGCCAGAGAGGAAGTAAATCCGCCAATCAGCAATACCGGCGCCTCTATGAGCATTGTGTTTCTCACGCCTCGAAAGAATGCGCCCTTTTGAAGCACCTGAGCATACTTGCCAAACTTCCAGGGCTTTGGGATAACAGAAAAATTTGCCGAAAGTATTTGGTTTTTTGTCATGAAGGAGCTTAATACCATATAAATCAACGGAAATACCATTGCAACCGCTCCAAACAGGAGTACAGCAAAAATAATGACATTAATAATCCTGCTTTTTTTTGATGTAATTGATGAACCGACATCATCTTTATTCGCCATTTATCTTTTCCTCCTTAATCAATGGTCTTTACCCATTTCTCCTGACCATTGAAATTAATTGCCGTCACAATAAATATCAGTAAGCACAGCAGCATTGCAATCGCAGAGCCATAACCCATCTGCCTTCCTTCAAAGGCTTTATCATAAAGATAATAAACTACCGTTGCAGCACTATAGTTCGTTCCGCCTTTGCTTACCATTACCACAACCTCGACGAACACCTGGAACCCGCCAATCAACCCCATTATGAGAAGGTAAAAGGTAACAGGAGATACCAGGGGTATGGTGATATGCCGGAACAGCTGGAAGCCGCTTCCTCCGTCAATCTTTGCCGCTTCATAGTAGGAGCCGGGAATGGACTGAAGGCCGGACAGATAAAGTATAATGGAGGTTCCTAATCCCTTCCAGACCATGAAAATGATCATAGCCACCTTGACCCAGCCTTCATCCCCCAGCCAGTTAGGACCATGCTTACCTGAAATTGCTTTAATTATGATATTCAAAAGGCCATAATCGTAATTAAAGACCCAAGCCCATAAAATAGCTACCGCAACCATAGAGGAAACAACCGGTACGTAATACATGGTTCGCAGAACTTTAATTCCAGGAATCTTACGATTCATACCTACCGCACAAATCAAAGAAAGCACCATCCCTATGGGAATACCCAGCATATAAATTACCGTATTAAGCAGGGACTTCCAGAATTTCGCATCGTGGAACAGGTCTATGTAATTTTGAAATCCAACAAAATTATCAAGCATATTGTTGGTCCCCGTCCAGGTCGTCAGGCTGGCAACAAACGCAAAACCAATCGGAAATGCCATAAAAATCAAGAATCCAATAAAAGGTGGTGCAATAAAAAGTCTCCCATACCTCTGTTCCTTCAGAGTGGCTGCCGTCATTTTTTTTCTGGCTTCTTTTCTTCTTCCGAACATCTTTACCTCCATTTAAAGAAATGGCTGACTGCCCGCAGCCAGCCATTCCTAATAAAGCGCAAGCTATCTGAACCTTATTTTACATTTGCCCATGCCTTGTCTAAGGATTCCTGCATTTTTGGCTGAACCTCAGCAAGATAATCCGCCACGCTTACACTGCCGTTTTTCACATTGGGAAAGCCTTCAAAGAACAAGCTCGACCACTCTGAATTTGGTGTATAGGTTGTTTCCATCATCTTACCTTTATAAGTATCTGTTCCGTTTAAGTAATTGAAGAAAACATTTATATTGGAAGGATATTTTACTGTACCGTCTTTTACCGCGCTGATAAAATCTTTTTGTGCATAGCTCTGAATATTGGGAAGCTGGATGGATTCTCCTCCTGTTGCTCCTGATAATTCCTTTTGTCCTTCAAGATTGGTCGTCAGGTAGGAAATCAATTTCAAGGCTGCCTCTTTATTCTTGCTCTTATCGGAAATGCAGAATCCTACCGTTCCGTTCCACGTTGTAGATACTCCTGTTGAAAGAGTAGGATATGCACAAAGGTCCCAGTTATAAGGGAAGGTTTCCTTATCCATAAAAGCTCCTACATCCCAGGTGCCGCAGGCATAAAATGCTTCCTGCCCTGCCAGCCACCTCTGGTATACTCCCAAAGAGGAATCCTGCTCTACCGTAGGTGTTACCTTATATTTTAATGTCAGATCCACATATTTCTGTACAGCATCTATGAACTCCGGCGTATTTACGGTCACCGTTTTGTAATCATCGCTAAGGAAACTTGCACCATTGGACCAGATAAACTGATGGAGCATGAAGCCATCCGCAAAGCCCGCACCCCATTGGTCCGTTTCTCCGTCTCCGTCCTTATCCTTTGTCAGTGCCTGACACACCTTGACAAATTCATCATATGTATAGGGCTTGTCAGGATTCGGATACTCTACCCCAGCTTCATCAAACAAATCCTTATTGTAAGCATAAGCAAAGGTCGATCCGTCCTTCGGAAGAGCATACAGACTTCCGCTTCCGGTAGTGGTGCCGTCATATTTATAAACATTCAGAACATTCTGATACATATCATCTGTTGAGATATTGTTATCCTTTAACATCTGATCCAGGGAAGCAACATATCCATTTTTCACGTAATCGACCACAGATTCCGGTCCTACATAAAAGACATCCGGCATATCTCCTGAAGCCATCATACCGGTCAGGGTAGTTGCATATTCATCCTGGGTAGTTACCTGAAAATCCACGTCCTTAACAGTATCTTTATTGGCCTCTTTGAATTCGTCAATCATCTTCTTATATACTGCTTTTTCATGATCCTGCATGTAGACAAAAACTGTCAGTTTTGCTTTGCCTCCTGCTGATTTGTCCCCATTAGATGAACAGCCTGTCATGGCAATGGAAGCCGTCATTATGATTGCCAGTCCCATAGCAATTACTTTTTTCAATCTCATTTTTCTCCTCCTTAAAAACCTTAATATCAACCCTTTTTACTATTATAGAATTAAGAACAATTCAACTATACCACCATCATTTACTATTTGCAATATTATTTTAGCTTTTTCTAATGTTTGCAGTCAATTTTATGCATTTTATTCAAATTCAAAGTTACTTCATTGTAAATATTGCACATATATTTTATAAGTAATTGTATTTGTTTACATTTTTCTAAACTCCAAAACATAGTTCTCCTGCTATTTGCTGCCAGCCGCATATTCAAAGCATGGAAAACCATTCTCATTCCATTTTACAGGCATTATCATCGTATGCCTGTTGGGATCATATAAAGGATTCCCCTCTATTTCCTCATATTGCCTGGCATGATAGATACAAAGGTCCATACTTCCGTCCTCTCCTTTAACAAAGGAATTATGTCCCGGTCCGTAAATTCCCTTATCTCTATTCGTCTGCAGAACCGGATAAGAAAGCTTTCTCCAATTGTTAGGGTCCAGTATTTCCCTTTCTTCATCAATGTACAGCATGCCCATGCAATAACAGGCACCGGTGGCGCTGGCAGAAAAGGTGAGAAAAAGCTTTCCGTCCTTCCGAATAACGGCAGGCCCCTCGTTCACCCAGTATTCAACCCTTTCCCATGGATAATCCGGCGTCGTAAGCAATACCTGAACGGTAGCAAGACGATTTGGAGAAGCCATTTTTGCAATATACAAATTGGATATCTGTTTGCCTACCCCCGTTTTCTCCGCCCATACATAATACCATTCCCCTCTGTGTTCAAATACCGTAGCATCCAGAGAAAATGCCTGAAAGGAAAACTCATCCTCCTCTGCCGCCTGCATCCTGCCAAGCTCTCTCCAGGGCCCTTTCATAGGATCTTCGCTGTCACAGACCAAAACATAGGGCCGGATTTTCCAGATATTCTCCGCTTCCCCAGCCGCATAATAAATATGCCATTTTCCCATAACATAATGCAATTCGGGCGCCCATATATGAACAGCCTGCGGCCCCTTATCATGCCTTCTCCACAGCACCTCTTCCTTTGCCTCTTTTAATCCCTCTATCGTATTGGAGCTGCGCAGAACAATTCTATCATATTCAGGAACAGAGCCTGTAAAATAATAGGTTCCTTCTCTGCTGCGGCAAATAAACGGGTCCGCCCTTTGCTCAATAAATGGTTTATTGTACTTTGTAATATTTACTTTTCTGTTCTCCATAATAACCTCCATGCTGCCAACGTGTATGAATTCTGCTTTTCAATAATTCATAGTAATCTCATTCCTGAATATCCAGTCCTTATTGGCTATCCGTAAATTCCCAGTAAAAAATCTCTTTGGTACCTAAGGAGGTATCACAAAAAACCACTCCCTTATTACACAATAGCATCCCGAATAATAAAATTCAATACATACTTTACATTTTCATTGATTAATATTGTTTTTTCTAAACATCATTAACTATTTCATTAGCGTTAATAACTACGAATGATTAAGCAAGAAAGCAAAATGGTACTATATAAGTTTTTAATATAATTTTTTAATATAAATTTGGAAAAATCTAATTGGAAAGTTTGGAGAGTGATTATTTGATAAAAAGAATACCTTAAATTAGATAATTTTAATATATTTTCAAATAGTAAACGCATTCATGTACAGTTCAGCCTTGCCCATCTATTCACGTAAATTTCAATCCAAAGCACAGATGGTTTCTGGTTCCGTTCAGGCATTTTCTATTGAAGGGTTCCTTATGACACTTAAATGGCAGCCGTTATGACTAGGCTAAATTACACCAGTGTCTGAGCTCACAGTGTTAATATAACCAATAATTGTGAAGCGAGTTTGGTGCAATTTAACCTTCCAGGAATAACAGCTGGCATTTTAGTGGAATTGGAACCGTGAATAGAAAATGCCTGAACGGAACCAGAAACCATCGTCCGTTTCCCAAGAACTAACTACAAAGAAGTCTGAATAGTAACGTATCGATAGATTACTCTACTTTCCTTTCCCGCCAAAAAGTGGTATAATATGTATCATTATTAAAAAAGCGTACTATTTCCTCCGGAATAGACATATAATAAAATGTATAGATAGCACCTTCTTTTGGGCAGCTAAACACGAGGTAACTGATGAATATTATAATATCCATTTATAAAATAATACGTGCTTTCGGACGGAAGGTGAAGGAGGATAATATAGCCGCTTTCTCAGCTCAGGCTGCTTTTTTTGTCATTATCTCTTTCTTTCCCTTCTTTATGTTATTTTTGACTTTGATACAGTATTTATCCATAGATCAGAAGGTATTCATCCATGCTATTGACCAGCTGTTTCCTGACAGCATCGATGAGATGGTGATTGGTGTGGTAAATGAAATATATACCGGGAATTCCGGTACAATTATCTCCGTAACGGCTGCTGTTTCCGCTCTTTGGGCAGCTTCCAAAGGAATTCTTGGTATCGTTAAGGGTCTCAATGCCGTTTATGGAATCAGAGAAAGCAGAAATAACTTCCTGCTCCGTATTATTTCCGCTTTTTATACATTGGCATTTTCCATTATCCTGATTGTCAGTCTTTTTATACTGGTATTCGGTAATCAGCTCTATAGCTGGATAATCATGAAGCTCCCCGTGCTTTCACATCTGGCCCTGGTCATTATCAGTATCCGCACGATAGCGGGTCTTTTAATCCTGACCTCGTTTTTCCTTATGGTTTACATGGTCATTCCCAACCGCACCACAAAATTATACAGGGAATTTCCCGGCGCTCTGATTGCTGCCGTAGGCTGGATGGGCTTTTCCTATCTGTATTCCTTTTATATTGACAATATGAGCAACTACTCCAGAACCTACGGAAGCCTTACCGCTATTGTACTGTTTATGCTGTGGTTTTACTTTATCATGCATATCCTCTTTATCGGAGGCGAAATCAATGTGGTATTATCCTCCGGTGATTTGGTCTATTATATGCGGTATCTCTTCCAGCACCGAAAAGAATTGGAAGAGAAAAAGAAGGCCACCGATCATATCTATATGCAGGAGCACCCAAAGAAAGAGGGTACCTCTGATAAGCTTATGAAAAAATAGCCTTCCTTCCCTTCTGCAGCTTAATAGATAAATCCAATATCCACATCGGTGTAGTAGTGTTTTAGAATGATGTCAAAGGTTTTTCCGGAGTCCGCCATTGCCTTCGCTCCGTTCTGGCTCATTCCTACTCCGTGGCCATAGCCTCCGCCCTTGACGGTAATACGATTTTCTCCCTTGTTAAAATAGATATAGGCACTGGGAAGCAGCTTCAATCCCGATACAGGGCTGCCATCCGCTCTTTTAATTTCTGAGGACAAGGGAGCTAAAAGGCTTCGTATATTGTATTCATTCTGCACGGATACGGTTGCTTTCGTGCCGATAAGGTACAGCTTTGAAACAATGCCGCTCTTTTCCCTGGCGGCTACTATTATATTCTTTAACTCTCCGATGGAATTAATAGCCTTACTCTCAAAAACCGGCTTATTCTCAACACTTCCCCCTGTTAAGGTAAGAATAAAGGATGGGTTTGCCGCATAACGGCTTCCTAAGCTTTGATTGATTGCCTGGGTAAGCTCCTTCTTTGTCATGGTCACACTCCAGCGGTACCAGGGGAATTCACTGTCATAGGTGCTGTAATCCGGTTTATCAAAAAAGCTTCTGAAAGCTGTTTCCGTGGAATAATCAACGGTATCGGGATGAAAGGAAGAAGCATAAACAGCCTTTTGGTCCACCAGGTCATACACTGCCTGGGCTTTTCCTGCGAGATAAGGAGCTGATGCATCTCCCGCCCATACGTCATTTATGGAAGCAGTATAGCCCCAGGAGGTGGAGAAATAATAGGCATTTATTACTTTACCCTGATATTTTAAGACTTTTCCGTAGGTGTCTTTTACTGCCAGAATCGACTGCTCGTTCTCCGGCAGATTATTATATACCTGATAGCTGACGCTGTCATCCACATGGGCTCCATATTCGCTTAAGCCGCTTGCCATCAGCTGGTTGTAGGCATAGCTTCTGGCACAGACAGCCTGTGCTTTTAAAGCTTCCATGTTATAAGAAGTGGGCATTTCACTTGGAACTACCGCATAGAGATATTCCTCCAAGGACAGCTCATTGACTATGGTAAGTCCTTCGTCTTCCCTGGCAACCTCTATTGCCCCCCGGTATTTCGGATTTGCTCCTGAACGATTTACGGAAAGAAGAGTTATCTTTCCGCTTCCTCCCTTGGTTTCTAACCGGATTCTGCCCTTCTTAAATAAGCTGTTATTGGGATTTATGGTGACTTTATCTCCCGCCTTATGCTCCTTCACTTTTTTACCTGCCGTTACGGTAAAAGCCTTATTGGCTGTCAATACCACCTTATCGTGAAAGAGGCCCCTGTAATTATCCGTCTTGATCAGCACCCTTATATTTTCCGCCTTGATAGGTGCTTTTATCAGAGCTGCCGCAATCTTACCCTTTGCCACCACAAAATCCGTGGTGCTGTAACCCACCAGAATACTGTTGGTCACTTCCATGGAAAGCTCGTCATATACCTTATAAATACGGTAATTATCCTCTAAGGTCACTTTTCCGTAGCCCTGTATCTCAATGGTATTTTTCCCGGCAGAGAGCACCTTCCCGCTGATAGTATCAGGCTTCATGATAATCTTTATAATCTTTTTATCCTTCACGGTTATATCGCAGACCGTTTTTCCTATCGCCTGGGACAAGGGGTACTCTGTTTTAAATTCCTTGGTTATGCCATTTATAAAGGCCTTCACGGAGGAACCCTTTCCCTGTATGATCCAAAGATTTGAAAGAAGTGTTTCCCCGGCGGAAGCCTCCTTGATATAGACAATTTCCTTTCCCTTAACCAGGGCGGTAACACTGGTATCGGTATAGGCATCTGCCTTAAAAGGATGGGGTTCTGCTTTTTCCTTAGCCTCTAATTTGCCGTCCTTGTAAAATTCCTCATAGCTGTTGGTATCCTTATAGGAAAAATCCCCCTGGTCAGTAACCGCAATGCCTTTTCCCTCTTCTTCTCTGCTTGTCAATATGTACAAATCCTGTTCGGTAACAGGCCGGGAATCCTTTGGCAGACTATTTACCAAGGCATTGTAGAAATCCAGGAATAATGCCGTAGGCATACCTTTGTCCTCTTCTTCCGTAAGCAGGGAAAAGGAAAGCTTATCCGTTATGTCCTTCTCTTTTAAATCCAATGCCTTAGCAATAAGTTCAAGATAGGAACGTGCCTTTCCATAGGTGAGTTTATCTGCCGCCTTCTTCCCGCCGGTAAGCTTATCCCCGTCAATTCCAAGATAGGAGAGAAGCCTTACCGCCTCTTCGCCCTTCATGGTCTCTCCCTTTCCTGCCGGCTCATCTATCTGAATCCGTTTATCATCTGAATCCCGGAATCCATCTCCTGATTTCTTGATTACACTGACTGCAAATATAATAATCAAGGCTGTTACACATATGCCTAACAGCCACAGCTTTTTTTTCATGTCTTACCCCATTCCTGTGTTGGTATTGCTTGTCTCGCTCCAGGCAAGCTTGTATTACATTATATACAGGTTGGACAGGATTATGTCAAACTCTTGCCGGATTTTAAGCAGCAGTAACATTGTATATCAGGATTACCTGCTTAACAATAGTACATTCGGGAACTTAATAATTACAGCTATATTGGGTAAAAATAATTTGATAAAGTTATTCGGCAAAGAGTCTAAGAAATAAAAAGGAAGCTTAACGACTGGCATATTTGTGGCTCTGTGCCCGCAGATTGCAGACGCGGGCATGTCTATACAATCAGGAGGATTTAAATGAAAGATACTGCTTACACTAAAAATGACATCGTCCATGTAAGCTTTGAAATTGGGCTTTTTCTAAAGGGTATTTATGGGTTTCTGGAAATCCTTGGCGGAGTCCTGCTGCTATTCTTAAACCCACACAGGCTGAATCTGTTAACGCATTTTTTAACGAAGCATGAGCTGTCGGAAGACCCCAGGGATATTGTGGCAACCTATCTGATATCCTTAAGCAGCAGCTTTTCCATCAGCACTCAGCATTTTGCCGTATTTTACTTGATATCACATGGGGTTATAAAATGTTTCCTGATTTTCCTGTTATGGCGCAGAAAACTATTTGCATACCCGCTGACTATTATTTCCCTCCTTCTGTTTATTGCTTACCAGATATACCGTTATACCCTGACCCGTTCCGGTTTCCTGATATTCCTTACTCTTTTTGATATTATCATGATCGTATTAACCTTTTTGGAATATAAAAGGATAAATAGTGCCTCTAATGCACAATAAAAAGAAAGGCCCCGATATTACTGCGAACCACCTCATTATCAGTGTGCAGTAATATCAGAGCCTTTTTATCCTTTCCAGCCTTCTTTATTCGCCGAAAACTGCCCGGTAATCCTTCTGGAATTTCTCAATTCCCTGGTCTGTTAAGGGATGCTTTGTGCAGACTTCGATGACACTGTAAGGAACCGTAGCAATGTCGGCACCTGCCAGGGCACAATCGGTAATATGAATGGGATTTCTTACGCTTGCAGCAATAATTTCTGTCTTTATTTCATAAATACAGAATATCTCCGCTATTGTTTTAATCAGGTCTATACCTGGGGTCGAGATATCATCCAGTCTGCCAAGAAAAGGCGAAACATAGGTGGCTCCCGCTCTTGCAGCCAGTAAAGCCTGATTTGCTGAAAAGATAAGCGTAACATTTGTCTTAATGCCTTCGGCGGAAAGAACCTTTACAGCCTTTAAGCCTTCCACCGTCATAGGAATTTTTACAATCATGTTAGGATGGATTTTAGCAATTTCTCTTCCTTCTGCTATCATACCCTTGGCATCAACGGTAGTAGCCTTTACTTCCCCGCTGATAGGTCCGTCTACGATAGAAGCAATTTCTTTAATTACTTCCACAAAGTCTCTGCCTTCTTTGGCAATGAGGGAGGGATTTGTAGTTACACCACAGATAACTCCCATTTCCTCTGCTTTCCTGACCTCATCCACATTTGCCGTATCGATAAAAAATTTCATTTTTGACTCCTATCTGCGTGCTTTGGCACGCGTGCAAAATCAGGGGAAGTAAAATGTAGATTTTACTCCTCTCTGCTATAAATAATCTGCAGCAGCTCTCTCAAGGGCAAGTCCCCTGACATAGCGCTTCATGAATTCTTCAAAGCCGGCCACATCCTTCTCCTCCGGCGCAATCGTTGTGCCGCTCATTCCCGCAAATACCCTGTCTGAAAGGTATTCCTCCAGGCTCTCACCAGCACCCCGGCGAAGCATAAAAGAAGCTAAAAGAGCAATTCCCCAGGCACCGCCTTCACCGGCCGTTTCTTCCATAACAGATACCGGCACATTGATGGCGGCGGCCATGATGCTCTGGCCCACATCCTTTGTCTTAAAGAGACCTCCGTGGCCCAGCATTTTGTCCAGCCGGACACCTTCCTGTTTCAGCAGGATATCCAGGCCAATCTTAAGTGCTCCAAGGGCCGTGTAGAGATTGACTCTCATGAAATTGGCAAGATTAAAGCTACTTTCAGGTGTACGAACAAAAAGGGGCCGTCCTTCTTCCACATGGGTAATGTGCTCACTTGACAGACAGCCGTAGGCCAGCAGTCCGCCGCAATCCGCATCTCCCTTCAGTGCCTGCCGGTAAAGGGTTCCGTAAAGCTTATCCGTATCCACCCCGGCTCCGATGATTCGTGCAAATTCATCAAAGAGGCCGACCCAGGCATTCAGGTCCGATGTGCAGTTATTGGAATGTGCCATGGCAACCAGGCTGCCCGTCGGTGTGGTAACAATATCCAGCTCAGGGTAGACCTTGGATAATTTCTTCTCAAGCACTATCATTGCAAATACGGAGGTTCCTGCGGACACATTGCCGGTACGCTGTGCCACACTGTTCGTAGCAGCCATGCCGGTGCCTGCGTCCCCTTCCGGCGGGCAGAAAGGAATTCCTTCCATAAGCTCTCCGCTTACGTCTAAAAGCCTTGCCCCTTCCTTTGTCAATGTCCCGGCCCTTTCACCGGCTACCATGACCCTTGGAAGGATGTCCTTCAGCTTCCAGGAAAATTCCTTTTCGGAAACCAGGCCGTCAAACTGTTCCACCATGGTCTGGTTATAATTTTTGATATCGGCATCAATGGGGAACATACCGGAGGCTTCCCCGATACCGACAACTTTCTCTCCTGTCAGCTTCCAATGAATATAACCTGCCAGGGTCGTCATGTAAGAGATATCTGCCACATGGTCCTCTCCCTTTAAGATTGCCTGATAAAGATGGGCAATGCTCCACCTCTGGGGAACCGGATACTGGAAGACCTCTGTCAGCTTCCTGGACGCTTCTTCCGTAATAGTGTTCCGCCAGGTACGGAAGGGTACCAAAAGCTTTTCATCCCTGTCAAAAACCATATAGCCATGCATCATGGCACTAAAGCCGATTGCTCCGACTCTTTTTAACGCCACACCGTATTTTTCCTTCACATCCCGAGCCATTTTCTGATAGCTGTCCTGAAGGCCCTTCCAGACCTCCTCCAGACTGTAGGTCCAGATATGATTCACATAGCTGTTCTCCCATTCATGGCTCCCGGAAGCAATTGCCAGGTGATCCTCACTGATTAAAACCGCTTTGATTCTGGTAGATCCAAGTTCAATACCTAGGACTGTATTTCCCTTTTCAACAGCCTCTCTTATATCCTTCTCGCTGAGACTCATTTCCCTGCCTCCCTTTCATTTTGCTTAAGGTATGCCTGATAACTGCTTGTGCCGGGCGGTCAGAACGGTACAAGGAATTTCAGACACGCCCAGGCCAAACCCCATGGCATGTATTATTTTTCGTTTTCGCTTTGACCATAGTACGCATTGGCACCATGCTTGCGCAGATAATGCTTATCTGCAATTTCCTGGGGCGCCGGTTTCACCTGTACATTAATCAGCTCCGTATAGCAAGCCATCTTAGCGACTTCCTCCAGCACCACGGCATTATGAACTGCCTCGAAAGCATCCTTGCCCCAGGTAAAAGGTCCATGATTCGTACAGAGAATTCCCGGCATGCTCAACGGGCCGATATTTCCCTCCGTCAGGGTCTCAATGATTACCAGGCCGGTATTCCTTTCATACTCCTCTTTAATTTCCTGTTCCGTCAGCCTTCTTGCACAGGGGATAGGTCCATAGAAGTAATCCGCATGAGTCGTGCCATAAAGGGGGATACTTCTTCCGGCCTGTGCCCAGGAGGTCGCCCAGGTGGAATGGGTATGGACAATACCTCCAAGCTCCGGATACTTCCTGTATAATTCAATATGGGTAGCCGTATCGGAAGAGGGCTTGTATCTGCCCTCCACACGATTTCCTTCCAAATCCACAACTACCATATCTTCCGCTTTCATCGTTTCGTAATCCACGCCGCTGGGCTTGATCACCATATGTCCGCTTGCACGGTCAATGGCACTTACATTGCCCCAGGTATAGGTTACAAGGCCTCTCTTTGGCAACTCCATATTGGCCTGATATACTATTTCTTTTAATTGTTCCAGCATTTGGCTCCTCCGTATAATGTCTGACACTTTTAGCGGTATACCACAGAATTCCACTTTAATTCATTTTTGAAATTCCGGATGGTAGTATCCCTGTCAATAAATACAGTTTCAATTCCCATTGCGGCAGCCCAATCCCCCAGCTGCTCCGAAGTCAGGTCATAGGAAAATGCCGTATGATGAGCACCACCTGCCAATATCCAGGCTTCTGCACCGGTTGCCAGGCTCGGCTCCGGTCTCCAGAAAGCGGAGGCTACCGGAAGCTTCGGCATAGGGGTATCCTGGGGCAGGCATTCCACATCATTTACAATGAGACGGAATCTGTTACCCAGATCAATTAAGGAAGCAGCAACTCCCTTGCCCGGTTTCGAGGTAAATACCAGACGGGCCGGGTCCTCCCTGTTGCCCATGGAAAGGGGATTCACCTTGATGCCGATTCTTCCGCTTGCAATGGAGGGGCAGACCTCGAGCATATGGGCCTGAAGGATGCCTTCCTTACCCGGTGCCAGATTATAGGTATAGTCCTCCATAAAGGAAGTACCCTTCGCTCCTTTGACATCCTGTGTCATCAGCTTCATGAGGCGTACCATGGCAGCAGTCTTCCAGTCACCTTCTCCGCCAAAACCATAGCCCTTTGCCATCAGCCTCTGAATAGCCAGTCCCGGCAATTGCTTTAAGCCTGACAGCATTTCAAAGTTTGTTACGATTGCCTGATAATTTTTTTCTTCCAGAAATCTTTCAAAGCCAATCTCGATTCCTGCCTGAACAGCCACATGTTCCCTGAATTCCTTTTCATCCCTGCCATCCGTAATAATGTCATAGGCAGCATAATATTCCTCTACCAGGGCGTTGATATCACCGGCTGAAACCTGCTGGACATATTCCGCAATGTCCGTAATATTATAGGAGTCAATTTCCCATCCGAATTTAATGTGGGCTTCTACCTTGTCACCCTCGGTAACTGCCACATTTCTCATATTGTCGCCCACGCGCAGTACCCTCAGATGACTGCTTTCAATAACACCGATTGCCGTAAGCATCCACCCTGCAATACGTTCCTGGACTGCCTTATCCTCCCAGAAGCCAACAATTACCTTGCGTTCGATTCCCATACGGCTTACGATATGACCGAATTCCCTGTCACCATGAGCCGACTGGTTGGTATTCATAAAATCCATGTCAATGGTATTATAGGGTATGTCACGGTTAAACTGGGTATGGAGATGGAGCAGCGGCTTTCTGTACTCCTGCAGCCCCAATATCCATGACTTTGCCGGTGAAAAGGTATGCATCCAGGTAATAACACCGGCACAGTTCTCATCCGCATTGGCATCATTGAATAATTTTCTTATGGATGCATTGTCAATTAAAGTAGGCTTTAGAACCACCTCAAAGGGCAGATTCCCGGACTTGTTCAGTCCTTCTACGATAATTTGGGTATGTTCCGCTACTACTGCCAGGCATTCGTCACCGTACAGTGCCTGTGAACCCGTTGCAAACCAGAATTGATATTTCTTTTTCTCCAACATATAGTAAACCTCCTTTAATCAGCTGTCTTGCTCTGTTTTTATATATTCCTATTATAAAAAAACAGCAGGCTTCAAACAATTGCGCAATCCTACCGTTTCCATTTAAAAGTTACCTATTCCGACCGGCATTCCTGCTGCCGGAGGCAGACACGGCAAACGCATGAGACCAACTAATTGATATGCACAGACAACCTCCTTGGTCATCGTCTGCTTCCATAAACTTCCTTCATGCATTTACCGTGCAGAGTCAGACTGCTGCTCCTGCATCCTTTGATAACTTTAGTATGCTGTTTTTTTTATGATTTTATAATTGATTCGGGTGTCATAAGTCAAACTCAGCTTTCATTATGTATATTGGGGGTATAAAAATGCAGCGAAGCGACTTTCACGGAGCTGAGCGTATTTTTATACCCCAAATATAATTCCTTAAATATAACCTTGACTTAGGACACCCGAGTCATAATTTTCTTGTCTTTGCCGGAGTCATTTTGTACTTCTCTACAAAAATCTTATAGAAATATCCTTTATTTTGGTACCCTACCTGTTCCGCTACCTCTTCCACACTGATGTCGGTCGACCTTAAGAGCCGGTATGCCTGTTTCAGCCTGACCTCCTGAAGGTATTCCAGGTATGTCCCGCCGGTTTTTTCCTTAAACAGCCGGTTGAAATAATCCTCATTAAAATGAAACCTGTCCGCCAGATCCTTTACGGTAATCTGCCGGTAATTTACACTGATATAGTCGGTGACCTCCTCGAAAATCAGCCATTTCATTTTTTTCCGCTCATCATTAGAAAGATTAAATTCATATTTGCTGCTGATGTGATGCATGATACGCATAATGACCCCCTTGCAGATATAGGCGGCTGCCACATCGTTCGTACTTAATTCCGTCACCAGCTGAAGGAGATGGGGCTCCAGCGCTTCATCCTCCTGGCTCTTGGGCTTAAAGTGGAGGTACTGCTGAATATCCTTCTGTTTCATCAGAGAGGTCTGAAGAAAGTTAAGGATTCTCTCTTCGCCGATGTTTCGCACCATGACCTCGTCAAATATCTCATTTGCCAGCCCGATGAACAGGATAATGCTCTCATCCTCCTCCAGAAAATCCTGGTGGGGGCAGTTCTTATCAATCAGGCAGAGCTCCCCCTTCTTAAAGCAAATATCCTTTCCCATAATCCGCTGGTGGAATCTACCCTCTACGATATAGGCTAATTCAATGTAATCATGAGTGTGCAGCTGGGTCCTGACCTGGGGAGTGAAATCACACTGATAGACAAACTCCTGCCTGTAAGGCTTCATGGTCGCAGACAAATGCCCTCCCTTTTCTATATGCCATAGCAGGACAAAGGCTTTTCCCCTTTCCTCCTCCGGAAAGCTCTTCACATCAATCTGATTGATGGAATATTCCGGGCACATGACACGGCGGCCCATATTCATATCAAGGCCAGGGTACTCTCCTGCTTTTCTGGTTATATCGATACAATATTCCTTTAATAGCATAATCCCCTCCCTTTCTACATCCTGCCGTCAGCAGCAGCTTCCTTCTGGGTCCGTTTTTTTCTGTATTCCCTGGGCTGGCAGCCGCACAGTGCCTTAAATTCCCGGTTAAAGGTCCGTGGATTGTCATATCCGCACATAAGGCCGATCGTCAGGATATCGTGGTCGCTTCCCTGAAGCAGCAGCTTAGCGTTATCTATTCTGAGAGTATTGATATAATCACTGAAGCTTGTATGGAGCTTTTCGCTGAATACCCGTGATATGCTGTACCGGCTCACTCCCAGCTGCCTTGACAGGGTATCAAGGCTTACCTGTTCCGTGTAATTTTCGGACAGGTAGGTAACAAGCTGGGCGGTAAGCCCCGGAGAACTGCTGTCCCTGTTCTTTACCAGCTCCATTTCCGGAAGGGTCCTGGAAAGGATAAGCTGAATAAAGGCACTGACCACCGGTATATCCTCCTGCTGGTCCGGCCTGGTCATGAGCAGAGAATTGACTGCATAGCTGACATCCGGATGCACCCTGTCTCCTGTCAGAAATGGCACCGCTGGATGATTGGCCATAATGGCAGGCAGAAAGTCTCCTCCCATCCTTGCAGGGCAAAGTATGAGGATTCCCCTGCTGCTCCCTGTTTCCTTCCCCGTATCGTAGCTGTGGATTCTGTTTGGAAAGGCAATGCTGATGTCTCCTGCTGTCAGGACCCTGCTGTCATTTCCTACGGTCACCCGTATTGCTCCCTTCTGCACTAGAAATAATTCCAGTCCCGTATGCAGATGGGCCGGAAAAGAAAAATCATCCATCACATTGAACAGAAACCTTTCCGAATTGTTTTCATATATAATCTTCATCTTACCCCCATAGTTTCCGCCAGACTACTTGCTACATTGCCCAAATAGTGAGTTTAATATCCAACATATTTTCAAACTAACCGCCATGCCTTCCCTACACACCGCAAAATTCCTTGCGATACTTCTTAAAGAGAAATTTGAAAAATACTTTGCATTTTTCAATTAATTCCCCCCCTGCTGGCAACCCACCGGAAATAAATTTGAGACATCTTTTATCCCATATCATTCTCTTCTGATACCTTACAGGAGGACCCGCAATAATTGTCTTATATTATCCCTCCGTTGGCAAGTATTATATCATATCGGATGCTATAATACTATTAGTTTCAAGCAGAGAATTTATTATTTATTTCTGAAAGGAAGGTTATTTATGAAATACACAATGGCCATAATCGGCTTTGGCGGTATGGGAAGCTGGCATGCAGAAAATGTCCTATCCCATATAGACGGCATCACTGTAAAAGGCGTCTATGACATTCAAAAAAGTGCACAGGATAAAGCCCTGTCACATGGACTTTATGTTTACGGCAGTCTGGAAGAGCTTCTTGAGGACAGGGAAATAGACCTGGTCACCATTGCAACTCCCAATGATTCTCATAAGGACTATGCAATCGCTCTTTTAAAAGCCGGAAAAAATGTTATCTGTGAAAAACCTGTAACGATGAATGTCTCCCAGCTGGAGGAAATCATGGAGACTGCTGAAAAAAGCGGAAAAATCTTCTCAATTCACCAGAACCGCAGATGGGATAAGGATTTTGTCATAATCAAAACTCTTTTAGACCAGGGGGAGCTTGGCAGGCCTTATTTCATTGAAAGCCGTGTCCAGGGCTCCAGGCGGGCAATGTATGGCTGGCGCGGGCATAAGACCAACGGCGGCGGCATGGTATTGGACTGGGGTGTCCATTTACTGGACCAGCTTCTAAACCTTATAGATTCACCGGTGGTATCCGTTGATGCCCACCTTTTCAGCCTATATTCCGACGAGGTGGATGATAATATCAAGATATTCCTCCGCTTTGAAAACAAGGTCTCCGCACTATGTGAGATGTCCACCAACTGCCTGATCAATCATCCCCGCTGGCATATATCCTGTACCGACGGCACCGCCGTTATCGAGGATTGGAGCTGCAAGGGCAAGATCGTTAAGCTGAAGGCCGATTCCCAGATGTCCTGGTCGGAAGATATCGTATATACGGAAGCCGGCCCTACCCGTACCATGGCACCAAGGCCGGAATATACCACAAATATCCTCGAATTGCCCGAGGTGCAGACGGACTGGAGCGATTATTACAAGAACATTGTCAATGTCATGGAAGGAAAAGCAGAATTAATCGTAAAACCTCAGCAGGCACTGAGAGTCATGAAGGTCATAGAGAAGGTATTTGAATCCGAGGAAACCGGAGCAGGCGTAAGCTGCCATATCTGAAATAAAAATTATATGCCGCAGGAAGCGGCGGAAGGAGAGGAAATCATGAAAAAAGCGCTGATATTTCAGGGAGGCTGGGACGGACATGAGCCCGTACAGACCTCCAGACGGTTCGCAGGCCTCCTGCAGAAACATGATTATGAGGTCCGCATTGAAGACAATCTGGATTGCCTTGCCGATGCAGATAAGTTAAAGGAGCTGGATTTGATAGTATCCTGCTGGACTATGGGGGAAATCGACCATCAATATGTAGTAAATCTGTCCGAGGCCCTTGGTATCGGAGTAGGGCTTGCAGGCTGCCACGGCGGCATGTGCGATTCCTTCCGTCAAAATACGGAGTGGCAGTTCATAACCGGCGGCCAGTGGATCAGCCACCCGGGAGGTGACGGCATTGAATATACCGTAAACATCTGCCACGGCTCCAGCCCCATCACCGAAGGGATTGCAGATTTTCCCGTATGCAGCGAGCACTATTACCTCCATGTGGACCCGGCTATCGAAGTTCTGGCAACCACACGATTTCCATCCGTTAACTATTATCACATCTCCAACAAGCCGGTGGATATGCCGGTGGCCTGGACGAAATACTGGGGGAACGGAAGGGTATTTTATACCTCCCTCGGACACCATGATGATGTATTTGACCGTTCACCGGAAGCCCAGCTCATTATGGAGCGCGGCATGCTCTGGGCCGGAGAGGGCAAGCAATATGCCCTGGACCACAAGCTTACAACAGAACGTTTTATCAATTCCGCAAAAATGTATTAGAGGAGGAACCTGTTATGATAAAAATCGGAATGGTAGGAGTCGGCGATATCAGCGGCATCTACTTAAAAAACCTTACTCAGCTGTTTAAAGAGGTTGAGCTTGTTGCCCTTTGCGACCTGGTGAAGGAAAAAGCGGAAAAGGCAAGTGCTGAATACCACATCCCCAAAATCTATGATACCATGCACGAATTATTTGCCGATGAGGAGATTGATATCGTGCTGAACCTGACCCGCCCTTATGAGCATTTTCTTGTTTCCAGTGAAGCGCTAAAGGCCGGCAAGCATGTCTATTCTGAAAAACCACTGGCTGCCACTCTTGAAGAAGGCCTTGAGCTGGTAAAGCTGGCGAAGGAAAACAACCTCTTTTTGGGAGGAGCACCGGATACTTTTCTGGGAGCCGGAATCCAGACCTGCAGAAGGCTTATTGACAGCGGCTTTATCGGAAGGCCCATCGGCGCGGCCGCCTTTATGATATGCCGCGGCCATGAAAGCTGGCATCCGGATCCTGAATTCTATTACAAACACGGCGGCGGACCTATGATGGACATGGGACCTTATTATCTGACAGCATTGACAAACCTTCTGGGCGGAATCCATTCCGTAACCGGCGTTGCAAGAACCTCCTTTGAACAGCGCGTTATAACCAGCAAGCCAAAGGCGGGAGAAGTCATTCAGGTCGAGGTTCCTACCTATACTACCGGCATCCTGGAATTTGACAGCGGTGCAGTCGGAACCCTCTTTACTACCTTTGATGTCCATTCAAACAGCCAGGCCAGATTCGAAATATACGGCTCTGAAGGAACTCTTCTGGTACCGGACCCCAATACCTTCGGAGGCCCCATTTATCTTCTGCGACAGGAAGAAAAGGAATACAGGGAGCTCCCTCTTATGTTTGACTATGGGGAAAACAGCCGGGGCCTGGGTCTTGCCGACATGGCAAAGGCCATTGAAACCGGCCGTACTCCAAGAGCCGGTTACCCTCAGACACTTCATGTACTGGAGGCCATGTCAGCCTTTGAAACCAGCAGCAGGAACCGTGCCGCAGTGAATCTGGTTTCAAAATTCGAAAGGGAAAAGCCTATGGAAGCCTATCCTGTGACAGGCATGCTTCTCTGATTAAAACAACGGGCTGCTGTCTTTCCCTATCGGTTCGTTAATTCGTTAATTAAAGTCTATGGCATAATAAAAAACAGAATATAAATAATTAAAAACCATGCATAAGTGAACTGTCTACTTGACGGGAAGCAGTTCAAGCTTTGGATGTGAATCCCTGACATGCATGGTTTTTATTTATTAAAATTTATTCATGTTTCGAAATATCATGTTTTTTGTACTTTTGTATATTTCATTTTGGTTACTTCAGCATCTTGACCCATCTTATGCATGCATTCTATTTATTTCTTCATCTCAAATTCTGCATAAAAGGTCTGTCCGTTGATATTTTTAACCAGGCGGTAGCTGCCTGCCTTCAGGGAAGGCTTAAGACGGCTTAAATCCACTGTAAATTCCTGCTCCGTTCCTGGTGCTGCCGAATAGGCGATTTCAATAAATGCCATATCGGCGATACCCGGTACCACCTTCCAGTCCCCTCCCTTTAATTTTTCAATGCTGTAATCGGCGCCATAGAAGATATCCTCGCTGCCGTTGTTTTTAATCAATGCCTTCAGCTCTTTGGTCCCCACCGGCAGGGAGGCTTTTGTTAAGGTAAAATCCAGCGAAGCACTTACTCCGGTATCTTCATTGGAACCGGCTCCGGCAGAGGGCTCTGTTACCGGCATGGTATCCCAGAAGTTTTGAAAAGCCTGGTCATCCACTTTAAAGAAGCCGGCCTGAGAATCGTACACATAACCGCCTTTAAACAAACGCAGGGTCGTTATCAGCTTATCTTTTGTTTTGATATCCACAAATTTCTGGCTGTCAAATTCCGTATTTTCCGTCATCATATCCGTGTTGTCCCCAATGGGAACAGCTGTGTACAGGCTGTCTAAGAAAGCCTCCAGGGCATCTCCGGCCTTTCCGTCCTGCACTTCCTTCATGCCGTTATTCCAGCTGGTGTAGCTCTCCCACTGATAAGAAGCAACATTGCCCTTTAAGTTCAACAGCTTAAAATAATCTTCACCGCTCATTATTGTCATACCTCCGAAACTGTCATACAGCTCACAGCTGACTCCGCCGTCCTGGTACTCATTATAGACCATTAATCTGTGGCTGCTGTCATATCCCTTTATAGTATATACCTTTCCTTCCCCAATGGTTGATGCAAATTCCTTTTCATAATCCTTCTGGCTGCTCCATTCATCGATACTGCCTTTGGTTTTTCCCAGATAATCACCTCTTAAGGCTAAAACCTCATCATTCTTCAAAGCCCCGCTCTCCGAAGCTTCAAAGGCTGTACTGCTTTGTATATATATATGTCCCTTGTAAACAAAGAGGGGACGCATCCTGACGGCGGCACCGGAATTATTGGCTTCCGGAATTTCAACAGTTGGAATAGTAATTCCTTTTGCCTCCTTTACTCCCGTATCCAGACTGCCTTCCACCTTAAAAGTATTGTTCCCTTTTTCCGGGAGCTCGTTTCCCGGCAATTGAAGAACCATGGCACCTGCTGTAACAAGAATAACCAAACCGGCGGCAGTTACTGCCAGTCTTCTGTAAACAGCGGTGTTCTTTCCTGTACTCCCCATTCTTGCTTCTTTCATTTTCATAGCTGTTCTATCCTTAAAATCTTCTGATATTTTCAGTTCATTCATTGCTTTCACATAATCATCTTTATTCATATTCAAAACCTCCGGTCAATTCCGATTTCAGCAGGTTACGTCCTCTTGACAGCCAGGTTCCTATGGTTGCCGGCTTTTTATGCAATATTTCCGCTATTTCATTGATAGAGTACTCCTCGTAATAATATAAATGAATGACATTCCGGTATTTGGGAGGCAGCTTTAGAACAGTGATAAGTACTTCACTTTCCTCTTCCTGCATATAGCTGATATCCTCTTCCAGGGGAACCCTCCGTTTACTCCAGGAGGATTTTAAATGATTTTTACAGTTATTTATGGTAACCCGTATAAGCCAGGCTTTCTCATGCTCTTCACTGTCAAAGCCGCTGCCCTTCCGAATCAGGCTCACAAAGGCATCCTGTGCTATATCTTCCGCATCTGCCATATTTTTCACATAGGTAAAGGCAATCTTAATTAACATTTTTGAGTATTTATCTAAAACATGCTGTATAAATTCATCGGTACCAAATGAATTCTCCATCCCTTCAACTCCTTTCACTTATAATACAATTGACGGCTTCAATATTTTTCATATAATTAAAATTTATTTATTATTTTAATTCGGGTGTCAGTAGGTCATGTTTATTGAATGTATATTTGGGGTATAAAAATACACTCAGCTCCGTGAAAGTCGCTTCGTTGCATTTTTATACCCCAAATATACATCGGAAAGCTGAGATTAGCTTTTGAACCCAAGTTAAGTATACATAGATAAAAGCTGGCTGAGATTATCCTGTACCTCATATTGTTATCCTGAGAGATACAAGAATAATCTTATTCTATTTTTCCACTGCAAGCAATGGCACTATACAGTAAAACTCACTAATTTAAAATAATTAAGAACACTGACAGGTATATGTCAGCTTTCCTGCTTTACAATGGTATCAAAACAAATGGAGGTTTTACATGACTATCAGACATATATACGGAAACCTGTATGAAGCGGATTACGAAAGCAGTACCCACTCGAAACAGGTAATCTATTTCATTACGGAGAATAACCGGGTTTTATTGATTGATACAGGCTATGAAGCGGAAATGGAACAATTGAAGGCTTATTTTTATGAAAAATCCTTGATTATTGATAAAGTTATTATTACCCATTATCATGAAGACCATTTTTCAGGGCTTAAAGCTTTAAAAAAATCTGTAAATAACATTACTGTGCTTGGTTCAAGTGAATTTAAAAGAACACTTGCGATTGAATATCCCGATGATTTTCTTCATGACAGTGATATTTACCCTTCGGTATTTTGTGACAACTATGAATTTCGTTATGGCGGACATAACATCCGGTTTGAGAAAGCACCTGGGCATTCCTATTGCAGCGTACATACAATAATTGATGACAGCTACGTGCATGTAGGCGACAATTTACTCTTTGATACGATGAATAAGGCAATGCTGCCCTTACCCTACATGAGCATCAATGAACACATAAGAACCCTTGAGCAGCTAAAAGGGCATTTGGACAAGTATTTTCTGGGGTCTCATTTTTCTTTTGAAATAAATAAACTAAAAAATAGGGAGACAGAAATAGACGGAAGGATTGCTTACCTTAAATTAATACCTGAATGCAATAGCAATGTGGAATATGACAGCATTAAGGACCTTTTCCCCATCGAATTTAATCCACGCTGGCATAATCTGATACTGGGTTTTTGTGAGGAGCAGAGGGCACAGATGTAACAGCGTCTATTTCATTAGATGGATATACCGGAACCTATAGGGATAAAAGGGTTCGTACAGGCGTAACAGAGCCTGTTTCATTCGTACAGGACATACCAGAATAAATTAGGGAGAATACGAAATGCAAATAAGAAAAGTTAAAAACAGAGGTATTTTATTTACCTTCTCTGATACAGGGTGGGATTTCAATATTTACTTCATAAAAGGAAGACGCTATAATTACATTATTGATACCGGATTAGGCTCCGATACCATAAAGCCTGTTATGGAATATGTGAAAGAAACAGGTAAAGAGACGATTGTAATAATCACCCATCATCACTGGGACCATATTTGGGGCAATTCCGCATTTAACGGTTGTTTGCTGATATCCCATAAATTATGCCGGGAACAGATTATAGCAAATTGGGATAGTATGCTTGCAAAAAATCATTCTTATTGCCGCGGCGAAGTTAAAATGCATCTTCCTGATCTGGTATTTGAGAATGAACTGTATTTTGCGGAAGACAAAATCAAATTATTCCATTCACCTGGTCATACACCAGATTCTATCAGTATTATGGATGAAGAGGATGCTGTATTAATGCTTGGTGACAATATAGGTGATACTGTGGAGGACATTATTCCAAGTATTTATTGTGAAAAAGATATTTATATAGATACCATTAAAAGTTATCTTAAACTGGATTTCGATACCTGCATTTCCGGGCATAATACCGTATTGGCAAAAGACGCCCTGGAAACTGTATTACACAGGATGCAGACTGACAACTCCCATCCTTCTTAAACTGAGAGGTCATAAACACGTGAAGAAGTTAGAACGCATGACTGCCATAATATATCTGCTCCATGAAAAGGGTAAACTTACTGCCAGGGATATTGCCGGGCATCTGGAGGTAAGTGAACGAACCGTCTACAGAGATATTGATGCCCTCAGCCAGATAAAAGTTCCTGTCATGGCCTGTGAAGGGCGGCAGGGAGGCTACGAAATAGACCCGGGATATTTTCTGCCTTCCATCCGGTTGTCCGAGGATGAAATAATAAATTTCATGCTATTGCTAAAACTGGGTAAGGAAATAAAAATCCCCCAGCTCTATGGGAGCTATGACATGCTGCGAATGAAACTGTTAAATGCCGTTACAAAAGACAGCAGGCTAAAAATAAAAAGATTTCTGGATAAATTTGAGGTTTGTATTAACCGGATTAATCCGGAAGGATATATTGGAAATATTCTGGAAACCCTTATACAAAGTCTGGAGGAGGAGAAACGGATAAAAATCTGGTACTATACTCCCCTTAAAAATACGGTTACGGAAAGAACCGTATCACCTTACCGTTTTATCTTTGATGAAGGCGGCTGGTATGTGACCGGCTACTGTCATCTTCGGGAAGGTAAGAGGACCTTTCGGCTTGACCGGATTCAAAGGATAGAACTCCTTGAGAATACCTGCAGTTATCCGGCTGACTGGGAAGCAGATGAAAATACAAATCGAGCTGCTCAGCACTATCAACTGCAGGTTGACCGATGCTTCTATGAGGTCATAAAACATAATGATTATATGGAGAACCGGCAGATTCTAAAGGACGGTGATTTACTGCTGGTCGATATATACACGGAATCCGAAGATTCCATCCTGGAACTTGCACTGAAAAATCCCACGACAGTTAAAATTATAGAGCCTGAAAGCTTATATGAACGTATAAAAGAAATAGTTGAAAGCTTAGGACAGCTTTACAATTAAATTTCAACTCTTCTGTAAGGCCTGTACCTTACAGATAGCGGCCTCTTTTTGAAAGATAACTCTCAACCTCATTGTATATACCGGTCTGGTTGGAGTATTTAACAAAATTTTTAATAGTTTTAAGCCATTCTATGGTTGAAGGTCTGGTAGAGTCCACTGCTTTTAATAAATCTTTGGTACTGACAGGTCTTTCTACCCCCGTTTTCAAGATTTCGGACAAAACATTTTCAGTTGCTGTTTCAACAACATTTTCCAAATCGGCGCCTGAATACAGCTCCGTCTTCTCCGCAATGGAATTGTAATCTATCTGCTTTTCCTGAGGCCGGTCTGCCATTTTCAATTCCAGAATTGCAATCCTTGCCTTTTTATCCGGCGGCGGAACAAATATCACCTTGTCGAATCTTCCCGGACGTTTAAAGGCGGGGTCCACATCCCAGGGCATATTCGTTGCCCCGATTATCAGCATATTCCGGGTATCGGAATCAATTCCTTCAATCTCGGTCAGCAGCTGATCAATGATTGGGCGCATATGCTCCGATGCCAGTTTCGACCGGTTAAAACCAATGGTATCTATCTCATCAAAGAACAGAACACAAGGTCTCATCGTTCGGGCTTTGGCAAATATATCTTTTACATTCTGGGAACTCACACCCAGGTAAGGATCCAGAATATCCGTAATATGAACTGCCAGAAAACCGGCTTGACATTCACCCGCCGTGGCTTTGGCTATGTAAGTCTTCCCGCAGCCCGGAGGTCCAAACATAAGAATTCCTCCGCCGCTTTTTTTCTTATATCTGCTGAACAATCCCTGACTGCTAAAGGGTTTAATAATCTTCATCCGAATAACGTCTTTCAGGTCTTCATAACCACCTACGTTATCAAAAGTGACAGGGCTCCTCTTTTGTGCAGCTGCAAAACTGTCTTCTCTGCTTTTGCCGCCTTCGACCACACTCAGCCTTATGATCTTATCGTCTCCGGTGCCATAGTTAACACCGGAATCATCCGATTCATAGTCTTCATCCGAATCATAATCTTCATTCAAATCATCTGATTCGCAGCCTTCATCCGAATTATCCGATTCGTAATCTTCTTCCAAATCATCATACTCCTCAGAAGCGTCCTCTAAAATACTTTCGTATTCTCCCTGGTTCCCTGTATTTTTTTCTACTGCCCTATTTTCAGTATTTTTTTCATTGCCAGGGATTTTATCGTGACTTCCATTATTCAAGCTCTCTTTGCTTATTGCTTCTTTCTTATCTGTAAGTCTTGCAAGCTGTTCATAGATCTGCGTCTTAAATTCCTGACCGCAATAATTCAGTGCCTGGGAAAATGCATATAAGGCTTCGCTCTCATTACCTGTTTCCACATATTCTGCTCCCAGCAGGTACCAGGCAAGCCCGTTTTCCGGATTATTTTCAAGCATGCTCCGCATGATTTCAATTTTTTCCATCGTGATACCCCATTAAAGTAATATAATCAATGCAACTACAATAACTGCTAACAATACCACAGGCACCACAACAAATATTTCGGTATCCTTTGTAATCCCGGAGTATTTAAATATTATCCATTTTGCCTTCAAAGTAACCTTAAATATGGCAATCTGTTTTGATATACTTCGTTTTATTTTTCTTTTCCAATAATAAAAAAAACGAGGTTTACGGGTAATCGTATCTAGCATTTTCAAAATAAATTTATTGGTAGGATCCAGCTGGAAAGCCTGCCTGAAATTCTCTTCTGCCGCTTTATAATCATGTTTATGGTAATCCAGTAAGCCTGCTTTCAAAAATCGGTCACTTTCATCCGTAGAAACAGAAAAATAATCTTCGATGACCTTGGATTTTATTCCATAACTGTCATCCATATCCAGATAATAATAAAATTTATACTGCAGGGCTCCTAAATTAACCGGGTCAATTTCCAGCGCTTTGTTTATTAACGGAAGAGCCTCACTGCTCTTACCGGTAAGCATCTTCAAATAGCCATAGAAAGCAATGTAATCCGGATTCTGAGGCTCCAGCTCCAAGGCTGCCAGGAGAAGTCTTTCAGCTTCCTTATACTCATCCTTCTGCACTAAAATCATACTTAGCAGATGATAACATTCTGCTCTGTTAAAACCATTGTCAACAGCGGATTTACAGCAAGCAATTGCATTGTCATACTCCTCTGATTTATAAAGACAATAAGCCGTCAGGTATAACAGATAGGCATCATTAGGCAGCTCCTGCATAGCTTCTGACAGTCTGTCAAGGGCCTGGCTGTACCGGCCCATTTCGATATAATTTCGGATTATCAGCAAAGCTTTATCATAAGTAAAAAAATCCATGGATTATGATATCAGTTTATTTGCTTTTTTTATGTATCGGCCCGCGGGATACAGGCTCAGATATTGCTCTACGGCTTTACTGCTTCCGCTCTTTTTATGCAGAAGTTCACACACTTCCCATATATTGTCCTCAGTCATATTATTGTCTTCACCATTGTTTTTGGCTTCGATATAATTCTCTAAGGCTTTCTCATAATTACCCAGGAAGAACTCAGCAACACCTATCTGTCCTATACATTCACCTTTGCTCTGGGGATATTTTATTATGATGCTTTCATAAGCTCTTTTACTGCCTTCATAATCCTGATTCAGCATCAATCCCGCAGCTGCATTAATCTCTAGAGATACATCATCCTGTTTCACATTCTTAAGCATTTCTTCTCTGATTTTTTTAGCCTGTTCAAAATCAGGCTTTCCTTCACTGCCAACGAAGGAATGTGCACTGTTTTCATCTACATTAAGAGTTTTTTTCTCATCTTCCTTCTCATCATCCGAACTGCCGAGAACATATAACCCTGCTAAAATTAAAACCACTAAACTTACTATTCCTGTTACCATATTCCCATTAAAAAAAGAATAGGCAGCAAATGCACCTATAGCCAATAAAATCACTACTGACACCGTTTTTTTCATTTCACTTTCATCCTCCGTAAGGTTGTTAATGTTTTAACACCATATTATAGTAATCCTATTATATCTAATTATTCACCAAATTCAAACTATTTTTTTATTACTTAATAGGTTGCATTTTCATTACTTTATTGGTTATGCTTTCTTTACTTTAATGGTTATGTTTTATTGCTTTATCGGTTACATTCTATTACTTTATCGGCTATATTCCATTGCTTTATCAGTTACGTTCTATTACTTTATTGGTTACATTTCATTACTTTATTTATTACATCTTATTACTCTCATGCTATACCTTATTACTTCATAGGCTGTGTTCTGATTATCCTTCTTCCACTTTAAACTTCTTAACTTCTATGACCAGGGTCTGCGTATTCCGATTCAGCTCTTCTGCCGCTGTGTTCAGGGTCTCTACCGAAGCCTGCTGTTCATTTGACGTCAAGTTGACCGTATTAACAGACGCCGCTATTTCTTCCAATACAGCTGATATGCTTTCAATGGCTCCCAGTGCACTCTGCTTTGCCTCTCCCATATTTTCCACATTCCGGGTAATAGCGCTTAAATATACCATCAGGCTTTCCACACTATTGTTTATATTTTCATAGGAATTTATTGTGTTCTTTACGGCATCCCCCTGCAGCTTTACTACATTCTCTGCTTTTCTCGCTGTTTTAGCCGCTTTTCTGGTATCTTTCTGTATATTTTCAATGATTCGATTTATCTCATTTACGGATTCCTGAGATTGTTCTGCCAGATTTCTGATTTCACTGGCTACAACAGCAAAGCCTTTTCCGTATTCACCTGCTCTTGCTGCTTCAATCGACGCATTCAGAGAAAGCAGGTTTGTCTGGCTGGCTATCTCATGGATGACGTTTATTATCCTGCTGATAGATAATGATTTTTGCTCCAGCGCTTCTATCTCATGGATGATATCCGTCGTAGTCTCTATCGTAGTCTGTGTCTGACTGTTCAGATTCGCAGTAACTATGGAGCCTTCCCGGATGCTCTGCTTGGTCTGATCAGCTATCTGCCCTATTTCTCTGGTATTATCACTTACCAGAATAATTTTTTGCGACAGATTATCCATTTGCACCAGGCACTCCTGTGCATCCTTTGCCTGCTGTGAGATGCCCTGGTCAATCTCATCCATTGCAGCAGTAATATTCGTTGTGGATTTTAAGAACGCCTCCGAGGTTGCAGATATATTTTCCGCAGAACGAAAGACTTCCCTGCTCATACCCTTTACGTGACGGATTAGATTTTTCATATTTGAAAATGTATTTTGCGTTTCCTCAATCAATGTATGGAATTCATCTCTGCGCCGGGATTGGAATTGAACCGTCAAATCACCTTTTGCAGCTTCCTTCAGCCTTACAATTATATCTTTGATTGTCGTATCTATCCCCTGTGATATAAAAATTGCTATAATAGCGGCAAATATAATTGCAATTGCCGCAATAAGTACTGTTACTGTCCGAATATTATCAGCCTGGCTGGTGATTATGTCCTTCGGAATTAAAGCACAGACCATCGCTTTCGTCTCCCCTACTTGAGAATACAGGAACAGATAGGTTTTCCCTTTGTACTTAACATACAGGGAATCCTCCGTTTTCTTCGAGGAAACTGCTTTCTTATAAAAATCCTGCCCAGCGAAGATATCTGCTGCGTTGCTCTTATTGTCTCCTTCTTTCTTTCTGCCTTCCCCCGCCATAATTTCCTTCCCGTCAGAAGTAACTACCGCTATATAATCGGATTTGTTAAAATCTAATCCGTCCAGTATTTTGTTTACCGTATTTGCATTCACATCAATAACCAGCATTGCCTGAGCATTCGGCAGACTTCTAATTAAACGCAGGGAATACTCTTCCGAATTTGTTTTCAGCTTTTCGTCCAGATACTTATCCGCACCGGCCCAGACATTTTTCATCCTGTTTTCTTTCAGGTCTGCTCCCAGTTCCGTCTGTGTGAATCCTCCGTATAAGCCGCTGTCATAGCTGCCCTTAGTTGAAATGGATTTTACCTTATCTGAAAGGATGTAAATATTTCCTATAAACTCATCGGAAGCCTGCTTTGCGGACAGAATGCTTCCTATGTATTTATACGCAGCATTATATTCTGACTTATCGTTGGCGTATAAATTACAAAAGAATTTTGATATCGTATTGTCATTTGCATATTGGAGACTGGTCGCTTCAATAGAGGACAATCCGAAGCGCAGATATTTGCCGGTCATACTGATAGTCTGCAAAGATGATTTCTCGTAGTTTTTCACAATCCCCTCGGAGGCCACTCTGTAAGAGACCACTCCTAAAAGGATAATAAAAGCTATGGGAACCAAATATGATGCAGCCAGCTTGAAACGTATCGTCTTACTATTTTTTATAACCCCTTTTTTATGAGCATCTAAAGCTTTGAAACCAGAGGTATCAATATCACTCCTTTTTTTTCGTTTCATTTCATTTTTTCCGGAATGACTCAATTCTCTCATAACCTTCCGATTAGAAAACAGCTTATTTATACCTTCTCTAATTTTCATCTTTCGTACTCCTCCAACCGTTTTTAAATCTGTATCACGAAAGGATTCTGCCTTTCGTGATACTGTATTCTGTTACGGTTTTCCTTTTCCTCTCATCCTTTGGTAATTTTCTTTTTCTTTAATTGTAAAACGTTTACTGAATAGGCAGGTGCATGATAAATAAAGTGACTGGAAGCACCGAGAAGCCTCAGCTCAATATCCTGCACTTTTTCCGGATGCTCTATTGTATTCTCATCATGCTTTTCTCCTGTCAGAATACCGGCAAGGTAATTGCTTTGAACCTCACAGTCCAGATTGATTGTGATATCATCCGGCTCAGGTGCTATATTAACGATTTTAACAATCACTTCATCCTCTGTATCACAGACAACGGAGGCCATAGCAGGAAATTGAGGAACCTCTGCTTTCTGTATCAGTTCATCATTTACATAAAGGCTCATTTCCCTGCCTGTCACGGTATATCTGAACTTATTATAGGTACCCATTATAAGCTTCACCGGTACTTCTGCCGCCAGGGGAACTGAATTCTGATAATCCATAAAAGTACTCCTGCCGTCCTTTATTCTCCACTGAAAAGGACGTACAATGCCGGCATTCCACTCCCTGGGGGGGTGGGTTTCATCATTCATATATACTTCTTTGGGAATGCGGGAGCTATATACTCCAATTCCAATTTCCCGGCCTTCCTCCGCAAAAATTTCAATTTCAAAAGTACCTTTAACGGCTGTCTCATTATCACCTAATACCACCAGCACTTCGTCCAGTTTAACCCCCATTTTTGCACTTTCTGCTTTCTGTTCTTCATCGGGCTCTGAGATTATAAACTCCTCTTCTGACGCCGCTTCATGTCCCATTACCTCATGAACTGCCCGCACCGTTTTGCCGTCCCAGGCTGCTTTCCGGTAGCGTACTCCGGCAGGTCCTAATAAGGAGGGCATTCCCGAAACCGGACGGTAAAGAACACCTGTTGTATCCTTAGAGGCAACAACATGATTCCCCCTGCTGCCTCCCAATAGTTTCCACGCATAGTAGGTAGGAATACAGTAACTTTGTAAATTATCAAAAATAATCAGATTGGGATACCATGCATAATAATGATAGTTATCCAACAAAGGGGCATAGGATGCAAGGGTTACAACATCCTGATTCCGTTCCATCCCTATTAAGAACATAGCTTCACCCATGGCAGCATAAAGCTGTCCCACAGGGCCTCTTAGCACCGCAAGCTCTCCTACAAATATCTCCGGACCCTTCCTGTCATAATTGTCATAAAAATGAATATTTTCTGCAAAATATTCCACACTGTTATAAAAATGCTCATCCACGATATCGACCGGAAGCTCCTTCTCTTCTACATGGCTGTTTGCAACAAATTTGATAAAAGGATATCTTTCCTTTATGATGGAATAGCATTTTAAATATCTTTCCTCATAGTCAGGTCCCCAGTTCTCATTGCCAATCTCAACATAATTCATTTTAAAAGGCTGTGGATGCCCCATCAATGCACGTACTTTTCCCCACCTGCTCCCGGCCGGTCCTACTGCATATTCAATTGCATCGAGAGTATCCTGAATCATTTCTTCCAGATCCTCTCCTTCCATCAGCACACTGTTACGTGCCTGGCAAGTCATACCGCAGTTAAACACATAAAGAGGTTCCATGTCCAGATCTTCACATAACTGTAAATATTCATGATACCCTAATCCATTGGTAGTACGGTAATGCCACATCAGTAAGTGACTGGGTCTTTCCCAAACAGGGCCGATGGTATTATGAAAGCGCATAGCCGTAGAGGGTGTAAACCCTTCTACAATACAGCCCCCCGGAAAACGTAAAAATGTAGGGTGCATATTCTTAAGCTTCTCCACCAAATCTTTTCTTAGACCATGGCTGTTGTAGGTATCAACCGGCATCAACGAGGTAAATCCAAGTTTCAATTTTCCTCCCTTTTGACACCTTATTACAAATTTTGCATTTCCTGCGGTCTTTCCTGCGGTAAACTCATAATCATACCTCTGGTAACCCTTTCCGCATAAATTAATTTCTGTTCCGCACCATATCTCATTGTCTTTTTCTATCAGTAAATCCACCTTAACCGGCTCTTCTGCCTTGGCAAACATATAAAAATGATACTTCTCTCCTGCTTTCTGAGGAATACCGGTAAAACCGGTATTGTAAATGCAGCCCTGAGGTAAGAATGAGATTGCAAGTGCAGCGCACCGCTTTTCATTTAAAGTGTCCTCCCTATCCAGCTTCATTTCTGCATTCTCACTGTACCAAGCCGGTATAGGTGTATATTCTGTCTTATTTTCTCTGATCCATCTGGACAGTCCTTCCCCATGATTAAATTCATCCCTCCAGCCTGCCGGTGTTATAATTGCATAATCCTCCTGCTCGGTTTCACATTCCACGGGTGGAATGGAGTCCTCAAAGGATCTGTTACGCAGCATTTCAGGATAAAGCCCCCCGTCTCCTGCCCTGTTAATGTCTTCAAAAAAAATACCATACAGATTTTTTGCTGTAGGAAAGCGCTTCTCCGCTGTCTTAACCGTTATTGTACTCATGCTAATTATCCTCTCATTCTTATTTTTATTGCATATCAGACTGGCCGGCAGACCCACTTAACACATTTTTAATTCTTTAACACCATTACATATTCCTCTCCCCTGATTACTTCAAATTCCAGGAGGCCTCCGTCTGCCGCAAGAACCGGGATTGCCTCGCCCTGGTGGGTTATGAGGTAATCCTCCCTATTTCCATATTTGATTTTCACTTTGTCTTTCCGTTTCCTGCCGCTTTTCACAGTGCAGCTCTTAATAACGGCTTTTAGCAGCTGCCCGTTCTCCCACTCCAGATCCACTTCATAATTTCCTCTTGCCCGTATGCCTTTGATATAACCCTCAGACCATTGCTTCGGAAGTGCAGGCAGAATATTTAATATGCCCTGGGTACTCTGTAAAAGCATCTCGGTAATACCTGCCACTGCTCCAAAATTGCCATCAATCTGAAAGGGCGGATGTGCATCAAACATATTAGGATATGTTGATTTTGACAGTATTGTCTGAACATATTTATGTGCATTTTGTGCATCCTGCAGCCGGCTCCACATATTAATAATCCATGCGCAGCTCCAGCCCGTATGCCCCCCGCCGTGGGAAAGCCTCCTCTCCAGAGTTCTTCTTGCCGCTTCTGCCAGCTCCGGAGTAGACTCAACGGTAATTTCCCCTGCCGGATACAATGCAAAGAGCTGGGATATATGCCTGTGACCTATTTCCGTTTCTTCATACTCCTCCAGCCATTCCATTATGGTGCCGTTGCTTCCTACCTTAAGTCCGGGAATACGATGCAATATTTCCTTTAATTCAGAGGTAAATTTCCTGTCGGTTCCAAGTATACCTGCTGCCTCTATCGTGGATTGAAAGAGCTTGCGCAGGATTGCATTATCCATGGCAGTCCCCGCACTGATAGCCGTCTGGTAACCGTCCGGTGTTCTGTAGGTGTTCTCCGGTGACAGGCTTGGACAGGTTATAAATCTTCCCTGCCTGTCTTCCACCAGGAAATCTACAAAGAATTCACATGCTTCCTTCATGGTAGGATAGACTTTCGAAAGGAATCCGGTATCCATTGTAAACTCATACCTGTCCCATAAATGCAGGCAAAGCCAGGCCGCCCCCATAGGCCAGTAAGTAGCCGAAGGGCAATTGTCCTGAGGAGAGGCATCTCCCCATATATTGGTATTGTGGTGCGCCATAAAGCCCCGGCAGCCATACATATCCCTTGCCATCATACGTCCGCTTTCCTTTAGCTTTTCAATGAGCCGAAACAATGGCTCATGGCACTCTGAAAGATTACACTGTTCTGCTATCCAGTAATTCATTTCCGTATTAATATTTATGGTATAGCGGCTGCCCCAGGGTGCATGGGTCCTGTTATTCCATATCCCCTGCAGATTAGCCGGCAGTTCACTGTCTCTTCTGCTGCTTGCTATAAGCAAATACCGTCCGAATTGATAATATAGGGCAACCAGGGAATGATCCATATTCCCGTCAGCTGCTCTTGCCAGTCTTTCGTTTGTCGGCAAAAGCTCATAAAGTTTATCTTCACCAAGTGAAAAATCCATTCTCCGAAAGAGCTTTCCATATTCCTCAATATGCTCCTTCTTTATGGCTTCATAACCTTTTTTTTCTGCTTTTTGCAGGCATTCCAGGCAGGCTTTTTCAGGGTCCGCCGTATTATAGTCGGTGGCAGCCGTAAAAAACATCGTAAAGCTAGTGGCATTTTGCAGGATAATCTTTCCCTCTTTATATTCTCCCTTTCCTTCTTTACCCCAGCCCACAAAGACAGGCAGCAGCTTTAGCATTGCACAGTACCCTATGGAGTTCTCATCACCGCAGCGTCCTTTCATCACGATTGAAAAAGGAAGCCCGCCTTCCGAGATATTACAGTTGAGGGGTCTGCTTAAAGTGGCTTCCAGATTGATAGACAGGCTTTCATTTGACGTCATGGACATGGCAAATACATTATCTGCCGCACTTATAAGGCTTTCCCTTCTGTAACTAGCACCTCCTGCCGTATATCTTACCTTTGACACAGCAGCCTCCAAATCCAGCTCCCTCCGATAAGTATGTACTTTCCTGCTCTCACCATAGCCAAAGTTAAGAAGTATGTTTCCAAGGGTCTGATAGGAACCCTGCTCATTACCCACGTAAGCATCCTTCGCCAGCAGGTCCGCCTGTTTTAAGTCACCATCCAACAGGCATTTTTGCAGCTTCTTCATTATTTTCTTTACTTCCTGATCCGCCTCTACGGCGCGCCCGGCACTCCATACGGTTTCTTCATTTACCTGTATGTTCTCCTGAAAAGGGTCTCCGTAAACCATGGCTCCCAGCTTGCCATTGCCAAGAGGAAGGGCCTCTACCCATTCCAATGCCGGACTGTCGTACCATAGTTTCATTTTATCGCTATTATATTCTTTCATAGCAGCTCCCATTATTACCTCCGGTTTCATTGTTCCAAACGGGTATAGGTACAACTGAAGAGGAACCATGTATAAAAGAATGGAATTCCTTTTATACATGATTCCTGTATAAAGTGACCGTATTACACCCTTCTAAATGCAGTCCTTTACTTAATTTTAAGACTCTATTTCACTGCTGCAGCTCTTGCATCAATTACCTTCTGGTATTTTGCTTTATCAAATGCTACTAAATCCGACCAGCCAAGACCATTAAGCTGAGTCTTCATCTCTTCCCACATACTCTTGAACTTATCTTCGCTGCCTGCAAAGACCATCTTCCAGGAGGTATCGCATATTAACTGGGCACACTGGCTGCGCACTACGGCAATATCTGTGGTGTCACTTGGCAGAATGATATTTACATTAGGTACTGTGCCCAGCTGTCCGGTTTTCTCCAGATATTTAACCTGGTTTTCAGCACCATACTTTTGGCCCCATTCCTTTGTCATAGTTGTCTTGTTTGCTTCCAGATAGGAAGACCAATAATCCTTGCTATATGTTTCACCGGTATTCGGGTCGGTAGATACTGCCGCTAAAGGTGCCTGATTGATTTTGTTGTTGCCGTCATCAAATCCGCCGCCGCCCCATTCATCAGGAACAGTACGGTTCTCCATCAGACCATACAGGCCGTTTTCTGTCATTGTATATTTACCGTCATCACCCTTTGTATAGCTCCAGTCCGGAATACCGTCATGATTGTATTCAAGACCTTCGGGACTTGCTAACCAGTCTAAGAATTCAATGGCTCTTGCTTTATCGTTTCCTTTCATCTGGGAGCCGATGGCAAAGGCTCTTCCATCACCGTAATAGGAATCGGAAGGCTGATAGAAGGTCATATCCTCAACAGGTGCATAGATATAAGCATTTTTATCATTGGCACGGTCCGGTGTATTCCAGAAGCCCCTCTGCCAGTTGTACCAGAACAATAATACCTGCTTGTTTTTCATCTTTGTGCAGGCTGTATCCCAATTCTGGGTTCCGGAGTCAGGGTCAACTAAACCTCTTTTATTTGCCTCGAAGAAGAAATGCAGTATCTTATAATAGGCTCCGTCGTCCTCTGTAACTTCTTTCATATCTCCCTTGGTGCCAAGCATAATGGAGCCATTTACTTCATAGCCGTATGTCTTTGTTAGCTGGGTTGCAGTCTCCATTGTAATCTGGGTTCCGCCCTTATCCCAGTCTGCCCATAAAGAAAGAGCGTAGTTTGCATCACCGGCTTTATTGGCAGGATGAGCCTTTTGTATCTTTTCCAGAACATCCAGAAGGTCATCCATATTCTTCATCTCGGGAGAACCAAGTTCCGAATAATAATCCCAGGGAAGCATCGGGCTGATATATACGGTATCATCCGTATAAGTCGTAGGTGAAGTATTGGTTACCGAGCAGGGCACGCCATAAATCTTCCCCTCAGAATTACCCTCAAGCCCTGCATTATAGGTCTTATACTGGTCAAGATACTGTTTCAGATTTGTACTGTTATTCACTTCACCCGTAATATCTGCAATCAATCCTGCCTGAATACAATCCTGCAGCTTTGGATTATCCAGCAGAATGATATCACCAAGGTCTCCTGCAGAAGTACGTGTCTGGTAAAGAGCTTCCCCGTCTCCGGAAGCCTGAGGGGCGATAATATTCAATTCCAGATTGAATTTATCCTTTATTACCTTTCCAAACCATCCGCTCTGAATCCCCTGATAGTTAGCGGCAACGTCGTAAACCTCCAATGTCAGTGTGTCCGAATGATCGATAGCCGAAGGTGTATCCGAAGCACCATCCGTTGCCTTTGCTCCTTCAGTCGTCGGGCTGCCCGCTGCTTTATCATTTGTTTTTTTATCTGAGCATCCGCTCAGAACCAATGAAAGCATAAGAACCACAACTAACATTAATGAAACTGTTTTTCGTCTTCCCATAAATATCTCCTCCATTCAAATTTTATATAAAAAGATGTCTCACCATCCTTCTATATTAACCCTTTACAGCTCCAATCATGATACCCTTAACAAAATACCTTTGAAAAACCGGATATATTAATAAGATTGGCGCAACTACGATAATTGTTACCGTCATACGTATCGAGGTAGCTGTCTGAACAGTAGCCACTGTCTGTGCTACCATCGAGCTGCTCGATGAATTTACAAGCTGCTTTAAGGAGCTTGCCTGATTGATGTACTGATACAGAATAAACTGCAGACTGTACAGCTTGGTATCGGTCATAAGCAGCAAGGTGTCCTGAAAAGCATTCCACTGATTTACCGCTGCAAAAATAGCTACAGTTGCCATGATGGGCTTGATAACCGGTATGATAACCTTGAAAAACACCTTCATTGTCCCCGCCCCGTCAATTTCCGCAGCCTGCTCCAGCTCCTTTGGTATGGATTCCACAAAGGTCTTTGCGAGGATAATAAAAAACGGTGATACGATAGTCGGTAGAACATATCCCAGAAAGTTGTTCGTCAGATGCAGATTCCGCATGGTGATATACCAGGGAATGATACCGGCATTAAAGTACATTGTAATTAGTACGAAACGGTACCAGAACTTTCTGCCCCATAAACTCTCTCTGGTAAACATATAACCCATGAATGCTGTTGCGATAACTGTCAGAAATGTACCAATTACCGTTCTGCCTACAGATATGGTGGCAGCATTTAATAACCCGGGGATTTTAACTGCTTTTATGTAATTTTGTATATGCAGCTGTTTTGGCAGGAAAAGAATCAGTCCCCTCTGGCTCAGATCATTGGAACTTATGGTGTTAATAAATATATAATAAAACGGATAGATACAGATAAATGCAAATGCAGCAAAGAAAACATATGTCAGTATGCTGATTAAAATATCACTGGCACTGCGCCTATTGCGTATCCTGTTATTCTTACTTTTCATAACGATTCCTCCCATATTATAAGATGCTCTCGCCTCTTACCAGTTTTGACATCCCGTTTGCAACAAAAAGCAGTACAACACTGATAAAACTCTTCAAGATACTAAGTGCTGTAGAAATAGAATAACTGCCGCTTCCCATTGCCAAATTGAATACATATAAATCCAAAACCTGAATGGAATCTTTATTGAAAGCATTCTGGAATACATAATACTGTTCCATACCATTGGAAAGGAAATTTGCAATAGCTAACATGAGTAATACAAAATACGTAGGTAAGATACTTGGAATGGTAATGTAGCGGATTCTCTGCATTCTTGTGGCACCATCCACTTTGGCTGCTTCAAACAATTCTTCATCAATACCTGTAATCGCAGCTATATACATAATAGCGCCCCAGCCAAGGTTCTTCCAGGTAAGCCACAGCCACTGGGTCAGCCAGACATGCTCAGAGGACTGTAGAAACAAAATCGGTTTTGAAATAGCTCCGCTGGAAAGCAGCAGATGATTCACCATACCCGTACTGTTAAATATATTAAATGCAACAGAATATACCAGAACCCAGCTTATGAAATTGGGTACGGTCGTTACTGTCTGAACGAACTTTTTAAAAGGTTTACACTTAATTTCATTCAAAAATACCGCAAAAATCATTGGCAGCCATGAAGTTGCAATTGTAATTCCGCTCATGGCAAATGTATTTTTTATTACATTTAGAAGCTGCTTTGTTTTTACCGGATTAGCCACCATTGATTTAAACCATTTAAGCCCTACAAAATCATCCATGGTCATTGGTTTTGGCGGCCTGTAATCAAAGAAAGCATATACCCATCCATATAGCGGATAATAAGCAAAAACAGCGACCAGCACTATAAACGGCAATATATACAAAAACTCTTTGTAAGACCTAAGCTTTTTCTTATCTTGAAAAACTTTCATTCCATGCTCTCCTTTATTTCCGGTATCTTTTCGGCATCTTGTCATCATACCTTACTTAATCTGTCTCTTCTCATTCTGCCCGGTTAATTTCCTGTATCTTTCTACAACCTTCTGGGGTCTATTGAAATTATCTGATTTTCTATTAATTGAACCAGAGGACCGGGTATCCGCATTTCCGCATTTACTGTATTTCCATAAAAATCAGTCGGTACCATAGTTTTTGCTTTAACTGTCCTGATATCCTCTACGCTTTGAATATAAGTGCGTTTTTCCTTTAAATGAAAAGTTGACGGTGAGATGTCTTTCTGACGAATCTCCATTGTAAAGTGTTCCGTATCGATACTTATATCAAAATAACCCTCCTGCCCCTGGCTGTCAAAACCGTAAAACTGCCTCCAGGACTTTAAATCCAGACATTCGGCAGGTGCCGGATAAAGTATCCTCAAAAATCCTCCCGGCATATTTAAAAACAGGTTTCCTTCCGACTCATTATGCCTCGTGGGCATTTTGACCGCAGCCTCTTTGCAGTCATAAAAAATATTATTCCAGATTTTTGCCTCCCTGGAGGTACCGCCTCTGGAATCTCCGGCTATGCGGAAGGCAACTGCCTTGGCATAATACCCGGCACTGCGGCATTTTCCTATAAAGTTGTTTACGATATGTGTATAGTCCGTTCCTTCCCCATAAACAGCATAACCGTTTACCACACCGGATTCTTCCGTTTTGTACCAGCCCCCGGACCCCGGCTCTTCCTGTATTGCTCCAGGTTCAAAACGCCCTTGGATATTCCAGAAAATATTATTGTCAATCAGATTCACATCATCTCTGCTGCATTCAATAAAGATTGCTTCCCTTTGCTCAATCCCATCCAGAAATAAATTCTGGGTAATCCGGTTATTCTGATTGCCCACATCCATCCAAAGGTGGTCTGCCCGGTAGGTCCTGGTAAATATATTCCGGCGGAATATACTGTCCGTACAGTTATGTACCTTTATTCCTCCCGCCTCCCAGGATAATTCCATCTTCTGCCACCCGGTACCCTGTATCAGATTATCCTCAATGAGAAGATTTTCCGCAAAAAGTCCCGCAATTCCGCAGACACCTGCATCGTAAATCCTGCAGCGCCGGATAACCGAGGAGCCGATGACCTGCCCCGCTGTTACCGTGTGGTGCCAGCATTCATTTCCTATATCAATCCCCACTCCATTTGACCATTCCACCGTACAGTCCTCTATAATCCAATGGTGTCCCCGGAAGGCTGATATTGCTCCTCTCTGAGGTACGGGGGCCCCTGTTGCAGCATGGGCACAGGTCAGGCCCTTCACTTTGATATAGGATAAGAACGGGATTTCCGGAGCAAAGCACTGCTCACGGCAGGTGAGTTCAATCAGATGGTCTTTTGGATTTTCGTCCTCAAACAACCGGAAGTGCACGGTCTGCCCATTGGCTTCAATCCAGTAGGAACCCGGCTGACCTCCCAGCTGGTTGTAAAGTGATACCTGGCGCAGAGGCTTTCCGTCACAGAAAATCATTCCCCGTCGGTTCAGGTAGGTTGTCATATCTGTCTTATCGTATTCTATAAATAACCGGTCATGAAGGATATTAACAGCGCAAAAAGGGTTATAGCCCCGAAATTCCTCCGGATCAAGTTCTGTTTTCCACACCGTTACCGGAGCCCCTTCCTGTTTCGTCTCCGTTGTAAAGCGTGATAGATTCCATCCTTCACTCTTTTGGAATTCTTTTGCCGTAACAGAAGCCTTTATGACCACTTTTTCATTACCATAGGCTTCATAAGATATCATTTTGTCAATACCATCCCCGCCTCTTGCAGGATGCACACATTCCCGGTAAACCCCTCCATGGATTAAGACTCTGGTACCGGGCAGGGCCAGGGCTGCCGCGGCATTAATCGTTATAAAGGGATGTTCAGGGCTTCCGTCATTCTCATCGGACGCAGCGGCATGGCTGCAGTTAACATGAAGTTCCCTGTCATAAACCTGTTCTTTTTCCCATCTATTAAAAAAGTCACCATTGGGAAGCCTCAAAGTCATATCCTTATCCATTTTTTCCTCCCCTCACTATGATATATTTATCATAATCCGCACTTAGTATATTCAATAAACTAATTTTGAGTACCTGCCCTGCAATACCTGTGATACAGGATTACTTACCGGCCAGCCACTTATCCAGCTGCTTTTGCTTTTCTGTTATAATATTGCCCAGGCCGGCCGTATGCAGCTTATATTCAAATTCACTGACAGCAGTTTCCGGATCCAGGCTGCCGCATAATAATCCCGGCAAGTACTGGCTGATAACATTATTCACTGCCGTATATTCCGTTCTTACCGGACTGGAATCGAAGGTGAAATTCATAGCAGGCGACTTTCCGGCTTGTTTGTTTTGCTCCTTTTCCCAGATAACCGATTCCTTACTTGTCCCTGCCAGAGGATACATAAGAAAATAATTTCCAAGAGTCCCGCAGTTTAGCTGAGTATTATAAGGTACACCAAAGGCTGCTTTTCCATTTGGATAAGACACAAATCCGTCCTCATCCAGGATATAATCCCTTCCCTCAATTCCATAGATAATCAGATTAATAATATCCTTATCCGTAAAGGTCAGATTCAGAAACTTTAAAGCAGCCACCGGGTTTACCGAGGTAGCAGAAATCATCCAGGATAAGGAATTAATGGAATCCGTTGTGATATAGGCAGAGCCGATCTGCACTGCACCCAAAGACGGAACATTATTTTGTGCTTCTAATACTGCCGGAACATCGGCTGCCGGATAATTATAATTTGCTATATAGCAGAAGCCCTTATCAGATGCCATCAATTCCATTACCGTATTCGTAGTAGTTGCGGCATCCTTTAAAATCAGCCCGGCATTATACCATGTCCTTGCCAGTCTGCATAAATCGGCAAATTCCTTTGTACCATAATAATCAACGACTGTCATATCACCTCCCATTAAAACTCCCTTTGGGCTGGAAACACCGTCGGTAAGATAGTCAACTTCCGGAATACACAAATTCACTCCGGAATTTCCCTGCTGAACCGGTAGAAGAGGAGCCATATCCGGATAAGCCTTCTTTACCTTTTCCAAAATCTCTGTCAGACTATGAATACTTTTTACCTTTGACATATCAATTCCCAATTTACGGGCAATATCCCGCCTGTAGACTATCATGGGCGCCGCCGCATATGGCTTGTAGGTTGGAATTCCATACAGCTTTCCGTCTTTATAGCATACGGAAAGCAAATCCTCTCCTATAAGTTTTTTTGTTTCCGGAGTACACGCATCAATCATATTTGTCAAATCATAGGCCATATTACCGGATACAAAGGTATTGAAATCACCAATGGATTCAAAAATATCAATCTGTTCTCCATCCTGTAAAGCAAGACTGACATTGGAGGAATAATCAGCTGCCGCGATAGGTTTCAGTTCCACTTCCACACCAATTTTTTTTCTTGTAATTGCATTAATTGCCTCTTCTACCGAGTCCAGTGTTTTCTTTTCCGGTATCCCATCATAGGCTGTGTAGGCATATACAATTTTTTCATACTGCTTGGTGTAACTTTCCGTAATATCTGCAGAATTGCTCTTTCTGTCACTCATATTACTGCAGGAACTAAGTCCTGTAAGCAAAGCTGCCGCAATCAAAACTGCTGCTGATTTTGGTAATGCAAATCTCATAATTTCCTCCCTTTATGATAATTAAAGTATAGCAAGTTAACATTCCTGCGTCTTTTAAAAACAAGTCATATATTTTTGATTTTAAGCTATCTCCTTGAAAATGGCCATTTCTGTAATGCCTTTATCCCTGCGCTGCTCACCGATTCCATTTCCGGGAATAAATGGGGCTGTTGCAAAATGAAGCCCTGAGGAGTATAACCTGTCAAACAGTGCATTATGGCAAGTTATGCTCCCCAGAGCTTTATTTTGCAACAGCCCTTTTCTTTGAATTTAAAGCTTGACACTTCTTTCTCTATACCCGACTGCCTCCCCGCGTATCAGCCTCCTCTTTTCTGGATTTCTTATATTCCATAGGTGTTATACCTGTAAATTTTTTAAATATGGTCGAAAAATAAGAAAAATTTGCAAAGCCTACTAATTCAGCAATATCACTCACATTTTTGTCATCCTGTTTTAAAAGCTCTTTTGCCTTTTCAATCCGATACAGTATGATATAATCCTTTAAATTTATCCCGGTCTTCTTTTTATATGACTTTGCCAGATATTCCGGTGCCAGATAGAAATTTGCGGCTATCTCATTGCGTCCGATATCCTCTGCATAATGCTCCTGTATATAGTGATTGATTTTGTTCACAAGAGTGGCAGGCTTTGTGATTTCCTCCTCATACTGAAATGTTTTCTCCAGCAGATAATTCACCCAGCGGATCATATCAATGGCAGAGTCCAGGGCATGGTCGGCAATTTTTTTGGATAATTCATCATAAAACAATTTTGTTGCCTGTATTCCCTGCCTCATCAAATCTGCATATACTACCTGCATTATCTCCTGTTTCATCAGATAAAGGGTATACAAATTCAGTTTATTATAGGCGGTCAATTCATGGAAAAGCTGCTTTAAATAACGCAGGATTTCTGACTTGTCCTTTTTTTCCACCAAGGCATTGAATTTATCCAGATCGATAATCTGCGTATCCTTATTGACCTGAATTTCCACTTCATTTTCAAAAAAAATCTGCCCATGAAAGCTTACATAATATTGAAAGATTTTTTTTAAATTCCGGTTCGCCTCCGCAAGCTCGGCAATATTATAAGCTTTACTGATACAGCAGGTAAAGGTCATTTTGAAATATCCTCTGCAGGTATTCACCAGCTGCTCGCATTTTTCCCGAAGCTTATCAGGCTCTATTTCTTCACATATCGTAATGAAGCTCAGGACATCGTCTGAGTGGAATTTAACAACACTTTCATTTTCCACTTTTTCGCATAGAATCTCAGAATGAAAGTTTTCCAATATAAATTCTACCACACTTTTTCCGTAACGCTCCATATCTCCTTCCGTATCACTAAGCCTGGAATATATAAAGCAATACTTTTTAGCATTGCTGATTTCCAGATGTCTGCCGGTTATTTCCTTTTCAATCCGGGCTTCATCCAACAGTTCCCCTTCCAATACTTCTTTCCAGAATTCCTGCTTTACAAAGCGAAGGTTCTTTTCCATCCACTTTCCATAGATGCAGGTTTTTTCCAAGCTCTGTTTCTGCTTCCGCTTTTTTATAATTTTCTGCAGATTCAGCTCCATAATATCAATATCAAAGGGCTTCGTTATATAAGCCGCCGCTTCGTATTTGATTGCTTCCGCTGCGTACGAAAAGCTTTCATGGCATGTGAGAAACAGAAACTCACAATCGATATTTTCGCTTCTTGCCCATTTTAATAAATCGATGCCCGATTCCTGGGGCATCTCTATATCACTGATAATAATATCGATTGTATTCTCCAATAGTATTTTCCTGGCACCGGCTACATTATACGCGGACCATACTTCCTCTACGCCAAGTTTTTTCCCGTCTATGGAAGCTCTGATCACCTCTACCGTTGCCATATCATCATCTACAATTAATAAATTTATCATAGCCCTGCTTTCCGTATTATGTTATGCCAAGCATTTCATGCTTTGCCTTTTCCGGCACATAGATCCGGTTCCGGCAGCCGTGAGGTTCAATATTTTCCAGTATAAGGAGATCGTTTCTCTCATACATCAGCTCCATCATCCGCTTAAGGCTCCATAGCCCGATTCGGGTTCCCCGCTCATTGTTGTTATTCCTGATGCCATTCATATACTCAAGCACTTCCTCCGGATAGCCTTTTCCATCGTCCTCAATCTCTATCATTAGCATTTCTTCCTCTTTATACACCAGTTTTCGGATCTTAATGAGAACGGTCAGGGTTTCATCCAGGGAAACGGCATATTTATATTCATTCTCCACAAAGGTGTGTATCAGCATCTGAGGAATCTTCCATTCAGACAATTCCTGGGGCAGGTCAATCATATAAAAGATACATCCCGGGTATTTCAACTCCTGCATCTCAAAATAATTTTCCACATGCTTTACTTCTTCCTTCAGGGCCACTGTGTGAAAACCCGCCCGGAACATATACCTCACATTCTTAGACAGGGCATCAATAAATGTCTTTATCTGTACATTTTTATTCTGACTGCTAAGGCTTGAAATCGTTGTAAGGGCATTCAGGAAAAAATGCGGTTTTAATTGCAGGCGGATACTTTTCAGTTCCATATTCTGCAGCTCAATACGTTTTTCATAGGTCTGTATTTTAAGACCCAGAATTTCATCGATCATCTGGTTCGTGGTATCCTGCAGCATTTCAAATTCTTTCGCATTGAAATCTCCGTCAATCCGGTTATCATACTCGCCATTTTTAATCCGAACCATATCATTTGCTATTATCTGCATGGGTATGGCAACTTCTTTTCTGGTAAACTTTAATATAAAAAGCATGAACAGCACCGCTGTACTGACTATAAATCCGACAATTTTCATACTTGTGTGAATTTGCTTCAGTATGCTGTTTTTACTGGTATAGCAATAAATAATCAGCTGGGAATCGGCAACTTTTTTCATGGTTAAATAATAATTCTTTAAATTGATTTGACCGATGTCTCCTCCTACTTTAATATCACCGGTCACATTTCCCCATACCTTTCCGATATTTCCCGCATCATTTGCCAGAACAATAGAGCGGTTGCTGTTATCTTCGGAAAAGGTATTGTCCAATAAATTATTTGTCCTGATATAAATAGCAATGGCCCTGCGGCCGGTCAGGATTATTTTATACATATAGGTTTCATTTTCATAATTTAAAAAATTCCACTTATGATTCAAAATCTTAACATTTACGGTGGCCCTGCGTGTAAATTCCCGAAGATATGTTTTCCTGCCATAATCAAAGCCTGCTTCCACCGCATCCAGGCAGATATTATAATTACTGTCATATACGACGAGAACCCCTGAAATATCTTCCCGCGATGCCAGGTTCTGCATATAATTATGCAGAGAGATGGAAGCCAGTGTCCGTTCATTTTCATCCCTGCTTTTTAGCTTGGCGAGATATTCTCCCTGTGCGGTAATGCTTCTCAATATACTGTTCATTTCAGTCATGTTATTTGTAACTTCGTTGCTGTATATTTTTAATAATGTATCGGAGGACTCGCTGATTTCCTTTTTGAGGATGCCATAGGACGAAATCACAAAAACTCCAAGCACTACCAGAAGCAGTCCTGTAAGCAAAAATTGATATAGGAATATTTTATTTACAAAAGATTTCTTCTTCTGCATATATATCCTCTCTATTACTATTTTTGTATTCCGATTCATCCCTTAACAGATTTTAGCTTTCATATATTTTCATTGTCTCAAATGGGCAGTGTTATGTCAACAAACGCATTGACAGTATTTTCTGGTAAAAGTCTCTATGTTAACGGTATTTCTTTATAAAAAATAACCGATACTGCAGTCCTGTATGGATTTAACAATATCAGTTATTTTAAAATTTCAGGCATCCACCGGCTCGGCAGCTTTGACAGTCTCATAATGGAACTTCAGGAAATCGCTTATGCCGCCGGTTTCCTTTGTTGAATAATAGAACAGGCCAAACCGGCAGCCTGTAAAATGGTCCAGTTTAAAGGTCAGCTTATGAGAGCTTCCGATGGGAATCCATTTACCGGCCTTCTCATAGTAAAACTCTGCCTCATCCCGTTCCTCCCGATAGTCAGTCCTGCATTTCAGGGTTACCATTGGAGAGTCCACTGGAATTCTTTCATATTCCTTCTCCGGCAGAGTATGACCATAGTCCTCCGTCATGGAGGTTTCCGGTGATGATTTTCCCACCATGACCAGTGCATATTCCCCTTTGTCCCGGGTAAGGGCAACAGCACCATAACAGCCCTGCAAGGCGGTTATTCCGGCATAATCCCCATCCTTCAGCCCGCTTCCGTCCACCGTGACCCATGCCGCACTTTCCGGCTCACCGGTTCTTTGTGTCAAGGTATTATAGCTCTGTGTCAGATTCTCGCAGATTTTGCCTGAATGAAGCCGCAGGGCTTTCGGCCTCTCTGTAACGGACCACAGCTCCTTATGAGGATTGTGATTCCACTGCCAGACCTTTTTTAAATGGATTTTTCCATCCTCTGATGGCTTATAATCAAAATCATCCGATGCAGACAAAGGCTCATAGCGGTAATCCGGCCTGGTACTTGTTACCTCCAGCTGCAGCGGAACCCTTCCATTGATTCCAAGCACCGGGGCATGACCTTCCCAATACAGGGGAACCAGAACCGGAATACGCCCTACCGCACCTCTGTCCTGAAACAGAAGGGCATACCACTTTCCGTCCGGTGTATCCACTATTCCGCCCTGGGCCACACCGGAATGCCGGAATCCCATATCATCCTGCAGTATATCCCCTCCTGTAAATTCTCCCAGGAGAGAATCAGAAGAAAAACAGGCTTCCGTACGGAACCATTCCGTCCGCAGGCTGTGAATGAAAAAGGCATAGTACCTGCCATTGATCTTATAGAAGTGGGTGCCTTCATAGCCCAGGCTCGGATGGTCCTTGTCTTCCACGATAATACGCCTTATGCCGCCTTCCTTTGGCCCGGTCAGGTCGGATCTCAATTCTGTCAGCCAAATGGCACTATTTCCGGCTATTATGTACACTCTGTCATCCTCGTCAAAGAAAAGGGCGGCATCGTGGTAAAAACCTTCTATGTTCTGTTTTCTCCAAGGGCCTTCCACACTCTCCGACTGGAATAAATAAGTTTTATGCGTATCATTGGCAACAAAGCAGATATAAAAGGTTCCCTTATGATACCGCAGGGAGGCAGCCCACATTCCCTGCCCGTATATATTCTGCTCTCCTGCCAGCCTGTGCCCCGGTGTTTCCTCAAGGGTCTCATAGACATAGCCTGCTATCTCCCAGTTTACCAGGTCATAGGACCGTAAAATAACACAGCCGGGCATAAAGTACATGGTAGTGCTTACCATGTAATAAGTATCCTCTACACGTATCACGTCCACATCCGGGTAGTCCAGTCCCATTAACGGATTCTTAAACATCTCTGTTTCCTCCTTCTGTTACAGATATTGCCGCTGTTCCTTGCCGCAAACTTATTTTTGCCGCAGCTTTACTTTTCTCTATTCGAGGGTGCACCGTTCATACCGGCATTGAAAATTCTCAAAGAGTACCGGCTCCTTACAAGCTTTCCCCTCACCCTGGGCGTACAAGCCTATCATTACTCCTGTGAAGCCTTCGGCAACCTCTGTGGATACATATTTTGTCTTATTCGTTCCAAGGAATATGTCCTTTCCCTCAACCACTGCCTCAAACCGGTATTGACTGCTGTCACCGCTAATGGTCAGCTTTGCCGTTAAAGCCGGCTTGTCCTCCAGCTCAAAGGATTCCTGAAGGTATTTTATGTCACCGATGCATACCCTCTTCTGCAGCAGGAAGCCGCCGGATTCCAGCTTCTTAAGAGCCAGGTCATAATGGTGGAACTCATCCATTAAAATCGTAATTCCTCCCTCACCCTCCGTCACAGTCACCTCGCAGGTTATCTGAACCTTCATCTCCTTTTGGCGAATACCGATAAAAGTAGGTGAAGCTGTTTTTCCGAGAGTAACGGCAGTTCCCCTTAGCCGTAAGCTTCCATCCCCCATGGTGTAATTTTCCATCACCGGATTACGCAGCATACACCAGTCTTTTTTCCAATCCATGTTATGAAAGGTATACTCTGTCCTGTGCTCCTGTATAACTCCTTCAGGGATTCTGTCCGTTTCCACACTAAGCGGGGTCATTCCGTTCACCCCGGCGCTGAACCAGCCTTCCCTGTCAAAGGTAACGGGTACCATATAAACCTCACGGCCCAAATGATGATACATGGACCAGAAGCTTATCTGCCGGAAAGCCAGGTGGACCATCCACCAATTCCCCTTTTTATCCTCTATCAGGTCTCCATGTCCTACCCCCTGTATCAAATAACCGCCCTTATCCCTGTTGGTCAATACCGGATTCTTTTTATAGCCTTCAAAGGGACCGTAGGGAGAAGAGCCCCTGGCATATATCACCATATGCCCGTATTCCGTACCGCCCTCTGCTGCCATCAGGTAATAAAAATTATTCATCTTATACAAATGGGGTCCTTCCAGGAATCTTCCTCCCGTTCCCTGCCAGATGGAGCGGCTGGCTGTCAGCTTCCTGCCTGTTTCGATATCAATCTCACATTGTGTGATGCCTTCTATTCCGTCATCACTTACGCCATTGCTCATAAAATAAACCTTACCGTCTTCGAAATAGAGGGAGGGGTCAATTCCTCCCTGCTCTACCTTTACCGGCTCAGACCATTCCCCATAAATATCCTCCGTCCAGACATAAAAATTTCCCATTTTTATGTTGGTCGTAACCATATAGAACCGTCCTTCATGGTAGCGGATAGTGGGTGCATAAATGCCTCCCGAGGCGCCTTCTCCTGTTAATTCCAGCTGGCTCTTACGTGTCAGGCAGTATCCGATTTGGGTCCAATTGATTAAGTCCCTGCTTTCAAATAAAGGTACCCCGGGAAAATAATGAAAGGAACTGCACACTAAATAATAACTGTCCCCAGCCTTGCAAATGCTGGGATCGGGGTAAAAGCCACTGATTACCGGATTGCTGTATTTCATATCTGTTCTCCTTATTTTTCACTGTTTCACTGCTGCTTTTTTAATTAAAATACTATTGGGGTTCTGTAAAAAGGCCTTCTGCTTTATACATATTAAATAAACAGACAATAATTAATCCAAAGCCTTCTATTCATTTATAACATATATCGCAAGTAACTGCATCCCATTAATTGCTGCACACTAATCAAATATTGCTATTTCTTTACATGAATTTAGCTCTCATCTGACCATTATTCTTTTTAAAAAAGTATTTTTGCTGTAATATAAATAATCACAGCTTGTTTTATTATACAATTCATATAATTTTTCTGCCCGGTCTCTTGTTTTTCCCCTTATAAAAAAAGCAAATTTTGTGCAGCTGATTGTTTACATTTAAACCAATTAAAATTATAATAGAAACAGCTAACTATGGTTCGTAAGTAACTTGTTAAAAATGGAAGGCTGCTAAGCCGGTCCATACGAAACAGGAGGTATTTATGATTGAAAAATTAACGGGTACCAGGGAAACTGTTTTTCATCCGGACAATCTCCGCGTCCGGCTATATATGAATGTTGAATATGAGGATTACCCCCTTCACTGGCATACCGACACTGAAATCATCATGCCTGTCAATAATATCTATACGGTCATAATTGATAAGAAAAAATATGTCTTAAATCCTTTTGATATCATAATGATTCCTTCAGGTGAGATCCATGAGCTTTATGCCCCTCCCACCGGCAAACGGCTCATCATTCAGTGTGACAGTATTCTGCTGAACAGCTTTACTGGAATCGATTCAATCAGCAGCAGCTTTTATCCCTGCATTCTAAGCCGGACGGAGGATTCTTCCGCCCATCATCCGCAGCTGGTCCAGTTGTTGAATCAGGTCGCTGATGAGTATATGAACCGTCCTCCCCTGTATGAGACTTCTATATCCGCCATTTTAAATTATTTTTTTGTTATAATAGGCAGGAATTGCATTCAGCAGGATAAAGGCCCCCAAACCGTCATCAAGCAGAAACAGCATAAATACATTGATAAATTCCTCCATATCTGCCAGTATATCAATGACCATTGCACGGAGAACCTGACCAGTGACAGAATGGCTGAGCTGGCAGGCTTTAGCAAATATCATTTTTTAAGGCTGTTTGCCGACTTTGCCGGCGTGACTTATTACGACTATCTTATCAAGCGCCGTATCCTGTTTGCAGAAAACCTGCTGTCCGACCCTAACCTGGCAATCGTGGAGATTGCTATGAAAAGTGGTTTTAACAGCCTGTCAACGTTTAACCGTAATTTTAGAAATATAAAAAAATGTACTCCCAGTGAATACAGGAGCATGTACAATTCCAGGCATTTTGAGGAGCCCTCCGCAGAAACTTCTTACCAGGATGCTGCCAGGTAATGGGAGCCTGCGTTAAAAGCCCTTAACAGCATCTGATTCTTTCTTTCTGCCATGATACTGTTAAGGGCTTACCTATTCCTTGCAAATGGAAAACTGATATTTTACTTCTATAGGGCAGCCTTAAAGCTCCACCCCTGTCAAGGCTTCAAGATAAAAAGCACTTGGTTTGATACCTGTCAATGTACAGCTCCTGGAATCCGGCTGGGATGTGCCCACATATACCGTATATTTACCCGATGGCAGCTGTAAAATACCCTCTTCATCATACAGGCCGAAGGCTTCTGCCGGAAGGTGAAGTTGGATTTCCTGCTTTTCACCAGGTAATAAATGCACTTTCTGAAATGCTTTTAGCTGGGGGTTGGGGGTGCCGGATCTTTCCGCTTTTACATACACCTGAACGGCTTCTCCGCCTGCCATGTCCCCTGCATTCGTAATTCTGACAGATATTTGAACGCCCTCTTCCGTAACAGTATATGTATTAAAAGTGATGTTCTCAAGGAAGAAACGGGTATAGGACAGTCCGTAGCCAAATGGATACAGGGCTTCCTGCTTCATATAACGGTATGTACGGTCTTTCATGGCATAGTCGGTAAAATCCGGCAGTTCTTCCAGGGATTGATAAAAGGTTACCGGCAGCTTTCCTTCCGGTGAATACTCCCCGAATATGACTTCCGCAATGGCCCTTCCTCCCTGGGCTCCCGGATACCAGCCCTGTATGACAGCCGATACATGCTCCTGGGCCCATCCTAAAGCCATGGCACTTCCGCTTAATACCACCAGTATGACCGGCTTACCGCTTTCATAAGCAGCTTTCAGTATATCTTGCTGCAGACCCGGTAAGTTCAGATTTCTTTTATCTCCGCTGGAAAACTGGTTTCCAGCATCTCCTTCTTCCCCTTCCAGACCTGCATCCAGTCCCAGGCAGACAATAACAGCATCACTTTCCTTGCATACTCCTTTTACCTCCGCAAGCCTGTCATTGGCATTTCCCAGACTACTCATCCTGTCCTCATAGAGATGACAGCCCTCTGAATAGAATACTCTTGTATTTTCTCCCAGATAATCCTCCAGGCCTTCCAATAAAGTAATATACCGGGAAGCAGTACCCTCATAATTTCCTACCAGTGCTTTCCTGTTGTCGGCATTTGGACCGATAACCCCTACTGTTTTAATCTTTGCTTTCTCAAGAGGCAGGGTATGGTTTTCATTTTTCAACAGGACAAGGCATTCCCTGGCCGCCTTGAGATTCAGCTCCTTCATTTCCAGGGAATCCACCTGACTGTATTTAATATCCCTAAATGGCTGCTTCTCCTTTTCCTCAAACATTCCCAGCTTCATTCTTGTAGTAAACAGCCTGGTCACTGCCTGTGTGATTTCCTCTTCACTGACCAATCCCTTCTCCACTGCCTTTAACAGATGTACGAACAGGTTCCCGCAGTTGATATCGCAGCCCTGCTTCACCGCAAGTGCCACCGATTCCTCGGGCCCGGTTGTCACCTTGTGATTCTCATGAAAATCCTTAATGGCCCAGCAGTCGGATACCACATGTCCATCAAAGCCCCAGTCCTGCCGGAGTATTTTTTTCAGCAAAAGGCTGCTTCCGCAGCAGGGCTCACCATTGGTACGGTTATAAGCCCCCATGACCGCTTCCACCTTTCCTTCCGTAACGCAGGCTTTAAAAGCAGGCAGATAGGTCTCATACAAATCCTGAAGAGAAACCTCCGCATTAAATTCATGTCTTAAATCCTCCGGGCCCGAGTGGACAGCAAAATGCTTCGCACAGGCAGCAGTTTTCAGGAAATTTTCATCCTGCCCCTGTATTCCCCGTATAAAACGTACTCCAAGCCTCGAGGTAAGATAGGGGTCTTCTCCGTAGGTCTCATGTCCTCTTCCCCATCTGGGGTCTCTGAAAATATTCACATTGGGTGACCAAAGTGTCAGCCCCTTATAAATATCCGTATCACCGAACTCCTGCTGCATGGCAAATTTACCTCTTGCCTCGGTAGAGATAGCGTCCGCCACTTCCTCCAGCAGCTCCTCATCAAATGCTGCCGCTAAGCCGATTGCCTGTGGAAATACCGTAGCCACTCCGGCTCTTGCTACGCCATGAAGCCCTTCATTCCACCAATTATAGGCCTTTACCTTCAGTCTTTCAATTGCAGGAGCCTTGTGGAGCATCTGAAACACCTTCTCTTCCAGTGTCATCTGCTCCACCAGTTCTTTTGCTCTCCTTTTGAACTCTTCTGTTTTCTTTGTGTTATGAACCAATTCCGCCATTTCCATTCTCCATATCTTTTCATACGATTTCATTCCATTGTTTCCAGTACATAAATAAAGACAATATATGCTACAAATACTAATTTAGTTTATTTACTATTAAATATCTATTCATATATTTCTCATTTTAAATCAAATATTGCGAATTTGATTCCTTCATGAGCTTTGTACCGGATTCTGTTCTTTTTAATGGAGCGGAGGGCTTTTGACGTTTCCTTCCATTTATGATACTATTAAAAAATGAAAAGTAGTGTGAAAGCGGAAAGCACTTTCACACTCCATTATTTATGGCAGTACCGCAGACAAGTCTGCGGTATGCAATGGGGGGCAAGTGTGGACATGAACTTTGAGACTGGATTTTTTGGCTTTATCCATATAAATACAATAGCGGAAAATACCCTCTGCATTCAGGATTTAGGTTTGGAAAAGCGGCAAAACGAAAAATATTACTATAATAATAAAAACAGAGACTATGAGGGATACCTCTTTCAATACACGCTGGACGGATATGGTATTTACCGGACTTCGGACAGGGATTATAAGCTGACTAAGGATAAGGCCTTTCTTTTATCTTTTCCCGATGAAGGCAGCTACTTCCTTCCTGATGCCGAAGCCTCCGGTAATCATTGGACCTTTCTGTTCATACATTTTAAAGGCCCAGCCGTTAAACCTTTTTTTAACCGCATCCGGGAACTGGCCGGCCCTGTTATGAATCTGGACGCTCAAAATCCGTCCATTCTTCTTTTAAACGAACTTTTCCATACCTTGAAATCCGGAAAACAGCTGGAACCCTATGAAGACAGCGAATGGCTCTTCCGCTTTCTGGCAGCTCTCCTTCGCAGTATTGAATTCCCTCAGGACAAAAATCCCCCTTCCCTTGTGGACGCTGCCGCCTGTTGGATTCAATCCCGTTATGCCCTTCCTCAAAGCCTCGAAGATATGAGCCGTGAGCTTGGCGTTTCCTTATCTCACTTAAGCCGGCAGTTCCACAAGCAAAAAGGGGTGACTCTGATACAATATCTGACCCGCATCAGACTCGAACATGCCATGTCACTGCTTATAGACACAGATATTCCCATCCATAAAATATCGGAAAAGTGCGGTTTTGGCAGCAGAAATTACTTTTCAAAGGTATACAAGAAGGTTTTGCATATGACACCGGAAGAATACCGGAGACAGCATAGTGTCACAGAAAAGTCCCAAGGGACCTGAACCCTGTATATGTTATCTGCTGTATTCTTCCTCTTTTCCAATCCCCTTTTCAGACCTTCCTGTCACCGGTTTCTCAGCTTATACAGCCTGGCCCCATGAGCCGGCACTTCCGCTTCAAAAGGACCTTCGGTACCGCCAATGATATCATCGGTCCACAATTCCTCCAGCTCCTTATCTCCAAAGGTCATAATCTCTATTTCTGACGGACTTACCGATATTTTCAGGCTTTCGTCACTTATATTGAACAGTGCAAGATAAAAGGCATCCTCCTGTGTATCCTCAGAGAACCAGACAGCCTGCTCTCCCGTTCTCCTGATCTGCCTGGCACCCTGGGAACCGGAAAGTAAATGCAGTACTTTTTTGTTGGTAATCAGGCTCTTGGTCCAGTCATCCAGCTTTGTCAGTTCCGCTCCCAGCATCAGCGGTGAACGGAAAAGGCACCATAGGGTCATCATGGTCACCTGTTCCTCTTTCCGTAAATTGGTATACCTCTCCTGCCCAAAGCCTTTGCCCACATACCCTAAAGGCAGCATGTCACAATCCGGGTAGCAGCCTTCCGATACATGCTTCTGCCAAAGCTCACAGCGCTCGAACATATTCACCAGGTGTGGCCAGTTATCCCAGAAATCATCCGTAATGCGCCACATATTGGCATATTGTGAATAATACCAGGCCTGGTCAATCAATGCCGGTCCCGGGGAAAGGCTGAGCACTATGGGCCGTCCGCATTTCTGGATTGCCAGATGCAGCATCTCAATCTCTTTTTTGGCAGAGGGCATATCATAGCGGCAGATATCATCACATTTAATAAAATCCACTCCCCATTTGGCATAGAGCTCAAAAAGGGAATCATAGTAAGCCTGAGCACCTTCTCTTTCGGTCTCCACCCCGTACATATCCGGATTCCACCAGCAGATAGAGGACGGATTGGCAATTTCATCGGCACCTGCCGGAGTTCCCAGAACCTTTCCATGGGTATGAGCGGCTATTCTGGGAATGCCGCGCATTATGTGGATGCCAAATTTAAGGCCCAGGCTGTGCACATAGTCCGCCAGGGGCTGAAAGCCCTTTCCTCCTGCCGAAGACGGAAAACGTTCCAGGCAGGGCAGCAGTCTGGAATACTCATCAATTTCAACCTTTCCAAAGGGAAGATACTGATACAGCTCTCTTCTGGTTCCCGCCTCATAGGAATACCATTCAATATCAACTACCACATACTCCCATCCGTATTCCTTTAAGTGGGCGGACATGTACTCGGCATTTGCTCTGACCTGTTCTTCATTTACCGTGGTATCGTAATAATCATAGCTGTTCCACCCCATGGGAGGGGTAACTGCAAATTTGTTCTTATTCATACCTTACACCTAATATTACAGGCCACCCTGCAATACTGCCACAATTTAAACAGGTGAAACCTGCTACACCCGGTGAAAGAATCTGTATGTGGCATCCTTACTTTATAATTTTCTTTCACTCCTGTTTTTATTACCTTCCCCAGACAGAAAAAGCCAGAAGGCTTTTCCATATAGAAAATATTTGATGCAAATAAAATTTTATAATAGCCTATATAATTCATTATATTCATGTATTTCATCAACTTCAAGAATATAAATTTGATTATTACGGATAATTTTTTGATGTTATTTTCATACCACCCAGAACATCTATTCCCATCTTTCTGACAAGCTATTTTATCCAGTTGGACAAACCCGCACTGCCTTTTTCAAGTGTACAATTCCTATTTCCAGTACATATCATGCCCTGCTTGCGATATCACTCAAATTATAGCCTTGTGCAGAATTCCGCTGCACTCCTTACCCTTCCCAAAACAAAGCCGGCTGAAATTAAAGGCCCCATTATTCCATACCTGAAAATCATGGACGCCGTTCTTTATAATTACCTTATAGTAATTTCCAAGGTTATTGGCCGCCATATCATATAAGCAGGTATCTGCCCTTTGGAATCCCTCGCCGTATGCCACTCCATCCTGATCCCCGCAGGTAAGGTAGAGAAGCTCAAGAGAGTATCTTGACGATGCCAGAGCATTTCCCAGCAGCTTTCCCTCACTGGAGGTCGGTGCATTGGAAAATGCTCCTGCATAGGCAAATAAATCTGCCATTCCGGGAGCCTTCACAGTGGGAGCCAGCCCATTATTCCAGGGACTTTCCGTACCGGCATAACGCTCCGCATCACAGCGCCTTCCTCCCAGTACAAGATTCAGGACCTGCATGCCTCCCATGGACAGGCCTGCCACTCCGCGATGCTGCCGGTTATATGCAAGCTCTTCCGGTGAAGCCTTTCGAATATCCGAGTAAGTATGATACCTTGTCTCGATAAAAGGAATCAGGTCATATCTCAGCTCGTAGTCCAGATAATAAAAGCCCAGCATATTGGTTCCCTCCGGGTTAAAGCTGCTGTCCTCCCAATCCCAGGCACTCCTGCCCTCGGGGAACACAAGCAGCAGCGGCTCAAGGTCTCCCCTTGCAATGAGGTTATCAAAAATATTGCAGATAACATACCAGCCCTCCTCGTCCATGTTGCCATTTAACCATTCAGACCGGCTGCCCCCTACCCCATGAAGGAGATACAAAACATTGTATTTTACCTCACTGTCCTTCTCACAGTAGCCTGCAGGCAGATATATATTACACTTCTTTACTATCCTATCTCCGGCAATAACCTTCCGCCCTGCCTCTTCTGACGGTATTCCCTGACCGGTTACCAATTCTCTTGACCGGTTAATGTAATTGCTTACCGGATAAGCCGCCTCAACCACTGTTCCCTGCTGCTCCTCTAAAGCTGTCTTCTTATATTCCTCGGGAATTCTCATTAATTCATGCAATTTCATATAATATCCTTTCTGTTCCTAATTTAATATTTGATCCGGGCAGCAGAATGTCAAAAGGAGCATGCCGTGGCTGTATCTTCCTACGGCATGCTTACTTTTTTCCATAAACGGAACTGCGGTTTTATTCTTCCGCAAGTATCCTTTCTATTACCTTGCCCCTCTGATTAATTCAACCCGGAATCCCCTGTCTGCTTTTGGGTAGATGGGAGTTATCTCAAAATAACATACTCCATTGGAAGATAGTTTGATTTCAATATCTGCCCTTCCCTCCGTAACTTCAAGGCGCCTGGTTTTAACCCGGGGCAATGCACATTCCTTTATAACTTCCAGTTCCTCCCCGGAGGGATTAGCCGGTGTTCCCATATCCACCCAGGCCTTCAGAGGATTACAGGTTTCTTCGTCCACCAGCTTTTGTACCACCGCATAGCTTCCGTTTTCCAGCTCTGCCGAAAATTCCAGGGTCAGGGCAAAATCCCCTTGTTCCTCCGCTATATTCCAGCATACTCCCCTGATACCTCCCTTCCCGTCCTTTGTAATGACAGCATATTCATTTTTGAATATTGCAAAGTCACTCAGTTTCTTAAAAAATACAAAGCTCCAATAAGTTGGTTTTGGAATTCCACCGTTGGCCAGCAGTCCGAAACAACCGGAAAAAGGCGTAAAGGAAACTCCCTCTTCTTCAAAAACATCTCCAAAGGTCCAATAGGAATAAGAAGCACAAATATCTCCCATCTCACTTAATAAACGTGCCACATAGGCAGCATTTAAATTCGTATCATGTATGGGATTCAACGGAGTATAGGAGGTATTGAATTCTGTGATATGCATTTCCATTCCTTTATATTCCTTAAAGCTGTCAATGATACTGCGGCTGGTCCTGAGCTCCTCCATAAAGGCTTCCGGTGTTCTTAAACGCTGGTATTGATAGTGTCCGTCCTTTTCCGGCGCCTCTGTCCCATAGGCATGCCTTGTTACAAAATCAAGGGGAACCTGATTGACAGTGCAGAATTGCAGAAAGGAGCGCAGCCAGCGCTCGTCATCCACTCCGCAGATAGCCGGTCCGCCCACCCGGATTCTGCTGTCACAGCTCTTTACCGCTCTGCTTGTTACTTCGTATAATTTAAAATACTCCTTTTCATCGGCATCCTTCCAGAAACCGGGGAGGTTGGGCTCATTCCATACCTCAAAGGGCCAGGCGGCCACTTCTTCCCTCCCATAGCGTTCAATCCAATGCCCAATCACTGCCGATACCAGCTCCGCCCATTTGCCATAATCCTTAGGCGGCGTAACATTTCCCTTCCAGTAAAATACCGTCTGGTTCCCGGATGCCAGCTTTTCCGGCATAAAGCCCAATTCCACAAAGGGCTTAAGTCCCAGGGCCCTGTAATCATCAAAAACCAGGTCGATATAGGTAAAATTATATTCTGTCTTCTCTTCTCCCTCTTCCATATAGGTGTGATAAACAGCCATATCATCGCAGAACAGGCCATGACCTCTGATATGGGAAAAACCGATATCCTCCTGCACCTTTTTCAGCTGCTTGTGATATTCATGCCTTAATGCCAGATTCATCCGGCCGGTACCGATACAGTATGCGGCATTGTTGTGAAATTCTGCCCTGTCCGAGCAATTTAGCTTATACTTACGTTTTTCTGTCATTTGGTATCCTCCCATTCAGTTACCCATATTTTCCGTGTTTATAATGACCCTCTGCAACTGCCCATATGTATTTCTCTCCTTCTCCTGCTAATGACTGCCGGCTTCCTCATTCCTTTACACCGCCGATTGTCATACCCGTTACAAAATAACGCTGTAAAAAGGGGTACAATGCTACAATCGGAATACAGGTCAGAATGGTCGCTGCAGCTCTGACGGATTTTACGGTTACCTGTGCGGCAGAAGCCGAGCTGGCCGCTCTTGCGGTATCCGCATTCCCGCTGAGCTGGCTTACCGAAGACAGCAGTTTCATCAGTTCATATTGCAGAGTAGTCAGATTATCCGCCATTCTATTATAGAGCATCGTATCGAACCAGGAGTTCCACTGGCCTACTGCGATAAACAGTGCCACGGTTGCAAATACCGGCTTACACAACGGTACGATAATCTTCACAAATATCTTAAAATATCCCGCACCGTCAATCTGAGCGGATTCCTCCAGGCTGTCCGGCAGGCCGTTCATATAGGTACGGATTACCAGCATATTAAAGGCACTTACCATGCCCGGGATAATATAGACCCAAAAGCTGTTGGTAAAGCCCAGGGCTTTATTCAGCAGGAACCCCGGAATCAGGCCGCCGTTAACATACATTGTCAGTACATAAATGATATTGACCGGCTTCGCCAGAACGAAATCCCTACGGCTGACTACAAAGGCAAGCAGGGCCGTTACCGCAAGCTGTACAACAGTGCCCACGACAGTTCTGAGCACAGAAATATACAGTCCGGTCATCATGCTGTCCTTGTGGAGTACTGTACTATAGTTATTCAAGGTCCATTTACGCGGCAGGAGGTAAATACCGCCCCGTAAACTGTCCATTGCATCATTTAAGGATATTGCCAGGGTGTTGATAATCGGATATATGGTAATAACCACAAAGATCGCCAGAACCAGTCCGATAATCAGATAATAGATAAAGTCTTTCAGTTTAATTTTTTTACGCTTTCCGGCATTTAGCATTTTATTGGTACTCATTACCCACACCTCCCTAGAAAAGTCTCTCTTCTCCGGCTGCCTTCGCCGCAGTATTTGCCATTAGAATCAGGATAATGCTCACCACACTCTTAAAAATACCAGCCGCCGTACCAAGTGAATAGTTGCATTGACTTATACCAAACTTCAGTACATAGATATCAATTGTCTGTGACACACTTTGCACCAGACCATTTGACAGTAAATATTGTATCTCAAAACCGGCATTCAGAACGCCTCCAATATTAATCAACAGCAGGATAAAAATCGTCGGCTTAATGCCCGGTAACGTTATATTCAACATTTTACGAAGCCTGCCGGCTCCATCAATGGATGCCGCTTCGTACAAATCAGGGTTAATCGCCGTAATCGCGGCAAGATATATAATACTGTTCCAGCCAGTTTCTTTCCATACATTTGCAAAACCTACAATCCACCAGAAATATTCTTTATGGGTAAAGAAGTTGACCGGCTGCTTTAAGAGATGCAGGTTTATAAGAAAATCATTTATGATTCCATGATCTGTGGACAGTGCATCCTGTAAAATCCCGCATACGATTATCATTGACAAAAAGTGAGGGAGATAGGATACCGTCTGTACAAACTTTTTTGGGGCCTTATGTATTACTTCATTCAATAGCAGGGCAAATCCGATTGCAAAAGCAAAGCTCAGCACCAGATTGATTATGCCCATTGCAAGTGTATTCCGGATTGTCCTGATAAAATCCGGATTGTCCACAAAGAGAAACTTAAACCACTTCATTCCGACGAACTCAGAACCGAGAAAACCATTTTGGGGCTTATAATTCTGGAATGCCATTAACCACCCTACTATGGGTACATAATTAAATACAAGGACGTAGATTAAAAAAGGAATGGACAGGAAAATTAATTCCTTTTGTTTCACGATTCTTTTCCAGGTTATCTTATTCTTTTTTTCTTTTACCCTTTCTGCTTTTACATACTTTACTCCAGCCATAGATATTACCATACTTTCTTTTAATTTAAAGCAGGCGGCTGCGGCAAATCTTTGTCGAACCGCCTGCTGGAAGTGAACAACTCCGAAACAATTTAAGACTTATTTGCCGGCAGGTCTGACATCCTTTCCCGTAACCAGCTCAATTCTATGATAAACCGCTTCCTGAACCTCCTTCAGGAAATCTTCCGGCTTGGCTTTGTTGTACGCTTTCTGGTAGGTATCCCAGGCACTGTCAAAGTTACCGGCAATTACCACCTGAGGAAGCTGTTCTTTCTTTACCTGGTCCATCTTCTCCCATGCAAGCCCTCCGGGAGTTGCCGTTGTCATTTCACCTACAAAGGAATAAATCGGATACCAGGGCTCTTTCATACAATCTATTTCATTGTAGTCCAGCATGCCTACATAGGTTTTAGCGCCATAGGCAGTAAGGCATTCCTGTACCTCCGGTCTTAAACCTGCAAAAAACTCATTGGGCTGTGTATCCGGTGTAGCCGCATTCTTTCCGTCCGGATTCATACCGCCGTAATTCGGGAAATAGCTGTAGGTACAAAGATGAGAAGCCTTATACTCTGCATTTACGGCATTGTCCCTCATTTCCTGGGTTCTGGTGAAAAGTCCGTCGGAACCGACATTATAGTCCGCATCCTTAACACCCCAGCTGCGCAGAGTGGAGATTTCAGGATCTAACAAATCATTTACGAACTGAAGAGCGCCCTCTATATCCTTACAGCTCTTTGTAATGCTTAAACCGCCGGAAAGAACGGTGGATTCCCCTGTGGTATAGTACATTTCCTTCATACCCTTGTCGATGGTGATTCCAAGAGGCACATAGGTACAGCCCTCCAGCTTCTGGGACTTAATGGAATCCTCCGCTGTCTGGAAATCCCAATGCTGTTCTACCATACAAAGTACACGTCCGGAGGATACCTTCTCCAGGAACTGATCATGGTTCATGGTCATGAACTCAGGGTCGATTATTCCCTTATTATATTCCTCGTTCAGCTTCTTAAAGTATCTCTTGGCGGTATCTGTCGTATTGTAATCCGTTACCAGGTAGGTGGAGGGATCTACGATGCAGCGTCCGTTATTGGGCCATCCGTCCAGGAACTGGGGCGGATTCTCAAGGCAGAAATAATACCAGTCATAATCCAGAACTTCAAAAGGAATGACCGATGAGCCGTCTGCCATAGCAGGATTGGCCTTATAATAATCCTCCAACAGCTTGAAGAGTTCATCCAAGGTCTCGATTTTCGGATAGTTCGCCCACTTGAGAACTCTTGTCTGAATCCAGAAAGCCTCCCCGTTTTGCTGGGTATCCATTGCCTTTTGATTGATTTTACCGAACTGGGGAATGGAATAAATATGCCCATCCTTCTGCTTTAAGGAATTCCACTGCACATCGCTCCAGAAATTCTTAATGTTCGGGTATTTATCCAGATATTCATCAATTGCTACAAGTGCTCCTGCATCCTGGAGCTCCGGTGTCCAGTCAATAAAATCCGGATATTCGCCGCTGGCAATGAGCATGCCGACAGCCTCCTCGCCTGTCTGTCCGGTCAGCCACGTTTCTTTGCATTTTGCCCCAATTTTTTCTGCAATAATTTGTTGGATTTCATTGTCCTTATTAATCTCCGAGCCCTGCCTGTCAAAAAACGCCGTAAACTCTTTGATTTTCTTTGATGTGGCAGCATCCCCGCCTGACTCCTCTTTTGCCGCACCGCCTGTGGCGGAAACGTCCTTGCTTTCTTTGGAATTCTTTCCGCAGCCTGCGAACAGGAGCGATACCATGGCAATACACATCAGGACTGCAATAAACCGCTTTTTCATAATAATCCTCCAATTTTTATTTCACTTAAGTGATGCTTTATTTTAGCATTTTTGCACAATAAAAAACTCATACAAATTAAATGAAAAACTATTACGAAGTATATATGTATAAATTTTATTTTATTATTTTATTGTTTTTGTGTATTTTACCATGATTTTTCAAATCAATTCCCATGTGTATCATTTAAGCATTTTGGAAGCTTCAGAATTTCTCTTACGGAACCTTGCAGGTGTGACCCCGTAAATGCTTTCAAATTTGTTTATAAAATATTCCATATTCCGGTATCCGACCTTTTCGGCAATCTCATATACTTTATCATCCGTTCGCAAGAGCATCTGGGCCGCCTTTCGGAGCCGTACTCCGTTCATGTAGTCCTTAAAGCAGCAGCCATAGCATTTCTTAAAGATCTGCCCCAGATAGACACTGTTCAGGTAATACTTTTCTCCCAGGGATTTCAAGCTTAAATTCTCCGCGTAATTGGCTTCAATCTCCGCCTCAATCCGGTTCATGACCCCACGTGCTGAGGTCTGGCGGAGCTGCATCAGATAATCGGAATAAGCTTCCGCAAATTTCAGGAATTTCATCTCATTTATCCAGGGCAGCCCCGGCGCAAAGGCTGTTTCCTGGATATACAGCATGGCCTCTTCCTGATTGATATCCGTTTCTATCTCATAGGCAAGGCCCAGGAGGCGGTACATATAATACTGGATATTCAGCCCAATCAGCTCCGAATCCATACATTTGTCCATCATCCTCCGGTAAAGGCTCCCTGCATTCTCCCGGATAAAGGCTTTATCTCCGATTTCGATTCCGTGGATCAGGCTGTCCAGCTCCTTGCGGAAGTATTCCTCCTGGGTATTTTTTGCCTGGACCTTCCTTTTAGAGGCACGATGTACCGGTTCCTTCTCAAGCTTCTGATAGAAGCGGAAGAATCGTGTCATGGCTGCTTCCCGGTAGGAATAGGCGATGTCTTCTATTCCTCTGACCCGGCTTCCGGTACAGGCTGCGATTTCAAAGCCCATACGCTCCCTCAGCTCCTGCAATATCCAGCCAAGCCATTCTTCGTCCGTCATATTCCTCTCCCTGGCCATAAATTCACTGTAAATTATTCCGATATCATAGCATTCCCCATGCTTCGTAACATCAAAGATAACGTAGTCCGACAGCTTCTTTAGCAGCAGGCCAGCATAATTGTACAGCTTTCGTTGCTGCTCCCTTTTCTTTTCTTCCGAAAGGCCGGCAAATTTATCATCCATCATATAGATTTCAAGATGGATATACATCACCTCGCCGGTAAGCTTCAATCTTTCTTTCACGTAATTTAAGTTGATTTCATCATATCTGCCCCAGATCAAAGCCATAAGGTTCCGGTCCAGATAAGCTTTTTCACAAATGCTCTTATCCATTCTGTCCCCTGCTTCCTCCCGGATATCATTCCGTATTCTCCGCAAGACGCTTAACAGTTCCTCCTTTTGTATGGGTTTCAGGACATAATCGCTGCAGCCGCATAAAATGGCTGATTTGGCATACTGGAAATCATAGAATCCGCTTAGGAATACAAATTTTGCCTCCGTGATTCTTTTGGCTTTTGCATATTCTGCCAGCTCGATACCACTCATATCCGGCATCTTGATATCGGAAATAATTAGCTGGTACTCCTCTCCGGATAGTATTTCAATTGCCTCGTTCCCATTCTGAGCTTCCCCGGCAATGACATAGCCCTCCGCTTCCCAGTCAATCAGTGCCCCAAGCCCTTTTCGAATGAACGGTTCATCATCCACCAATAACACCTTAAGCAGTGCCTTTTTTTCTTCCTCCAAAGATAATTACCCCCTTTCGTAACAAATCCGCCTGTCACATTTCCCTGTCCCTTTCTTCCAAGGGTACCCTGATGATGATGCAGGTACCTTCTCCCGGTTCACTCTCAATGATAATCCTTGTGCCCTCTCCGCAGAATTTACGCAAGCGTATACAGGCATTTAACATCCCGAGACCTGCCGGTTTGCCTGCCGATTTCTGCAGTTCCCCAATTCCTGCTTCATTCAGCAGCTTTTCCAGCTCTTCCACCTGCTCCTTTTCCATTCCTATTCCCGTGTCCTCTATCTCCAGATACAGGCAGCCTTCCCTTTCATAGGCCGATACGAAGATAGAGCCGTAATGCCCCGGCCTGTCAAGACCATGGACACAGGAATTCTCCACAAAGGTTACCAGCACCAGGCTTGGAAGCTTAAAGGAATGGAATTTCTCTTCTATTTTAATCTTATAGCGGAAGTCTTCCCCATAGCGGTACTTCTGCAGTTCCAGATAGTCCCGCATAAACCCGGTTTCCTGTTCGATTGTGATATAATCCGAACCCCAGTCGGCGCTTTTTCTCATGAGCCTGGCAAGGCTTTCAATCATATGGGAGGTTTCCTCCTCCCCTTTTAATACGCTCCGCATCCGGATGCTTTCCAGTACATTGAATAAAAAATGAGGATTTATCTGGCTGGAAAGGGCCAGCAGCTCTGCCTGCTGTCTTGCCATTACCAGCTCCTGCTGCTCCAGCTTGCTTTTCAGCTCATTTTCAATAAACGCTTTCATCCGCAGGGTCATGTGATTATAATTTTCCAGCAGCTCTCCGATTTCATCCTTTCCCTCATTCGCTGCAATGAGTTCAAATTTTTCGTTTCTGACCTTTTCCAGGTATTCCCCCAGGAGCAGTATCCTTCTTGTAATGGAATTGCTGAAAAGTGCCAGCATAAAAGCCGGTATCAGCGCATCTGCCAGGAACAATACCAACATCAGCATTAAATTATGCTTGATATCCACCATAAAGTTGGATTTATAGCCTGTCACATAAACATCCCAGTCAATTCCGTATGCGGTAAAGGCACGGTGTGCCTGCACATTCTTTCCCTTTATAAGGGAAGCATTTAAAAAGCTGGTGTTCAGACCCTCGTCCTCCCTGTCATTGGTAAATATAATGCTGTTACCATGGCATACGTATACGGTGGTATTAAAGGCTGAGCTGTTGACTGCTTCGTTAATCTGGTTGTAATTCAAATCAAGCTTGACCAGCTTTTCCCTTTCCTTCAGGCCCAGATAATTAAGCTTTCGGATAACGGATATCATACGCTTTTTATTATTGATATTCCTGTTATTCTGAAAATAGGGATACACGAACAGATCCGTCCCGGCATTCTTAAACTTTTTATACCAGCCTTCCTTTTTTACCGAATCAATCCGGTAGTATTTTCCGCCGTTTATCATTGTGGAATTGTCGGAGTAGAAGGTGATGTCACTGACAAGATGCTTGGAGCTGGCATAAAATACATAGTTGCTGAAAACGGTACTGTACTTTTCATAATAATCCCCATCCGTCTCATATTGCCGGTCCAGAAAGTCACTGATGGAAGCACTGGTATACAAATCCACCGTTACATATACCGCACTTTCCAGCGATTTTGCAATATCGTGGCTGACGGAATCCGCTATGTTATTAATATTGGTCTTCCGCTCATTAACAGACATTCTCAAGCTGCTTCCAAGAATAATAACATTCGTTACAATAGTAGGAACAAGGACGCACAGGATATACACATAAAAGATCTTCTCCTTGATTCTTTTATTGTTCAGCAGCGCCAGCAAATTATTAAAAATGTTTTGAATCCATTTACTATTCCTTTGAAATATACCATTTCGTAAACCCTGCCTTCCCATAAGCTACCTCTTCGTTTTTAGATTTCTCTTCCTGCAGGCTGCTATTTCACCGTAGATATAACAGCCCTGTGGCATATCCTCTATCTCCATTTATTCACCATAGTGAATTACCCCTATTTAATTATATTTTGTTTTAAAGTAATGCACCTACCAATTATTGCTTACTTCTATTCATATAATGCTTTTAAGCAATACCCGGCCTGGTTAATCAGTACAGGCTAATTTTATTCATTCCCGTACTGGAACCGTCAGAGCAATGGTTATTTGGCGGCATACAAAAAAAGCCCCTGGTACTGGCTGCTGTTCTTCCTTGCTTTTCAAACATCGTAACCAGTAATATGGACTTTTTCTCCTTATTGCCAATAGATCATTGTATTATTTTTTCAATAAATAGTTAATACTACAGTAACTTTGGTTCCTTCACCCAGCCTGCTTTCATATATGATATTCCCACCTAATAATTCAAGTATTCTTTTAACAATCGATAAGCCTAATCCACTCCCCTGTTTTTTATGAGATTCTTCACACTGGTAAAATCGTTCAAAGATTTTGCTTTGTTTCTCTGGGCTGATCCCAATTCCATAATCACGAATACTTACACTTATTTCTGATTCCTTCTGAGAAAGCCCAATTTCAATAATAGAATTATTTTCCGAGTATTTCATTGCATTATCAAGGAGATTCATCCAGATCTGCATCAGGAGATTTTTTTCTGAAACAATCGTTACTGCCGGTAATTCCAGCACAAATTCAATGTTTTTCATCTGCCATTTCTCAGATAGCAAAATAACACATTTTCGGATTTGTTCATCCAGCCGGATTTCATCATTCTCAGATATAATTTCCTGGTGATCCAGCCTGGACATACGGAGCATATTTTCACATAAATCAGACAGCCGAACCGATTCCTGATGTACCAGTGAGAGATATTCCCGCTGATCTTCTTCTGACAGATTCCCATCCAATAGAATTTCAGAGAGCCCGGTAATAGCCGCTACTGGTGTCTTGACCTCATGAGAAACGTTACTCATGAAATCTTTCCTCATATAGTCCATTCCCTCCAGCTCAGAAACCATTTTATTTAAATTATTTACAAGTTCATCTAGTTCATTTTCGTAAGCATAGCCCTCTCGTTTCTTAACGGAATGTGGAATTCGAATTTTGAAATCTCCTTCTGAAATCTGCATGATGGCTTCACTTACGCGTGTAACAGGAGTCGTGATCTTCTTTGTCCGCACGAAGAGCGAAATTCCAGTCAGGCACACAGTCACACAGCATATTATGAGGCATATCCCGTACAGCAGAACTGGTGTAAGCGTCTGATGGTAAAAAATCTTCAGGCAGATACCCACCATAAATACTGCAATCAAACAACAGACGCACACCGTAACAATGACACTTTCCGCAAAATAATGCCTTAAGTCTTTTCTGTATTTTCTCTGACTTTTCTCCTTCTCCTGCTTCATAATTCCTCCGTGAAATATTCCTGATCAGTTAATCTTTGCTTTATATCCAAGCCCCCTGATTGTAATTAGCTCGAAATCAGGATAACCTTCAAATTTTCTTCTTAGTTTCTTAATATGTGAATCTACTGTTCGCTCATCAGCATCTGTATCCATGCCCCAGATTTCATCCATTAGTTCTAATCTTGTAAATATATGATTTGGATTACTTAACAATTTAAACAATAGATAAAATTCCTTCGGTGGAAGATTATATTCCTCTCCGGCTATCACTACCGTCAGTGCATCATAATCAAGGACTGCATGCCCCACTGCCAGGCGTCTTTCACTTGCGATCTGCGATCTTCTTAGCAATGCATGTGCCCTAAGTACAAGCTCCTTCATATTAAAAGGCTTAATAAGATAATCATCTGTTCCTGCCGCAAACCCTTTTTCCATATCTTCAATTTGATCCTTTGCTGTGACCATAAGGATTGGCAGTGTATAATTGGCATTTCGGATAGTATCTGTCAGCTCATATCCATTCATCCGTGGCATCATAATATCACAAACAATAAGGTCTATATGTTTTTCATCCATCACTTCAAGTGCCTGTTCACCGTCAAATGCCGTATGAACCGAAAACTGCTCCTGCTTCAGCTTAGCGCAGATCATTTTATTCAGCGTCTCATCATCCTCTACTACCAATATCGAAAACATCTGATTACCTCCTACAATAGTGCTTCCACAAGCTCCTTCTTTTCAAATAATACACAGCCACCTGCATGGTCCTCTATTAGAATATTTTGATTCTGAAGTTTCTGAAACAAATCGGAATGTATGGCCTCCCTTAGTGATGTTTCTATCACATTGATATCTGAATATGGCGAAAACGGACATGGTTCTGCTCCACCATGAGAATTAATATGGAAAAATCCTCGTCCGGCTGCCAAACATCCACCAGAAGTTTTCTCATCTCCTGGAAAGGAGATAAAAATCATCTCCGGATGCTGTTTTCTGATTTGACTGAGCCGTTTCTTTATCCATGCTCTTTCTTCGGCTCCTGGCGCAAGGTTCCTGGTATCCTCCGTTACCGGAACAAATTCCACATAGAAAACAACCTTTGCGCCTTTTTCTCCAAGGGTATGTATAAATTCATCGGTTGTTACCTCTTTCATATTTTCTGTGGTAAGTGTTATGGACGCACCGAAGGTAAGATGTCTTTCCTTTAAGGAATCCATCGCTGATATCACCTTTTGATACACCCCTCTTCCCCGCCTTTGATCTGTTTTTACCTGATGCCCCTCAATACTAATGACTGGTATCAGATTTCTGGATTGATCCAGCATTCTGTAATATTCTTCATCTATTATAGTTCCATTCGTAAATATCGGGAATATTATTTCAGGAATGGTTCCAGCTGCCTTAATTACATCTTTGCGAATCATCGGTTCACCACCAGCTAACAGTATAAATCCTATTCCAAGATCACTTGCTTCAAGAAAAATCTTCTCCCATTCTTCTCTTGTCAGCTGAGATACTGCCTCTGCATCACTACAAGTGTGATTTGATCTTGCATAGCATCCAGCACAATGAAGGTTACAACTGCTGGTGATACTTGCAATGAGAAATGGCGGTATATTTTCACTCTGTTCTTTTGCTTTTTGACGTTTTCTGGCTGCTTCCTTACTTGCAATTGCGTATTTTGCCATAAAAATGCTTTCCCGCGGATCCTTTAACGTTGCTCTGATTGCTCCCTTTACAATATTTTCTACGCCATTTGAAAGATACCTTTCTAAATCTAGTTTTTCATCCATCACTTATTCCTCCAGAAATTTCCTTGCGAAAATAGATACATCTTTCAAATCCTGCGCATCCGGCTTTCCCTTGTGTAAAAATTTAAATTCACCACGACAATAAAAATTATCTTCTGAAACACATATTTCTTTTTCTTTCAGCAGCCTTTGGATGCCAGGGTATGCACGTTCTGCCAGTGCAGAAGTTGAAAACACCACTATCTTCTTTACATATTTTGCATCCAGATTCTGAATAAAGTTCTTTATAACAGGATCAATACCTCCCCAATATACGGAACAACCAAGAAATAAGATATCTGCCTTGCTTTGAATACTATGATCCACTGTTTCTGCCTTACACCCTAACGTAGCTGCTATTTGCTCCGCCAGCTTCTTTGTGTTACCTGTTTTTGAACAGTAACGTACTGCATATTTTGCTTCTGACATCATTATCATACCTCTTCTTTCTTTATCTTTCTACCAATGTTTTAATGATTACCTCTATTGTTCCTATCATAGGTAGTAAAATATCAGACTAATATGACCTGAATATGACCAGGCAAAAAAACCAGGAGTATAAACTGTTTATCATTACACTCCTGGTCTTTAAAGCTTTATTTATCTATCAATTCATAGCATTATGCAATTCTGGGCTTTTATCGTAAAAACTGTGTTTTTTCCCTTCGCAATAAAATTAGAAAATAGGTTTTTTACCATCCGAAAGCCTGTCTGGTTTTTCAGGAAGTTTCGCATATACATAGCATCCTCTGATTGCAAAAAATAGTGTAATCAGCCCAACGATATAATACCAGGGATTATTTGCCACTGAAAAGAACTCAGGACTAATTAGTGCCCACATATTCCATGGATTAAATGACATAACAGCAACTAATATCAGGACAATATTTAACTGCCAGCAAGCTCCAATTCTGGTACCGCGCTTTTCCCAGAAAAGACCCGGTGCACAGCAAATAATTACCTGTGTAAAAATCCAGAATTTGAACATAGATTCATCTCCAAGTTCAACACGAAGAAGATTTAAACTTGCAAAAAAGATTACGCTCTGCATAATACAAGTGCAAATAGCCTGTTTTAAGGTCGCATTTTCTCCCCAGATTTCTACCCGTTCATAGGTAACTGAACGCCAGAGACAATAGATTTCGAAACCGACCCATACGATTTCGCCTATTATTCCAAGCAGGAAGAACCAGAAATGATCATATCTCAAATAAGCCGACAGGAACACCCATATTCCCATAAAATCAGCCGCACAGTAAAACGTATGCATCCATAACGGATAAGGTCCGCTCTTCTCCCGATCGACCAGAATAAAGGAATACACATAAACCAGAAATCCTAATATAAATGTAATCAGAACGGTTGTAAGTGTTAAGGCAAACTGTGGATTCTGCGTACTTAATGCGTATACAAAATCTTCCGGTGATACATCCGTCTTCGGATAACTTGAAAAGAGCTTTTCAAATAAATTCATACGACTTCTCCTCCAATCCCTTCAAATATTTTTCTTATTTTGTTGATTTATCTACATATGCGAATTATAATCTTTTTAGGAAATATTTCAATTACCAGATATTCATAATTTGAGAACTATTCCACACATATTATAAAATTTGAGGAAGAAAGCATGACTAAAAAAACAGATAGACGCGTAATCAGAACAAAAAAAAATATTCGTAATGCATTTATACAGCTAATTGGGCAGAAGGAATTAGAACAGGTTACAGTTACTGATATTGCCAATCTTGCTGATATCGACAGAAAAACATTTTATCTTCATTATGATACGGTATTAGATGTATACAAAGATCTGCTCAATGAACTCTCTGATGAACTCTTGCTCTTACTGAATAGCAGTAAGACCTTTGATTTTTCTGCATTTTTCAAAGGCCTTAATCAAATAATGGAAAAAGACATGTCCTTTTACAAAACAATTGCAGAAAAAGATTCCTATTCTTTTCTCATTAACGAATGTACTTCCTTATTAAATCAGAAACTGACACAAAAAATATTATCTGATTACGGCACTGTATCTATAAATCAGCAAATAAAGATAGAATATGCATCTTCAGGTATTATTGGTGTGTATATTAATTGGATCCGTTCTGACCAGAATATTCCCTTAAAACAACTTGTTGAAGTCCTAAGTGAGATGCTGAAATTGACACTGCCTTTTTATTCGTAGACCTCCAGCTTTCTTCATCTTTCTATTATTTTATCCGGAAGGATAAAACGGAGCAATTGTACGTAATATTTGGATATGGGAAGAAAAAGCATGGCGCTTAAAAGATTGAATATAGTGTGGGTATTGGCGACAAGGTGGCTGCTGTCCTGTCCCAGATGCCTTGTGGCCACCAGTACTGCACCGCAGAATTGAGGCAGCAGGAGAAAGGCGACGGCAACTCCCAAAACATTATACAGGGTATGTGCCAGCGCCACTCTCTTCCCCGCAGTTCCGGATTTGATACTGGCAATCTGTGCAATGATGCAGCTTCCTATATTATCTCCCAGGGTAAGGGCCACTGCGGAAGCAAAGGGCAGCAGCCCGTTATTGAACAGCAGAATTGTCATTCCCACCGTAGCGCTGCTGCTTTGCGCCAGCATGGTAAATACCAGGCCCGTAACCAGGCACAGAAATATATTTTCCGAATGGTCCTGCATCCACTGGGCAAGAAAGCTGTTATCCTTTAAAATCATGACACTTTTGCTCATAAGGTCCAGCCCCGAAAACATTAAACCGGCGCCGGCGATGACAGTACCGGCGGTTTTAAGCCTGGCAACGGTGCCAAAGCTCAAAATACAGCCGGCAATAAGTATGTACCAGGCATACTGGCTGATATGCAGGCTCATAAACTGTGCATTAAAGGTAGTGCCGATATTGGCTCCGTAAACAATGCTGACAGCTGCTTCCAGCTTCATAATGCCCGAATCCACCAGGCTGACCGTTAATATGGTAACAGCAGTGCTGCTTTGCACAAGGCCCGTAAGAAAGATGCCTGTAAAAAACGCCGTCCACCTGTTTTTGGAAAACAGGCTGATGGTCTTATTCAAAAGCTTTGAGTTGGCCCGCTCCAGGGTTCCTCCCATGGTACTGACACCCGTAATGATCAGCAGGGAACCGGTGATAAAATTCATTATTATGGTTATGACTTCCCGCATTCCGCTCTCCGGTAAGCTTATATTCTCTACCATACTATCCTGTTACCGGAAATAATATACCATTGTATATAGAGACAGACCGCTATTTCTTTTACCAAAAAATTATTTCAACAAAATAAACATTACCCTCCAAGGGTATCCCGCCTAAACAGCAACATTACAAGGCTCTTCAAGCAGCATCCTGCAACTGCAAAAAAAAGAGCCAAAAAGTCTTAAAAACACTGACTTTTTGGCTCTTGTAGGCTGATTACTTCGCACTAAAGGAATCTAAAACAGCCTTTACATTTCTTGCATCTGTCAGGAACAGCTCTGTTCCGTTGGTATTTACTATGTCATAGCTGTCATCATAGGGCTTGAATTGCACAACATAAGGTGTATCAGAGGTGTTAAGGTGGAACGTTAAGGTCAGGTCGGGTGTTTCGTTCTTGCCCTTATTCAGGTCAGCTGCCGGGATTTCTCTTCCGGTTTTCGGAGTAATCACTACGGAATAAATCTTCTTAAAGGCATCTTCCTCTGCTTTTTTACCATCCACCGTATAAGTTGCGGTTGTAACGTCCTTATCGTTTTCCTTCTTTGTCTCCCTCTTAATAGTAAGTGTATGAGTCGTACCTTCCGAGGCAATATCCACACTGTCAACATTTTCAATATTAATCAGGTTCGTGTATTTATAGGTATTGCTGTAAGCATCAATATTCACAAGCTTATCTACGGTTGATTTGCTCATAACATTTACCGCATTGGAATCCGGTGTCTTTACATAATAATCACCGTCATCATTGGCATTTCCGATTAAAAGGGTCAGGCTCTTGCTCACCTTGGCAGTCTTATCCGTACTCTTGCTGTCGGTGCTGTCCGTACTGCTCTTGCTGGTATCCGTGCTGCCGGTATCGGATTTCTGTTCCTCATAGTAGCCAATGGCTATGGTATAGGCCGGTTTATCCAGGCCATATTTGCTTAAATCAGCGGCCTTGTAATCCTCACAGGAGGAAAAGGACAAAGCCGTATAGTTGGCAAACAGGGTATTAAGGCTGTCAATGTCGGCTGCCACCGGAGTTGTGTAAGGCTTCTTTATAATATAGTCGCTGAAGCCTGAATAATCATAGGGTGAATCCGGCTCATATGCCACCTGGAATTCCTTGCCGTCCTTTGGTGCCACATCCAGGCTGGTAATGTTCTCCGCAGTGATGGATGGAAGGGTTTCAACCGTAAGCATTTCCGACCTTTTATATCCGAAATAGCTGTGATAGGAGGCACCGACAACATAAACCGCATTATTTCCCTTTACTGTGGCGTAATATTCTCCGCCTAAGGGGGTTTCATTTCCTACGGTTATGGTCACTTCCTTGCCATCGGTCGTAGTAGCAGTGGCAGTAACAGCCGGCTTATCCAGACCAAAGGCGGTCAGGTCATCAATGTCTTTTGTCAGGGTATTGGTAGGGGCTATATCAGTAAAGAGGCTCTGCATATTGCCAGCATAGGTCTGGTTAACCGGGAAGCCAGGGTCTTCCTTGTCTTCCCACACCCCTTTGCTGTTTAAGCTTAAGGTCATTTCATACTCCTGGTTCTTAAAGTAAATTGTCTTAATGGTATCCTTATCCAGAGTTACAATTGCTTTATTAGTTTCTGCTGTGTCATTTTTTGAATCTTTTTTGTCACTATTATACTTAGTCATCCAGAAATATACACCTAGCAAAAGAATCATAACAATGAGCAGCAGCAGTAATCCAATGTTTTTTTTACGCTTACTGCCAGCCATTATTTCTTCCTCCTTCTAAGTACCACATATCCGCCGGAAGCAAGAACAAGCACCGGCAATACAACTACGATGAGTATTGACCACAGGTTTGCTTTTGCTGCCGTTACATTCAGATACTGGGGCTCTGTGCTAACAGTTCTTACAGCCAGCGTATCCTTCTTGTCCGTTACAAAGTTTACGGTATTTAAGAACAAATCCAGGTTTCCGAAGGAATTAACAGAAACCGTGCCTTCATCAATCAATAAGGAAGAGCCGTATACTACCAGCTTGGCTTCCGTATCATTATATTTCTCAGTGATTGCTTCGCCAAGGTTAAAAGGACCGTCAATATCGCCTTTTTCCTTTGAGGCATTACTTGAGCTGACATCTGTCTTTGAGTATGCCTCATCGGAGGTAGTAAGTAGCGGTGTGGTCTCAATGGTGCTTCTTGCCGAATCAAGAGTCTTAAGACCGGAAGACTGGGGTGCTATAATATAAGAACCCGCCGCTTTTAAGGATGAGGTAATGTCATGGGATTCAATGCTTGGTATCAGGTCTGTGACATATTGACCCATATAATGGTCTCTGCTGCCTTCCACAACGAATCCAGGTACCACGCTTACTCCATAGTAATTTAAAAGGCTGCTGAAATTATCCAGGCTGCCTGCCAGATAATTTGTATAAATGATGGCATGACCGCCCTTTGAAAGGTAATTCTTTACCATAGTTACCTCATCGGCTGAGAAATCCTTCTGGGGTGTATTGATCAGCAGAACGGAACAGTCATCCGGCACCTTTTCCGTTGTAAGGGTATTGAGTGACTTAGAGGTTACATTAATCTTGCCAAGAGCTGAGGTTAAGGTGCTGGAAAGCTCTGTTTCTCCATGTCCTGTCACAGTATACATAATAGGCAGGTTATCTGTAGTTACATACTGGAGGGCTGAAGTGACCTGGCCTTCCACATCAATTCCTGTCTGATAGGTCTGGTAGGTCTGGTAATCCATCTGGGTAACCACCATACTGCTGGAATCCACATATTTTACTCTGTTATTGGAATTATTGACTACCAGCACACTGTTATTGGTAACCTTGTCATCTACGTATTTCTTTGCAAAGTTTGGATATAGAACAGGGTCCTTATATTCCACCTTAATATGTTTGGAAATTTCGGGATAATTCTCAATAATCTGCTTTGTGGTCTTATTTTCCTGTCCCGTCTGTACAAGATAGTAGATCGTAATATCATCCTTCATTTTCTTCGCATAATCCTTTGTAACACTGGTCAGGGAATATTTGCTGTCCTTGGTGACATCCACCTTAAGGTCTAATTGTGAGATGATAACATTTAATATGATTACGATTACAATGACAACAGCAGATACTACTGTTGCATAAGCTCCTCCCCTGAATTTTCTGGAAGAGAAGGAGGCCTTGATTTTATCGGCAACCCCCGGTGCTTTGCTGCCTGCCGCTGCATTATTGGTTTCTGCCGCATTATTATCTGCCGCTAATTTCTGCTCTGTAACATTATCTTCAACATTGGTATTGTTTTCTTTTTGCTCACTCATTTACTCCATCTCCCTTCCTTAGTTCCATCTATGTTTCTTAATTGCCTGGACAGTCAAGAACAGGAAAATAAACACGATGCTTATATAGTAAACAATAGAGGTTAAATCCAATAATCCGCTTGAAAAATTATCATACCTTGCAATGACAGAGAACCATCCTAAGACCTTGGTAAGAAGTCCATCATACAAAGCAGGCTTCATAACATAAATAATGGTCAGGGCTGCCTCTCCGATTACACCTGCCGTCAGTGCAACGGTTATGTTGTGCATCATACTGTATAAAAGCCAGCATATCAGCAGAACTACGATAAAGAATACAATATAGCAGGAACGGTTATCCGTAGGCAGGAAATTCACAAGACTGTCCATAAGAACTGTAATCAGCATAACCACAAAGGTTACAACCGCGGATACCATCTGGCTTTCTGTCAGGGAAGATATGAACAGCCCGATTGAAATATAAGCCGCACCCAGAAGAGTAAAGCCTAAAATGGCACTGTATGCACTCTTTAAGGGTACGCTGCCGAACTGCATTAAAATCAGCGGATAAAAACAAATTATTAACATGGAAATTAAAAATACAGTAAGTACTGCAAAATATTTTCCGGATATTATTTTTCCGATGGAGACCGGTGAGGTAAATAATAACTGGTCGGTCTTTTGCTTCTTGTCCTCTGCCATTAATCTCATGGTTAAAATCGGCACTAACAGAACAAAGATAAATGATAAACCTGATAGTGCATTTTCAAAATTAGCTGAGCGGTTAATTAAATTGAACACCGCATAGTAAATACCTACGATAACCAGGAAAAATGCTATAAATACATATCCTGTCATAGATGTAAAATAGGACTTTAGTTCTTTTTTGAAAATAGCCAGCATCCTAATTCTCCTCCTTCTGTTCCGGTTCCTGATTCATTGCTTCCGCCGTTTCTGCAGGAATACCATCCTCATCCTTTTTTTTGTTCTTGCGTAAAAGCCTGTTGGAGTTTTTGGAAGCATGAGGTTTTGGGCTGTCCTGTGTTAATTCAAGGAAGATATTCTCCAAGGACATCTTTGTAGAATGCATATCATAGATAGGACATTTTGCATCGCTTAAAGCATAGAATACAGCCTCTCTGATATCATTTTCCTCGTTGCTGTAAGCGGAAAGCTTTACAATGCCGCCCTTTGCATTTTTATCAAATTCAAGTTTTGTAATCTCAGGTATGGTCTCAAGAGCCTTTTTGATGGCTTCCTGCTCACCCTTTACTTCCAGATGAAGCCCCTTGGAGCCTCCGATATGCTGGGAGAGGTTATCCGGTGTATCGGATACAATCAGTCTTCCCTTATTGATAATCATAACCTGGTCACAGATTGCACTGACCTCGGACAGGATGTGGGAGCTCAGGATAATGGTATGGTTCTTGCTGAGTTCCTTTATCAGGTCTCTGATTTCAATAATCTGCATGGGATCAAGGCCTACTGTGGGCTCATCCAGGATAATGACCTCCGGAAAACCAACAATTGCCTGGGCCAGACCCACTCTTTGCTTATATCCCTTTGACAGCTGCTTGATCAGACGCTCGGAAACTTCCGTAATCTTTGTCATCCTCATAATTCTGTCAATCATTTTTCTCTTTTCGTTCTTCTTCACAAATTTAATATCTGCTACGAAGTTTAAGTACTCCCTTACTGTCATGTCCTGATATAAGGGCGGAAGCTCCGGGAGATAACCGATACATTTCTTGGCTTCCTCCGGTTCATCGAAAATATCATGGCCGTTTATCATAACGGTTCCTTCCGTAGCTGATATATACCCTGTGAGAATATTCATTGTAGTAGATTTTCCTGCACCGTTAGGTCCAAGGAATCCCAGTATCTGCCCTTTTTCCAGGGTAAAGCTTAAGTCATCTACCGCAAGATGTTCCCCATACTTTTTCACCAGATGTTTGACTTCAATCAACCTTTTCTCCTCCTTATTATATAAATACATATTTTCTTTCCATACCTTGCCTGCATTACTGCTTTTCCCAATACAGACCAACAAGGATATGTTACTATTAGTTTGCGAAAAATTTGTGAACTTTTTCATATTTTCATGGAAAATTTTTAATATTAACCGTACATCACGGTTTTCACCATAAAAAACTATTGTAGACTATGTGATTTATAATAAAAAAAGAAAAAAGACTGTGCACCTCCTACAATTTACAGTCTCTTTTCTTTATACAAGTTACAGCCTCTTTTTTGTGCTTCTCAATAATTCACACAAGACACCTTTTCTTTACTGCCAGGCTTACCAGTTAGTATAATAATCTCCAAAATTATTATCAATATATGTATTTCCATTTACACTATATAAAACTTCATATTTAACATCTGTACCGGTAGGAATATTTTGGGGAATATTCCATTCATCAATATTTTCATTCTCCGCTTTATAGAATTTAGCATCAACATCCTGATAGGAATTCCAATTATTTGTTGTATAACGAATCTTTACCGTTTTTTGATAAGCTAAATTCTTTACATAAATGATGGTAGGATTATTGTTAATTGTTACTGTCTTTACGAAACTCTTTCCAAGTACAACAAGATTAGGATTTTCCATATGATAATTATTTCCATCATTATTATCCCAATAGGTTTGTCCATTTACTTGGTATTTTATTGCAAATGTAATAGGTGATGTCAGAATATTAAAACTGTAAATATCATATTCTGGGTCATTGGGATCTGCCTTTACATATACTGCAGCAAGATCATTCCAAGTCTGTCCATCTTTTGTATAATGTATTACTACATTTTTATCAGAACCCAGATTTTTAACTGCAACATACCCAAAATATGATTCATAAGAAGCTCTTGAAGGTCCACTAAATTGCGCATAGTATAATTGCACATTCGGCTCTGCTTGAATATTTGCAGCTGCATTGGCATGTGTACTAAAGATATTAGCCATCAATAAACAGCATAACATCATAGCAGAAACTAGTTGTATCATTTTTTTAACGTTTTTCAAAAAGAACACCTCCATGATTTAATTTTATAATTAGTTAAAGGAAGGCACCGGTCGCTTTAAATAATTTCATATAATTTACATTTTTAATATTAGCATCTATAATATTAAAAAACAATCTACAATATTAATATTTTTTTCGAATTTTTTCGAAAAATTTTGTTAAATATTAAAAAGTAACTGAACCAGCTTAATTATCAGCGAACAGTTTCTTATACTATAATCTGATTTTAGGAATTTCCTATAATTTAAAAAGAGAGCATCCATTGAGTAAAAACCGGATACTCTCTAAAAATTATGTGCGGGATTTGTCAGCTTCATAGGCCTCCTGTTATATTCTTGTAGTTATTCTCTAGTGTTTTTTACGATTACTTTTGTTTTGCATCAAGCCAAACACAGCTATCAGCAGCATGCCAAACTGAATCATCAGGAACAGGGAATCGTAGGTGACCATTTACTCACCCCCCTTCTTTCTGTCTTGTCTTTACCGTCTGCGTGTCGTCAAAAACTTGTTTCATGCTTTTCATGAAACTCCCCCTTTCAAAAGAATACCTCAAAGATAGTATTTATTGTTACAGTAACATTATAACATCTTGGATATTTTTTACAATAGCTGATGCCTATTCTACATGTTTTTTGTCTAATCTACCATTAACCTGCTTTAAGCGGGTATATCAAAGTACTTGCCCTTTGATATCCCGCTTATAAGAATAAGATTATATGCTTCCATTAATTTATACAATAACATCCTGCATCGTGTACAGGCCCGGTCCCTTGCCCTGAAGGAACTTAGCCGCCGTTATGGCCCCTTTGGCAAAAATTGCCCTGGAGTACGCAACATGCTTTATCTCAATTACTTCATCAAGGCCGGCAAATATTACTTCATGGTCGCCCACTATGCTGCCGCCTCTGACCGCAGCGATGCCGAATTCCTTCTCGCCCCGTTTCTCTCTTACGTCTGTGCGGTCATATACATAATCATATTCTCCGCCCAATACTTCATTCATGGAATCTGCTAATAGGAGTGCCGTCCCGGAGGGGGCATCCAGCTTCTGGTTATGATGCTTTTCTACTATCTCAATATCAAAGCCGCCTTCACTGAGCACCTTGGCAGCCTCTTTAATCAGCTTAATCATAGTATTGATTCCTAAGGACATATTTGCCGAACGAAGAATGGGGACATTTTCAGCCGCTTTCTTTACCAGCCCCAGGTCCTCTTCTGAAAGGCCTGTGGAACACAATATAACAGGTGTACCGGAATTTGCGCTGTAGTCCAGCATTTCCTTTAATCCATTAGGGGAAGAGAAGTCTATGATTACATCTCCCTTTTCTTTTATCTTAAAAAAAGAATCATAAACGGGATAGGAATTCTCAAAGCGATTGCTTAAGTCTACCCCGGCAATAATTTCCGTTTCTCCATCACTCTTACACAGCTTGGTGATTTCCTGACCCATCCGGCCATTACAGCCGCGCAATATTATACGAACCATTTTAACCTAACTCCTTTTCTTTTACGTACCTTCGGTATTTTTCTCCTGTTCCTATCCAATAAATCTGACACAGCTATTCAGCCTGACAGGATAACAAGATACGTATACTATAATTATATAATAGTTTACCGCTATTTGCCATCCTTAATATCAGATTTTCAGACCAGGCTGATTCCGCAATCCTTCATAGCCTTCCGTAATCTTTCCGTACCGGCTTCTTCCATTTCTGTCAAAGGACTTCTCAGACCGCCGACTTCAAGACCCATCAGATTCAGGGCTTTCTTAACCGGTATGGGATTCACCTCACAAAAGAGCGCTTCAATCAGCGGTACCAGCCTTAGCTGCTCCTCCCGGCTTGCCTTCACATCTCCCTTTAAGAAGTTCGCAACAATGTCATGGGTTTCCCTGGGAAGAATATTGGACAGGACAGAGATTACCCCAATTCCTCCTAAGGAAAGCAAGGGCACTACCTGATCGTCATTTCCGGAATAGAGGTCAATGTCTCCCTGAGTGCGATGCATCAATTCAACCACCTGCGAGATATTTCCACTGGCTTCTTTAATTCCGACCACGTTATCCACATCCTTAAAAATCTGAGCCACAGTTGCAGGCAATAGGTTGCAGCCGGTCCTGCTGGGTACATTATAGAGAATAACAGGCAGGTCCACCGCCTTTGCTATCATGGTAAAATGCTGTATCAGGCCCTTTTGCGTCGCCTTGTTATAATAGGGTGTTACCAGGAGAAGCCCGTCCGCTCCTGCCTTTAAGGCATCCTCCGAGAGCTCAATGGCAGTCTGGGTGCAATTAGAGCCGGTACCTGCTATTACAGGAACTCTTTTTGCTACCTTATCCACCGTATAACGGATACATTCCATATGCTCTTTTTCAGTCAGAGTAGAGGATTCACCTGTAGTACCGCAGATGATGATGCTGTCCGTACCATTTTCAATCTGGTAATCAATCAGTTCGCCTAACTTCCTGTAATTCACGTTCAAATTCTCATCAAAGGGGGTTACGATTGCAACTCCCGCTCCTTTAAATATTGCCATAAAGGCACCTCCTGTTTTTTCGTCCTTTTAGGACCCTTAAGCTAACGCATTTTTCTTTTGGCAAAGAAAAGGGTAAGTGAAATAAAAAAAGCCGGCCCGTGAGCCGACACCAAAGAATCCCGAAAAATTTCTCCCTGTACGGAGAAATAAAGCTATCATTCTTCAGGCAGCACTCCATCAATTTCTTGATGACAGTCACACAGCTCTTAACTGCATGCCCAACAAAGAAAAAGCAAAATTTTTCTTTATTTCGGCATCTTTTCCTTTCCACAGCAATCCTTTATGTTCTGCCATATCCTGCTATGTACTCTTAAAAAATGCGCCTCTACCAAAATCACGTTATTTTTTTGTTTATCAATACCTCTTTATATTAACATTATGCTTTTTTATTGTCAATTACAATTTCATATAGAACGGCAAATGCATAAGGGAAGTTTATGGGAGCGGACGATGACCAAGGGTGTTGTTTTGGAGGTTTGTTACGCGAGAACCCTTATTCCACTAAAACGGCAGAAAACGTGACTGGCAGGTAAATCAGCGCCAAACTCGCTGTGACAGATTTGGCTGTGTCAGGTATCAAGCTCAAACAGTGGCACTGTTTTACCTAGTCACGTTTCCTGCCGCTTAAGTGTCATAAGGAACCTCTTGAGACAAACCTCCAAAACAACCCCCTTGGTCATCTGTTCATATCCATTATTTGGTCTGATGCGTATGCATTGCATTTAATGGAACTGCTTTTCAAATTCATATAACGGAACTACAAATAGCGGAATTGCAAATACATAAAACCAGTTACTGGAAAGAGTTATATTAAACCTTACACCTCTATTCACATAAATGTTATGCTAAAGTACAGATGGTTTCTGGTTCCGTTCATTCATTTTCTATTGAAGGGTTCCATATGACACTTAAATGGCAGCCGTTATGACTAGGTTAAATCGCACCAGTGTCTGAGCGCATAGTATTGATATAACCAGTAAATGTGAAGCGAGTTTGGTGCAATTTAATCTTCCAGGAATAACGGCTGGCATTTTAGTGGAATTGGAACCGTGAACTAGAAAATGAATGAACGGAACCAGAAACCATCGTCCGTTTCCAAAGACTTAAATGCAACAAAGACTAACCTATAACTGTAAAGGTACTTTAGATTTTCTTTAACCTTGACATTGCTTTCATAATTTCGTATTATAATACCAGGTAAAATAAATAGTATAAGTTTTATAGGGTTCCGCAATACAAACCGTATTGGTCAGGTCCGAGATAAAACGCGCAGTTAACTGCGTTCACGGAAGGATAAAAGCCTGGGAGATTGAAAAACATCTCCCAGGCTTTTCTTTTTTGCTCATTTACCTGGTAACCCCTAAACCTGATAAAAGGAGGAGAATTTTTATGAAATGGTTATACTTAATTATTGCCGGTATCTGTGAAGTATGGTGGGCTGTAGGCTTAAAGTACTCCCATGGATTTACAAGGCTTGTACCAAGTGCCCTTACAATAGCCGGAATGGCAGCAAGCTTTTATTTCCTGTCCCTTGCCTTAAAGACCCTGCCTTTGGGAACTGCTTATGCCATATGGACCGGTATCGGCACAATTGGTACCGCAATTCTGGGTATCCTGTTATTTAAGGAACCGGTGGATGTCTTAAGAATAGTGTGCATGGGCTTTATATTGACCGGAATTATAGGCCTGAAGCTGGCCTCCTCCCACTAATTGAATAAGCCATGGACTTTTAGGCTGGATTAACTGATACCTGCCCCCCTTAAAGGTATTTATCAATTAACAGCTCCATAAGTCCATGGCTTTTTTAATTTTATGTTCCAATAACGATTCGGTATCATAAGGTAATTTCAGCTTTCGCCTGTGTATATTCTTAAACTCCAGGTATGCCTTCAATGAACATGACCTTCTGCCACACGAATCCAATTAATCTTCTTAATATTCTTCCAAATATTCCAGCTTGCTTACGGATACCTCATAAGCAATCCGCTTTTCAAAGTCACTTTCATTTAACTTTTTCTGATATTCCCTGCTCTGGATTCTGCCCCATACCTGAATATGGCCTCCAACAGTGAAATTCTCAGCAAATCTGGCATTTCTTCCCCAACAGATGCAGGGTATGTAATCGGATTTTCCGTAAGGTCTGTTTACTGCAAGTAAAATATCGGCAATTTCTCGTCCCAGGGGAGTCTTTCGGTATATAGGCTGCTTGCAGACGAAACCGTCCAGAAAAATGAAATTAGGGCGGATACCTTCCGTATCCTCATCGCTTACTTTGATTTCCCGGGCAAATACGGACAGCACCAACCTGTTCTTGTTGTCCTCATGTCGGTTATAGGAACGGAACTGCCCGTTAACCTCCACATACTTGCCTTTTAAATCTGCCTTTACATCGACTAACCGCTCCGATATCATAATAGGAATAATATCCGCAGAACTACTTAGCCGGCTTACCTGCACCTCCAGCACGTAAAAGCCTTCCCCAAATACATCGTGACTGAATTCAAAATCAGTCATTACCTCGCCTGCAATACTTACTTGATTGTTATCAAATACTTTATCTGTCATTTCGTATGACTCCCTTCTCTTTACTCGTGTTCTGTACAATTTTAAATTGGTATCCCAATTGTATTGTCCTGACCTTCAAGATAAAATTATTCTCCATTACTATATGTATGCAGATTTTATTTCCTTTAGAACAAAAACATTAAAAAATTTCCAAGTTTTTATCTGAATTTTTTTTACAGATAAGCAAAATGCTGAAATTAAAGCCCTCCAAAGAAAGACCTTGTAAATTTTCCGTAGTATGATACAATATTCAAGTTAGAGTGTCCCGTGGGTTTCTTAGAATTTATTGCAGTTTATATAAATCTATATCATTTTATTGAATTCATATTTTAATTATGACAATAAAATGAAAGCCGGCCGCATCAGCCGCTTCTAATATTAAAATATATAGAAACAAATCAGCTATAGTATAGAAATATCCAGTCGCAGCCTGGACATTTAGGAAAGAGGATAATATGCGTATCAAAAGAGAAGATATCAGAAACATTGCAATCATCGCTCACGTAGACCACGGTAAAACAACCCTTGTAGATGAGCTTTTAAAACAAAGCGGCGTATTCCGTTCCAACCAAACGGTACAGGAAAGAGTCATGGACTCCAATGATATTGAAAGAGAACGCGGTATCACTATTCTTTCCAAGAATACTGCAGTATATTATGAAGGTGTTAAAATCAATATTATAGATACCCCCGGACATGCGGATTTCGGCGGTGAGGTAGAACGTGTCCTTAAGATGGTCAACGGCGTAGTCCTGGTAGTGGATGCCTTTGAAGGCCCCATGCCTCAGACAAAGTTCGTATTAAAGAAAGCTCTTGAGCTTGACCTGCCGGTTATCGTCTGCATTAATAAAATTGACCGTCCGGAAGCCAGACCCAAGGAAGTAATTGACGAAGTACTTGAATTATTTATTGAACTGGATGCTTCCGAAGACCAGCTTGACTGTCCTTTCGTTTTTGCATCTGCAAAATCCGGTGTTGCTATATTAGAATTAAATGAATCTCCTGAGAATATGAAACCTCTCTTTGAAACAATAATAGACTATATACCAGCTCCTGAAGGAGACCCGGAGGAAAGCACACAGGTGCTTATCAGTACCATTGATTATAATGAATATGTAGGCCGTATCGGTGTCGGCAAGGTTGACAACGGTGCTATTAAGGTTAATCAGGAGGTAGTCCTGGTCAATGCCCATGATCCCGAAAAGAGCCAAAAGGTTAAGATCAGCAAGCTCTATGAATTCGAAGGCCTTAAAAAGGTTGAAGTAAATGAAGCCTCCATCGGTGCAATTGTTGCCATCTCCGGTATTGCAGACATTCACATCGGTGATACCCTCTGTTCACCTGAAAACCCCAGACCTATTTCCTTTCAGAAGATTTCCGAGCCGACGATTGCCATGCACTTTATCGTAAATGACAGCCCTCTGGCAGGACAGGAAGGTAAATATATAACCTCAAGACATTTAAGGGACCGCTTATTCCGTGAGTTGAATACCGATGTCAGCCTCCGTGTGGAAGAAACAGATACCACAGAGAGCTTTAAGGTATCCGGCAGAGGCGAGCTTCATTTATCCGTCCTGATTGAAAATATGCGAAGAGAAGGCTATGAATTTGCTGTCAGCAAGGCAGAAGTACTTTACCACCATGATGAAAAAGGCCACCAGCTGGAGCCAATGGAACGTGCGATCATTGATGTTCCCGATGAATTTACCGGTACAGTTATTGATAAATTAAGTCAGCGTAAGGGTGAACTGCAGGGAATGTCAAATGGCAACGGCGGTTATGCCCGACTGGAATTTATTATTCCTTCCAGAGGACTTATCGGATACAGAGGCGAATTCTTAACGGACACAAAGGGTAACGGTATTATAAACACCTTATTTGAAGATTACGGTCCCTATAAGGGTGATATCCAGTACAGAAAGCAAGGGTCTTTAATTGCCTATGAATCTGGAGAAGCGATTACTTATGGACTCTTTAACGCCCAGGAACGCGGCACCCTCTTTATCCAACCCGGTGTCAAGGTATATTCCGGTATGGTAATAGGACAGAATGGCAAGGCAGAGGATATTGAAGTAAATGTCTGCAAGAGAAAGCAATTGACCAATACCCGTTCCTCCAGTGCTGATGAATCATTAAAGCTTGTTACGCCTAAGAACTTAAGCCTGGAACAGGCTCTTGAATTTATCGATACGGATGAACTCTTAGAGGTCACTCCACAGAATTTAAGAATACGAAAGAAAATATTAGACCCTACTCTCAGAATGAGGTCAAAACGTAATTCACAAAGTAAATAACCATTGTTACCTGCAAAGGGCAGCCATAACTGACAGGAGAAAAGTTTATGGGAATAGAAATAAAAAAGCTAACGCTTGCCGACTGTCTTAGTCTGGAGTCCTATTCCAACCTAAGACCGGTTTATATTTCGGAACGGCAGCCGGTAAACCAGTTTATATGGGAAGAGTTTTATGATACTCATTATTACCGGAATGATACCTATATGATGTGCGTAATTAAAGCCAAAAGTATGTTGAGTCCAATGATGCCCCTTTGTAAGACAGATGATATTCCTGCCGTTTTTTCAGAAATAAAGGAGCACTGGAACAAGGTTCTGAACCAGCCCCTAAATATGTATTTGATCGACGAGTCCTTTCTTACCATACTTCGTGCCCTGCCGGGCTTTGAAGAAGAATTTACGGTGGAGGACTGCCGGGAGAACTATGATTATGTCTATGATGCCGAAAAATTGAGAACTCTTAGCGGCAAGGCCTATCACAAAAAGAAAAACCACCTGAATTCTTTTCTGAAAAATTATGAAGGCAGATATGAATTCAGAACTCTCGATTGTTCCGATGTGGCTGAAATCGAAAGCTTTCACGACAGATGGCTGGATAACAGAGATTATGAAGATAAGCATAGCAGCATGAGAAGCGAAGAAAACGGCATACACCGCTTATTCAAGTATTGCGGCTTTGTAGACTGTCAGATTGGCGGAGTATATATTGACGGTAAAATGGAGGCCTATTCTATCGGAAGCTACGCTCCCGAAATCAAATGTGCCTTTATTCACATTGAAAAAGCCAATATCAATATTCCCGGCCTGTATAATTATATTAACCAGCAATTTCTTATCCATTCCTTTCCGGAAGCGGAAATTGTCAACAGAGAAGACGACCTGGGTCAGGAAGGTTTAAGAAAAGCCAAATTATCCTATCAGCCCATTCGCCTTGAATCAAAGTATAATATTTACCAGCGCAGTTTATAAAACATTGCCGCCTGGCTTCTTTCGATACATGGAAAACAGGGAACTGCTGCAGATAGCTTTACGGAAAGAGATTAGCCGGCTATCTGCAGCAGCTCCCTGTTTTTTGGCTGTGTCAATAGTTAGGGTGGGATTCTTTGAATCCACCCCAGCTATTAACACAGAGCCGCTTAATTCAGCTTAAATTCCCTTCAAATCAAAAAATCTGCTGTCGGGATACTTATGTATGTCATTAAGTCCCCTGATTCCGTAAAGCGCCAGGATATCCTTGAACTGGCTCTTTATTAAATCCTTTGAAATGATTCTTCTGCCCTCTTTATCCCTGGATACGCGGTAATTGGATTTCTCAAAGGCTGAAAGGGCTTTCAACGTCTTCGGCCCATACCAGCAGAAGGTATCTAAAATCTTATTTATGAGACTTTTTTCATGCTCCGCCAGGCGGTTCAAGGGAACCTCAAATAAATTTACTCCATGCTTTTTCATGCTGTTGTACAAGCTGATATAAGGAGCATTTTCCGTATTTACATAATAATCATCCTCGAATAATTCCCTGTCGAACAGTGCCATGGAAAAACCCTGGGCATAATATAAAAGCCATTGGGTATAACCAGGTGACAGATCTCCTTGGGTGTAATATATCATATACTGGGCTATCAGATTAATTTTTCTCTCTGTCATCTTCTCCAGAACTGCCTGCATAGTCTTACGGTAGGCAACATTGGTCAGGTTATCCTTATTGTCCAGCAGCAGTTCATAATAATATACGGGATCTTCTACTATGTTTTTTAGTTTGTTCGAATACTCCGCAGTTGGGATGTCTCCCTCTATATATCTTATTATTGTGGTCTCGCCCCACCCTAACAATTTTGCCAGAGGTTTCTTGCCTATGCGGAAGTCTTTTAAAATAGTTTGAATTTCCGTAGCAGTTACAATGATATTTTCCTGACTCAGCATTTTGTTCTCACACATAGTTCTATCCCCTTTCGTATAATGATATCCCAAGGTTCCATCTTATCCTTCGTCCTATTAATACTATATATAATGTTGTAATACAGGTCAATAGCTTCTTCCATATTTTTTCCCATTTTACCATATATTTCTACAGTTTTCTGAACTCATTAATGTCATGAATAATGATTTTAAAGCCCTTAATCACTCCGTCAAACATTCCTGCCTTGAATAAATTAATCAGGACCATACCAATGGGAATCCCGATTATCAGGCCAAGCACTCCTGACACCCGGTATCCGATAAACATAAATACCAGTGTGGCAAAGGGGCTGATACCGATACTGTCCCCCACCATCTTAGGCTGAAGCACCTGCTTGACTATGGTGCAGACCAGATAAATAATTACCAGCATTACTGCCTTAAAATAATTTCCCGTTAAAATTTCAATTAAGGCCCACGGCCATATAACAGCTCCGGTACCAAAGAAAGGAAGGAAATCGAGAAACGCGGTCAGCAGGGCTAAAAGGAAGGAATAATTGACCCTTAAAATCTCAAAGCCTGCAAACAGTATTACCGTGAGCACCAGCATTATCTTAAACTGTGCTTTAAAATACCCTCCCACTGCCATTTTAAAGTTGGAAACAATCAAATTATAGCTCTTAATAAAGGAGGCAGGTGTCAAACGGTGCACCGTAGCTGCAAGATTGTCCCTTTCTGCGATAAAGAAATAGGCGGACATAATGGTTACAATGGCATACAGGAGTAAATCCATAAGGTTCTTTGCGTAGTCTCCGGCATCACTGATGTTAAACTTGCTGCTGTCTGCCACGAATTTGGATGCTATGTCCGTTATATTGGTACCAAGCTCATCCAGCTTTACTGTAATGTTATCAGGAAGTATCTCGTATATCTTTGAAAGCTTCTGGGAAATGGTCTGAAACTGTGCCTCCAATCCCTTATAAATATTGGGGAAATCCTGTACCAGGTTGCTGACTTCATTTACCAAAACACTGATTAAGGCATACAATGCTCCCACAACGGCGGCTATTACCAATACAATGATTATGGCAGAGCTGTGCTTTCGCAGTATCTTAACCTTCTTTTCAAGAAATCTGACAAGTGGATTTGCTATGACAGATACGATAAATCCTATTACAAAGGGCATAAAAAAACTTAGCAGCTTCGGTACAATAAAAATAACCGCAAGTACTGCAAGAACGAACAGCAGTACGTTAACAAGAATCTTGATATAAATCAAAAATTTTTTCATTTAGTCAACTCCAATAGTTTAAATATTCTCATTGGCATGAAATTAATAGTTCTATATTGCTATGTACATTTTCTTCTAACACTGATGCATACATATTGCACTTTTCAATTATACTATAGTTTATTATTTATACTATAATTATACCTGTTTTCTTTTATCTGTAAATATTATTTCGCAAATTAAGGCGGTGAATTGGAAAAAACTTCATAACAGGCTCACAGAACAAAGTCCTGATTGAGGAATTTACTCTCTAAAAACTGAGATAAATCGCTAAAGTCCGGCTATTGGGTCAAATGAAATGTTACCGGCTTCCTGGTTACAAAGAACCATGGTTATTATTCCGCATTTTCCCGTAACTATTACTGTTGCAGCAAAAAAGAAGCTTTCTGTCTTCCAACATAAAAAGGAAAACGGAAAGCTTCTTTTATTCATTCATCTTTCAAAGCTATTATTTCTGCTCTTGCTGCTTTAACACCATACTGATATGCTTTTTGTACCGGATAAACTCATCACTTACCAGAAAATCTTCCCCCCTGGGTTTTCTGGCATCCACCGCCAGTTCCTCCGTTATATGCCCGGGCTTTCCCGTCATAATATAAATTCTGTCAGAGAGAAGAATTGCCTCGTCAATGTCATGGGTAATAAAGAGGGTGGACAGCTTAATGTTCTCCATGACCATAAGATACCACTGATGCAGATTGCTTTTTGTTATGGTATCAAGGGCACTGAAGGGTTCATCCAGAAGGGCGACCTGATCGGAAAACAAATAGGTCCTGAGAAGAGCCGCCCTTTGCCTCATTCCTCCTGAAAGCTGCTTCGGATACTTATTTTCAGTGCCGGAAAGCCCAAATTCCTCAAAGTAAGAGGAAGCCGTCTGCCTTGCCTCCTTTTTCTTTTTCCCCTTTATGACCAGGGGCAGGGCTACATTATCAACGATGGTCTTAAAGGGAAGCAGCATATCCTTTTGCAGCATATAGCTAAGCTTGCCTGTCTTACCTGTGATATCCTCATCGTCCATGGCTATGGTGCCGGAATCAGGTACCAGAAGGCCTGAGAGTACATTAAAGAGGGTAGTCTTTCCCACTCCGCTTGCTCCAAGGAGGCTTACGATTTCTCCTTTATGAAGTACGATGGATATATCTTCAATTATCTTATTTCCGCCATAGCTTACACTGATATTATTTGCTGTTAATCTGTCCATGCCTTCCCTTTCCCTTAAGCTTTATTCTGCCAGATAGTCATTGGAAAATCCGGTGCCGGAGGGTATTTCTTTCTCTATCAGCTTATTATCATAAAGCCATTTATAGAAGGAGTCCCATCTGTCCTGATCTATATAGCCCCATCTGGTAACCTCTGCCTTATACTGGTCTGCCAGCCATTTCTGACTTTCCTTTACCATCTTCGGATCCAGCTCCGGTACTGCCTTTACTAAGATATCTGCTGCTTTATCAGGCTCTGCAATGGCATATTCGTAGCCTTTTTTTACTGCATTTAAGAATTTCTTTGCCGTATCGGGATTCTTTTTTAAGAAGCTGTTATTAGCTATGATAACCGGACTGTAATAATCCAGTTCTTTACCGTAATCAGCAAAATTCAAATAATTGGTGTCAAGTCCTGCCACCTTTGTAGCAATGCCGTCCCAGGCATAATATATCCATACCGTGTCAATGTTCGTCTTAAGAGCTGTCACAACATTTGTTACTGTATTGGGTATCAGCTTGATTTTACTAAAATCACCGCCGTCATCTTCCACAATCTTCTTGATAATGGCAAGCTCTATGGGCGAATTCCAGGTAGCGTAGGAATGTCCCTCCATCTTCTTTGGTGAATCAATGCCAAGCTTCTTAAGGGAAACGATACCGGAGGTATTATGCTGGATGATTGCCGCAACAGCCGTTACCGGCATAGGATCATCCGTTGCAAAGGCAGGAGCAAGGGTATCCTGAAAGGATATGCCAAATTCAGCTCCGCCAGCTCCAATAAGTGATGTGGTGCTTCCTTCCGGTGGCTGCATGATTTCAACATCAAGACCCTCGTCCTTAAAATACCCTAAATCCTTTGCAACATAAAGCCCCGTATGATTGGTATTGGGCGTCCAGTCAAGTACGATCCTGACCTTTTCCAGACTTCCGCCCTTATCCTTACTGTCATTTTCCGCTGTTTCTTTACTGCCGTTTCCACAGGCCGTCAGTCCCCCAACTGCCAGTACCAGGCATAAAATAATTGCTATTGCTTTCTTTTTCATGAAACTCCTCCCTATAACTTATCAATATCATCATGCATCCCCCGGCTTGACCAGGATACCGCACTGCAATTTTCAAACTATACCCATGCCTTCCTCGTACACCGCAAGATTGGGCCGAGGATTTCGCAGGCACTAACACCCATGCCTTCCCAACGCGCCGCAAGATTGGGCCGAGGATTTCGCAGGCACATTCTTGTGTGTGAATTATGCTTTTCAATAATTCACACTAACCTCTTATACCCCTCAGTTCTTACCTTTTCTCTTTCCTCTCTGTCCCAGGGTGTTACCCACTTTTGCAGCAGCGTTACACCAAACATCAGTAAGAGGCTGATAAAAGAGATAAAAAATATAACGGCAAACATCTTGTCAAAGGAGTAGGATTTTATAACTCTTGTCATGTACACGCCAAGTCCGCTGAAGCCCCCCAGCCACTCTGCCACCACCGCGCCGATAATGGAGTAGGACACGGATATGCGGAGCCCGGAAAAGAAATGCGGTATGGAGCCCGGAAGCTTAATGTGAATAAAGCTTTGAAGCTTGGTTGCTCCCATGGCCTTTAACAGATTCAAGGCATCCTTGTCCACATTCCGAAAGCCGTCTAAAAGGCCGATGGTTATGGGAAAGAAAGAGGTAATGATAATTAATGTAACTTTAGGTAATATTCCATAACCCAGCCACAAGACCAGAAGCGGCGCTATGGCTACTGTCGGAATGGTCTGAGTTATGACCAGGACCGGATAAATTGCTTTATAAGCAAGCTCAAAACGGTCCATTACCACTGCCACGAAGAATCCAAGCAAGATTCCTGAAAATAATCCGAAAAAGGCTTCTGTCAGCGTCGTCCTGGCATGAAGCATCAAAAGCGGAAAGTCCCCTATAAAGGCCTTTACCACTTCTCCCGGAGATGGCAGCATAAATTTTGGTATTGCTCCGCCGGATGACAATACCTGCCAGATAAGTAAAATAGCAGCTATTGCAAAGACCGGAGAAATTCTATTGATGATGCTTTGTAACTTTTTTATCAATTGTCAATACACCACCCTCCGGTGCAAAGGTTATTTTCACATAGGATGCAACCTTGGGGCAGCCTGCTTTAACAGCGATATACTGGCAGTTCTTTACGATTTCCATAAGTTCCTCATATTCTCCCTCTATCGCTGTCTCACAGGGTCCTACGTAATATTTAAGGCCTGTGCTTTTTATGTAGTCTATTACCTCATCCACTATTCTTATTACTTCCTCATCACTGTCCACATGGGGCAGTACCTGTATTGCTACGCTTGCATTCATAATGCTCCTCCTTTTGGTATGGTTGATAAAAGAAAACCTCCCCGTCACCGGGAAGGTTGTATACTAGGCAAGGACTGCGCCGCAAAATTCTATACATCCCTACGCCGGCATTATCCGGATCAGGTATGAAGCAGCTCTCACTGCCTCAGGGTTTAAAACATTCTGGTAGTTTTCTCTCAGCCTGATTCATCAGGCACCCCTAGTTCATGGCAAGTGTAACATAGGCAGGTTTAATTTGTCAAGATAAAAGGAAAATTTTATTCGGCTAACACATGAAACCAAATATATGGATGCCCGGAGGACCAGGGGAGTGGTTTGGGCTTTGCTGTTCGAGAACCTTTATTCCACTAAAGCGGCAAAAAACGCAGCTGACAGTCAAAACAATGCCAAACTCACTGCGCTCAAACAATGGCTTTGTTTTTCCTAGCTGTGTTTCTTGCCGCTTAAGTGTCATAAAGAACCTCTCAATGCAAACTCCAAACCACTCCCCTGGTCCTCCGGGCATCCATATATTTGGTTTCATGGGATTGTCTTGATAATTTCATCCCCAACTCGCCCCTCCTGTCTCTATTGCACCGGTAAATTCTCCATGCTATAATAACCCTATCGCAGTTCTATTACTGGATTTACTGCTATAGAAAGGATTATAGATGAAAAAGCACAGTTTATACTTAGAATGTTACTCCGGTATCAGCGGTGATATGATGGTAGCTGCCCTGCTGGACCTTGGGGCTGACAGGGAAGTTTTGCTGAATGGCTTGAAAAGCCTTAAAGTTGATGGATATAGAATCGAAATTACCAGAAAGGCAAAGAACAGCATTGATGCCTGTGATTTTAATGTAATACTGGAAGAGGATAACCACGACCATGACATGAATTACCTTTTCGGACATGAAAAGCCTGTAAAGGAATCCGGGAAATCAACGGCAGGTTCTGTTCTCCCCCTTTCACAGGGAACCCCTTCCCTCCGGTTAAACACCTCCTACAAATTAAAGAGGCTCCATGGCAGCCGAAGCCAGGAAGCTGAACATAATCATGGTCATGCCCATGAAGATTTGCATAGTCATAATCATGCAGACGTGCACAACCACAGCCATAATGACTTGCACAGTCACAGCCATGAAGGCTTGCACAGCCACAGTCATGGTTCCAGCGGCAGCCTTCATTTTGGACATCACGAGCACAGAAATTTGCAGGATATCTACATGATTATCGATGGAGCAGCCATCGCTGAAAATGCCAAGAGCATAGCCAAAAGAATATTTTTTATCATTGCCGAAGCCGAATCAAAGGCTCATGGAAAGCCGGTTGAAGAGGTACATTTCCATGAGGTGGGTGCCACGGATTCCATTGTAGACATTACCGCGGCTGCCATTTGCCTGGATAACCTGGATATTAAAGAAGTCTATGTATCCGAGCTTTATGAGGGCAGAGGACAGATTACCTGCCAGCATGGCGTTCTTCCCATCCCGGTTCCGGCAGTAGTAAATATCTCCGCGAAATACGGCTTAAAGCTGCACCTGACACAGGTTAAGGGTGAGCTGGTGACTCCCACAGGCGCCGCCATTGTTGCTGCCATTAAGACAAAGGAACAGCTTCCCGCTGATTTTACAATCAGAGGAATCGGCCTTGGAACAGGAAAAAGAGAATATGAGCAGACCAGCTTTTTAAGAGCTATGTTAATTGAGGAAGCCCTGCCCGCTCTGCCGGATACCATTCCGGATACTGTCTGGGTCTTAGAAGCAAATGTAGATGACTGCTCCGGCGAAGCCCTCTCTGCCGCTATGGATATTTTATTAAAGAAGGGGGCCAGGGATGTATATTATACCCCCATCTTTATGAAAAAAAACAGGCCAGCGTACCTTTTAGGGGTCATATGCTCAGAAGAGGACATCTCTGCTATGGAGGAATTAATCTTTACCCACACCACCACCATAGGCATACGGAAGCAGGAAATGAAGCGTACCACTCTAAAGAGAAGCTTTAAGACCCTAATGACGCCTTATGGGGAAGCTACGGTAAAGGTATGCTCCTTTCAGGATAAGACCTTTTATTATCCTGAAAGTGACAGTATCCGGAGTCTTGCTGATAAATCAGGTCTTGACTACACCACCCTTTACAGCCTGGTTCAGACACTGGCAGGGGAGGCTTCAGCTGTATAGGAAGCTTTCCTCTTATTCCTTGCAGAGCCTGTTAATCTGAGTAGCCATATAGCCGGCTCCAAAACCGTTATCAATATTAACTACTGCTAACCCTTCCGCACAGGAATTCAGCATCGTTAAAAGTGCCGATACCCCTCCAAAGCTTGTTCCATAGCCGACGGAGGTGGGAACGGCAATTACAGGCTTGTCTACAAGGCCTGCAAGAACACCGCCAAGAGCTCCTTCCATTCCGGCAACTGCTACGATACAGTTTGCTTTCTGTATATCCTCAAGCTTGGAAAACAGCCTGTGAATTCCGGCAACGCCTACATCATAGATACGGATTACATTGCTGCCGAAGAATTCTGCCGTTCTGGCTGCTTCCTCTGCTACGAAAAGGTCGGCCGTACCCCCTGTACAAATGGCTACCAGTCCTTTCTTCTCCTGCTTCTCCTTTTCAATTGACAGTATTCTGGATAAGGGGTCATAGGTCACACAATCTATTACCTTTCTTACTTCCTCATACTGCTCCTGGCTTGCCCTGGTACCAAGTACATTGGTATCGTGCATATAAAATCTGCGGTAGATTTCCGTTAAATGCTCCATGCTTTTTCCCTGGCAGAACACTACTTCTCCAAAACCGCTACGAAAATGCCTGTGATGGTCGAGCTTGGCAAAGTCCAGCTCTTCATAGGGAAGATTCTTTAAAACCTCTGCCGCATCCTCCAGCTGCATCTCGCCTGATTTTACCTGTTCTAAAAATTTGTAAACGTCCATAATACACCTCATTTGCTATTATATTTTTTGATACAAACCTGACACTTCAGTAATGTTCCCGTATTGCTATATACGCATCTTAGCTTGCGGCTGCAGTCAGCCATAAACCTGCCAGGTGAAAGAAACCAGTAAGCAGCTCCTTTCACACTTAACAGCTTTTGTAAAAGCTTTCCGATCAATCTGGCACCGTTAATTAATCCAATACTGGAACTTTCAATCATGCCAACTATGGAATAAAGTAACTAAAAAGATTTACATTAGGAGGCTGGCATGAATAAAAAACTTTTTACCCTGATAATCTCGGCACTAATGGCGGCACTGACCTGCATTGCTACTATGATAATTCATATTCCGACACCTGCTTTGGGCTATATCCACTTTGGAGACGGCATGGTTCTTCTCAGCGGTATCCTTCTGGGTCCGGTTTACGGAAGCCTTGCTGCCGGAATCGGTTCCATGCTTGCGGATGTCTTTTCCGGCTACATGGGTTTTGCACCGGCAACCCTTATTATTAAAGCATTGGCAGCCTTTGCCGGCGGCAGTATCTATCATTTGATTATGAAGCATTCCTTCCGTAAAGGCGAAAGAATACTTGGTTCTATTCTTGGCGGACTTGGGGGAGGAGCCATTGTAGTATCGGGCTATTATATCTTCTCAGCCTTCATTCTGGGTATGGGCCCTCTGGCAGCCTTAGTGGATATTCCTTTTAATCTGGTTCAGACTGCTTTTGGAATAATCGGCGCTACCCTGCTGCTGCCCGTAATGGATAAGGTTCCGACGATAAAAGAACGGCTTAATCCACGATATTAATACTATTTTCAAATTAATATCATATCACAATCACAGTAATCTTACAATCTCAGCAGCTATTCAGTTTCATAGTAAACATTTAGTTAATGAAAAGGGGACGAAGACTAGACGATTAGTTTGGAGTTTGCTGTTCGAGAACCTTTATTCCACTAAAGCTGCAAAAAACACAGCTGACAGTCAAAACAGCGCCAAACTCGCTTTCGCTCAAACAATGGCGCTGTTTTTCCTAGCTGTGTTTCTTGCAGCTTAAGTGTCATAAAGAACCTCTCAATGCAAACTCCAAACTAATCGTCTAGTCTTCTGGGTATTAATAATATGGTTTTATGTGTTTGCCTCGCTATCCATTCGCGTCATTATCTGCCTTCCAGTAATGACAGGTCCTTGATTGCCTTAGAGACTGCATTCCCTTATTGCTTTTCTACTCCAATAAGTTTCCCATTTTTATCATAGACCGTGTGTACGACCATTTCTCCGCCGCCTGCGGATTGAAAGGTGAAAACTCCGCCATCCTGTTCTTTATCCACAAAGGTTTTTACCAGCTGGCCCTTATAGTAAACATTGCCACTACTGCTGCCATCCAATTCCCTGTACTCAATTCCATACTCTTTATACCTGGCAAACTTCTGCGCGAATGTTTCTCCGCCTGATGAGTTTCCTGAAGTACTGGTTACTGCTTCTGAAGTTCTTTCCAAATCAGCCAGATTTCTTTTATTAAATTCATCCTGGCTGTATTTTTCAATTCCTGTCAGTTTACCGAAAGGATCTATGCTTCCGTCACCATTATCAGTACTCATGCGTGTGGTATGGACATCCACCGTACCCTCTTTATTCAGATATTCGTAGCGGACAGCTGCCGTACTATCACCTAAATCAGTACCATCCCAAAAATATCTGACAAGTTCCTTTTTATAATACATTTTGCCCTTCTTATCGAAGGAAATTCCATAGGAGCGGTATTGTGCCAATAATTCCTGATCGGTTTGATTTGATAAAGAATCCGAGCTGGTCGAAGAAACTGCCGTACCGGTTTCCGGCTCAAAGGAACCGGCCATTACAGCCCCATTGGGCAATTCAATTTCCTTTGTGTATTGATACCCCTGTTTCATACGCTCAAGCTGCTTTTGCCATATGGCATACAAATCGTCTACATCCTGCTGCGTCCAGGAGCGCCACTGATTCGATTCAGAATCATAGAACTTCTGTCTGCCATCATTAACTAACTTCTGATAAACCTCTTTTTCCTGCTCCATCCACTTTTCAAATTCATCGATTTTCCAGAATTCAAGCTTCTCTGCAACATCCGGATTTTTTTCTTTGTACTCCGCCTCTGTCATCCAGGAAGCTCCGCCATTATCACTGTAAGTATAATTTTTCCCGTCCAAAGTTCCAGCCATAAACACACTATTCTTTGTAGTGTCCGCATTTTTAGCCAGGGAGCCTGTAGTAAAAATAACCGTTATGCCGAGGACCAAACCACAAGCTAACAGTATTCCCCCAAGGGAAGTTTTTTTCATTTTCATAATTGAGGTAATCCTTTCTTCCATCGCATTTTTGCTGAAATTGTTCACAAATGGGGTATGACAGCTTTTCTTTTCCTCCAATCCAATCAGGATCAGGGCATAGACTGATTTCATAGCTTCCCCCACTGTCTTCACAACCGTTTCGTCACAGGAAAGCTCAATATCCCGGTTTGCCATTACATACATAAGCCATACAAAAGGATTGAACCAATGTAAACATAAAGCTGCTGCCATCAAAAGCTTCAGAAGGGTGTCAAAGTACCGTATATGGGTAAACTCATGAATCAGAATATAGCGAAGCTGAGTTTCATCGGCCCAGTCTGTTTTCTTTGGCAGGAGCACAATGGGCCGGAATATTCCATAGGTAAGAGGGGCAGCTATCTTATCCGACTGCCGAATCTGAACGCTTCGCCTTATCTGATGTTCCAGCTGCCAGTGCTTCACGAACTCATTGTCAACAGGAAGTGCCGTCTTATACTCTCTCCTGCACCGAAGATGGGTTATAAGGAAGAATAACGCGCAGGCTAATAACCCAGCCAGCCATAGAATTAAAAAATACGGTATTCTTATCTCTCCCTTTTCCGATAAAGCTGACACTGTATTTACCGCTGCCGTACCACTATAGGTAACAGGTGTACCGTTTAGTGGTAAATTTGTATCATAGGCCCGGCTTTTAAGTATATCTGCGGCTCCATAGATGCTAAATTGTGACGGAATGGAAAAAGGAAGCAGCAGACGGCACAAGACCACTCCCCACAAAATAAGAAAGGTTCTTTTGGGCAGCTTATGCAGCAGCAGTCCCCGGATTATTGCAATGACCAGAATAAGGACCGCACCCGAAAAGCTCATTTTTAACAAACTCATTGCCGCCTCCTCATTCCAGGGTGTTGACAAGCTGTTTCAGCCTTTCTATTTCTTCCGACGATAAATTTTTTCGCCCTATAATAGAAGCAACAAGCAGGTCGGCAGCACCGTCATACATTTTATTGATAAGTTCCGTTGTTTCAAGTTCTCTGGCCTGTTCAATGGTTACAAGGGGATGGCACAGGAAATTCGGTTCCATGCGCTCAATGGCTCCTTTGTCGATACACCTCTTAATTAAGGTATAGGTAGTGGTCTTATTCCATCCGACCTGCTCTTTCAGGATTTCTGCTATTTTCTTGGCTGTGGTATCTCCGTTTTTCCAAAGAACATCCATTATCTTTAGTTCGGAATCAAATAATTTAATCTGCATCGTAAACCTCCTTTTTGATTTTACTCCAGTAGAATGATTATATTTTACTCCAGTAGAACGAATCTGTCAATAGTTTCCTGGCAATGGGACAAGAATCAGGACTAAAAAACAGGAATAGTCAACTCTTCTGTTATACTCTGTCGTTTAAATACGATTTCCAATTATTGTAATTCAATTTTGTACATGTTATAATTGGAAAGATTTAGAAAGTCAGGAACTACGAGGGAGTATTCCTACATAAATCAGGTAAATGATGCACGTAAGCTTAAACTGTTCCTTCTTTTAAATCAGTATCCTTCTCTCAAATGATAAGACTGGCTGTGTTTAACATCATGAAACCTATCAATATTTTAAGAAAGAGGGATGTAAATGAGAAAAAAAGTCACAGCGGTAGCTACAGCTCTTGTGCTGGCAGTAACCTCCACCCTGGTTAATCCTTTTGCTTATCCGGCTGCTGCAAAAGCGGATATTGCTTCTGGTATTTCCATAAACGGAGGCAGTCTCACAGCGGACAGCACAGACAGAGGCAGTAAAAAACCCTGCACGATACCGGGCGGCCTTAAGGGGTATGACAGCGGTACCGGCAGCACTTCAGCCAGAAATAAGCTTGTAACTGTAATTGTAGAATTAGAGGGAGCTCCTCTTTTGGAACAGTTTATTGACAGCAATACCCTAATGCGTTCCAATACCTATAGCAGCTTCGATGAATTCAGTAAATCGGCCCAGGCGGACATGATTACTTCCGAGCTGAAAAAGCAGCAGGATAGAATTATCAGCCAAATCTCCAATAAAAAAACATTTGGTACCTCTCCGGTGTTAAATGCCGCACCAGAGGTTCTGTACCATTATACCAATGTAATGAACGGCTTTGCCATCAGGATTAATTATGGTGCTATTGCATCCATCCGGAAAATAAAAGGTGTGAAAACCGCCTATGAGGCCCCGGTCTATAATAAGATAGATCCCGTTATGGACTCCAGTACCAATACCATAGGAGCCAGCACCCTCTGGGACCTGGATTACAAGGGCCAGAGCACGGCAGTTGCTATAATTGATACCGGGCTTGATGTTACACATCCGGGCTTTCAGACTATGCCGGCAAGCCCCAAATATTCCAATGCCTCCTCCCTTCAGGCAAGGCTTACTACCTCCAGTCTGGAGTCCGGTATTACAGATGCTTCCAAGACCTTTGTCAACACCAAAGTACCCTATGCCTATGATTATGCGGACAAGGACGAAAATGTCATACCAAGCCCTGAATCTGTATTAAAGAATAAAAATGAACACGGCACCCATGTGGCCGGTACTGTGGCAGCGCCGGAAGGAGATTCTGATAATATCACAGGTGTCGCTCCCGAAGCCCAGTTAATGATAATGAAGGTTTTCAGTGACACTATCGGTAATACCGGTGCTTCTACCGAAAATATTCTGGCTGCTATTGAAGACGCTGTTGTACTGGGCGCAGATGTTATCAATATGAGCCTTGGCTCTTCCAGCGGTTTTACCGATGAGGGGGACGCCTCTATTTCAGATGTATATGCCCGTGTAGAAAATGCCGGAATTACTATGGCAGTATCGGCAGGCAACAGCTACAGCAGCACCTATGGGAATGGTTTAAAGGACTTAACGCCAAATGGCCTTGCCCTGTCCTCCAATCCCGATACCTCTGTGGTCGGCTCTCCTTCCACCTATATCACACCCCTTTCCGTTGCCAGCGTAGTCAATACCAGCTACCATGCCTTTTACTTTGAAACGGAAGGGACCAAAATAACCTATGGCGAATCAGCGGAAGGCGACCAGCCCCTATTCTCCTCCCTGTCAGCGGTTTCCGGCGGAGCCATCGGATATGTAACCGTACCCGGTACCGGAAAGAATGAGGATTATGCAGGAATCGATGTAGCCGGAAAAATAGCTCTGGTAAGCCGCGGCGGTCTTTCCTTTAATGATAAGCTTATTTATGCCAGGAACCACGGGGCCATTGCTATTATCATCAGCAACAATACAACCGGCTCCCTCAATATGGCAATCACCGACTATGATATACCTGCTGTCGCCATTACACAGGAGGACGGTAATTTTCTTCGCAGTGCGGCAAAAAAAATAATTAAGATATCAGGAGATACGGGAGTATTCCCTGACAGCCATGGCAATACCCCTTCTGATTTTTCCTCCTGGGGCATTACCCCTGACTTAAAGCTGAAGCCGGAAATTGCAGCTCCCGGTGAGAATATCTATTCCACCCTTCCGGGCGGTAAATATGGCTCTATGAGCGGTACTTCCATGGCTTCTCCCCATATAGCAGGCGCCTATGCCCTCATGAAACAGTATCTGAATGAGAAAACAGAACATTTCCTGACCTCCCCTGAAAAGGCGGTTATCGCTACCGATTTGCTTATGAGTACGGCAGTCCCTTCCCGCACCAGCCAGAACGTTCCCTTTTCTCCCAGAAAGCAGGGCAGTGGTATTGTAAATGTTTATAATGCCGTAAATGCCGGTGCTTATTTGTACACAGAGAAAGAAGACGGAGCAAACGGAAGGCCCAAGCTGAACTTAGGTGATGACGCTTCAAAAGCGGGAGTTTATACAAAATCCTTCCATATCAGAAGCATCACCGGTTCCGCAATCTCCTATGTTCCGAAAGCTGCCGTATTGTCAGAAGCAATGGAAGAGGCGAACGGACTGAAAGTAATTGATGAAACTGCTGCCGATATCAGTGACTATGCAGATGTTTCCTTTACGGTCAACGGCACCTCTGTCGTATCCGGCAGTGCTATCAAATTAGATTCAGAAGCTGATTTGACCGTTGATGTTACCATCACGCTGAAGGATGAAATCAAACAGCACCTGGATGCAGCCTTTGAAAATGGTGCCTTTATCGACGGATATCTTACCCTGGTATCCGATGGTGTGGATTTATCCATTCCCTTTATGGGCTTTTATGGTGACTGGACAAAGGCACCGCTTTTTGATTCCGGCTCTGCAGCCGACCTTAAGGGCTACCAGCAGGACATCCATGCTCTCTATTCCCAGACCCCGGAGGGCTATGCTTATCTGGGTGTGAATCCCTTTGACAGTAACGCCTATTCTTTAATCGGCAAATATACTCCCTATCTGTACGAAGCTTTATATCAGATGTATGCCCCCTGTGCTGATACCGATAAGATAGCCATCTCACCAAACGGAGACGGATATTTTGACAGTCTTGACACCACCGCTTTGAGCCTTCTTCGCAATGCCAGGACCTTGCATTACCAGCTGACCGATGAAAAGGGAAATACCCTTATGTCAGACCAGCTGAATTACCTCACCAAAACCCAGTACATATCCAGTGAAAAGGCAATTGTTCCTACCTATCTGACATTGCTTTATAAAGGCCTGGATGCTAAGGGAGCTCCCCTGCCTAATAACTCTGTTGTTACCTTAACAGTAAACGGAGAATTGGACTACTCCGCCCATGAACAGAATAACGCCGGAAGCCAGCTGGTATTTCCTATTACCATTGACACTGAAAAGCCAGCCCTGACTGCCGCCAGGTCCACGGAGGATTCCCTTCTCCTGTCCGTAAAGGATAACCAGTATGTAGCAGCTGCTATCTTATACAATAAAGCCAATGAGGAAAACCCTCTCGGAGTATTTTTAGTAGATGAAGATACCAAGGGAAAAGAATCCGATATCCGTCTTGACAAAAAAGCGCTTTCTCTAACCGGAGTTCCTTTATCCGACCTTACGGTTACCCTGTATGATTATGCCATGAACAGCAGGAGCTATGACCTTGGCGCTCACGTGGTAACTCCTACCCCAAGCATTACGGATACGCCTGCTCCGTCAGTGACTGTTTCTCCGACTCCAGGTGGAACCGGCACACCCACTCCCTCTGTGACTGCTTCTCCGTCACCAAGCGTTACGAGCTCACCCACTCCGTCGGTATCCGCTTCTCCTTCTCCAAGCGGAACTGCTGCACCGACTCCTGTCGTGACAACCCCGCCCGGACCAACTGCCACGGCCGCACCAACACCAACTGCTACAGCTGCACCAACTGCCACAGTTACACCAACGCCGACTGTGACACCTGCCCCTGACTACTCCAAAGCTGCCAGGGTAACAATAAGCCATAATAAGCTGTATCCCAAAGAAACGGCTGCCATAAGCGTGAAGCTGCCCGGCAAAGTAACCGATAAGGATACCGTTCGCATCTCCTACAGTTCCTCCGACACAGCAGTAGCATCCGTTACCTCCCTGGGAAATGTAAATGCCATAGCACCCGGCACAGCAGCCATTAAGGTAAAAGTTACCGTTAACAATAATTCCTCGACCTACGGTATCAAGCTTACCGTGAAGAAACCTTATATCAGCTTTACAAAGAAGACTTCTGTCTTAAAAGCAGGAAAATCCTTTACTTTTAAAGCAAAAGCCTATGGCATACAAGAGGCAGTGACCTATTCCCTGTCAGACACCAGTATTGCTGTAATCGATGAAAAAAGCGGAAAGCTAAAAGCCCAAAAGCCCGGCATAGTCTATATTACTGCCAAAGCAGATAACTATAGCAGAAGGTATAAATTGACCATTAGATAAATTAGCCTTTAAATAAATAAAGCTGTAATCAAAAAACAGTAATCGTAATCTATGAAAGGGAAGGTGTCATAAAAGTCTCCTGATTCTATGAACATACCGGATATTGAAATCTGAAATTCTTAATTTCATATCCTGTATCTCATAGCTGGGCAAAATGACTTTTAAGGCACCTTCTAATTTTATTCATCGATTCATGTATCATAAGCTAATCTCAGCCTTTATTTATGTATATTTGGGGTATAAAAATGTAAGGTCGTGACTTTCACGGAGCTGAGTGCTTTTTTATACCCCAAATATACATTCAATAACTAGACCTTCTGACACCCAAATCAACTTTTCCTTTTAAAATCCGTACCGTTAAAATCCATACAAAATTCAAAATCCATGCCCAAACCCTTGACATCGAGTTAACTCTATATCTTATAATAAACCTGCAAGCCATTTAAAACCTCTGCATAATAAAAATGCATAACCATTATAAACTATTATTAACGCTGTAACGAAAGGAGCAAACAGAATGAAGAATCTCACAGATACTTATGTACTGAATAATGGAGTAAAAATCCCCTGCATCGGCTTTGGAACCTGGCAGACACCGGAAGGTGAGGTTGCCTATGAATCCGTAAAAGCCGCCTTGGAATGTGGCTACAGGCATATTGATACGGCAGCCATGTATGGAAATGAAGCCAGTGTAGGCCGTGCCGTAAAGGAATCCGGCATAAAAAGGGAAGATATCTTTATTACCAGCAAGCTTGGCAACACCCAGCACGGATACGAGGATACCAAAGAAGCCTTTTTACAGACTCTTGCTAATCTTGGAACAGACTATCTGGATTTATATCTGATACATTGGCCTAACCCAATTAAATACAGGAACTCCTGGCAAGACGCAAATGCAGGAAGCTGGAAGGCTATGGAGGAGTTCTATGAGCAGGGAAAGGTAAGTGCCTTAGGTATCAGCAATTTCCTGCCCCATCATATTGATGCCTTATTGGAAACTGCCAAAATAAAGCCAGCCATAAATCAGATCCGCTTATGCCCCGGTCTGACCCAGGAGGAGGTATCGGCTTACTGCCTAGAGCATGACATCTTGCTGGAAGCCTACAGCCCCCTTGGTACCGGAAAGCTCTTTACCGTTGAGAAAATGCAGGAGCTGGCAGCAAAATACGGCAAAACCATTGCACAGGTGGGCATACGCTGGAGCCTTCAGATGGGTTACCTTCCCCTTCCCAAGTCCGTTACTCCTTCCCGTATCAAGGAGAACACAGAGATCTTTGATTTTACCCTCACCGAAGAGGATGCAGCCGTAATCGCCGGGCTGACCGAGTGCTGCGGCGGTGTGGCCGATCCGGATCTTACGAACTTCTGAATTCTTTGCCGGAACGATTGACAGGTTATTCCTGTTTTCTTATAATGAATTTATGATAACATGATATTCACTTTGAGCTGTTACAGAGTTAATAATGCTATTCTGTAACAGCTCTTTTATTTGAAAAGCTGAATAAGATTACCAAGAACTACATAGAAAGGAAACTATCATGAAAGTAAAATCAAGTACTTACTTACAACAGGTGAAACCTCTCCTGAAGGAACTTTTAGACAGCCTTCTTAAGAAGTATCGCTATGTATCTATTCTGGCATCCGATTCCAAAGCAATGATCTATAGTGTATCCAAGCGCGGAACTGTGGTCTCGGAAGAACCCTTACTTAGTGGAAGAGGCTTTGTAGCAAAGATCTATGACGGTACCAGCTACGGAGAATATTCATTTAACAATATCACAAAAGAGCTGCTGCCTGAAATTCTTCGCAAAATAGAAGACAGCCTTATCCCTTTAAAAAATACCTTGCCGGCAGGAATCGATATTATCTCCTATGATGAACTGAAGGATGAGGCTCTCACCTTTCACGAGAGCACACAATACCAGGAAAGCCTGACCGATATGGGAAGTGAAAAAATCATCTCCCAGCTAACCTCCCTCAGCGAGGAAGGAAGAGATTACAATTCTTCTATCCTTGACTGCTCCTCCGGACTTCGGTTCCAGGAGTACCATAAGCTCTTTCTCTCAAAGGGCAAGGATCTGGAACAGGATGTCTTATGGACAACAGGTACCCTTATGGTCATGGTGTCAAAGGGGGAAGAAATCAAGTATTATTTTAAGGGCTATTCCAACCTTGGCGGCAGTGAGATATTAAAGGACATGAAGGAAGGTCTTAAGGAAACAGCCGATTGTGCACTTGCCCTGCTGGATTCCGAGCCCATCATCCCCGGAGAATATGACTGCATCTGCCCTCCCGAGGTTACCGGTATGATTGTCCATGAAGCCTTTGGCCATGGTGTGGAAATGGATATGTTTGTTAAGAAGCGCGCTCTTGCTGAAAAATATATCGGAGAATATGTGGCCTCCCCTCTTATAACCATGCATGACGGCGGTATTGCCGCAGAGGAAACCGCTACCTATTTCTTTGATGATGAAGGTATTCCTGCCAAGGATACGGTCATCATCGAAAAAGGTATTCTAAAAAGAGGAATAAGCGACAGCCAGAGTGCCATGTACCTTGGCACGGAGCCTACCGGAAACGGAAGAAGGCAAAGCTATGAAAGAAAGGCCTATACCCGTATGACCAACACCTTTTTTGAGGGCGGCCATGACAAGGTAGAAGATATGATTGCTTCCATTCAATACGGATTTCTTTTAGACAATCCAAGCAGCGGTATGGAGGACCCGAAGAACTGGGGCATCCAGTGCATGGTAAACGTTGCGAGAGAAATAAAGGACGGTAAACTGACCGGTAAAATCTTTTCTCCCATTGTACTCACCGGCTATGTTCCCGACCTGCTAAAGTCAATCACTATGGTTTCCGAAGAAAAGGAGCTGGGCGGCGGAGGCTTCTGCGGCAAGGGCTATAAGGAGTGGGTCAAAGTATCCGACGGCGGCCCTTATATTAAAGCTAAGATCCGTTTAGGCTAAGCTGTAATAAAACCAATTACATATAGAAAGGAAGTAACACTGTGCTTGATAAAATAATAAGTGCCTTACAGAAAAACAACATAGGGCATTATCTGATAAAGGAAGAAATAACGGAAAGCGTAGAGCTGTTTTTTATCCGCAGAAGGCTGGACATAAGAAGAGAAAAGAGTGTTCATGACTATTCCCTGACTGTTTACCGTGACTTTGAAAAAGACGGCAAGAAAATGCGCGGCTCCTCCGCTATCGGCATCTATAACGGCATGACCGCGGAAGAGATTGAAGAAGCCATAAAGGAAGCCAATTATGCCGCCTCCTTTGTATGCAATCCCTATTATGAGCTGCCAAAGGGCAGGAAGGAAGACTTCATACCTTCTGCTTCCAAATTAGCCTCCCTGTCTCTTGCGGAAAGTGCCATGTTAATGACGGAAGCTCTCTTTGCAGAGGATAAAGGAGAGGATGTATACTTAAACTCCGCAGAAATGTTCCTGGAGAAATCCAATGTTCATGTGCTGAATTCGGAAGGGATTGATATCAGCTATGATAAATACACTGCCAAGGGTGAATTCGTAGCCCAGTGCCCCGCACCCCAGGACGTGGAGACCTATCAGAGCTTCCATTACACCGAGCCGGATACGAAAGCCTTAAAAGAAAAGGTGAAATACACCCTGGAAACCACAAAGGCAAGAGCCGCTGCCGAGACAGCACCAAAGAGCGGAGAATACAAGGTCATTATCTCCGGTCCTTTTGTCAGCACAATATTTGACTACTATCTGGAGCGTTCCTCTGCTTCCCTTATCTACCCCGGATATTCCAATTTCACCAAGGGCAGTAAGGTACAGGGAGAAAAAGTGACCGGTGACCTCCTTACCATGGAGCTGATTGCCAATGAGCCTTACAGTGCCGAGGGCATCAAGCTGATAGACCGCCCCCTGGTAACTGCCGGGGAATTAGAGACGATTCACGGAAACAGCCGCTTTTCCTACTATCTGAATACAGAGCCTACGGGTATCTACTCCCAGATAAAGGTCCAGGGCGGAAGCAAAAGCTTTGGAGAAATGAAGAGCGGAAAATACCTGCATGTAGTGAATTTCTCCGATTTCCAGATGGACAGCTTTTCAGGCCACTTCGGCGGTGAAATCCGTCTTGCCTTCCTTTGCGACGGAGAAACGGTTACTCCCGTAACCGGAGGCTCCATTAATGGCAGCATTTTAGATACACAGGGAAATCTGACTTTATCAAAAGAGCTTCAAAAGGAAGAAGGCTATGAAGGCCCTTTCGCTATCGCTTTTGAAAAAGTGAATGTAGCCGGTATATAAATAAACTATAATTAAGAACCTGAAAGAGAGTATATATTTATTTCTTCTCTCAATCAGGTTCTTATTCATTGATATCTTGTTAAATTTCTTCTTTACTATTCATTCAGGGGGATACAGATGGAATCAACAGTTAAAATAGGTATTATCGGTGATTATGATGGGCGGCCGTCCCATTTAGCAACAGAGGAAGCTTTAAAACACAGTGCCAGAAAGTTTAATATAACCATGGAATATGAATGGCTGCCTACAGCCACCTTTGATGACAGCCAGCAGGCCCTGGAGAAATTTAACGGACTATGGTGTTCTCCCGGAAGTCCATACAAAAGTATGAACGGAGCCATTAACGCCATCCGGTTTGCCAGGGAAAATAATTACCCTTTCCTCGGGACCTGCGGCGGCTTCCAGCACGCAGTAATTGAATACGGCAGGAATGTACTGCAAATTGATACTTTAAAAGATATTCATTATAATCCCTATGAAAATACCGATTACATTACGGCACTGTCCTGCTCCCTTATCGGAGAAACAAGGCGCATTACTATCGATGAAACGTCAAAATTATATGGTATATATGGCAGTTCTGAAATTGTAGAAAAATATAATTGCAGCTTTGGACTGAACAAGGACTTTGAATATTTATTGCACAAAAATGGGTTTCGGGTCGTGGGAACTGATGAAAACAGGGAAGCACGCTTAATGACTATAGAAAATAACACCTTTTTTGTTGCTTCCCTGTTCCAGCCCCAATTAAGCTCAACTTATGAAATTCCGCATCCGCTGATAAATGAATACTTAGATTCAGCAAGGAATTTTAATAATTCCCGGAATTAATTCTCAATATTAGTTACAGTATTAGTTTCAGCATTAAAGGAAGAGAGTTCTGATATCTTTCAACTCTCTTCCTTCAATATTCGTCTGCGCAATATACTTTTTTGTGTCAATTCTTATTACATAATATTCTTTTAGAGCTTGATCATACTACATAAGCTCCCATCATATTTCTCACAGCTTCGGAATCTTCTTCACCTTAAGGACCTTTCTGTCATAGGTCATCAGGCCGTTAATTTCCTCCTCCACATCGGACAGCTGTGTAAAGACTGCTGCTGAAAGTCCCATCTCGATAAGAGCGGGCATTTCTTTCTTGTACAGCTTAAACACTGCCTTCTCCAGGTCTTCTCTTTTGCGGTAAATCTTATAGCCATAGATATTCTTAGAAAACATGTGTCCCGTGGCAGGACAGGCAAAGCCTGCAAATTCCGACAGGACGACGGCCCTCTTTTCCGTGACAATGTGCAGCTTTCTGAAATAATTGTGGATACTCTTAAAATCTCCGCCCTTTTGGTCAAACCATCCGCTGGCCTGGTCTATCAGTCTGGTATTGTCCATGGTCTTTATCAGGCGGACGGCTTCTTCCGAATCAAACTGCCCCCAGCCTTCATTAAAGGGGACCCATACAACTATACTTGGAGAATTATACAAATGCTCTATGGTTCCGCTCAGGTCTTCCTTCCACTCCTGCCTGCCCTTCTCATTTCTTCTTGAAAAGAAGGGATACCAGTTGTCCTTTATCCGCTCCGCCACTCTTGGGAAGAAATTCGGCAGATATCCAAGGAACAGCATATTATAGCTGGTACCTCCGTTTACCATATCCTGCCACACCAGCATGCCAAGCCTGTCACAATGGTAATACCACCGTAAGGGTTCCACCTTTATATGCTTTCTCAGCATATTAAAGCCCAGCTTCTTCATTGTCAGGATATCGTATATCATTGCCTCATCACTTGGCGCAGTATAGAGCCCATCCGGCCAGTAGCCCTGATCTAATACCCCGTTATGAAAATATACTTTGCCATTCAGAAAGATTCTTGGAACTCCTTTTTCATCCTTTTTTACTTCGACCTTTCTCATGGCAAAATAGCTCTCTACCCTGTCTTCGCCAACTCCAACCGTAAGCCCGTAAAGGTGGGGATTTTCAGGGCTCCAGGGAATGAAATCAGGCATTGGAATAAGGAGCTTATTTCCGCTGTCTTCGTTACTCAGGATAAGCCGCTCCTGATCTGTAACCTGTATCCAGACGGGCACCTCCGGTCCCTCCTTCTGATTGTTCATGGTTATCTCCAGCTGAACCATGGACTCCTCATACAAGGGAGTAATTCTAATATTTTCAATATAATAATCCGGCACCCATTCCATCCAGACACTCTGCCAAATGCCGCTTTGGGCTGTGTAAAACATGCCCCCTCTTAAAAGCTTTTGCTTTCCCCTGCTATGATAGGAAGTATCGCTGGAATCCCGCACCATAACAAGAATTTCATTCTTCCCCTTTACCAGCAGGTCCGTAATGTCCAATGAAAAAGGCAGATAACCGCCCATATGGCTTCCAGCCTTTTTTCTGTTAACAAAAACTCTTGCATACTGGTCAACTGCTCCAAAGTGAAGAATCAGCCGGCTGTCTGCCTTTATTTCCTTCACTCTGATTCTTCTTTCATACCACAGATAATCCTTTGGCATTACCTGCCTTTCCACACCTGACAAGGCGCTCTCCGGCGAAAAAGGAACCAGTATTCTGCCATCATAATGATTTGGAAGCTTCCGCTCCTTTGTAATTGCATAATTCCATAGGCCGTTTAAAGGAATATAGCTGTCTCTTTTTAACTGAGGCCTGGGATACTCCGTCAGAACCTTATTCTCCTTAAGCTCCTCTCCCCATTTTGTATAAAGCTGGTTCGTGGAAGCCTTTTTGCTCTTAATTAAAAACATCTTAAAATAATCATTTATCATTATTTAACCCTCTCAACAGCAAGCTTAGAACACAGGTTAAGAAATATTATCCATAACTATGTTAAATACAGTATACTACTTAAAAGCCCTCCTGTATATTCCCATGTACCTTTTGTCCTTCATTTTCTGCATCTGTTTTATAGTATACACCTGTTAAAAAGAAATAAACTCCTTTGAGAAAATCACGGCAAATGCATGAGACCAAATAATGGGCAAAATCACGGCAAACGCATGAAGGATAATTATGGAAGCTTCCGATGAGTTTGGCTTACATTTAAAAATTTTCCTGTTCAGGGTTCTAAATTCCACTAAACCGGCAGCGGTTGTTCCTGGCAGCAGAAAGGATACCAAACTCGCTGAAATACGCTCAAACAATGGTATCCTTTCTGCTAGGAACAACTGCTGCCAGTTAAGTGTCATTAAGAACCCTTCAATGGAAAATTCTTAAATGTAAGCCAAACTCATCTGGTTAATTACAATTAATTCCTTCATGTGTTTGCCGTGTTGGCAAAATAGCTTGTTCTTTCCTTTTTCAGCCAACTATGATAATATGTATAAAATAATCTGCCAATGCACAAAAGCGGGAAAGAGGTTAATATGAGAAGAAAAGACAGAGAAATAATTGATATCAATGAGATCCTATCCATTGTAAGAAAATGCGACACCTGCAGAATTGCGCTCTTTGACAAGGAATATCCTTATATTGTGCCCATGAGTTTTGGCTGTAATTATGATACCGGCAAGCTGGAGCTGTATTTTCACTGTGCCCTTGAGGGATTAAAGCTTGACCTTATTAAAAATAATAATCATGCTGCTTTTGAAATGGACTGCTCCCACAAGCTGGTAACGGGAGAGTCGGCCTGTGAATACACCATGGAGTTTGAGAGCGTCTGCGGACAGGGACTTATCGAAATCTTAAAAGCAGAAGAAAAGAGAGATGCCCTGACATTTTTAATGAAGCAGTATTCGGATGCCGATTCCTTTCAATTTCAGGACAGGATTCTGGATAAAATAACTATATTTAAATTAAACGTCCAAAGCATTACCGGAAAAAGATTAATAAAAAAATAATGAAAAAGCATATCAGCTCCATGTCTTTCCTATCATCAACAGCTTCAGGAAAGGCACGGGGCTGATTCAACGTTTCTGTAAATAATACAAAGGCAGCAAGCCTTAGTAAGAAAATGTCCCTTTCAGTATTCATTTGCAGGTGAATACCTTTAGCAAAGCATAAAATTAGCAACACCAATGTTCTTTAGCGTAACCTTAGGTTTACAGCAGGTACGCATTTTCGAATTTTCCACCGGGCAAACCTCAAGAACATAGCAGCCATCATAAGGAACTTCAAATTTAAAGCATCCATAACGGCAAATAGTCTCACAGTAAAGAAGATTCTTATAATCATTGCATACTGAGAAAAGTTTAACTTCCCACTCATGAGGCATCTTGCAGTCGCATCCCCATACACAGCCAAATATAATTCCTGGTGTTATAAGGCAGGGTTTTGGGGTCGGGCATTCCGGGCATTCTACAGGCTCTGGTATCGGTACAGGTACCGGAATCGGCACAGGGAACGGAATGATTTCCGGTTCTGCTACCGGGCATTCCGGACAAGTCGGGCATGTGGGACAGGTAGGACAGGTCGGACAAGTCGGGCATGTGGGACAGGTAGGACAGGTCGGGCAAACCGGGCATGTTATAGCAGGCAAGGGCTGAGGCGGTGGTGTCGGTCTTGGTGCCGGCGGTGTCGGCCTGGGAACCGGTACGGGCTGTATCGGCGGTGTTGGTCTGGGCGCCGGCTGTACTGGCGGTGTCGGCCTGGGGGCTGGCTGTACCGGCGGTGTCGGTACCGGCTGTGGTGCTGGCGGGGGAACCGGCTGCGGCACGGGCTGCGGTATTGGCTGTGGTACTGGCTGAGGCTGTACGGCACCACATACCACACCTCCTACAAAAGGACTCAGATGGAATTCAAAACCACTGTTCGCGCTAACAGCAAAGCTTCCCAGAGCAACACTTCCGGTTACGTGGCCTCCGGTCTGATGCCCGTGAAACATTGCCTGAGGTGCTAAAATACTTCCCCATATATCGGAGGGCTGTTCCATATGGATGTGCTGGGCATCCTCAAATAAATACAACGTACGGTTTGCCTTACTTCTTTCACCCATAACACCATATTGCAGATGTGCATGCTCCCCGGATTTAATGCGTACAATAACAAGGCTGCCCTCGGGTACTTCTGCCCTGAGGCCCTTGTTAATAATACCATTAGGTCTTGCGTCAATATCAAATATATTCTGGACAGGATCATTTCCCCTTAATATCCATTCATGGTAATTATCTATAATCGTTCCGTTAGCAGGCAGTCCTTCAATACATCTCTTAAAGTTTTCCACACTTTCCTTTGCATCTCGGAAGAAACCCGCTACATCTGCTTGAATTCTGCTAGCCGGTATAAAACGAGGTACATCATAGCTGGATATAAGATAATGGTCCCCTTTATCAGAAGGCTCCCAATACCTGCTGCCACCATTTGCCTGGTAGAGATAAGCAAGCTCCTGTTTCTGGTTTGCCATACCGTCTTTTCCAATCATGTAAGTACTTCCTTTGGCAACCTGGAAGCCTCCGTTGCCCACAACATGGCCAACAACCACAAGGGGCCCCACAAAAGTAGTATTTCCTCCTACCATAAAACGAACCAAATCCGGAGAATAGCCTATCTCCACCTTACCGTTTTCACTTTCGAATCCAACACTTAAGCCCCTGGGACTGTAAAAATTTCCTCCGACAGCCATGGCACCTTCTACATCCACGATATTATTGGCATCGCCAAAAATAATCGTATTAAAGCCTGATGCCATACCAAAAGGATTACCTTCTATATCGTACCATCTGATATCATCATAGGGTAGACCAATGCCTGATATGGGCCCATTGTAGTAATACTCATTATTCATAAATTCTCCCGTATATTACCTTGCACTGTATACATATTCTCCATTCATTTTATTCTGCTGCAAGATATATGTTCCAGTCAAAGGACTAATTCCAATAATTAATATAACTCTTTTTAATCAAACCCACCGTCTATCCAGTCATTCATATCCTATAAGACCAGACCCCGGTCATTAGCAAATTTGCATAAGTCTGATTGACACACAGTCCCTTTCATGTGTATAATTTAATCAATAAACAATATTATCTCAATTAATTTTTATAACAAATCCATAATTTTCCATATATAGAAAGGACCTAAGCAATGAGCATCCAAAGCAGATTATTGCAGGCATTTAGTAAGGTTAAAGTACGAAAACAGCTGTTTTTTATCTACTTCTCCACCCTTTTGATTCCGGTTTTTTTCTTATGCCTTTTTCTATTATTCAATGCAAGGCATTTAATTTACACCCATTATGAAAGTGCGGCAAGCTCCGATAATTTAAGGGTAAAGTCCATTATGTTCGATGTCACCACCAATTTTTATAAAATAGCGGATGATATAAGCTATGATAAACAATTATATAAGCTATTGCAGACAAAATATGAAAATGTGGGAGAATTCCGCGCCGCCTATGATAAATACACCCGGATTACAAGCCTAATCTCAAATGATACTTCCATTGATTCCTTATACATTTACACTACAAATGATACCTTAACCGATTACAATAATATCCGCTATGCCAATCCCAAAGTCCGTAAGACAGAATGGTACAAGACTGCGGAAAGAAAGCCCGGAATCTTTTGGAAAACAGCTAAGAGGACTGATAAATATAACAACGATTATTGGGAATTGACTTTATACCGCAGAATTCCTATTGCTGCCGGTAAAGGTAATGCAGTGCTGGCCATAACCATGAGCAATAATTATTTAAAGAACCGTATTGAAAACAATGATTTGTTCTCCATTCTTATGCTGAATGAGGAACCTGTTTTTTACAGCACCAGCAGGGATTTGTCCGGAAAATACCCTGATCTTTCTTTTGACCGTACCTCACGTTATTATAAGTATACAGGTAAAATCAAGTACCAGAAGAAAGACACTATGAGTGCGGTGTCAACTTTAAAGCCTTACATGTCAGAAGATATCCTTTATATTGTCAGTCTGAACTTTCAGGCAATGCCCTATTTAAGAAGCCTCACCGAAACCTATATCATCATCATTGCTTCCGTAATACTCATTCCTTTCATCATACTCTTTGTCTATACCAGGTATTTCAGTGCCAGAGTAGAAATATTAAGAGGAGCAATGCATAAAGCCAGCAATGGAGATTACAATATTATAGATTCCTTCCATGGGGATGATGAAATTTCCGAAACCTTTTCTGATTTGAAGATTATGATAAAAAAAATTCAGGAAAAGGAGGCAGCAATTTATGTATCCCAGCTGACAGAACAAAAAGTTATCAACCGGCAGCAGGAAATGGAGTTTAAAATGCTGGCAAGCCAGATTAATCCCCATTTTTTGTACAATACCTTAGAAAGTATCCGCATGATGGCATTTACTTCCGGCAATAAGGAGGTGGCTACCGCCATTAAACTCCTTGGCAAATCCATGCGTTATGTATTAGAAAATACAGGAACTTCCTCTACAACCTTAAAAAAAGAACTGGATTATATTGAAATTTATTTAGCAATCCAAAAACTCAGATTCAATGACCGGATTCATTATACTTTGAAGGTACAGGAGGGCTTTGATCTGGATAAATATCAGATACTGCCCCTGCTGCTCCAGCCCATTGTAGAGAATGCCTTTATCCACGGTCTGAAAGATATGGAGGAAATGGGTGAGATCACCATTGAAATTCAGGAAAAAGAAAAGGAATTCCTGTTAATTAATATCTCCGATAACGGAATCGGAATGGCGGAAGAAGAGTTGAAGGAATTAAATTACAACATATATAATAAAAAAAATGAAGCTTCAAATATCGGCTTTTATAATATTAATCAAAGGATTAAACTTTGTTATGGAACTTCTTACGGAATGGTAATACACAGCAAAAAAAACGAAGGCACTCTGGTAAGTCTTAAGCTGCCTTTGCAAAATATACTGGAAGAATAAAAAGTGAAAAATAACATTTTAAATGGCATCGAAGGGAAGGAAATAATCACATGAATGTTTTTATAGCTGATGACGAATCCTATGTTTTAGAAGGTTTAAAAATGATCGTTGACTGGAAGGGGTTAGGCTTTACCATCTGCGGTGAAGCCCAGAACGGAGAGGAAGCGTTAAATAAAATTCTGAAATTGCAGCCTGACTTAATCTTACTGGATATCCGTATGCCCAAATTGACCGGTATAGAAATTGTAAAGCTTGCCCGCGAAAAACAGTTTGCCGGTAAGTTTATTATCATCAGCGGTGTATCGGATTTTAAGTATGCCCAGACAGCCATGCGCTATGGTGTTGATTACTATCTGACCAAGCCTATCGATGAGGATGAGCTTACCAATGCGGTTATTTCCGTAAGGGATGATTTAAGAAAAGAAAGAAAAAATACAAATACGATGCTCCATTACAGGGAAAAGGCAAGGGATACTATTATTCAGGACCTTTTGACCGATAATGCGGATTTTTTAAGCTTTAATCCCGCAGATTTTCATTTGAATGCCCCTGTCTATCAGGTAGTGGTCTATGAGAAATATAAGCAGGATGACTTTCATGCCATATGGAGCTTTGCAGAACTTTTACGTGTTACCAATAAGGATAATAATTCCTTTGATAATATCCATTTTCAGGAAAGGGATATTATCTTATTAAAAGGAGAGTTCGCCATCGAGCACTTTAAGTTATTCCTTCGCCACTATGACAAGGGCCCTCAGAAATACTCTCCTCTGGATTCCCTCTTTCTTACATATGGGAAAAAAGTTTATAGTTTGGAAAATGTGCACTCTTCTTATGAGGATGCCTGCAATCTGCTGAACCGCCGTTTTTTCTGCGAGCAGAATCAGCACTTTTTGAGTTATGAGGACTTGCCTGATAATAAAGAATTTACCTACTCTGTTAATTCAGAGGAGTGTAAATTCTATTACCAGCTGTTTACGGATTACATCCAGTCCTTTAACCGCAGAAAAATGGCGGAAGCCTTAAAGGAACTGGAGAAAAAGCTTTATTATTCCAACGATAATATCATGGATATAAAATACTTTTTAGCGGACATTTATCTTCAGGTGAAGCAGATTATCTCCCATGTTTATAATACGGTGGATATCCCCTTTCCCTCCAATTCCGCAGTCATCAACCTGATTGAGAGCAAGTATTATTTATACGAGATAATTTTGTTCTTCTCCGAGCAGTTTGAAATTTTTATGAAGGCCATTGGAAATTCCTCCAGTGAAGGTGTTTTAAATGACATCCTCCACTACATTAACCATAATTACAGAGAGAACTTAAAGCTGGAAGTTATTGCTCCCTTATTCGGCTACAACAGCTCCTATCTTGGAAAAATCTTCACCAAAAAAACAGGGGAAAGCTTTAATTGCTACCTGGATAAGGTACGTATTGAAAAATCCTGCAAGCTGCTCATGGAGGATAAATTAAAGGTCTATGAGATTGCAGAGCAGGTCGGCTATAAAAATGTAGACTATTTCCATAAGAAGTTCAAAAAAATAGTAGGTGTAAGTCCTGCAGAATACCGCAAAAAACAGAATTAAATTCTATTTCACCTGTATTTTTACCACCACCGGATTAGGGCTGTGAACTGTATTTGTCTTTAAATGCAGCCCTTCATAGTCAACCTTCCATTCCGGCACTTCATCACTTCCAAGGACGGATACTTTTTCAATCATGCCATGGAATTCCGGAACATTCTGGTCCTTGGATTCCGCCAGGGATCTAATGGTAACCTCTCCGTTCTCCGGGTAATTTAATACGAAAGCATAAATACTGTCCTTGTTAACGGTAAAGCGTATATCCTCAGCGGTATATTCTTTTGCCTGGTTATCCGTAAACTGTCCTTCTGTTTCTTTGGTTGGACCTTCTCCTGCTTTCCGAAAGACCTTGCTGTCATAGACTGCTTCTCCGTTAATCTTAAGCCACGAACCGATTTCCTTTAAGATTCTGATATCTTCCTCTGCAAAGGTGCCGTCTGCCTTCGGTCCGACATTTAAGAGCATATTACCGTTCTTACTGATGATATCGACCAAATTTAAAATAATATCTTTTGCTGTTTTATACTCCAGGGTGTCTGTATAGCACCAGGAATTTTTTGCAATGGCAGTATCCGTCTGCCAGGGATAAGGTTTTACATCCGCAAACTTTCCTCTTTCTACTTCCAGTATTCCGGTACCAAACATAAACGCATCATGTTTATAGCAAATAGCAACCTTTTCTCCCCATTCTGCTCCTCTGTTGTAGTAATATGCCGCCACTTTTTTCAGATAGGGCTTAAAAGCTTCATGCTGTATCCACCAGTCAAAGTAAAGAATCTTAGGCTTGTATTCATCAATAATCTCACAGGTCCTGATAAGCCAGTCTTCCAAATACTCCGTTGTCGGATAGGGTTTACTGGTAAGGTCCTGGTGATTTCCCTCTTCCCTGGAGGGCCAATAAAAGTCCCCTCTGACTAAAGGTTCCTTAATATCGCTGTCAAATTCCTTACCGTGGCCCAGAAAGAACCAGTGTTCAGCTCTGTGGGAAGAAGTGCAAAAGTGTATCCCTGACTCCTCAAAGGCTTCCTTCAATTCCCCCAGAAGATCTCTCTTCGGCCCCATTTCATAGGCATTGAAGTGGGATATACGGCTTTTATACATCTGAAATCCGTCGTGGTGCTCGGCAACCGGAAAGACATATTTTGCTCCTGCCTCTTTTATTATTTCCGCCCATTCCTTTGGATTAAAAGATTCTGCCTGAAACAGAGGGATGAAATCCTTATACCCAAACTCCTTCTGGGGCCCGAAGGTTTTTATATGATGCTCAAATTCCTCCGTCCCCTGAATGTACATATTTCTGGGATACCACTCATTATTAAAAGCAGGAATACTATATAATCCCCAATGCAGAAAGATTCCAAACTTGCTGCCAAGGAACCATTCCGGTGTCTTAAACTGCTGCAGGGAGTCCCATGAGTCCAGGTAAGGGCCCTTCTTTATAACAGCTTCTATGTTCTCCAAATAATCCTTTACTTCCTGATCATCCATTATCTTCACTTCAGGCATCGGCAGCCTCCTTTAATATCATAACGTCCCTGGCCTTTAAACTTAACTCCTCATTCTTATGGTAAAAGGTATCTGTCAGGATATCCTGATAGTCCTTTTCCAGAACCACTTTGTTTTCTTTCTCGCCATGATTTAAATAGAATAAGTAAGTTCCGCTTTCATTCTTACGTTCTGTGGCTTCCACTTCCTTTGGAGTAACACATACCGGTCTTACTCCTTTTTCCATACAGATATCTTTTATAAATTCTTCATAGAATTCTCCGTTTGAGCTGGTGCCAATATAATAGCTGCTTCCTTTTCCAAACTCATTCTTTACGATAACAGGGGTGCCTGCGTAAAATTCCGTCTCATAACTGCTTAAGGCCCTGGCACCTTCCAGGTGCATAATATCACATAAAAGCTTAGCCGGATACTTGATACCCTTATAGGAGAAAGTATTTTCACTGCCTTTCGGAAGAGCATCTGTTTCTTCTACCCATATCCCCATAATATCCCTTAAGGGTCCGGGATATCCTCCTGTAATGACCAGATCATGTTCTTCAGTAATACCGCTGAGGAAGGTAGTAACAAAGGTTCCTCCCTCCTTCACAAATTGACGTATCTTTTCATCATAATTTCCTTTGGTCATATATAACACCGGGGCAATGACAATCTGGTAGCCTGACAGGTCATTCTCGGTCCCGATGATATCGACTGGTATATGATTGGAGTGGAGCGCCGTATAATAGGCAAGCACTTCCTCATAATATTGCAGCTCACAGCTGGGACCGGCAGATAGCTGAACCGCCCACCAGTTATCCCAGTCAAAAACCAGGGCAGCCTTCGCATCGGTCTTAGCACCAAGGGTCATATTGCCGATTTTCTCAAGCTCTGCACCGAGAGCCTCCAATTCCCTGAATACCCTGGTATTCTCATGCCCTGCATGGTCTATGACCGCACCATGGAATTTTTCACAGGCACCGATACTCCTGCGCATCTGAAAGAACATAATGGCATCCGCTCCGTGAGCAACAGCCTGATAGCTCCAAAGACGCATAACTCCCGGCCGCTTTAAGGCATTATATGGCTGCCAGTTTGTAACGCTTGGGGTCTGTTCCATTAAAACAAAGGGCTCTCCCTTTTTTATTCCTCTTATTAAATCGTGGCTCATTGCCATCTTAGCCATGGAATCACCATTTGAGGGATAGCTGTCCCAGGAAGCAAAGTCCATATGGTTTGCCCACTTCTGGTAATCCAGAACAGGATAAAAGCCCATAAGATTGGTAGTAATCGGGATATCCGGTGTAATTTTTTTAATGGTATCATATTCTTCCTGAAAGCAATTTAACATGCTGTCGGAATTAAATCTCTTATAATCCAGCGATATTCCCTGAAACATGGTACGCTCAGGAGCAAAGTGCTCTGACAGCAGGTTGGGCAGTACGATTTCATCCCAATCATAAAAGGTATGTCCCCAAAAAGCCGTATTCCATACCCGGTTCAATTCTTCTATTGTTTTGTATTTATCCTTTAACCAGACCCGGAATGCCCTTTCACAGTTTTCACAGTAACATTCCCCGCCGAATTCATTGGAGATATGCCAGGCAACGATATTGTCATAGCTCTTGTAGCGGTCCGCTAATTTTTCAGCCAGACGTACGGAATATTTATGGTAGGCAGGACTGTTGGGACAGGAATTATGCCTTCCACCGAACTTTCGTTTTAAGCCGTTTATCTCTGTCCTTAAGATATCGGGATACTTTTTCGCCATCCAGGCAGGATGGGCTCCCGTTGATGTTGCCAGGCATACCTTCAGCCCATTTTCTCTTACCAGGTCCATGATTTTATCAAGCTTCGTAAAATCATAGGTGTTTTCATCAGGCTGAAGGCTGGCCCAGCTAAATACATTTAGCGTTACTATGTCAATATGGGCCAGTTTGAACATTCTCATATCCTCTTCCCATATATCCTCGCTCCATTGTTCCGGGTTATAGTCGCCGCCGTATACAATCTTTGATACTTTATTACTATAAGTCATGACGCTTTAATCCTTTCTCACCTTTTGTATAATAATATGACAACAGCAGGAACCCCTGCTGCTGTCATTTTCTAATTCCATATATTATTATATCATATATTGTTTATTAAATAAATTATAATAAATTATTTACTTGCTGCTAATGCTGCTTTTCTTGCTGCATCCTGATCTTTTGCATTCTTCATATCAAGCTTTAATACTTCCGCATAGCCAAGACCGTCAACTGTGTCCTGCATTTCCTTCAATAAGCTGTCAAACTTTGCTTTGTCTTTTGCAAAGATCATCTGCCAGGAATACTGAACGATAGCAGCTTTACACTGATTTCTTAAGGTAGTAATGTCGGAAGTTTCCAGAGGTGTTGAATAACCGCTGCCCGGTGCAACTAAAATCTTGTCATTATTCTGTAAATATTCAAGAGTAGTCTTAGCCTTCATCTTATCCTGCCAGTCAGTATCCAGTTTTGTCTTGTTCATCTCAAGGAAAGAATCCCACACGGTATGAGTATAAGCACTTCCTGTTTCAGGGTTTATATCCAGAAGATTAACTGCCTGGAAGTTCAACTGGGAAATACCGTCTTTCCAGGAACCGCCGCCCCAGGAGTCAGGCATTGTTGCATCACCATTTACTAAAGCTGTCTTACCAAAATCTGTTAATACAGGTTTTCCATCCTTTAATTCCCAGGTCAAGTCTTTCGGACCACTGGAACCGGAAGTCTGGGAAGATGACATGCAGATACCTTCCGGTGAGAACAACCAATCAATGAAATCTGCAAGTCTTTGAGGGTCTTCCGCCTTGCTGCCGATAGATACTGTAAACTTCGGATTTCCGGTAGACTGGCAGCCATAGGAGAATACCTTCATATCATCAATAGGAGCTATCATAAATCCTTTTCCATCAGCTTTATGTTCATTGGTATTGTAAGCTCCTTTTCCTAACCAGGGCCATGGAGAATATAGTACCTGTCCGTCTTTATATTTATTGTATAAAGTATCATAATTCTGAGTAGTTGATTCCGGATCTACCAATCCCATCTGATTTGCATCAAAGTAAAGCTTTAAAACGCGGGTATACATGGAATCGCTGTCAATGATGCTTTGGTAATCGGAGCCGTCAGCTTTTGCAAGTACAAATCCCAATTCATCATAACCGTAAAGGCAGGTAGGCTGTTTTGCATTATTCATCATATTGCCATCCCAGTCCTTAAAGAAAGAGAAAGCATAGGTTTTCTTTCCTGTGTCACTGGTAGTAACTGTCTGCTGCATCTTCTGAAGTACCGGAAGCAGATCTTCAAGAGTTTTTATTTCCGGATATCCTACAGCACTATAGGCATCCCATCTTACATAAGGGCCGTAATTTAAATCAAGACCTTCACTGGGTGTGTCGGGAGTTTGTGAGGATACAGCAGATGGAATAGCATAAGTTCCATCTTCCTTTACCAGATCATTTGTGGTATCAATAGCCGACTGATACTTTGTTACATTCTTTTCATTCTTTAATAGATCTGTCATATCCATAACAAGTCCTGCTGTTACTAAATCCTGCAATTTTCCCTGATCGGAACCGGCGAAAATCAAGTCACCCAAATCCCCTGCTGCAGAACGTGTCTGGTATAAGGTTTCACCGCCGCCTGCAACATTAGGCGCAATGATATTTAATTCCATATTAAACTTGTCTTTTACAACCTTTGCAAACCAACCGGATTGAATTCCCTGATAGTTTGACTGACTGTCAAATACATCTACAGTGATAAATTTCTTATATTTGCTGCTCCCCGTATCACTGGAATTCCCCGATGAGTCTTCCTTGCTTCCATTGTTTGTTTCTTTTGTTGTGTCAGCTGAACTCGTCTCATTATTTTTACCGCAACCTGATAAAAGAGATGCTGTCATTGCTACACAAAGTAAAACACTAAGTAACTTTTTTTTCATTTTTTTACCTCCCATAAGTTTTATCTAAAATCAGGCATAATGCCAATGATTTTCCCATGAAAATTTACACGGTATGTATCAGCCCTTTACGGAACCGATCATAATACCTTTTACAAAGAACCTCTGGAACAAAGGATATATGAATAATATAGGCAGAACTACCACAACGGATACCGTCATACGGATGGAGGTCGGAGTCTGGGTAGTTGCCAGGGCTGCCATGTTAAGCCCTCCTCCTACGCTGTTTTTAACCAATGTTGCCAAGGAAGCGGCCTGGTTAATATAAGTATATAATAAGTACTGCAAGGACCATAGTTTCTGGTCCGTAACATAAATCAAGGTATCCTGGAAAGAGTTCCATTGTGCGACCGCTGCAAATATAGCCACCGTTGCAAGAATGGGTGTACAGGTGGGCAGAACAATCTTATAGAAAATCTTGAAAAATCCGGCACCGTCAATCTCCGCTGCTTCCTGTAAAGACTTCGGAATGGATTCCACATAGGTCTTAACAAGAATGATGTTAAAGGGCTGTACAATAGCCGGAATAACATATACCCAAAAGCTATTTGTCAGATTCAAAGATTTCATAGTAAGAAAGAGCGGAATAATACCTGCATTAAAATACATGGTGATTACTACAAAACGGTACCATAGCTTTCTTCCCCACATTTTTTGCTGGGTAAACATATATCCAAGATAAGCAGATGCAAATACGGTACAAGCCGTACCCAGCACAGTTCTTGCAACAGAAATGCCCGCTGCCACTGGAAGTCCTTTTAGCTTTAAGACCTGTTTGTAATTTTCAAAATGAATTCCTTTTGGTAAAATATTGATATCACCGTTGGCACTCAAAGTATTACTGCTGATGGTATTTATAATCATATAATAGAACGGATAAACGCATATTAATGTTATTATAGCAAATACTGCATAATTTATAATATTAAAAGTAATATCTGACCTTGTTCGTTTTTTCTTAATTTTATTCATGTTATCCTCTTTTCTGAATATCTAATCTGTGGCTGGATAATTGATAATCGGTAGTTGAAAATTTATTTTTCAGTCAAAGTTAAATGATTGATTCACCGCGTGTTTTCTTTGATATCACGTTAACAAGTGCCAATAATGATACACTTACGATACTTTTCAGCATACTGATAGCGGTTGCCAAAGGGATACTGTTTCCGGTCATTCCAATATTATAAACGTATAAATCAAGTACCTGAATATGTTCTTTATTAAATGGATTCTGAAATACAAAATACTGGTCCATGCCGTTATTTAAAAAGTTTGCAACGGAGAGCATTAATAATACTATGTAGGTCGGCATCAGAGAAGGTAAGGTGATATGCCTCATTAACTGGAACCGGTTGGCTCCGTCAACCCTTGCAGCTTCATAAAGCTCCTGGTCTATACCGGATATAGCCGCCAGATACATGATAGCTCCCCAGCCAAGACCCTTCCAGGTATTCCACAACAGCATCTTTATATAGGTATGGGAATCGCTGTCTAAAAATTTAATGGGTTCCGAAATTAATCCCAGGTTATGTAAAATAGAATTAAACATACCGGTATAGGAAAAGAGACTGAATGCAACAGAATAAACCAGCACCCAGCTGATGAAATTCGGCAGGGTAGTTAGTGTCTGTACTACATTTTTATACTTTTTTGCTTTGATTTCATTTAAAAAGATAGCAAATCCCACAGGCAGAACAGAGGTTGCAATGCCTAATAAACTCATGGCAAAGGTATTCTCCATAACCTGAATAAGCTGGGCCACCTGTGTCTTATTGGCAAATAACGTCCTAAACCATTTAATTCCCACAAAATCACACTGGGATAGTTTTAACGGGGATCTATAATCATAAAATGCATATATCCAACCATGTAAGGGATAGTATGAAAATAAAAAACATAATATAAGAAACGGGACAATACTAAGGAACATAATCATTCCCTGCCTGTTAATCTTACCTTTCTTCTTTCCTGCCTTTATAACGTCTTTCTGCATTTTTTCCTCCTGACCTACCTAAGCTGCTGCTTTTTCTAATATTATTTCCGTATTGATTAGTTTAGATTTATGGTAACATTTTTTTATACAATCTAATACCGTTCAAATTGAACATTTTTTATAGAAAAAATCAGAGTTCCAGGTAATCCTTCATCAAAACATCCAATTTGTAGGGTAATTTATATGCTATTTTTCATGTTGATTTTCTAAAACTTTTCTCTTTCTATTATTAACTTTATAAGTTTTTAATTGACATAAACTTAATAATTGATATAATTTAGAAAACAAGGGAGCTGAATTAAGCTCTTGCTTTTTCGTTTTCATAAAAGTTCAAATATGTGACGAAGGGAGATTTTTTACTTATGAGAAAAATAAAGACAATAGCCAGTTTGTACAGCGAATCCAAAAGCATAGCGGACGGGCTTCACCAAATGTCAAAAGGCTATCTGGATGCCCGTATAGACCAGGACGAGAACCTTCTTCTGGTTGATTTAGCCTCAGATTTTAATAATATCACCCAGCTTTTAAACAACTATATCAAAGAAATTACACATGTTATATCCCATCTTTCCGCAGGTGATATGACAATAAGCCCGGACCCTAACATACATTTTAGTGGTGACTTTATCCCCATAAAGAATGCCCTCTCGAAAATCGGAAATTCTCTAAAGGTTACCTTTGGTTCCATATCAGAACTTTCTTATCAGATAGATTCCATGTGCAATCAGCTGCAGCAATCTTCCAATACCATAGCGGAAAATGCCTCCAATGAAGCCAATATGATATCCGATATATCCAGGACCATGACGGATATCACCTATAAAACCGTCCTCAACGCTAAAAATGCAGAAGCCTCCTCCCAGTACACGCTGGAAGCGAAAAGAGAGGCAGAGACCGGTCAGGATTACATGAACCGTATGCTGACCTCAATTGAAGCCGTACAGACCTCCACCAGGGACATCGGATATGTAATTGATATCATACGTAACATAGCCTCCCAAACAAAGCTGCTTGCACTCAATGCATCCATAGAAGCCGCAAGGGCCGGAGAAACAGGTAAGGGCTTTGCCGTAGTTGCAGAGCAGGTAGGAAGTCTCGCCTCCCAAAGCTCGGATGCCGTAAGGCAGACCTCCGAACTGATCAGCAAAAACCATGAAAAGGTTCAGGAAAGTATGGAAATAACCACACTGGCAGCCAAAAGCCTGAATTCAATTCTCACTTCTGTTGATAAAACTGCCGCCTTAAGTTCAGAAATTGCAGAAGCCTCCAAGGAGCAGGAAAATGCCTTGAAGGATATCTCGGAAATTATCGGGAACCTGTCTCTTGCCGAGCAGGATAATGCCGCCTTTGCAATGGAAAGTGCCACGAATACTGTCACCCTTTTGGATGAGTCCAATCGCTTAAAGGAGCTGATCAGCCATTTCCGTATAAGTGAAAACCATACCGCTAAAAGGGATAAGCAGCAGGAAGCCCAGTACGAAAAGAGCATTATGAAGGAATTAACCACTCTGACTGCCTCTGTTTCAGAGACCGGAGACATGGATAGATTACTATCCGATTACATAGAAAACAGAAATGACCTGGAATGCATTTATGTGATGGATGCCAATGGTATCCAGGTAAGCCACACAATACTGCATTCCATGATAGATACCGAAAACAATGTTGAGTTCAGGCCCGGTCTTCCGGGTGACGATTTCACCTCGAAAAAGTATTTCCGCCAGGCAATCCTGTTAAAGGGGGATATCTACAGCTCCTTCGATTATATCTCAAGCGCTACCGGCAAGCTGTGCCGTACAATCTCACAGCTCTATGAGAACAGGGATGGTAAGCAATTCGTAATGTGCGCTGATATCAGCTGTGTATTCTGACAAAGGTTTTAAACATAAATTGAAAAGCTCCCATTTGGTTACTTGGATTAAAAGTATATCAGATGGGAGTATTTATATTCCAATGAATCAAAATATCTAATTTATAGGGTGGTTTATATGGTTTTTTTCATATTGAACAGAATATAGTTAAGCGTATAATGAATCCTTGTAAAAAGTTGGCATTTAAAAAAACTTATTAACTTTAGCTTATTAACTGTTCTTGATGGCGGTTATTAATTTCTGAGGTATTATATTATGAAAAAAAAGCTCTGTGTATTATTAGTTTTCTTATTTATTGTTTGTTTATTTGCAGGAGGTTTTATAGTTAAGCGTAATTACACTTCAACTGTAAAATATGGATTTCAGCCCCTTGTCGATAAATTATACTGGGGAATGCCTTTAACAAAAATCGAAAAAGCACTTTCGATTAAGAATAACGCTGATGGCGTAGTATATAGTTATAATAATCCAGTTACAACTATCAACTTAAATAAGAAAATCAAAGTATTTGGCTATTATGCTGCTGTTTCCTTAGAGGTATATGATAAACCCAGGGAAGAATGGTATCCTTATAAATCAACTTATCTTGCTGGTGTAAAGCTTACCTATGACGATATGGATGGTAAGAAAATCAAAGATAATATAATAAAGGAATATAAAAGTGACGGTAATGATTGGATTGACTTGTTAAAGAATAATTGCACTACCTGGCTTAGCAGTGATAAGGTAAAAGATATTAAACCCGGTATGAAAAAGGAATTACAAAATTATTGGAATATGCTTGATGAGCATTCAAGCTCTGCAGAGAATAATTCTTTATTTTCAATAAAAAAAGACGAAAATGAAAGTATCAATAAACTTTTATTGGTATATTCTGATAAAGGTGCAGTAGTAAGCTTTTCAGGAGAAACAGCTTTACAAATCAATCAAATAGCAACTCATTAGGATAAACCGCTTATTTGGGATAGGCCAACCAAATCATCACATTCAAAAGTACCCGTGTACCTCAGAAATCGAGTATGTATATTCCATTTGGAGTTTAATTATAATAGCACAAAGTCCATGAAACACTGTCAAGGCAAGGGCTTCAGCCTTTAAGTGTTTCATGGATTTTATAAACTGGTTAAGACTTTTTTAGTCAATTACAAATGTATTTATCGTATGCGCTTCGATATTAGCTGAAAAACACTTATCCTCATATTGAAACGTAAATCCCCTGTCCTCCTGCATACTGTTTAATACCTCCAGGATTAACTGACCGTCGGGATTTTCAAATACCAGAGAATTGGATGTCCAGTGTCCCTTTGTCTCCAATAGCCTTGCTCCTGGTTTTATAAAGTGTGAAAAATGCTTCATCAGATAAAATTCAGGCTGCAGTGTAAGCAAACCACTTTCTTCGTTTACGGTAGCCAATGAATTCTGTGTCCAGCCCCAGCTTGATATACCGCCTTCCGGCAATACCATATTCCAATAGGTATACCTCTCTGCACCATGACGAAAGAAATACCACATAAGGGTAAAGATATATTCCGCCTGTTCCCATTCATTTTTTCCGTCTCCGCATTCACTTTCTGTCTGCATGACTCTCATTTCCGGATAACTGGCAGTAATCTGCTCTAATTGGTGCTTTCCGCCCCATTGTACCCCTACACCTGCCAGATATTTTCTTGCTTCCTTATCACCCAGAATTGTATTGGCAAACTGGTCATAAAATTCTTCATAAGGAGCACCATATCCAGGCCATCTGAAATCCACAAAGGGCCCGTTGATGGTTCCCAGCCATATTTCCGTACCAAGGCCGCTTTTTTCAAAGGCCGGCCCCAAATATCCCTTTATAAAATCCCGCATATCACATCCATGCCATAAACAGGAAGGGAACTTCTGGTCTGCCATAGGCTCATTCTGAACATGGACCATACTTACCGGAATGCCCTCCGTCCTATAAGTATCCACGAATTTCACAAAATATCTGGCATAAGCATCCAGTACCTTTTCTTCCATACGAATTCTGCCATAGTTATACACCTTCTTTGTTTTCATCCATACAGGCGGACTCCAGGGAGAGGCAAACAGTGTCAGCTCAGGGCAGTACTTTTGAGCTTCCTTAATATATGGAATCGTATACTGCTTATCCCGTTCTATGGTAAAATCCTTTAATTCATAATCTCCCTCCGTATCGTCACAGCTATACCAGTTTAAGCTGAAATCATTTGCTCCAATGGGAACACGTCCCATATTAAATCCGCAGCCTTCCTTCCCAAACAGCTCCTCCAAAAACTCATCCTGTACAGCTTTATCCGTCTTTTTAAGAGCCTCCCAGCCAAGCTCATTAAAACAGCCTCCAAATCCAAGTACAGCCTGTTTTTTCCCGCCAGTAAGCTCTAAGGTATCTTCAAAGATTTTCTGTTCATTGATTTGCTGTGTCTGCCAATAACCAGAATCTTTGCTTACAATGTGCAATATTTTTTTCATATTCATCCAATCCAGTACCACGGCCTTTCTGTGGTACTGCCGCAAATAAAATTGCTGAAAGAAGCAATATGCGGCCTTCCTTTCTCTGCTCCTATTTTCTTTCAGCCTTCCCAGCTTCCTTTTGTATTTTTATCAAATACGTTGATTTGTTTTTTTATATTATTCTCATACCAATTTTCAAACGCTATTGTACATTTCAAGTCCTATCTATTGTGCTTATCAAAGTCCTATCTATTTGCTTATCAAAGTCCTATCTATTTGCTTATCAAAGTTCTATCTCTTATATTTATATTTCTGTTCTTTCAATGGAACTCTTTCACAAATAAATTATCTTTCCTGCAGGGCAGCCACTTTTCCTTTTGTCCGCTGTCCGGATTCCCGGCTTTCATAAAATTCGTCCATGCTTCTATCATATCATTGCTTAATTTATAATCATGGGCTTCCTTGGGTCTCCAGCTTTTGTCCAAAGTTCCGAACATGTACCAGAGCTCCGCTGAATGAAATGCCCCGGCGTCATCTCCCGGCAGATCACGGGTAAAAAAATATACATAGGCCGGTTTTCTTCCCAGTTCTTCCAATAACAGGCTCCATTTGACACAGCTTCTGTACAGGGAGCTATGCTCTCCTTTTTCAATCTGTTCAGGGGTACACAGAATGTCATTTTTCGTGGAACCAATCATATAAGGTATATCCTGTATGGCACCCTTCCTGGCAAGCTCATTATGACCGGCTTCTAATACATCCCTGTCTATAACAGGAATAAACCGCAGTCCCAGCCCTTCCCTTTCAAAATATTCATGGATCTTACCGGTGGCCAGCTGAATTTTCTCCTTAGATAAGTCTCTTAGTTCCTGCAGGGATTCCGCTCCGCATAATTCCACGAACCTCTCACCCACCTTTATTGCTTCTTCCATCGACAGGTCATAGCTTAACTCACATTCATACCCGCCTCCGCTTTGCAGAATCGCCTTTGCTATCATTCCCTTTGTCAGCTCCGAAGAAATTAATGTCTGTACGCTCATACAGCCTGCTGATTGTCCCATCACAGTTATATTCTCACGGTTTCCTCCAAAAGCTTCTATATTTTCATAGACCCATTTTAAAGCCGCTATTTGATCCCGTATGCCGTAATTGCCAGCCAGTCCTTTTTCATTTTCTGCAATCAGCCACGGATGAACCAGAAATCCAAAGGCACCCAGCCGGTAATTAATCGTTACAAGTATAACACCTTTTTTACAATAGTTTTCACCGTCAAATTCCTTTTCATGTCCAAAGCCATTGATAAAGGCCCCGCCATGAATCCAGAAAGCAACCGGCAATTTTTCATCTTCGGCATTAGCCGGTGTCCAAATATTCAGATACAAGGAGTCCTCGTCCATTGGTGTCATTGATTCTTGCGTATCATAAAATTCCTTCTTATAAAATCCACTCTGCTGAAACTGCATGCTTCGATTGCTGAAATGCTCTGCCTGTAAAACCCCAGCCCACGGTTCCGTCTCCACCGGCGGCTTAAACCGAAGCTCCCCAACGGGAGGCTTTGCATAAGGAACTCCTTTATATATGGTATATCCCTCCATTTCAACTCCACTGACATATCCTTTCGTGGTTTTCACAAGTTTTAATGCCATAGCTTATCCTCCTTCCAAAATCCGTTCCATAATGAAACAATTTCCATTTACTACTCTTATGATAAGCTGTTTTCCTGCCTCTTTCAAGCCTTTCTATTGTTTGGCCTGCTTTTAAGAATGAAAGGCCGAACATCCATGTCCAGCCTTTCATTCTTTACTCCTGTTACATACCCCAGACGAGTCTGCGCTACTGCCACGGTTATCTCTACTTCTTCAGACCGGCAATATACTCATCCAGCTGCCTCTGAACTTCCTTCCGTACATTTTCAATGCCGGCTGCTTCCATCTTCTTCTGGTAATCTGCAAGTCCGGTTTTGGCATCCGTATATCCTAATTCTAGCGGCCACCAATACTGCTGGTGCACACTCTGGCATGCCGCATATTCTGTTTCTATGGAGGATATATCAATGGTAAATGCGGAGAACTTTTCGGCGCCTACACCCTCTTTGATGCCAGCTTCAAAGCCTTCCTTTATTGTCTTATAATCCTCCGGAGTTCCGGCAATGCTCCTGTTAAATTCAGTGGTACGGACTGCCCACATATTGGAGGCCGCATAATTATTAGCGTCTGTTATTTTAAATTCCCCTTTATCATTCAGATTATAGGTCTTGTCTAATACTCCATAGAAAAAGGCATCATAAACAGCCTGGTCATTGGTGAGCAGATCCCATAAAGCCATGGCTCTTTCCGGATTCTTAGAGGTATTTGAAATAACCATTGCATCCTGTGTATAAGGCAGGTGGCTTACATTTTTATTGTAATTGGAATATTGGAAGCCCCATTCAGGATGTAACGTATAATAATTTGCATAGGTATCGATATTATGCACTCTCAGGGCTGCTTTTCCATTCTGGGTCTTGGTGGAATCCGTATCTGACAAGGCAGATTTGGAGAAGAAGCCTTTTTTATTCCAGCTTGCCATCATATCCAGAAAGGCCGGTATTTCCTTTGCTTCATAATAAGTAAACAGCTTTGGATTTTCCTCATTGGGATTATAGAAGAGGAAATCATTTGTAGCACCTTTGCTGGGCTGATATCCTGAATTCCACATCCAGACGTCATCCAATTCGGAACCTGCCGAATAAATATCAATGGGCTCCATTTCCGGATTATTTTTCTTTACTATGTCACAGTACTTTTCCAAATCCTCGAAGGTTTCCAGCTTCCCATTCCAATCGGTACCTTTCATAATATCCGTACGATAGATAGGGCCATAGGCTCCGTAAGTAGAAAGAAGGGTCGGTACACAATAATAGTGACCGTCCAGGGAAGCCTCCATTAAAGCAGTTTTTGACTGTCTTCCGTAATTTTTCGGCGCATAAGCCGGCCAAAGCTCATCCAGACTCATAAAGGCACCTTTTCTGGCTAAGGAAGAGAAATTCAGCCAGCCTGACGTATATGCCATGTCAAACACCTCTCCGGAAGAGAACAGCAGAGGATATTTATTCGCATAATCTGCCCAGGGAATCCAGTTAATTTTCAGAGTACAATTCAATTTTTCTTTTAGAATCTTGTTTAAATTTTCATCCACTGCATCCTGTCCGGCTGGCCTGTCCCCAATAATATACATTACAAGCTCAACTTCCTCGGATGTATCCAGTTTACCGTCACTTTTTCCTTCCGTTTTTCCAGTCCCGTCACCGCCCGGGGTATTGGACTTTGTAGAGCTGCTTTTGCCGCATCCCCCCAATAAGCTTCCAATCATAACCAGGATCAGAACCACACATAGCAAGCTTTTTCTTTTTCCCATAAAAACCTCCTTCTTAGAATTGATTTATATCTGACCGGTCAGCCTTTTACTGAACCGATTGTGATACCCTTTACAAAATATTTCTGCACAAAGGGATAGACCAGAATAATGGGTCCCGTTGCTACGACAGCCATAGCCATCTTTAAACTGCTGGAAGGCAGATTCTGTACCAGAATTCCTGCCTGGCTGGCGATTTTTGCAAGTGCCTGTGTCTGCTGCAGCATATTGTAAAGCATATACTGCAATGGATATTTTTCTTCGGAATTAATATAAAGCATGGCATTGTACCAGTCATTCCAATATCCCAGTGCCAGGAACAGACCAATGGTCGCAAGCCCGGATTTTAACAGGGGAATTATTATCTGAAAGAAAATCCGGTATTCTCCGGCACCGTCAATTTTTGCAGATTCGATTAAAGCTGACGGAATGGCAGCTACAAAGCTTCTCATAATCAACAGATAGAATACATTAAACATGCCTGGCAATATCAATGCCCAGATATTATCCTTTAAATGCAGGTATTGAATATAAAATATATAGGTACATACCATACCGCCGTTGAACAAGGTCGTAAAATAAAAGTAAAAGGAAAAGGCATTCCGGTATCTGAAATCCTTACGGCTGATAACATAGGAGGTCATTGTAATCAGCAGCAAGCCTAGCACCGTACCTATGATTGAAATATAAATGGATACTCCATAGGCATGCAGAATCGTCATGGGGTTCTTAAAAATCAATTCATAAGCCTCCCATGTAAACTGCTTTGGCAGCAAGCCATATCCGCTAAAACGGATAGCCTGCTCTGAAGTAAAGGAGCCTGAGACCATCATAATAAAAGGAAGCAGGCACAGCAATGCCATAAACCCGATAAAGATATAGCTTATCATATAAAATAATCTGGTAGAAGAACTCATTCTAATTTTACCAGCTCTTGCAGCAGCCTTGACCATGTTTACACCTCTCTTTCCCTAAAATAATGCATAGTCTTCATCAATGTGCTTCACAACGGCATTTACCACCATGATAATGGCAAAACACAGAACAGATTGATAAAAGGACGCTGCTGCCGTCATACCAAGATTCGAATTCTGAATAAGAGAGCGGAACACATAGGTATCAACCACATCCGTCTTATTAAACAGCTGCCCGTTATTACCGACGATCTGGTAAAACATTTCAAAATCCCCCCTGAGAATTCTTCCAACCTGTAAAAGCAGCATAGTAATAACAGTGGGCTTAATGCACGGCAGTGTAATATGCCTTATTCTCTGGAAAATAGTCGCTCCGTCAACAGCTGCCGCTTCATAGGTTTCCGTGTCGACACCTGTAATAGCCGCAATATAAATAACCGAATTGTAGCCGCACCATTTCCATGCATTAAAGATACAGATAATCCAGGGCCATACCCCCGGCATCGAGTAAACATTAACCGTCTTAAAACCCAGTGAATTCAGTACATTGTTCAAAACGCCGGTTTCATAGTTAAAGATATTATAGATAAAAGTACCAACAATTACCCAGGAAATAAAATAGGGCAGAAAAATAATAGACTGCGTCACTTTCTTAAATATTCTGGCATTGATATCTGTGATAAAAATAGCTACCAGAATAGCCAGTGCCTGTGACGTAAACAAATTCAGCAAGTTATAAACAATGGTATTCCGCGTAATCAGCCACCCGGTTCCGGACTGAAATAAATACCGGAAATTATCCAGCCCATTAAAATCGCTTCCAAAGACCCCCTTATCAAAGCGATAATTCTTAAATGCCAGCACCAGTCCTGACATAGGCATATATGCAAAGACCAGTACAAGCAGTACCGCAGGTGCCAGCATTACAAACAACGGACGGTTCCTTTTAAATTCATGTCCAAAAGCACTTAAATGTTTTCTCATTTACTTTCTCTCTTTCTTTCATTTATGTAAGTAACTGATGAACATATTGTAAGTTATTTAAAGTTCCATTCATAGATAATAAGACTAAGATAATAAGGAAAATCTTACGTTTTTTACTCATATTGCACAAATTTTCTACTGAATCCTATTGTTTTTATAAATACAGCTATACTTTGTGTAAAAAATCCTGTGCTTTTATACAATTTCCTCAAAGCATAAGCAATGTCAATATTCCACTAAATATCTATAAAAATACCTGATTACATTTCCTCCATGCCCATCCATTCACGAAAATTTTAAAGCAAAGTTCAGATGGTTTCTGGTTCCGTTCAGGCATTTTCTATTGAGCGGTTCCTTATGACACTTAAATGGCAGCCGTTATGACTAGGATAAATTACACCAGTGTCTGAGCTCACAGAGTTAATATAACCAGTAATTGTGAAGCGAGTTTGGTGCAATTTATCCTTCCAGGAATAACGGCTGGCATTTTAGTGGAATTGGAACCGTGAATAGAAAATGCCTGAACGGAACCAGAAACCATCGTCCGTTTCCCAAAGACTTAAATACAAGCAAGTCTCAACTGTTTCAAATACACTAAGTTATTTCTAAAATGCAAAAAACAGCTTTAAATTTATTAATAAAATTTAAAGCTGTCCACAAACAGTTTATTTACTTTAAAATTTCCTCTAACTCCTCATATTCCATAAGCGGTATCCGTATATGAACCGTAGTACCTGTCCCAGGTATACTGTCATAGGAAATACCATATTTATCACCATAACAGAGCTTAATTCTAAAATTAATATTCTTGACCCCATACCCGTTGTATCCATTGGAAGAACTATTGTCTAAAATCTGTGCCACCTGCTCCTCCTCCATGCCGTATCCATCATCTTCAATATGGAATATAAGCTCCTGAGCTTCTTTCACCGCACTGATTTTTATATTGCATTCCTTAATTTCCGGATGCTTTGCAATACCATGAAGGATGGCATTTTCAACAAAGGGCTGTAAAATAATACTTAGGCAGGCTTTCGAGCGGATTTCCTCGGACACCTCTATTTTCAGGCGGATAGCTCCGTCAAAATGCACATTTTCGATTTTTACATATGCTTCTACATGCTTTAGCTCGTTCTCAATCAGGATGGCATTTTTCCCGTGGTTCAGGCTGAGGCGGTAAAACTGTCCCAGGTTCTGAGCAATCTCCGCTATTTGCTGTGCTCCATAGTCCATGGCCCCCCAGTTAATCAAATCGAGGGTATTATATAAGAAATGGGGATTAATCTGCGCCTGTAATGCTTTTAGCTCAGCTGACATAACATTCTTGCCCAGCTTATAATGCTCTCGCATTAACCGCCTTACTTCCTCTGTCATGTAATTAAAATTAACAAATATCTCATCAATTTCATCCCCCGGCAGTTCCGGCTGCATGGGAAAGCCCACATTAAGGTCCCCGCTCTTAAGGGTCTTCATCTTATGGTTCAGCTTGGCCAGCCGCCCGACATAATAACGGGAAAGCAGAAAGGAAATAATAATTACCGCAATTGATATGACAACTATGATGATAAGTATAATCAACCAGATAAAGCTGATCTGCTGATGGAATTTGCTGACCGGTATCATGGAGAACATCTGCCAGCTGGATTCATCGACTGTTTGCCATACCACGTAGTAGTCAGTTCCTCCTGCCTTCCACTCTGACCAGGATTTAACCTTGGAGTCTGGTAATACGCCGGCATCATACATTTCCTTTATGGAATTTTCATCGGAGGATACCAGTAAATTTCCCCCTGCATCCAAAATATATGCCAGGCCGCTTTGAGTATTTTTTGACTTTTGAAGTATTTTTTCTAAATCGGTGACCGGTATCTCGACCTTACAGATATAAGCTTTCTCTTTTCCCTGTTCATCCAATATATTGATTGCCTTAAAAAGAGCAACATTGGTTTCCAGCCGGCTTGGATTGGAAGGCACCGTTTCATCAATCAAAGAAAAATACGCCTTTTCCTTCGCAACTTTTTTCATCAGCTCCTTATAATCCTTCCGGCTCTTGAGAGACGATTCGGGATAAAAATAATAATTATTGCTGGAGTAAATTAAGCTGTCCGGTACATACAAGCCGATTCGGAAAGAAGGGTTTGACAATGCAATTGCCTGAAAGATATCATTGAGCTTCCAGAACTCCCTGTACTGCTCATCCAGCTCCCGCTCTGCTCCAAAATCACTTGAGGAAAGCACATCCTCTACCTTGTTGTTATTTGATATTAAAGCAGAGGTATAATACATGTTTTCAATGTAATTCAAGACAAAGGCTCCGGCCTGTTCGCAGGATTGGTTAACGGAATACCGCAGGCGCTCTTCATAATTCCTGGATATGATATGATAGCAGACCAGGTTGATCATGATACATATGATAATGACCGGAATAGAAAAAGCATAGATCATTTTTTTCTGCATGGATAAATTCTTGAAAACCAATAGCATATCAGCTGCCCATTTCTTCATCCCAGTTTATTCTCCCTGTATTCTGATGGTATCATTCCGGTTTTCTTTTTAAACAGCTTTGCAAAATAATTGGCATCCTCATAACCTACCATATCTGCAATCTGGTACAGTTTAAGCTTAGGGTCACCCAATAGCTCCCCGGCTTTTTTCAGCCTGTATTCCGTCAGATATCCGCCAATTGTCATTCCGGTCTTTTCTTTAAAAAGGTTGCTCAGATAGGTGGGAGTCAAATAAACCACCTCAGCCAGTACCTGTATTGTGAGCCCCTTGTCTCCGTAATTTTCCCATATATATTCAATAACATGCTTTACAATAAAATTATTCTTACGCTCCTTGTCATTTTCCTCCAGCACCTCCGTCACATGCCTGCTTACAAAAGCATGCATCTCCCACAGGGTCTTCACGCCGTCCAGGAATTTAGCATTCTCTGTCTTTCTTTTTTCCTCCTTTGAGAAAATACCCAGATAAAGCTCCCTGTCAGACTGGACTATAACACTGTCAAGGGTATAATAAATATTCCTTACATTAAAATTTAATACTGCATGGTTGTCAATCAGCATCTGATAGGTGTCATTTAATATATCTGTGGCTGCCTTCAAGTCCTTATGAAGCAGCGCTTTATGAAATTCATTCTGCAGTGCTTCCGGCAGCTTGTCCTGATAATAGGAATAGGGTTCATCATAAGCTGCCCAATGGTTCCATCCTTTAAAAGAAAGAAACTGCAGGCTGGATAATGCACTTTGATAAGAATCGGGAAGCATTTTAAGAGACTCCACCTCTTTTCCGATTCCCCAAAAACAGTCCTCGTCTTCCCTGGGCATGGCTGAAACAGCAGACCATAAGGCGGACATGACCTCTTCATTACCGGAAATGGTTTCCTTCTGTCCATACAATAATAATACAAATAAATCTTTCTCCACAAAATCTGTTAAAAAATGAATTCCTGCCGAAGCCAGCATCCCGGAAATGCTGCCCTGGCACCGGTTACTGAATTCTGCTGCATTGGAAATACTTTTCCTGGTATGCAGGATAAAAATGCAGAAAACCGAAGCTTGCTTTAAGATTTTTCCCTCTTGGGATAATTCAATGGTATTGAGAAGGTTGCCTGTTTCTTCTCCTGACATCCCTAGCAGTGAGTGCAGTAAATAGGTGCTCTGCCTTTTTGATTTTTCCACGGACTGTATTGCCCTTATAATTGCTTCCTTTAATTCAGGAATGGATATTGGCTTCTCCACATAGCTAACCGCTCTCAGCTCAATGGCAGCTTTCAGATATTCTTTATCCGAGTAACCGCTGATAAAAATTATCTGGCACTCAGGCAATACTTCCTTAAATTTTTGGCAGAGCTGGATGCCATTCATTCCGGGCATCATAATATCCGAAATAATGATATCCGGCTTAAATGCTTCGCAGATTTTAAATGCTTCATCCGCATTTTCTGCTGTACGTACCAAATCTACACCTAGCTCTTCAAAAGGAACATGCTTTTCAATCCCTTGCCTTATCACTCTTTCATCTTCTACGATAATCAGACGAATCATGGTATTCCCCCTGTATAATTTTTGCTGGTTTAATTATAATGCTATTTCATGTAAACGTACAAGCCTTTACTGCTTCTATTCTTCAAAAGCTGCCATTCTTCTAACGTTATCCTGCTTTAGAAACTTCTCTTTTCAAAACTGCCATTCTTCAAAGCTTCCCATCTTCCAAACTTTCTAGTCATAAAAAGCTTCTCTTCTACAAAGCTGCTATTCTCAAAACTTCCTCGCCTTTAAAGCTTCCCATCTTCAAAAGCTGCTATTCATCAAAAGTTTCTCTGCTATTCTTCAAAGATACTACTCTTAAAGGATTTCAATAGCTATCTGATAATGATAATGTCCCTTTCCGATGAAATATTCCGGATGAATTGTTTTCGTCCATCCGTTATCACCGCCCACGCCAGCATGAATAAAGTCAACATTCAGATAAACATTCTTATCCCTTCTTAATTCCTCCTCATAATCGGCCTTATCACAGGACAGGACCGAATAATCATGAATATCAAAATGGAAGGGCACGGCTCCGGTAATACGAATTCCCTGTTCTGCTCCATCCTTTATTATAAGGTATCTTACCTCCTCTTTTCCGCCGCATTCCACCGGCTTGATATAAGGTGTATACTGCTCTGCAACGGTGCTGCTGTAACAACCGATATGGGCTGCCATTTTCCTGTCACTGTAATTTTCCCATGGACCTCTTCCATACCAGGTGATTTTATTTTTATCCTCAGGAAGTAGAAGGGACATTCCGATTCTGGGGATGGTCTTTGAATTGCAATTATTTATGACAGTCTTACTAATCGTAAGCCCTCTGCTGCCAATGCGGTACTGAGTAGCCACCTTAATCTTTCCCTTGTTATAGGCTACTTCCGTGAAAATAAATATCTGCGTATCCGATACGGCCGAACTGACGCTCACCACCTGCTTCTCCAGGTTATTTAACCCTTCTTCCTTCCACTCTCCAGCATAATTTCTGCCCGGCTCTCCCGTTCCTTCATCAATACCAGTCACCGGCCGGTAAAAATTATCACTGCCGCCGATAAACATTTCCTCTGAGGCCAGAACCACCTTAGTGAAAAGGCATTCATCCTTATCAAACTGAATATCGGTATCCTTACCCTCTATGATTATCCTGTTCCCTGTCTCACGAAGTGACAGCTTCTCTCCGGAAATCATTACCTCTTTCCCATATAATTCGGACTGCTCCAACGGAAGCTGGTAAGTATAGATTACATGTCCGGCTTCTGCATAAGCTGTTTTTTCCCGTAAAGAAAACCGGAATGTCACAAAGGCTTCTCCTTCGATTTTTCCTTCATCAAGCTGAAAATCCAGTACTTCAGACTGCCCCGGCAGCGTAAAATACTGCCTTAATTCTCCGGCATCAGCTATCCTGCCATCGCATTGAAGCTCCCAGGTGATGCTAAGATGGCTAAGGTCCCTGTATTGATAGTAATTCTGTATCCTATATACTGCTTTATCAAAATACGGCGGCACATCATAGCATACCTTCACAGGCGCCTGGCTATTCCGCACTTCGTAAGCTGCGGGCTTCCAGCTCAAGTCCGGAAATACAATTCCGTTCAGGCACATATCCTTTACCGGGTCCAGCACCGGCTCCTCAAAGGCGCCGCCGTAAACATATTTAACCGAACCGTCCTCCCGTACTTTTGTCAGGGCTTTATCCTGGAAATCCCAGAGAAACCCTCCCTGAAAACGGGGATACTTCTCTACCAAATCCCAGTACTCCGCAAAGTTCCCGTTGCTGTTACTCTTAGCATAGGCATACTCGCACATAATAAAGGGCCTGATATCCTGTAAATCTGCCATTTTATTTTCTATCCAGGCTCTGGTGGGATACATGGGGGCAATAATATCCGTAATATTGCCTTTTGGGTCACAGGATTCATACTGGACGTATCTGGTCTTATCATATTCCTTTATCCAGCCGTACATGGCTGCGTGGTTCATACCCGCCCCGGACTCATTTCCCAACGACCACAGGATAACGGAGGGATGGTTTTTATCCCGGAGGACCATTCTGGAGGCACGCTCTATGTAAGCCGCTGTCCACTCCGCAGATGAGCTTAACTGGCCGCCGTAGCCATGGGTTTCAAGATTTGTTTCATCCACCAGATAAACTCCCAGCTCATCACACAAATCATACCAGTCATTTCCATGAGGATAGTGGCTGGTCCGTACAGCATTAAAATTCAGCTGCTTGATGCACTCAAGCTGCTTTCTCATATATTCCGTTGTAACGCACCTGCCCGTTTCCGGACAGAATTCATGCAGATTAACTCCCCGGACAATCAGGCGTTTTCCATTGAGATAAAGTATCCCGTCTGATTTTATTTCAACCTTGCGAAAGCCCACCCTTGTACTTTCAATGTCCGTGATATTTCCTGCTCCATCCATGGTTTCCAATACTAGGGTATACAGATAAGGGTCTTCAGCCGACCATAAATGGGGACGTAATACCTTTACCGACGGAAATGCCGTAAATTTAGGCAGCAGATAATAACCGCAGACCGCATAGGGCTCACTGTTAAAAGTAGTTATAAGCTCTTCATTGCTATCATAAAGGCTTAACCTTACCTTGCTTTCCCCATATCCTTCCACTGTGTTATTGGGAAGAAGCATTACCTTTAATTCCGCTTCCTCAAAATTATCTCCCTGGAACAGAGTTTCCACCTTATAATCTAAAAGTCTTTGCTTTTCCTTCGCATAAAGCCGCACCTCCCGATGGATGCCGGATAAATGCCAGTAGTCCTGATCTTCCAGGTAAGTTCCGTCACAGAATTGGAGAACTTTAACGGCAAGTTCATTTTTTCCCCTTCTGACTGCATGGGTAATATCAAAGGCTGCCTCCAGCTTACTGTCCTGGGAATAGCCAATTTCCACGCCATTTACCCAGAGATAGAAGCAGGCTTCAACGCCGCCGAACTCGATAAAGATATCCCTTCCTTCATAATAGTCCGGTATCTCAAAGGCCGTATGGTAATAACCGGTCAGATTTTTTTCCGGCACATTGGGGGCATTAAGCTCCACCTGGCCTTTGGCTGTCTCCAGTTCAAAATGGGAAGTCTTATTCCCTCTTTGAAAGGGATAAAGCATATTGGTATAAACAGGCTTTCCATAGCCCTGCAGTTCCCAATTGGACGGCACTGGAATATCTGCCCAGTCTTCCTCCTTAAAATTAAAAGTTTCAAAGCCCTCCGGCACTTTCTCAGGACTGTCTGTCATACGGAATTTCCAGCTTCCACTGATATTTTGTACATATCGGGATGCGTTACGGTCACCTGCTAAGGCTTGGGGGATTGATTCATAAGCCCCGTAAACAGCATGCATGGGGTAACGGTTCCTCTGTGTTACATATTGATTTTCCCATAGGTTTTTCATATAAATACTCCTTTCCTTCTACGGCAAACGCATAAAGGAATTAATTGTAATTAACCAGATGAGTTTGGCTTACATTTAAGAATTTTCCATTGAAGGGTTCTTAATGACACTTAACTGGCAGCAGTTGTTCCTAGCAGAAAGGATACCATTGTTTGAGCGTATTTCAGCGAGTTTGGTATCCTTTCTGCTGCCAGGAACAACCGCTGCCGGTTTAGTGGATTTTAGAACCCTGAACAGGAAAATTCTTAAATGTAAGCCAAACTCATCGGAAGCTTCCATAATTACCTTTCATGCGTTTGCCGTGCTTTCCTTCTAACCGCTATTGACAATTTTCCTTTTTATATTGTATTAATTTTATACATATTATACAATGAATTAGAAGGCCGCCTAAATGGTTTAGTTGGTCGAATTTTTATCCGTTTTGGTAGTAATATGAGAGTTCTAAAAAGTGATAAGGGGATATTATGAAGGTTGAAATGAAGAAAGATGTCATTTACCGTTGTATCGGTTCTGACTTTGATAACGGAATAATTGCATGTGGTTTTATGACCAAGCCCACCGCCAGCCATTCCCAATATAATTTCCGCATTGATTATTACAGCTGCTTTTTACTTCTCTCCGGCAGTGGAATTTATCATACAGCCGATAACAAAAAAATACCAATAAATCCGGGAGCCTTTGTACAGCGCCTGCCAGGGGTCTGTCACTCAACGGAAATTATTCCTGACGGAAACTGGCTGGAATTCTTTATCAGTTTCGGGCACTCGACCTATGATTATCTGTGCAGCCTGAGCCTGCTTCCCGTTGATACTCCTGTCCTGAATATACCTTATGATGAAATTACAATCCAGACCCTCTCCCGGCTTTTAAGAAAGCTGAAAGAAGCGAATGACGGCAGCCTGCCCCATATATTATTGCAGGCGCAGGAAATTGTACTGTCCCTGAGTTCTTCCGCAGAAAAAACTTCCTTTCAGGATCCCAGGAATAAAATAATGGAAGAAGCCTGCCATTTATTATCCTCTGACGCCAATCAAAGCAGAAGCCTGGAAGAACTCGCGGATAGCCTGAATATAAGCTATGAGAACTTCCGAAAACAATTTCTGAAATACACCGGTGTTTCCCCTAACAGATACCGTATCGAACAGAGGATGAAGCATGCGAAGCTCATGCTTTTATCCGGCATTTCCATTAAGGAAACTGCTTTGCTTACTGGTTACAGCGATACCTATTCCTTTACCAGGCAATTCACCAATACAGTTGGAATTCCGCCGGGACGTTATATAAAAGAAAGATAGTATTTATATTAATTTATCCCTAATATTTTCTGGATATTTTTACTGCTGACAAGTTCAATTTCCTTATCATTCATACCAATTTCACGCAATTGGCTTATCCCCAGATTAATATTATCTGCTCCATAAGGACTGTCGCTGCCAAGTAATATTCTCTCTGCGCCGAAGTTATCTTTTGCCCTTTTTAACATTTTAATAGAATGCAGCAAAGGACATGAAATGTCAAAATAAACATTTTTTCCAATGGTATTGTCAAACTCTTCAATGCCAATCAAATGTGCAAGTATAAAGGTAACTCCCGGATATTCTTTTGTAAGTTTTATAAACTTTTTTACCTGGTCTTTCGATTTTAAATGGATAAATATAGGTGTTTTATTTTTTTCCGCCCATTCGACAATAAACTTTATATTGTCCATGTCAAATTTTGTCCAGCACTGATGCATTTTTAACATATAAAATGAATGCTTTTTCAGAAAGTCATTCATTTTCTGAAGGCAATTCTCTTCTAATGGATTTATCCAATATGTATTCAAAATATATTCAGGGCATTCTTCCGCCATCAATGCTACCTTTTCATTTCCTTGATCTAAATACCTATTCATTTTACTTACACTAATCACGATTGTTGTCAATAAATTATTTGAGTAGATTAACCTTGAGCTTTTAAATATTTTTGCTAAATATGGCAATTTATATATCTTTTTACTATTTGGTTCGCCTGCTGAAAGTATTATTTTATAAATATTATTTCTCTTCATATAATCAATAACATTATTCGTATTTAAAAACATTCCGCAAGCATGAGCATGCCCATCTATAATTATCATTATTATTTCTCCCATAAACTGAATTTATATATAAAGTCGAATTTAATCCTTTATAAATAGCTTATCAAAAGCAGCTTTCATCATAAACTCTAATGCATTATCTCCTGATTCACCAACCATACTTTGATTTATGTATATCATAAAAAAACTTAATAAGGCCGCATTGAATACAGATGATGATTCTGTTAGCTTATATCCCTTTTTTTTCGCAATCTCAACAAAATCCTGCACTCTGCTTTGATCTTGACAGATGCCTCGCTGCCTTTCATTTTCATTCATCTTTGACCATATTTCATTAAGTAATTGCGGATTGTTAAGAACATGCAGCAGAGGTTCCTCATCCATATAATTTAGAGATTTCCAAACAGTATACTTTAATGCCTCAGGATATTCAAATTTTTGCAAAAAGCTATGTAAGTTCTTCATTTCTTCATCATGCATTTTTACCTCAATATCCAGAATAAGATCATATGCCATAGATTCTTTCGATTCATAAAAAGTATAAAATGAACCTTTGGCTATACCGACACTTTCAACAATTTTATCAATACTTGTTTTCTTTATTCCATATTTTTCAAATAGTTTTTTACCTTCTTTTAGCATATTTAATTTTATTATTTGCTTTTCATATTCAGAAAAATGTTTTGCCATATCTCCCTCTATCAATGACTATTATTTTGTTTTAGTCATTGTAACACTTCTATAAATTACTGTCAATTATAAAAAATAGTAATTCTCTCTTGACAAAATGTAACTAGTAAATTACAATGAAAATGTAACCAACAGATTACATTTTGTAAAGGAGATAATACCTTGATACAGAATCGGATTAAAGTTCTGAGGGCAGAGCGTGATTGGACACAGGCTGATTTAGCTGAAAAGGCAGGTATTTCCCGCCAAGCGGTTATATCAATTGAGAAGTATAAATACATTCCCTCATTGGAATTAGCTTTTAAAATTGCAGAAGTTTTTAATGTTTCAATCAACGAAGTTTTTGAACACAAGGAGGGCAAAGGCGATGAATGAACAAACTATTATTCTATTTTTCCTTATTATTGCTACTAGCGTTACTCTTTTTCTTTATATTTGGAAGGCTAAAAAGACGGTCGAATACAAAAATGATGAACGTTGGCAGCTGCTCCAGAACAAAGCAAATAATGCGGCAAATTATTCAAACTCTATCTTGATAATATTATTAGCTATTGGAAGTACGGTAACGCTATTTTCCGATATTCAAATAACCTTTACCTTTGATCGTGTCTTAATATATGGTATACTTTTCATAGGTTTGCGCAACGTTATAGAATTGTGTGCATTAGGATATTTCGATAAACGGCTTTAACTTCTGGAAACAACGAATAGAGCTTCCGCCAGGAGAAAAGGACCTTGATGAATTTTGATGTTTTGAAGAAATAAACTGAGCAGCTGGAAAATTATTAAATAGAGGGATAATGCACAGCTATGGAGGACGGTATGGAATTTGAAAAACTATATAAAAAACTTGAAGCAACAGATATAAGTGATTTTTACCGGGTCGATACTGATTTCATGTTAGAGATAATAAGTATGACTGATATTCCTGACACTCTTCGAATATACAGCACAATCTCTCAGTGGCTGGGGAACTCCTTGCGAAGTGGGGTCTGGACTTATTATGAAATTGCAGATACACAAGATCTAAAGGTAACAGCTCAATATTTATCACGCAGTTCATGGAAAGAGTTCCATAATATGTTCTGTCTGGGGATGCATGATTACCAGTCCCCTCAATTTATTGAGAATTTCGATTATCCGCAGGAATGGATTGATGAATCTGAATCCATTGATAAATGGATTTGGGACAATGAGCAAAAACTATATGAGTGGCAAAGAGAATTTTTACTAACTCACCGGGATGAAGTATGTTCCCTATAAAATACGGTTAAACCTTTCAAAATATCATTACATTGGATAATTCTCTCCGAAAAAAGATATCCAAAAAGGAGATGCATTTTTATATCAGCATGGATTTCTTGAAATTTATTTTAACGCTCTAATATATGTCAAAAGCACAGTCGTATAAATTTGATTGTGCTTTTAGCCCTCTGATTAGATATTAGATATCATCAGCCCTGCTGATATAATTTTTGCAGCCAACAATTTCAAAGATCGTTATTTAATAAACCATTTATTTATATAATATTTATTTAAATTTGCCTGAATATTATTACGATAATCTTGTAAAGACCCTTTATTAATAGGCCTATACATATTTATTTCAGTAGTTCCATCATCTTCCCATTTACAATATGGGCAAATATCATAACCTGTTCCTTCATTTAAATCATATAATTCTGTTAAGGTTTTAAATCCACAACAAGGACAAGGAAATAATTCTTCCACCTCACCAATAACTTCAACTTCATATCCTATAATAGCATGAACTATTTCTGATAAAAATCCATTACTAATGCCTTGAGAATACGCTTCCAACTCAGTTTGTTCTATATTGTTCTCTAAAAAACTCTCTTCTAAATATTTTGATAAATCTATTTCCTTTTCAACAGTACTGCGTATTTCATCAATCAATTTTAATGCATTTTCTCTAGATATATTCTTCATTTTAATTTCCCAAGTCTTTTTAATGTTTCAATTACTAAATCATCAGGACGACCATCTCATTTATAAAAAGACTTCATACTTCCTCCTTTCACTGTTCACTTACCTTTATCGGAAAGATTCTATAATCTTCTTTAATTCTGATAATTCAATTGTTCCTTCTAAAATATACTTTATATTATCCTTATAAAATATTGCCGTATAATTATTTAATCTGGCAGAATTCTTCCCGATAATCTGTGCTTCGATTCCGTTAGAGCCCTTAAATTTTTCATGGTATGCGTATGCTAGCCCCGAATAATCCGCATTGGCTTCGTTTATTTTCTTTTTTGTGCCTGTGATATAAAACTCAAGTCTTAGACTTACCGGTGAATTATATTTATCATCCTCGGATTGAGGTCCTTTATAAAATGCTCCTGTGCCCTGCCTCTCAAAATCCTTCAGGTCTCCAATAATATACATGTTATCGTATATTGACACCAAATTCATTCCAAACTTCTCGTCACCATCAAGGGGATAAAGCAGTGATATCTTCTCCTCATATTTCTCATTATATTCCAAATCACTGGTCAATACATGTATCCCAAGCTCGTCGGTACAATCTTTTAAGGATGTATAATACTTAGTGCCGCTATACACACCATAATGATCCAATTTTTCCGGCTTGTTTACTGTAATAAGCTCCATTTTAACGTCAGGCAGTTTAAAATCCTGTATTTTAGCCGTATCTTTTGTAAAAAAGCCTGCTGCAATTGTATAAATACCTTGCCAGTTAAATGCGATAATCAACATTGCACATACTGCCACAGCAAAAGAGAAGCCTCTTTTTCTCACAGATTTTTTCTTTTCAGTAATTATTTTATCATTGAATATTTTCCATATGTTATCTGTCGATAGCTGAAGCTGGTCCTCCAATAAATTAATTTGCGGTGACTCATCCCTTTTAATTTGATCAAGCTCATAAGTTTTCATAAGAGTATCCCCTTTCTAATAGACTTTTTTTTAACTTCTTTCTGGCTCTTAGAAGCTTAGCTTTTACTGTATTCGGATTCAACTGCATATCCTCTGCTATCTTTTTCACGGTCTCTCCTTCCATATAATATTTTGTGATTATTTCCTTATCCAAAGATTTCAAAGTGTTAACTTCATGCAGGAGAATATCTCTGGTTTCTCTGTTCATCACTTCATATTCCGGAGAAACATCACCGGTTATTTCCATGTCGTCATCAATGGATAATAAATTATAGTTCCCGCGGATTTTATTAATTGCTAAATTTCTTGCAATTATCCCAATATAATTTTTCAAATTTCCCTTCTTTGCATCCAGCCTGTCACTCTGTTTCCAAAGAGCAACGAATACATCGGCAACTACCTCCTCAATATCCTCATTCCTCATGGATACCGATATTCTACTTTTCACGATTGCTCCAACATAATTCTTATAAGTGTCAATAACCTCCTCATAAGCCTTCATATCGCGTTGCTTTAACCTTTTTATCAGAACTTCATCCTGCACTTATCTCCCTCCCGTAAATTATTTACTAAGTAAATTCATTTATTTGAGCTTATATTAATACAATCACATTTTTACAGCTTTGGGTTGCTTATTAGAGAGTTTTTTTATTTAATAATTTGATTTTATCAAAATCTTCTATTATTAACAATTTATATTAATGCCCTGGCATATCATTTCAATGACATCAAGCACTATATGGAAGAATGACTATAAGTTCGGTAAGAAATCCTGTTTAAATGGGAAATTTTAAAGAAATTAAGAATCCTTTAATACTTTGGATGATAGAAGAAAAAACAAGAAGGAAGAATCGGGGAATAGAGTCTCTATTGCTCTTCCTTAACAAATACAGAAAGGCTGCTATTCCTAGCAGCCTTATTCTGTACATGTATTTTAACTATTCCCCTCAGTTAAAATTATGATTTATTCTAATGATATAAATTTTTTGTTTCCCCGTTCAATACTTATTATTTATTTTACTTGGATACGATTTCTGTTGTAAACTGGAAGGTTCCTACAATTGTAGTTCCATCAACAGCATAAACAGGTATCGTTGGATTAGTGGCAGCCTGTGCGTTCAAAGCAAGAGCTTCCTCTGGATTAGAGGGTGTAGCAAACTGTAAGTCCTCTGAATAAACATATCCCAGTGTACCATCTGTCGCAACAGCGCTTACTAATTCAGGCATATTTCCTGTAACTTGAGCCACATAAGCACTGCCATAGGTCTGGTCATTCACATTCTCCTGTAATAAAGATTCAGGTACCTGTAATGCTGCAAAGTAAGGGGAACTGAGATATACCGTAGGAGATGCCTTCGTAAAATAATTATCATAACCACTTCCGTTATAATATGTTGCAATACCTACGCTATAATAGCCTACAGAGCCAGTTTGTCTATCCGTGCTAACGCTCAATGTTGATGACGAGCTACTGTTATAGAGCATAGCAGAGGATTTACATAAAGCTCCATCTGCCCTGAATAGTTGTGATGCTGCTCCCATATGACCAGCTGGAACATTAGCATAACCTGATGTATAGATATCCGTATTTCCCCATCCTGCAGAAGTATCTGTATAGGCAGTTGCCCTATCATAATAGCCACGTGAATTGGCAACTCTATATGTATAGCTTCCAGATGCTTGTCCTGCCTGGGCGTAAGGTACATTAACAAAAACAAGAGCCATAACCGCAATTATAGAAAAACATAATCTGAACTTTTTATTAAACATAAAGTCTCCTTTCTCTATGCCGAGAAGTTATTAACCATTATTAAGCCATTACCCACTTTTTAATTATAAGTCCCTATCATTGTTTCTCCATCACTCAGGTAAATATTACATACTCTATTAGCTTCTTGCTGTTGCTTATTATAGCTATCTAAATCCTGTGTATTCAAATCTGGCCTATTATTTAGGATAGTGTTAAGATATTCATCAGCATATACATAACCATCTTTGCCCTTTATTACTTCAATATAAACCAAATCAGGCATCACACCAAGATTACTATCATATTTACCATAAGTATATCCATTTTTATTCACCGGAAAATAGTTTACAGATTCCGGATTCTTCGTATGTACAGTACCGTTCTCCCCAACGGTACCTTTTGCAATATTAAATCCACCAAAATTATTGCCAGCTGACACTGTCGTAAAGAAAACCATAGTAGATAATAAAAGAACCATCCCGGAAGCAAAGAAACTCTTCTTTGTTGTCTTACCCAGTTTCATAATAGAAACGATTCTTTCCTCTACCGGTTTTTCTCCAAAACCGCTGTACATAAATGCAACCTGCGGTTTCTTTTCCATAAGCTGGATGATTGCGTAGGCATAATCCGGCTTGGCATCCGTACCGAAAAGCTTTATTACCTTTTCATCACAGGCGGTCTCAATATCCTGATTGAATTGCTTATACATAAGCCATATCAGAGGATTGAACCAGTATAAGCACACCATGACCATAGATAACAGCTTCCATACAATATCAAGACGTCTTATGTGTACCATTTCATGGCATAGTACATATTCCAGACGCTTGCCTCTGTCCATTTCCATATTCTTTGGAAGTATTATCTTAGGTTTTAGTACCCCGACTGTTACCGGTGACATAATTCTATCAAAGGTAAGAATTCTGACCGAACGCCTAATGCGCTGGCTGCTAACCCAGTTCTTTGCATAATCATTTGCGGAAGGCATTGCTTCGTTGACCTTCCTTCGGCTCATTATATACTTGAACAGGAATAAGCATAGTAAAATGGATGCTACTGTAATCCAAATAATGAATAATATGTACGCTCCTGAAATTTTATAAGAACCGGACTCTGCCGGGTTTACCACACCCTCTGTTCCTCCTGTCAAAGCAAGGTTCAAAAGAGCTTCCCCTGTCAGATTCACTTTTTTCTTGGCTGTTATCCATAAGTCCGGTATCGGAACCTTTATGGTAACTGGTACCAGGAGCCTGATTAATACAATCTTCCACAATAATGTAAAAGTCTTTCTGGGCAGTCTATATCCACTAAAGGCTTTTAGAATCAGAATGAAGATAATAAGTATGGAAGACGAAAATGATATATGGTATAGATCCATGCCTACTACCTCATTTAGCTTCGTCGACTATTTTCTTTAGTTTCTCAACTTCTTCCTGAGATAAATACCCTTCATTTAAAAAGGCAGCAAAAAACTTCTCATAAGACCCTTCGAACATCTTCTCCACCAGCTCATTTGTTTCATTCTGCTGGGCTTCTTCACGGCTTACAAGCGCTTTGCACATAAACTTGGTACCGTATCGGGAAATTGCTCCCTTATCTATACATTTCTTAATTACTGTATAGGTCGTATTACGGTTCCATCCGGTTTCCTCTTTCAGTATCTTGGCCATCTGCCCTGCTGATAAGTCCCCCCTCTTCCATAAAGCATCCATAACCTTTAATTCTGAATCAAAAAGCTTCATTAAATTTCCATCTCCTATAATAACTATTGCAATAGTTTACAAGAAAAACATTATCATAAATGCTATTAATTGTCAACAATTTTTTTAGTAATATGGTAGTATTTTTGACATTTTTGTCATATAAACTTAATATTTGTCTAAAATCAATTAGTTCCCGCATTCTATGCTTATTTGATTGAATTTGCCAAGAATATCTTCTATTTTTAAGATTTCTTTCTCCGGTCCTTTTTTATCCAGGACAGCTTCCCCTTTATGAAGCATTAAAAGCCTGTTGCCATATTCAATGGCATACCTGAGGTTATGAGTAACCATTATGGTTGTCAATGCCTTTTCCTTTACAATACGGCCCGTCAGCTCCATGATGGTCTCAGCGGTTTTCGGATCAAGGGCGGCGGTATGCTCATCCAGTATCAGAAATTCAATCGGTGTCATAGTTGTCATCAGCAGTGCCAGTGCCTGTCTCTGTCCGCCTGAAAGGGAGCCCACTGTTATATTCAGCTTATCCTCCAAGCCAAGATTCAGCACTTTTAAGCTTTCTTTGTAATAATCAATTCTTCTTTTATCCGTTCCTTTTCCAAGGTGAAAGCTCTTCCCTTTGTTGTCAGCCAGTGAAAGATTCTCCAGGATGGTCATGGAAGGACAGGTACCCATTGCCGGATTCTGAAATACCCTGCCGATGTTCCTGATGCGCTTGTATTCCGGTTTCTTCGTGATATTCGTTCCATTTATTAGTATGGTCCCACTATCTAAAGGTATACTTCCGCAGATAAGATTTAGCAGAGAGGTCTTGCCGGAGCCATTGCTGCCCACAATGGAAAGGAATTCTCCCTTTTCCACTTTCAGGTTAAAATTGTGAAAAAGGCACATTTCGTTAATGGTCCCGGGATTATAGTATTTTGAAATATCATTTAGTTCAAGCACGGGAATTCACCTTCCTTTTCCTGTCATTGCTCAGTATTAAAATAATAAGAAACAACGCTGCCGTTATGAGCTTCATGTCCGTAGGAGAGAGTCCTAAGGCAATTGCCAATGAGACGCAGGCCTTATAGATTATGGTACCGATTATCACGGCTGTGGTAGCCTTTACCTTTACCATTCTCTTAAACAGGTTAATTCCAATGATAACGCTGGCAAGGCCGATTACGATGGAGCCGGTGCCTGTCGATATCTCAAAGAAGCCGCTTTTCTGGGTATAAATGCACCCTGAAAGTGCTACAAAGCCATTTGCCAGGGCAAGGCCGATTATTTTGACAATACCCTTATCCTTTGCCAAGGAGGTTACAAGTACATCATTATCCCCTACTGCCCGAAGCAGATAGCCCGATTTCGTTTTCAGATAGAAGTCCAGCAGCAGCTTCATGAACAGGGTAATAAGAAGCAGAATAATGACTGTTTCATAGCGCTTTATTATATCATAATACTTTGCTGTTTCCGGTATCAGTTTACTTAAAAATGCATTTTCAAAGATGGTGTCCTTATCAAATATTGCCACATTGGATCTTCCGGCTATTCTTAAGTTTATGGAATACAGGGCAGTCATCATAATAATACCGGACAGCAAATCCCTTACTTTGAATTTTACATGGATGATTCCGGTCAAGGTTCCGGCCAGCGTTCCTGCTATAAAGGCTAAAACAAGAGTTAAGACCGGATTTACTCCCTTTAATATCAGAACTGCCGCTACAGCACCTCCCAAAGGGAAAGTGCCGTCCACGGATAAATCGGGAAAGTCCAGTATTCGATAGGTGATATAAACACCAAAGGCCAATATTGCATATACCAGGCCTTCTTCTATAACGCCGGTGGCAAGGTCCAGAAGGATATTTAAATATGCCATTTTCATTTCCTTTCTATGGCTTTTTCTATTGTGATATTTCTTATTCTGCTATGGAATCATACATTTCCTTTGCGGAATCGGTAAGGTCCTTGGGCAATTCGATTCCAAGGTCCTTCGCAGCGGCGGTATTGCCATAGAAAGCTGCCTGATCTATTACTTCAAAGTTCATCTCGGAGGCTTTTTTCTCACCCTTTAGAACCTTGGCTGCCATCTTGCCGGTCTTAACTCCCAGGTCATAATAGTCAATTCCAACCGTTGCAAGACAACCTTTTTTCACCTGTTCCACCTCACTGCCAAAGACAGGAATCTTCTTTTCTCCTGCTTTTTTTAAGATTACAGGCAGGGAGCTTACGACGGTATTGTCGGTAAGGTTGCTGATACAATCTACTTTGCTTAAGAGATTATCCGTTGCCAGGGGAATATCTGCTGCCGCGGTAATTCCGCTTTCTACGATTTCAAAGCCGTAACCGCCTGCTATTGCTTTATATTCTTCTATGGCGGACAGGGAATTGGCCTCGCTGGTATTATAAAGGATTCCTATTTTCTTAGCCTGAGGAAGTACTTCCCTTATCATTTTTAACTGCTGTTCTACCGGCAGCTTATCACTGGTTCCGGTCACATTGCCAACGGGAGTCTTATCTTCGTTTGCAAGCTTTGCCAGTACCGGGTCTGTTACGGCGGTAAAGATTACCGGTATTTTTGAATTCTTAGTGGCACCGTAAGCATTTTGTGCCATGGGTGTTGCAATGGCACAGATCAGGTCTACCTTCTTTGACGCAAAGCCGTCTGCTATCTGTCCTGACAGGGAATTATCCGCCTGGGCATTCTCATAATCTACCTTTAAATTCTTTCCTTCTTCATATCCCTCACTCTTTAATCCTGCCAGGAAGCCTTCCCTGCAATTGTCAAGGGAGGGGTGTTCCGCATACTGGCCGATACCGATGGTCACCGTATCCCCCTTTCCTGCACTGCATCCGTACAGCAAGGTCATCATAAGCACAAATACCATCATTCCAGCAATTCTTTTTTTCATAAAAATCCTCCTTCATATGCTTTCGACTATATCAGGCTGTGTTGGCAGGCCTTCTTTTCAGTAACTGATTCTTTTGGCGGCTATGTCTTTTATTATTTGCATTTTTGCATAAAAAAAAGCCCCAAGTTATATTAACTTGAGACGAATATTATCCGCGGTACCACTCAATTTGACAAAAGTCCACTTTATCATATACCAACATATATGCCATACTGATAACGGCTATGGTCGCCGTCAGCGCCTACTATTAGTTCGGGCTGCCCTCAAAAGTCCATTCAGCAGATGTATTCATACCCTCTTCCACCAGTAAGGGCTCTCTGTTATGAATTCCAATTGCTTACTTCTCTTTTTCAACGGTTTTGCTTATTTGTAATTTTATAGTAATATGCGCGGGGGGATTTGTCAAGAAGATTTTTTCTTTCCGCACGCAATATGTTAGCTGTTCGATTTCTTTTTTTTCTTTGGTAGGTAAAGGAGGATATTATGGAATTGAAAGACATTTTTTCCGATATATGCAGCCAAATGGAATAGGATAAATCCCAGGCCTAAATAATAAAGTATCAGTAACATTGTTTTAATTTCCTCCTAAGAGATTACTATTCGCAATTACACTAATAACATTTTAAATATTTACTTCTTATATAAAACACACTATAGCATACACGTTTTGCAAAAGCAAGATTACCATATTAATAAATTATGGCAAATATTACAGTTTAAACTTCCTTGGATTTTAGTCTTTGGAAACGGACGATAGTTTCTGGTTCCGTTCAGGCATTTTCTGTTCGGAGCTGCTAGCTCCTGTTCCAATTCCACTAAAATGCCAGCCGTTATTCCTGGAAGGTTAAATTGCACCAAACTCGCTTCATATATATTGGGTATATTTACACTGTGCGCTCAGACACTGGTGTAATTTAACCTAGTCATAACGGCTGCCATTTAAGTGTCATAGGGAACCCCTCAATAGAAAATGCCTGAACGGAACCAGAAACCATCTGTACATTGACTTAAGATTACAGTGAATCGATGTGTAAGGCTGAATTATTACCAGTAAATATATGAGACCATTTAATGGAAGGGCGTAAGGACGAGAGAATTGGGTTGTGATTTACTGTTCGAGGTTCTTTATGACGCTAAAGCTGCAAAAAAACAGCTTAAGCGACATATAGCGCTTCTTAATGCAAACTCCAAATAATCCTCCAGTCCTTTGGTATCTATAATTTGATTTCATGCATTTGCCGTGATTAATAAATCTCCTTGACTTTTTAATCCTACAAGTGTAATATTTAAAAATCGGAACAAACTCTTACAGATGTAAGTTTTAATTTACTCTCAACTCTTACATCTGTAAGAGTTAATTTAGAACGGATTCCGATAAGGTATGTAAAATCTAATACACCCATTTTACATACTGCAAGCATTTTTACAGTATCCACGCAAATTAAATGGAAATAAAACTCATACAGTGAAACTGAATCTGAATTGAGAGCCGACATTTCCAGCTACATATTTAGGAATAGCAAATCACCGATTTGCTATTCAAGGAAGGAGCTTATGTGAAGAAAAGAAGAAAAAGCAGCATTATACCTGTTTGCGCAGCTGTCCTTGGCTTGTTATCTCTTTTGACAATAGGATTAATCTGCTTTCCCTATTTTGCACATTTAAAGAGTGATATAACTGATAAGACTAAGCCGCATAAATCCAGAGTGGCACAAACTCCGGAAGAACTGCTTACTGAGTATATAAGACTTCTAAACCGGCATGAATACAAAAAAATGTATTCTCTGCTTCAGGATGACAGTAAGAATGCCATTACGGAAGCGGATTTTATTTTACGGAATCAAAATATCTATGAAGGCATAGAAGCCCGGAATATACATGCAGAAATTACCGGTACAACGGCAGAAGAACCTTCCGATGTCAATGTTTCTTATAAAATCAGCTTTGACAGTGTGGCGGGCAGCATTCAGTTTGAAAATCTGGCACGTTTTACCAGGACTGATACGGCGGGGTATGCCTTAGAGTGGGATGACAGCCAGATTTTTCCGGAGCTGACCTCTGAAGATAAGGTTAAGGTTTTTGTGAAAAAAGCAAAGAGGGGCGAAATTTTCGACAGGAACGGCATTCTGCTGGCCGGGGAAGGCGTTGCTTCTTCCATAGGCCTGGTCCCTGGTAAAATGAGCGAAGAGCCAGCTAATGATATCAAAAAAATGGCTAAGCTCCTGAAACTGTCCCCGGAGGATATCAATAAAAGGCGAAAAGCCAGCTGGGTTAGGGACGATTCCCTTGTCCCTGTTAAAACAATAAGGAAATATGAGGAAGCGGACCTGCTTGCACAAGCACCGGATTCCGGTGCTCTGGAAACAGAGAAATTGAAAAAAGCACTTTTGAAAATTCCGGGTGTTATGATATCGGACGTAAAAGTCCGGTATTATCCCCTTGGTGAAAAGGCCTCCCATCTGACGGGGTATGTACAATCCATCACAGCAGAGGACTTAAAAAAGCACCCCAATGAAGGTTATACCAGCTCCAGCGTAATCGGCAGGACCGGCCTGGAATCCCTTTATGAAAAAGAATTAAAGGGTCAGAACGGCTATGACATTGTAATCACAGACTCGGAGGGTAATACCAAAAGCACCCTTGCTTCTTCCCCTCAGGAAAACGGAAAAGATATCTATATAACAATTGACAGTGCTTTACAGGCAAAGCTGTACGACCAGTTCAAAGAGGATAAGAGCTGTTCTGTGGCAATGAATCCCTTAACCGGAGAAGTGCTGGCTCTGGTCAGTACTCCTTCCTTTGACAGCAATGACTTTATTCTTGGAATTTCAAATGATAAGTGGAACCAGCTGAATAAGGACAAGGCAAAACCCCTGTATAACCGCTTTCGCCAGGTCTGGTGCCCCGGTTCTTCCTTTAAACCGGTTATTGCCGCCATCGGCCTGACGGCAGGCGCAATCGACCCGGAAGAGGATTTTGGAAACGTAGGGCTCCGGTGGCAAAAGGATTCAAGCTGGGGAAATTATTTTGTAACGACCCTCCATTCATACAACAATGTCAATTTGGAAAATGCCCTGATACATTCCGACAATATTTATTTTGCCAAGGCTGCCTTGAAAATAGGAGCCCCAAAACTGGAAGAAGGGCTTTCCCAGCTGGGCTTTTCAGAAACCCTTCCTTTTGATATCACAATGTCGTCCTCCCAGTATTCCAATACTAAGACCATTGATACTGAGATACAGCTGGCAGATACGGGCTACGGCCAGGGGCAGGTTCTTGTTAACCCGTTGCATCTGGCATGTCTTTACAGCGCATTCCTGAATCAGGGCAATATCCTAAAGCCCTGCCTCCTTTACCAGGAGAAGCCAAAGACAGAAATGTGGCTTCCTGATGCCTTTTCCCGGGAAACTGCCGAAAGGATAAAGAATGCCTTAATTAAGACCGTGGACAATTCCGCTGGAACTGCCCATGCCGCCCACCGAAAGGATATTGTCCTTGGTGCCAAAACCGGCACCGCAGAAATCAAGCTTTCAAAGTCCGATACTACCGGAACCGAGCTTGGCTGGTTGGCTGTCTTTACGGCGGACTCCCAGGCAGAAAAGCCCCTTTTGTTAATAAGCATGGCAGAGGACGTAAAATTAAGGGGCGGAAGCTCCTATGTCATAAAAAAGGTAAATCCGGTACTGGACAGCTATCTGTCCGACCTTCCATGAGCCACCTTGTAAATCCTTAAGAAAGGAGCAGTAAATGAAACAAAAATCCGACAGTATACGGTTAGTAGTAATCGGTGCCATCTTCCTGGTGCTGATTCTCTGGCTTGTGGTAGACCTTTATAAAATACAAATTACCGGCAGCGGACAGTCGGCAGGATATTCGGATTTAAAATCCAAAAAGGATATCCTGCTGGAAAGTACAAGGGGAAATATCTATGACCGGAACGGTAAGATTCTTGCCACCAACCGGGCCTCTTACCGTATCACCATAGAAGACAGCGGGAATTATGACAGCAATAAGGAGCATCAGAATTCCCTGAACCAGATTTCAGAAAAATTAGCAAAGGTATTAAATGAAAACGGAGAAACGATACGCAATGCGTTAATGATAACCCTGGATTCCCGGAATAATTACTCCTTTACTGCCAGCGGCACCAGACTAAGCAGATTAAAGTCAGATGTCTTCGGCAGGGCAAGGGCTTCCGATATGAGCCAGGAAGAGGCCTCCTCCTCTGCAGAAGATATTATCAATTATTTATGCGACAGATTTGCTGTTTCCAAATCAGAAAAGGAATATACGAAAGCAGCGCTGCTGGCGGCCCTGACCATTCGATATATGCTGTGGCTGAACAGCTACCAAAAATACCTGCCCGTAACAGTAGCGACGGATGTAACGGAGCAGACCGCAGCGGAGGTCCTGGAGAATTCCGATATCTTAAAAGGAGTCAAGGTGGAAACCGGCAGTGTCCGGGTCTATGAGGGCGGGGAGGCCTTTTCCCATATACTCGGATATACCGGCGCAATCTCTACGGAGGAGCTTGAAGCCGCACAAAAGGCAGGCAAAAACTACAGCATTGATACTGTGGTAGGAAAGGACGGCATAGAGAAGTACATGGACGAGGCCTTACAGGGAAGCAACGGCCTTAAGGAGGTGGCAGTAAACCAGACCGGCCGCATTAAAAATGTCCTTTCCGTCACCGACCCTGTTCCAGGCAAAGATTTGTATCTCAGTATTGATAAAGATCTGCAGATTGCTGCCTATCAGATACTGGAGCAGCATATAGCCGGAGTTCTGCTTTCCAATATCATCAACGCCAAGGAATTCAATAAATCTTCCCTGAAGGATTCCTCCGATATCCGGATTCCTGTTTATGACGTATACTGTGCCCTGGTTAAAAATAACATTTTGAATATCTCCCCTGCAGCTTCCTCTAAAAGCTCAGACCTGGAAAAGAGTATTTCCCAAAGATTCCAGGCTGAAAAGAAAGCCGTACTTCATACCCTGGAAGAGGATTTGACAGTAAATGCCCGCAGCTATAATGACCTGCCAAAGGAAACCCGGGAATACGAGAGCTATATCGTAAATGAACTGCTCCAAAGCGGAAAGGGTATTCTCTCTGCCGACGCTCCTTATAAGGAGGATGCGGAATATGCCCAGTGGACCGCCGGTAAAATATCCTTGAAGGAATATGTGATGTATGCCCTTGAAAAGAACTGGATTGACATGAGCAGTATCTCCTCCTCCCGGAAATATGTTGATATCCAGGAAGCCTGCACCCTTGTTGCGGAAGAAATTCTGAAAAGACTGAAAGAAGACAAAGAGTTTGATAAGCTTATTTTTACCAGCATGATTAAAAATGACATGATATCCGGAAAAGAAATTTGCGAGCTTTTATATGTCCAGGGAATTCTCTCCCAAAAAGACAGCGACTATCAGCTGCTAAAAGGCGGCCAATTATCTCCCTATGAATTTATCCGGAAGAAAATCAGGAATCTGGAAATAACCCCGGCCCAGCTGGCCCTGGAGCCCTGTTCCGGCTCTGTTGTTCTAGCCGAAGCATCCACCGGCAAGCTATTGGCCTGTGTAAGCTACCCCGGCTATGACAATAACCGGCTGGCCAACCAGGCGGACGGCAACTATTACAGCCAGCTGTTAACGGACCTGTCCCTGCCCCTTTACAACCGGGCAACCCAGCAGCTGACCGCTCCCGGCTCGACTTTTAAACCGGTGACCATTGCCGCAGGCATTGAGGAAAGTGTTATCTCCCCTAATACCTCTATCTACTGTGACGGTGTCTTTGACAAGCTAAGCCCGCCTTTAAGGTGCTGGAAGCGAAGCGGCCACGGTGAAATTCCCAATGCCGCAGCCGCCATCCAAAATTCCTGCAACGACTATTTATGCGATATCTCCTATCGTCTGGGCAGCAAGGGGAACAGCCATTATGTTGAAAACCAGGCTCTTACCCTTCTGCAGAAGTATGCAAAGCTGTTTCATCTGGACCAAAAAACCGGGATTGAGATTACCGAGAGCCAGCCCCATATAACGGATACCCTTGCCATCCCCTCCGCCATCGGCCAGGGTACACATAATTACACGGCCCTTCAGCTGGAAGCCTATGTAAACATCATTGCCAACAGCGGCACCAGCTGCTCCCTGTCCCTTCTGGATAAAATACAGGACCCTGTCTCCAAAGCAGCGGAGAAAGTGCCCTCCTCCAAGAAGGGGGAAGTGAACCTCTCCGATGCCGCCTGGGATACCATTCATCAGGGAATGCTCTTATTTGCCCAAAATAACAATATATTAAAGGACATGAAAGTCAGTATCGCAGGAAAAACCGGCACTGCCCAGGAAGCTAAAACCAGGCCCAACCATGCTTTGTTCATCGGCTATACTCCAAGTGAAAATCCAAAATACTCCATAACTGTCCGCATTGCCAATGGTTATTATTCCAGCAATGCAGTCAGTACCGGTAAGGATATTTTAAATTACTATCTGGGACTTGAGGATAAAAAGACTCTTCTGAACGGCAAGGCTTCCGAAGCCTCCAGCCAGCGTACGGATTAAAGCCTACCGGGGTACATCAATACCCATGCTCGTTAAGATGGTTAATGCAATCTTTGCTGCCGTACTGCCCTTGCAGGAATCCTCTTTGTTTATATTCAAAGCAAAAGTATAGGTGTTATCCCCGGTTTCAATAAAGCCAATGAACCAGCCGTTAACGTTCTTCCCATCCACGGCTCCGGTTCCGGTCTTGCCATAGAGGGCATTTGTACCGCTGCCGGAGAGCCAGAGGGATTTTTTTACCGCTTCTACATTCTTTTCATCAAAGTGAAAATCATTTTGGCAGAAGCTGTTTAGCAGCCGCACCTGCTCCAGCGGGGATATTTTCAGGGAGGATTCCATCCAATAGTTGGATATTCCACCGGACAAGTCCTCATTTCCATAACCGATTTTATGAAAATCCTTCTCCAGGGAAGCTAATCCGCTTTTGGCATCCAGTGTTTTAAAATACCAGTTAACGGAGTTTTCCATGGCAGAATCCAAATCCTGGTCCCGGTTCCAGGCAGCAAAGGAATATTGGGTCTTATCCCAGTCCAGATGGGAGGAATCCGGTGTTATTACCTTGTTTTCCAAGGCAAATAAGGCACTGTAGATTTTATAGGTGGAATCCGGAGATACCCGCTTTGCAGAGCCCTTTTCATTATATATGGTATATGCCTGCCGCTTCCGGTCATACAGGACAAAGCTTCCCTTATAATCCCCAAAATAAGTGCCAAGGTCTTCCCTTGTCTCATAAGCAACAGGAATCGGAGCTTCCCCGCCTTTTGCATTTGCCATCAGTCCCGGCAGAAATAAAAGAACGATCAACACGGCAGCCAAAAGCACCAGTCCGCTCTTAAGCTTCAGCCAGCCGCCTTCCGGGCGGAAACCGGCAATGCTTATGATGCGCTTTTTTAATTGTTTCTTCGTCCCTCCCATAGCGGAGGCAGCGGAAAAGGAAGCGACGGACAGCTTCTCGGCAAATTGAATCAAGGTATTCCCATAATCCGTATAATCCTCCTGCCGAAGCACGGCAAGAACAGCTGCATCACAGGCAATCTCCCTGTCCGTGCGCATTTCCTTTAAGGCATACCACACAAAGGGATGGAACCAGTAAAGTATTCTGGTAAGGCATACCCAGTAGTTTACCGGGATGTCCCAGTACCGGTAATGCATCAGCTCATGAAGGAGAATATAGCGTATATCTTTTCGTTCAAACTCTCTAATCACCCGGATGGGCAGCAGGATGGAAGGCCGGAAAAGCCCAAAGGCAACGGGGCTTCTGACATAGGCACTGCTGTAGATTTTGACCTTACGGCCTAAACCAAGCTCCTTCTTGCATTCCTCAAACAGGGCATTTATCTCCTGGTCCTGTACCGGCAGGGCTGACCTGGCCAGCTGCCTCATCTTCCTGCCGGAGGAAAGGGTGACTCCTGCTGTCACGGCCATTCCGCCAAGCCAAAGAACGAATAATACCATACTGAAAAAGGGAATCCTTTCTCCCTTTACGGAAACGCTGAAATCCTGCATCCAGCCTGTCCCGGCTGCACCGGAGATGTCCTTCCCTGCTCCCACCTCCGCATTTCCTTTCGCCGGCAGGGCTTCTTTTAACACCCCCGCCAGATTTACGGCATGGAGAAAGCCCTCCTGCCTGACCGGAAGAAAGGGAACTGCCAGTGCAAGCAAAAGAAGGAACCAGATATTATACTGGATTCTCTTGGAGATATGAGCCTTCAAGGCTTTTTTCAGGAACAGAATTATAACTATCAGCACGGCAATTACTGCATCCGCCAGCAGAAAGCCCATGGTAAAGTCAGAAATCATCTGCTTCCTCCCTCTCTTTGCTTCAGCAATTCACGGAGTTCGTCCAGTTCTTTTTCGGTAAAGCTGTCATTGTCCAGGTAGCTTGTGAGCATGGAGGCAAAGTTCCCGTTATAAAAGCGCTGTAAGAAATGACTGTTTTCATGTTCCAGATACTCCGTTTGCTTCACCAGCGGCGTATATACAAATACTCTGCTCTCCTTCCGGTAACTGACAGCCCCCTTTTGCACCAGACGCTTTAACAGGGTTTGTATGGTTTTGGGGCTCCAGTCGGTGCTCTGAACCAATTTATCCGTCACTTCATTTGTACTCACCGGAGCAGCTTCCCATATAACCTTCATTACTTCATATTCTGCTTCTGATATTTGGGGTAATTTTTTCATTCTGGCGCCTCCCGAAATCTTACATTTGTAATACACTGATTATAGCGCCGCCTGCTTTTTTTGTCAATGATTCCGAAAGCAGCCGCTGCAATCCTTTTTTCCATTTTTCTGTGGAATCGCTGACATCTTTTCTGACTTGCTGCCAAATTGTACACTCTACCTTTTTTCTTAATTACAACTCTCTTGCAAAGACTTTTAGTTGGATTTATAATATTACTAACTTTCAGGCAAACTATCGTTTTAAGCGAAGGAAAGCAAAATTTTGTAGGAAAAGAGGTAGCATATGCATTTTAGCTGGTGTACTGTTAATGTAAATAACCTGGAGGAGTCTTTGAAATTCTATCAGGATATCGCTGGTCTTCCTTTGGTAAGGCGTTTTTTCGCAGGCCCTGGCCAGGAAATAGCTTTTTTAGGTTCCGATGATACGAAATTGGAATTAATCTGCCGCAAGGACACCAAGGCGGTTGAATTCGGCAAAGACATATCCATTGGCTTTATGACAGAGTCTCTGGAGGACTTTATGAAGAAACTGAAGGAAAAAAATATTCCCATTGCAGCAGGACCGATTTCGCCTGAGCCTTCAACACGCTTTCTTTTTGTAAAAGATCCTAACGGGCTTACCGTACAGTTCAGTGAGCATTTGAATCCATAGCAGGAAAGGGAAAAGGAAGTAATGATGCTCTTCCTTTTCCCTTCTTTGTTTTTATGCTTACCATTCTTTAATCATCCTCATAGTATCTTCGAATGGCCCTGTATATGTCAATGGTGCCAAACCCCCAGCCCTGGTCCGGATATGATACTGTGGGAGAGCGCCTTGCTCCATTTATAACGATACGCCTTATCAGAATATTATTTAACTTTGTGCTATTGCCGCGGATTATTCCCCATTCCAACAGCAGCGCAATTGCCCCTGTTGCATGGGCCGTCGATTCACTGCTTCCCGTAGAGCTGTAAAATCCGCCGCTAAGAGAGGGTGCCGTTATGTTTACTCCCGGAGCTGCAACATCCGGCTTCAACCCGCCATTTTTTGTAAATCCCCTTCCACTGTAATAATAAAGGCTTTGGTTCTGGTGATTATAGTTGGCTATGGCTATGGTATTGATGGCGTTGGCCGGAATTGACAGTGTAGTATCCATGTTTCCATTTATAAAATAGGTATTTGCGGTAAGAAAGTTGCTGATAGGAAGCCATATATGATACCGAAGCAGTAAATCTCCGCTTCCAGATACTACAAACCTCCACACACCCGAAAACGGTTTTTTAAACCGGAACATTATCAGCTGATTCCCTGTCCGTTCTTCACTAAACTGATTATCTATAAATATGGCAGTACCTCTGTGATTGACTATCTGAGTACTTCTTTGCAGAAATATTCCTGACACCCTTGCTACCAGACCGCCGTCCGGCGCGTATACCTCCACCGCTACTATGTTTGGTGCAAAGCCCCATAATTCCATGGTAAAACCCGATTCATTTTCCCCCACATTCAGACTCACCACATCAAAACCCACACTTGGATTTATTTCCCCATAATAATGGTGGTTTGTATTTCCTTCATTGCCTCCTGCTACTACTATGGACTTCCCTGCAATCCTTCCTATATCATTTAAGAAATTGCAAAATACCCCTTCCCCTTCATGGGCCCCCTGGGAGGAGCCGATTCCAATACATATGGCAATGGGACGTTCTAATTTATCAGCAACATTGATCAGATACTGGATGCCAAACATAATATCATTTTCCTGATAGCATGGCACATTGGGAGGAATGCAGAAAAAATCCTTGATATTCTGCTTGGCCTCTTTTAGCTTTACTACTACAATTTCCGCATCCGGCGCGACACCTGAAAAAAAGGCGGATAAGTCCTCCCCGCCGGCAGCTATTCCTGCCAATGCCGTACCATGTCCATTCTCATCCCTGCTGGGCACTACCCTATAGGGGTCCTCCGCTATCAGTGCGGTATTGATATCCCACTGGCTGTATTCTGTCCCAAAATAAAAATCCTCCTGATATTTACCACTTTCTATACTCTGGTCCCAGATATACGCTATTCTGGAGGTATTATCTGCATACCGGAATATTGGATTCGTATAATCTATCCCCGTGTCAATAAATCCAAGCAGTACCCCCTGTCCTCTTAATTCCAGAGACGGATCCATACGGACTCTCGTTATTCCTGACACTTCATTACTGGATAAATTCATAAGTCCATAGCATTTCGGGATATACTGATAGCCGAATTTCTGTGTGCTGTCTATCGTTAACTCCGATGCCGGCGGATGATATACTGCATAGTCATTATTTATCCTGTTTACAGTATAGTCTTTCGAATTAAACATGCCATTGATTCTTTCAAAGCCTTCTGCCAGAATATCCGTATAATCATTACTGGTGATTTTATACCTTTCCGCCTCCGTCATACAATCCCCTATGGGCATCACAAGCCTGCCTGTGATACTGCTACTATTGTTATTAATTTATATGTAGACCATGCGTAATCTATTAACACTTATTCTTCCGGTGCTGCCATAACCCCTACAACCGGAAGCTGTTCAAGTATCCCTTCCATCCCCCTGTGACAGCTTGCAAATTGACCGGATAAATCATTTCCTGCCCGCAGCCCTGCAAAATGTGTCCCGCCTGCCCAGGCTGCCTTACCGCTGACATCATATACCCTTCCGTTAACTGCCACATAAGCAGGCTTTCCCTGGCTGCCGTCAAAAGCAGCAAGCTCACTTAAGGTGAATACCCTTTGCTGATTTTCCGGTTCTTCTGTCTCTTCACTTTGTACTTCCCGGATATTCTCGGTCCTGTTCTCCTGTACATAGGCTGCAGTAACAAATATTTCTTCCAGCTCCGCCGCCAGATTATCCGTACTGTTCTGTATAAGGCTTTGGTAATAGTTCTTTTCATAGAGATTTCTGCTGAAGGTCTGCATCTGGCTGTATTGAACGATTTCTCTCTGATATTCGTTTAGCTTATTCTTTATTTCATGGGTTTCCAAATGATATGCAACCTTTCTGATATGCTTTTTAGCTTGATTCATTATATTAGGCGCAGATATAGAATATTCTAAGAAGTCGGCGGTTAAACTCTCAAACCTGCTGCGGGTATGCACACAAGGTTATATATTTAAATAAACACTGCGGTTTCCATGAGCTTCCTCATATGCCGCAGTGTTTCATTTTGGGGATTTTATTCCGACAACAGGGAAAGAATTGCATTTTTGGGTTTCACTCCTGCTGTACTCTCTACTATCTTTCCATCCTTTATTACAACCAGTGTAGGTATGCTCATGATACGGAATTGTGCTGCTAATTCTGCCTCTTCATCTATATTGATCTTTCCGACCTTTATCATGCCTTTCTTCTCTTCTGCTACCTGGTCAATAATGGGTGATACCATCTTACAGGGGCCGCACCAGGATGCCCAGAAATCCAATAATACCGGTTTTTCCGATTCTAAAACCTCTCTCTTAAAATTTTCTCTTGTTATCTTTAATACGCTCATACTATACACTCCTTTTTTGTTTATACCCTTATTATAATCAATTTATTTTTTAAGTCTGTGATGAAGTTACATATTATGGAAAAAATAATATAAAATAATTTGTAATTTTATCGCTAAAAAGGTCACATTATCTGTTCGAGGCCATATTATAAAGTATGGTTATAAACGATCGATTTACAATCGGATGACCTAATATATTTAAAGGAGGAAATCATATGGCATGTGGAGGTTTTAACTCAAACCAATCCTTAGTTCACAGTCTTTGCAGGTTTGTCGGCGAAACAGTTACAGTATTTACGAAAAGCGGCGGTGTTTCCGGATGTGGCTTTACAGGTGTTCTTTTCGGAATCAACAATGACTTTATACAATTGGTAACAGATTTCGGCAGTTCACCGGCTCATCCAATCGGCGGTCCTAACAGTTCCTGTTGCAGGGATATCGATTTTGATAATCGCCGTCGCGAACCCTTCAGCTTAGGTTCCGTATGTGATATCCCAATCGATAAGATTGCAGCTTTCTGTCATAATGCCGTATAATCTTATAGAATATAAGGAGGCTTTTTATGTCATTTAATAATTTTAATGATTTTGATGGTTTTAACAATGAACAGAGTTTTGCCAGACATCTTTGCAGATTCGTTGGACAGACGGTTATTATTTTTACGACCAGTGGTGGTGTTTCCGGATGCGGCTTTACAGGTGTGCTTCTTTCCGTAGGCTGTGATACCGTCCGTATTGATTCCAGACAGGGCTTTGCTCCCGCCTGTCCTCTAGATCCTTCTTGCAGCGCCGAATTTAATGAAAATGACAGAGACCGCGACAGAGATTGCGATTTTGACAGAGATTTCTGCAGAGATCGCGACAGAGATCGTGACAGAGATCGTGACAGAGATCGCGACAGAGATTGCGATTGCGACAGAGATCGTGATAGAGATCGCGACAGAGATTGTGATAGAGATCGTGATAGAGATCGTGATAGAGATCGCGACAGAGATCGTAACAGAAGGCGTTCTGTAGGTTCAGTTTGTGACATTCCCCTTTGCAGTATTGTAGCTTTTTGCCATAATGCTATTTAAATGAATGAATAATAATATACGTAAGATAGAAAAAAGACTGCTTTAACACTTAAAAAGGGCTTCTGATCAGTCCGGGTGCTTAAAGCAGTCTTTTTTATTCTCTGTTTTTATCGGCATCCATTAATTCCTTTACCAGGACGCTGTTACGGTATTCATTGGCGGATAAGCCGGTCAGCTTTTTAAATACCTTGGAAAAATGTGCAATATCCGTAAATCCTACTTCCCAGGCAATATCCCCGATACGCATAGCGGAATTCATAAGCAGTTTCTTGGCTTCCTTTACCCGGATATTATTTAATATTTCCGAAAAATTAAGGCCCATGTGCCTGTTAAGAAGCTTACTCAGATGCCACTGGCTGATATAGGTCTTTTCTGCCACTTCAGACAGTGTAATCTTCCTGTTATAATTCTCTTCCATATACTGAACGGCATTATATACGATAAAGCTTCCTGCTGCCTTGCTCTCGGGATCTTCCTGTCTTTCCTCTTTCTCATCCCGGCTATCTTCCTTCTCTTCCCTGCCCCCGGCTTCCTCTTCCTCCGTGCTTGTCAGCCCTGCTGTCATAACCGCAATGGCTTCTTCAATTTCCGAAAGGTTGGAGGGCTTTAACAGATATCTGCTGACCCCAAGACTGATTGCCTTCTGGGCATAATCAAAATCCCTGTATCCGGTCAATATACAGATTTTTATACGGGGGAATTCCGAGCGCAGCCCTGCCACCATAGTAAGTCCGTCTATTCCGGGCATTGAAATATCGGAAAACAAGATATCCGGTTTAAGCTCTCTGATCAACCTGCTTCCTTCAATACCGTCATTGGCAGTTTCTATGATACAACACCCATATTTTTCCCAGGGTACAATTCGTTTGATCCCTTCCACGATAATGGGTTCATCATCTATAATCATGACCTTAAACATAGTATATCTCCATTTCAGGCATTTGTTAATTATTATTTTATCCCTTAAGAGCTCCTGCTGTCAATCCTTTCATAATGTATTTCTGCAAGAATACATATACTATGAGAACAGGGACTATTATCAGTGTGACACTTGCTGCCATAAGGCCGTAATCCGTTCCGTATTTTGAGCTGATTTCATTTAACAGGACACCAATGGGATATCTGCTGCGTTTCCTTATCATAATAAGCTGGGTAAGCAAGTCATTGTATGACCATAGGAAGCAAAAGATGGAGGCAGTTGCTATGGAAGGTCTGGAAAGAGGGATAATAATATGTGCAAACACCCTCCCCACACCTGCTCCCTCCATATAAGCCGCCTCTTCCAGTGCGGAAGGAATCCCCCTCATAAAGCCCATCATTACTACCGTTGCAAAGCTTAGGTTTCCTGCCACCTGGGGGAGAATCACACTGATGGGGAGGTTTAAAAGCCCAAACTCACCCATTCTTTTAAAAACAGGGATGACGGTAGAAAATGCCGGAATCATAAGGCTTGACAGGATGACGGCATTTACAGCTGCCTTCCCCTTAAACTGATACCGGGTCATGGCAAATGCCATCATAGAGGCCAGAAACATTGTAACTATCATTACTGTTCCTGAAATCAGCAGGCTGTTTTTATAGGACTCTAAAATATTTTGTTTGCCAAAGGCATTGGTATAGTTTTTAAGAGTAAATTCCCTGGGCAGGGAAAAGGAGGTATTTACTACTTCCGAGGAAGGCTTGAAGGAATTACCGATGACCCAGACAAAGGGAAAGACTGTTGTAACTGTCCATAGAACCAGTATAAAATAAACCGCAGCCTTCCCCGGGTGATATTCCTTATGCCGCTTTATTCCAGTGCTGCTTATCAAGTTGAATCCTCCTTATGAATTTACATCGGGATTTAGAAATTTATGTACCAGCTGTGACATCAGAAATCCGAAGATTACAATAACAAAAGCAATGGCAGACCCGTAATCAATATTTCCGATTGAAAAGGTCTGTTCATACATTAAGGTTCCAAGAATATAGGTTTTTCCCTGGGGTGCTCCCTTGGGCGCAATGACCCAGGGCAGGTCAAATACCTTTAATGCCCCGGTTACAGCCAGTATAGTGCAGGTACATAGCACTCCTCTCAGCAGGGGAAGGGTAATATGGAAGACTCGTTCCAATTTAGAAAAGCCATCCACTTTTGCTGCCTCATATAAATCCTCCGGAATGTCATTTAATCCCGTTAACATAATTACGAAATAGAAGCCCACATAGCTCCAGAGGGTAGGAATTGCTATCATGATAAATGCCCTCCCCGGAGCCAGCCAGTTTACCGGTGCCCTCCCAAAGGCAGCCAGTATCTGGTTCAGCATTCCGCCGTTATAATTATAAAAAAGCTTAAATAGTAAGCCAATGGCGGTAGCTGAAATCACAATGGGAAAAAAATATACCGTCCGGAAGAAGCTCTGCCCTTTTTTTAACCAGCTTACCAGTATGGCAAAAACAAGAGCGGTTCCCACCTGAAATATAATAGTAAGTCCCATCATCTTTATGGAATTTATCAGAGCCGTTCTTACATTCTCGTCCCGAAGCAGCTTCCTGTAATTCTCCGTGCCGATAAATCTCCATTTCCTGCCCGGAATTTCCACAAAGGATGTCATATCATAAAAGCTGTTTATAATATTTTCGATAAAGGGCTCATATAAAAATACAAGCATCAGGATAAGTCCCGGTACCAGAAAGACGACCAGGGGGAATTTCTTTTTGTAAAGCATCTTGCCTCCTATGAAAGCTGCGAATCCATTTGGCGGGAGGCTTACCGGCATCCTTTGCTCCCTTGCTCCGGATTTTATTGAAAAAGGGGAACGCTGCACCAGCCTGAAATGATAAATCAGGCTGCCTGCAACACTCCCCTTCCGTACATGCTGTTTTATTGTTTTGCATTGATAGCTAATACTTCTTTTAACAGTTCTTCCGGTGTCTTTGCTCCGGTTGAGACATCCACAATGCCTGCGATCAGTGTGTTGTATGCTTCCTGAGATATTCTGGCATCGGTAGGTGTTGAAACGCTGGCTGCCTTGCTGCTGTAGTCAAATCCCGAACGTGCCAGGGGTGTCATGTTCTTAACCGGGTCAGCCACCGCTACTGCTCGGCCATTGCCGCCCCAATACTTTGCTACCGCTTCTTTATTGGTGTTTGCCATAACAAATTTTACGGCTGCCTCTCTCTTATCCGGATCCTTCCAGGCTTTTTTGGTTATATAAAAGCCGGAAGAAATACCTCCGACCATAGCTCCTTCCGGTGCCTTACCACCGGGTATTACTGGAAAAGCTACCACCACCGTATTCTGCTGGTCCGGGATACCGCTCAGATACCAGGAGCCGTCAAGCTTCATGGCTGCCCGCTTTGTTTTAAAGAGCTCACTTGCAAGTTCATTGTCAATGGTATCCGTATCCTTTGGAAAGGCACCCATATCCCTTAGAGTCTTAAACATGGCAAGTCCTTCGCACCACTCCGCCGGAACTGTCTTTGGAATCTGTTTATAGCCTTTTGTACCCGCTGCAGACAGCAATAAGTACTCCACCCAATAGTGGGGAACATTATTCAGGGAAACTGCTATCGGTACAATATTGTTCTTCTTAAAGGTTTCAATAGCCTGAATCAGCTGGTACCAGGTGGATGGTATTGTAAGTCCGTATTTTTTAAATAAATCTTTGTTGCAGTATAAGCCTTCCCAGTACCCATTTGTAGGAACTGCTCTTTCCACGCCATCCGGATTGGCTGCCGCCTTTAAGGCACTTGCCAGGGTATCCCTGGCATAATCAGGATATTCTGCTTTAATTTCCTCTATTGTCACAAATTTATCCGCTGCCAATACATCGCTTGCATTGGCATCCGTAAAATATTGAATAACATCCGGTTCATTGCCCACCGCAAAGTCGGCTGCGATCCTGGTCTTCCAGTCCTGATCGGATACCTGGGAATCGTCCTCTATTGTTATGTAAGAATAATCTTTCATAAATTGGCTGATAATTGCCTGGTAATTCGGAGCGTTAGGATCCGTTCCCCCATACATGGATACGGTAGTAAGTGTTACTGGATTTTTCCCGTCAGCAGGTGTATCCTTCCCCTCCCCATTACTACCAGACGTACTGCCGCTTCTGCTATCACAAGCTGTAAACGAAAGAGCTAAAACTATAGTTAAAAATAACAATAGCCACTTAGCCTTTTTATTCATAATTTCCCTCCCTGATAAAGCAAGCCTTACAATTTACAAATATATAAAACTTTCTTTACAAAATGTAATTATACCCTTTCCAGTATCGTATTTCCTTCTACCATCTTGACATTATTTGTTCTATCTTGCCTGATTCCATCCCTCCGGCTTTTCACTTATTTGAGCCGTTTTTCCGTTATCATCCTCCTCCCAGTTGCAGGGCATTGTGATAGCCGAAATGACCACTCCCTTTTCCGTGTGAATACTCAGTCCATAATTATCTCCGAAAATCAGCTTGATACGTTCATTCACATTCCGTATTCCCAGAGAATTATGCCTTTCTTTGGTCTCCGGAAGCTTTGTATTATTATTTTCCAGTAACGCTTTAATCTTTCTTTCTTCTTCATCGGACAAATTACCTGTATTTGTTATCTTTAATATGACCTTTTCTTCCTCCTGATACACAGACAGGTTGATTGCTCCTCCCTTTACGGTATAAGCACCATGCACTACGGCATTTTCAAGGAGAGGCTGCAATATCAGCTGTGGGAGCTGTATCTGCATCAGACTCTCGTCGATATCCTTATCAAAATGGATACGGTCGCCAAACCTCATGGAGGTGATGTAAATATAGGCGTCCGCTCCTTTTAATTCCTCCGCCAGGGAAATTAATTTCCGGTTTTCCCTTCCCATACTTTGATTCAGAAGGACAGCCAGGGCTTCAATCATTTTGGATACGGCATCATCCCCTGCCATTCTGGCCTGCCAGTTCATCATTTCCAGGGTGTTATTGAGAAAATGAGGATTAATCTGGGACTGAAGGGCAAGAATCTTGGCTTCCTTTCTCGCCAGCTGTTCCTTGTAGGCATAGTCAAAGAGATACTTAACCTCCGAGGACATCCGGTTAAAAGCATCCGAGAGATAGGTAAATTCCTGGTTCGGCATTGCATTGCCCTTTATCTGCCATCCGAACCTGCCTCCCTCAATGTTCTTTGCCGCCTTTACCATGCGTTCCATGGGCTTTGTAATATTATGGGATATGAAATAGAGCATGTAGATAAAAACCGGTACAATAATAAGGATATTAAAAAGAATCAGGCTGTTCATCACACGTATCTCGCTAAAGATTACATCCTTGTTGGCTATTAAGACCGCCCCGTAATAATAGTCATCAAATTTCTGCTGATAAAGGATGCCCTGATATATTTTATCCTCTGTCTTTACCATTTTCCGGTTGTTTTTCCAGTTGAATTTACTCTTCAGCTCTTTCAGAACTGTCTTTTCATCCTTCTCCTTTAACTCATCGTTGTATAGGACCATTTCACCGGGATCATCCACAAAGAAACCCAAATCGTACTCTTTCATGATATTGATGCCATCAAACAGCTTCTCCTTGTTAAGCTCCAGGACCAGGGTTCCGAATTTGGTATAGTTCCTGGTCGTATAAAGATTTCTGATAATATAAATCCTGCCGTTTATGATCTTTACATTGGCATCGGAGCTGTTCTCATTGGTTATGGCCTCCGCATAACGCTTTACATCCCTTGTATAGATCTGTATGTAGCTTGCCTGCTCTCTTGTGGCATAATAGAGCTTATCCGTATTTTCACTTAAATAAAAGGTGGTCATTAAAAAGCGGTTGTCATTAATATATTTACTCTTTAAATTTCCGATTACCTCTTTGTAAAAGCCTGCATCTGAAATTTCTCCATTTTTATATCTCCGCCATGCCTTTTCCAAAACCAGGTCATAGGATATCTTCTTTGAGCTTTCGATTGCTTCATTTAACTTCTGGCTGTGAAAGGATGTATAATTCTTCAGGCTTTCCTCCATCAGGGCTTCTGTTTTCTGTATGACATTATTTCTGTAATAGGAGAACAAAAAGATCATAAAGACAATAATCGGAACGGTCCAGCATATGACTGTCACTACAAGAAGCGCTTTTTTCAATGAAATGGGTTGACCTTTTTTTATTGGCAATAGCATGGCTTATATCCTCCTGAATGTGTCTCTTCCCTCCCATTTTAGCATAGTGAAATTTAGGGTGCAATGAAAGATTTCAAACTCCAAACCAGTCCCTTAATCCTCTGGTATCATAATTTGCTTCCCTGGGTTTACCGTGCCATTAATCAAATAAAACGTTGACTTTTCCGCATATATAAGGTAGAATATTTACAAAGTTAATAGGAAGGATTGTTACTGTTAACGCAGGCAAGACCGGCTTAGTATTTGTATATCTTACTGGTTGGGTCTTTTTATTTTGCTTCGCAGCTGAATAATAAATGTTGAAGATGGATTGTGACTGGCAAGGCAGGCAAGACCTGATTAGGAATAATTGGGTCTTTTTTTATTGCCATAATAATGAATAAATTGGAGGAAAAAAAATGAAAACATTTAATTATACTATTAAAGATGAATTGGGAATTCACGCAAGACCAGCCGGATTATTAGTAAAGGAGGCTACTAAATTCAAGTCTTCCCTTACACTGAAAAAAGGAGAAAAGGAAGCTGACTTAAAGCGCCTCTTTGCAGTAATGGGGCTGGCAGTAAAAAATACAGACACCGTAACCGTTCTTATAAACGGTGAGGACGAAGAAGAGGCTTACGAAGCAATCAGGCAGTTTTTTGAAGGCAATCTGTAAATCCAGAGAGGAGAATTACTTATGATAGTTATAAAGGGGAAAAGTGTATTTGGCGGTATTGCAATTGGAAGAATAAGCTATCTTAAAAAATCCAGGGAAATTGTGAAACGTACAATAATATCTGATACCAGAAAGGAATTGGCACGTTTCGAGGCCGCCAGGCAGGCTGCCATCCTCCAGCTGGAAGAGCTTTATGAACAGGCGGCCGCAAAGGTCGGAGAAGCCAATGCTATGATAATCCAGATACACCAGATGATGCTGGAGGACCTGGATTATCTGGAAGCTGTCAACAATATGATTGAAAATCAGGGAGTTACAGCAGAATATGCCACAAGCGTTACAGGAGATTCTTTTTCCCTGAAGTTCTCTTCCATGGAGGACGAATATATGAGGGAACGGGCGGCGGATGTTCTGGATATCTCAGAGCGCGTTATAAAAATACTTCGCAAGGAAAAGCAGACTGCTCCTTCCCCAAAGGGACCTGTCATTATTGCATCCGATGATCTGGCTCCCAGTGAGACCATACAGCTGGACAAGGAGATGGTCCTCTCCTTTCTCACAAAATACGGTTCCCTTAATTCCCATACCGCAATTCTTGCCCGTACCATGAACATCCCGGCGGTTATCGGCTTACAGGATGGCCTAACGGAGGATTGGGACGGAAAGACGGCTGTGGTGGACGGCTTCACTGGTACGGTCTATCTGGACCCCGATGAAAAGACCCTGGAAGAGATGGAGGAAAAAAAGCGCAGGGAGGAGGAGAAAAAAGAGCTTTTATTCTCCTTAAAGGGAAAAGAGAACATTACAAAAGACGGCAAAGCCATACAGCTTTACGCCAACATCGGCAATTCCTCTGATATTGGTGCCGTGCTTGAAAACGACGCCGGAGGAATCGGGCTTTTCCGCAGTGAATTCCTTTATCTGGAGAAATCGGACTATCCCACGGAAGAAGAGCAGTTCTCCGTATATAAATATGTGGCGGAAAGCCTTGCAGGCAAAAAGGTCATAATCCGCACCCTTGACATCGGTGCCGATAAACAGGTTCCCTATTTTGACCTGCCCAAAGAGGAAAACCCGGCCTTGGGATACCGTGCTATCAGAATCTGCCTGACCAGAAAGGAACTCTTTAAGACCCAGCTCCGGGCTCTTTACAGAGCTTCTGCCTTTGGTAATATCTCTATTATGTTTCCCATGATTACCTCTCTGAAGGAGGTATTGGAAATCAAGGAAGTGGCAGCTGAGGTTAAAGCTGAGCTGAAAAAGGCCGGAATACCCTATAAGGAGAATCTTGAGCTTGGCATTATGTTAGAGACTCCCGCTGCCGTGCTTATCAGTGACCTTTTAGCCCAGGAGGTGGATTTCTTCAGTGTTGGCACCAATGACCTGACCCAGTATACCACTGCTGTTGACAGGCAGAACCCCATGCTTGATAAGTTTTACGACCCTCATCACCTATCCATCTTAAGGATGCTAAAGCTTGCGGCAGACAATGCACACAAAAATGGGAAATGGATTGGCATCTGCGGAGAGCTTGCAGGGGATTTATCCCTGACAGAAGCCTTCCTAAGCATAGGAATTGACGAGCTGTCCGTCTCCCCTGCCCTCATTCTCCCTCTTCGGCAGAAAGTAAGGGAAAGCAGTGTCGGCCCGGTAAATCCGGACTGGTTTTTGTAAAGATTCTTCCAAAGATATTTTTCTGCCTTAGATATATTACAAGTAAAAATCAATACCAGGTAAATCCTCCTGCTTTATTTGATATTTTCTGCCTTTTATGCTACAATTAGCAAAGCCAAATTACCCAGTTTGGGCAATTTCGCAAGTAAACTTACGAAAGGCATGGAGGTTAAAATGAGTACGGAGATTATACTGATAAGACATGGGGAAACCCTTTGGAATAAGCTTGGAAAATTTCAGGGCAGCGTAGATATTGAATTATCGGAAGATGGAAGAAAACAGGCCCAGGCCTTGAAGAAAGTCCTTAAGAATGATTTTCAGGCAGTTTATGCAAGTCCTCTGACAAGGGCAATGGAAACGGCGCACATCCTCTGTGAAGGCACAAGCCTTCAGGCAATTCCCTGCGAAGGCATGAAGGAGATTAACTTCGGTGCCTGGGAGGGTCTTACCTTCAATGAAATTAAGAACAACTATCCGGAGGAATTTAACGCCTGGAGGACGGATGAAAAGGAAGGTCCTTTAGTCGGCGGAGATTTATCCCTCCTGAATGCCAGTCTGCGGGCTGCGGAAGCAATACGTACCGTTGCAGAAAACCACCAGGGTGAAAAAGTATTAATCATTGCCCACGGCGGTATCATAAAGGCAGGACTTATCGGCCTCTTTGAATGGAAAATGACGATGTACCACCATTTCTACGTTGGTAACACCGCCATTTCAAAGCTTAATTTTCGCAGTACAGACGATCCTGTTCTGGAATCCTTTAATGATACCAATCATTTAAAGGATGCATCATTTTTCATAGTTTAAAAGTTCCTTTAATGCGTTACTCAGCTTATTTAAATCATTTACTGAAGAATTCATCTCTGAAATCAGACTGTTTTCATTTTCAAGGGTTGCAAGTATCTCTTCCGCTGAGGCTGAATTGTCCTCAGCAATCCCGGTAACCCCTTTGATTTCATCCTGAATACCCAGGAAATTGCCCGTTGCCTGGCTTATCATTTCCATATTTTCTTCAAGTACTTTATTAGACTTTCCATAAGAATCCATAAATTCTTTGAAGCTGTCATTTACCTTCTTTAAAGTAGCCTGAATCTTCCTGACAGCCTCTCCTCCCTCCAGGGATTGCTCATCAGCCGTCTTGGCTTTGATAAACAGGGATTTTGTAACCTCCGAGATATTTCCTGCAATTTCCGCACTTTGCTCCGCAAGCTTTCTGATCTCATCTGCAACAACCGCAAAACCCTTTCCCTGCTCCCCGGCACGTGCCGATTCGATAGCGGCATTAAGGGCCAGAAGATTTGTCTGCCCTGCAATCTGCTTAATCCCCTCCAACAGAGAATTAACGACTTCCAGGTTATTTCTCAGGTCTGAAACGGTATCTGTAGTCGTCCCCATAACATCGTTTACCGTTAATGCATAATCCGCAGCCTTACTGATATGGTTGTAGTTATCATTGACCTTATCATTCATTTCCTTCGTGCTGGCTACAATATTTTGGGATACGGACAATGCATTGTCAATTTCCTGTAAGGATTTATCCATGGTTGACCTTATCTGGCTGACACTAACCGCTTCCTCCTGAATGGATTGGGACATCTGCTTAACCGTTTCCACAATCAGATTACTGGATTCATTGATGATTCCCGTATTTCTGGAGAAATTCGTTAAGTTCTGGTCCAAGGTAACAACGCTGTTCTCCATGGAGGAAAAGGTTGTCTCTAATTTCCCTACCAAAGCAGTCGCTGTTTCTTCTTTTTTGACGGATTCTTTGATTAAACTGCCGCCCCATTTTGTAAGAAGATATAAAAGCAGTAAAATGGCATTTAAAACTGTCATTACAATGAAGTATTCACCTGTTCTTGTTTTATCCCCAATCACAATTTCAGGCTTGAAGCAATAGGAGGCTATCATTCCGATATCGACAAACACCCAATATGCCTGAAGTACTTCCTTCTTAAAATAAATAGCAGCCATCATAATAGTCATCATGATAAGATAGTGCTTATTCAAAGCATATTTATCGATAAAGAACAAAAAGAACATAACAAATCCCGGTATAGCAGCAAAAATAAAACCCTTTACATAATCATTGATAGGTATAAAATAATTTATGGCAGCCAGTGAAATTATCGCAAGTCCGATAACGATAAATAGCTCATGTCCCTTAACCCCCCGATAAATCACAATTTGTCCGACCAAAATCAAAACAAGGGCAATTGTAATACCTAGATTGATTTTGTTAATTTTCTTTAAGCTGAATACGGATTCATCTTTTGTCCTGTTCATTAAGAACCTCTCTTTCGCAGTAATTTGAATGAATTGATGCAATTATTATTTTGCTCTGCTATCCATTTCATGCCCCATCTGCTTGCAGATGGGCACTGCCAAAAATAGCGGCAAAAATTGCATTTTAACTGTCACATATCTATTATAATGAAACTGCTGCAAAAATCTATCGTAATAACGGCCTAAAAAGCTTTCACTATTACCTCCTGCAAGGACCTTTTGGGTACGTGATGGACTCCTTTTTCATCCCTCCAGTATTTCACATCCCCTTCTTTTATTTCTTCTATGATTACCTCTTCCTTCGGATATCCAAGAGCAATGACCAGCTCTATCTCATACCCTTCCTCAATCCCAAGCTTCTCCGCTAATTCTGCCTTCTTTATATTTCCGATAAAGCATCCCTTAATTCCCATAGCGGCCGCTCCAAGGAAGATGCTTTGAGCCGCAATTCCTTCGTCAGTTCCAGGCTTAGCGGCAATACCCTTATCTCTTAGCAGAATAATATAGCCTGCCGGCCTCTCTCCCTTTACCGGTCCGTCCCAATCCTTCAGATATCCGGCCCAGCCCAGGCAGCTAAAAACCATTTCCCTTACCTCTTCCTTGCTCACCAGTATGTACTTTAAAGGCTGTAGATTGGCCCCGCTTGGAGAAAGCCTTCCTAAATCCGCCAACTCCTTTAACTGCTCAACGGTAATTTCCTTCTCTTCTTCAAAGCGTCTGAATGACCTGGCTCCTGTAACCAGGCTCTTAAATTGTTCATCCATATTTTTCCTCATTTCCGGGCTGTCTTATATCTCAGCCCCAAGGCATTGTTGTACACATCGTTGTTCGCAGCACTGGTAAAGCTTACCGCCTGCGGGTACGTTTTCGCTATTGTAACAGTAACAGATTCTAAGCAGCCCTATGATTCTAATAGTAATATGATTACAGTAGTAATAGGCTTCTTCCCTACACCTCTTCTACATAAGAAGGATTGTTAAAGTCTATTTTTTGTATGATATCCTTTAATTTACCTGTCATTTCATCCACTGCGTACAATACCACCTGATTGGATTTCTGATTGGCAATCATAAGGCATCTGTCATCCTTTGTAAGTGCAATATGTCTCGGATATTCTCCCTTACAGCTTATATCCTGCTTCTTTGTAAGCAGTCCGTCCGGATTTATGTCAAAGATTCCGATGCTATCTGCTCCTCTGTTGGCTGCATAGAGGAATCTTCCATCTCCTGATATGGCAAGGCTTGAGCCATAGCTCACACCCTTAAACAGCTCCGGAAGAGTGCTGATAACCTGGATACAGGTAAAGGAAGGTTTGTCGTCCTTCTTCTCAACAAGATAAACAAAAATCTCGTTGGAATATTCCGTTATGACATAGAGATAATTTAAAATGGGATGGAACTTCAGGTGTCTGGGCCCTGCTCCTTTGTTTAACAGGATTTCACCAGCCGGCTCCTTCGATGTAATCCTTCCCTCATCCGTCTCAAAAAGAAACACCTTATCCTGTGCAATCCCTGCAAATAAAAGCATGGAGCCCTGAGGCACTTTCTCACAGCAATGAGCTCTTGCCACACCAGTCTCCGGATTAGAAGGCAGCTTGATAAAATTAAGGACCTCCGTAAAATGGTAATCCTCCACCTTTACAGCAGCTATGTGACCTGTACCATAAAAAGAACAATACAGAACGCCAAAGGAAGGCTCATATAGTAAATGGCAGAGATCTCCGCCCTGTAAGTCTATTTCATGGCGCAGTACATAAGTCTCTCCAATTCTTTGGTAGCACAAAATGCTTCCGCTTTCATTCTCTTCCCTGATTCCAAAGCACATATCCTTCCAGGTACAAAGAAAGGATGGTTCCTTTGCATAATCCTCCCAGACGACCTTTTCAACCTTGAAATCTTCTTCCAGTTCATACATAGCTATAGACGGTTCCCTATTAGAAGGCCCATAGCCGGATATTAATATTTCCTTTTGCTTTTTGCTCATGATATTCTCCGTTCCTTTGCATGGTTTCTGCACTTGGCAGAGGGGGGTTGGATGTGTTGTGAATTTGATATGGTCGATGTTTTATTTTATTGTTATTGTAATACTGGATAGTGGAGATGGCAAGGATTTCTTAAGGGATTGGAATGGGAATCTACCTAAATTCCCAAAGCTGCTCCAATACCCCAGAAAACTTGTCTGCCATTTCCTCTGCCTTTGTCTTGGAAAGGTTCCTTATGACACTTAAGCCGCAGAAAATGCGCCAAGGCCAGGATAAGCCACTGTCTGAGCCGCAAAAACCACCCACCCTCAAAACCTCACAGGCGAGTTTGGCTTATCCTGGCCTGTCCTAAGCATTTCCTGCAGCTTTAGTGGAATAAGGGTCCTTCTCCAAACAAAGGCAGAGGAAATGGCAGGCAAGTTTTCGTAAATTGCCCCAGCCCCCCTTAAAAAAATATCTTATAATTAAAATCATCACACCTATGGAAAATTCAAGAAATTTAGTATAATATAAAAGACAGATAGAAACCTCCCGTTTACTCCGTACCCTACCGAAATAAAAAGAAGAAAAGGAAGTGAGCCATATGAAGGCTAAAAGGCCAGCCTTGGTAAGCTATATTGCAGATTTGAATTATTTAAACGCATTTTTATTACTAGCATCCCTATTCCCAGCACTCGTCAGGAAAATAGGGGTTATTGTACCTTCACTTACTGTTTTCAACGTTATAGTAAGATTATTCGTAATAGTAAGCCTTCTGGTAATATCCTACGGCTTATTGAGCCTCAAACGCTGGGGATATTGGCTGATGATTGCCTATAACATGCTGTTTTTAGTAATTTCAATTATTAGTTTATTTAGACTTACAAAACACCCCTTCTTTTACAATCCCGGCTTAATAGTATCTGTTTTAGGCCTGTCTCTTTCCTTTTCAGCACAACGGTATTTTAAGAAAGGATATGCAGAGTCTTCTCCTTTATACAAAAATTAGCCTCTGCCTATAAAGGGATTATCTCCACTTTATTTTTCAATTCATCAATTAATTGCCGGCTTGGCGGATTTGTGCCCTGTGTGGTAACGGCTCCGGCAGAAACGGCCATAGCAAGCCTTACTGCCTCCGTAAAATCGGCTTTTTGGTCCAGACTATAGGAAAGAGCTGCTACCATGGCGTCTCCTGCTCCTACTGTAGAATGGGCTTCCACTATCATTCCGGGACATTTTACGGTATGCTCATTTGTAAGGAATATGGCTCCCCTATGACCCAGTGAGACAGCAACGAGACTGCTGCCCTTAGCCAGCAGGTCCTTTCCCATGGCAAGAAGGTCTTCTTCTGTTAAGTCATTCTTCCTCTTATAGTAACCTTCCAGTTCACTTCTGTTGGGCTTGATATAATCCGGCCTGCCTTCCAGTCCACGGGCAAAAAGCTCTCCGTCGGCATCCAGAAACACCTTTGCTCCCCTTTCCTTAACCAGAGTTATTATATCGAAATAAATGTCCTTTTCGATTCCCTTGGGAATGCTGCCAGATAATACAAATAACGTATTTTCTGAAGCATAGGACATTAATTTATCTGTCAGTTTATTCAGCTCTTCTTTTGTAACAAAGGGGCCGGGTTCATTAAGCTCTGTTACAGTACCCTTACGCTCTACAATTTTTTGATTTACCCTTGTTTCATTGCTGATATGGATAAAATCGCTTTTGATTCCAAGGTTCTCCAAGGTCTCTTCTATAAGCTTTCCCGTACTTCCGCCGCAAAAGCCTGTGGCTATGGATTCGCCGCCCATGGCCTTTATTGCTTTGGATACATTGATTCCCTTGCCTCCGATATCGGTCAGGCAGTTCTCCAGCCTGTTTAAGCTTCCTCTTTCCAGCTGTTCCAGCTCCGCTGTTCTATCAATTGCCGGATTCATTGTTACTGTTACTATCATACTCTATTGTAAGCCGCCTTTGCAAATTTGATTTTATTCCAAATAAATCCTGGACTACAGCTTAGTCCCATGAATCTATCATTTTTCTATTTTTCCATACCGAAAGCCCTGACATTCAAGGCAAAGAGAGAGCCAGCTGCAATTACAGCACACTTCAGATAATTTATTTGCAGACAGAATGTTCTGCATTACAAGGTTCCTGAATTCCCGCCAGCTAAGGACCTCATTCTCCTTCAGACCGCAAAGCATCAGCGCTTTCCTGTCATACTCCACGACTTTCTGTCCGGAGGTACAGCCTTCTTCCTGAAAATGAGGACAGCTTGTACAGATACTGTCACCGCCTGCTACCAGTTTGATTTCGGTATCCGGGAATTTCTCCAATTCAGCGACAATCTCTGTCATATTTTTCACAAATTCTTCGCTGTAGCCAAAGCCTTTAAACTGACCGATGCATATGCCATGATGAGGTCTTAAGTGTATCATTTTCTTATACCTGAGGCTTTAAACGAAAGACGTTCTGAAGGATTGATTTTCCGGCTGCTGTACGGAAGATATTGCGGTAAACATTCTGGATGGTCTCCCCGGATGCCTTATCTTCATCAAGGTTGACAAGAAAATCCGCTTCCACTAATATCTGATAATCCTTTTCTGTGATATTGGTATAGGTATGGTGATGAGCAATCAGATAACATACCCTTTTGATAAAGGGTCTTTCATATCCTAGCTTTGTAAGCATGGGGTCCGCTACAAGGGGTCCTTCTATCTGCTGGTAATTTCCCGCACTGCTGTTATATTTTCTTTCGCTTACCTTAATACCGATATCGTGAACAACTGCCGTAACTTCCAATATCTCTCTGGTCTCTTTGTCAAGTCCCTCTAGTTCGCCAATGGTCTTGGCATAGGAATACACCTTAAGAAAATGATTGATTCTTCTTACATCTCCTGAATAGTACTCAATCATTTCATTGATAACATCGCCAATTTGCTTCATAAATTCTCCTTTTTACTTCAAAATAATGCAATAAATGCCCATTCCCTTTCTATTGCAGCGCAAGCTAAAGGAACAGGCATTTGGTATTAATTATTAAACAGGTTTAAAATCGGAGCATTGTAACTGATTGCCTTGGAAAAATAGTTGTCAGGATCTTCTTTCTTTTCATCCTTATCGTCTTCCATGAAAATCTCCATGAATTTCAAATAATTATCATAAGTAAAGAATTCATCCAGGATACTATTCCCTGATGTGTCTTCTGTTTCCGTTTCCGTTCTTACCAAATTATTCTTTATTTGGGCAATATCAGGAAGACTTGCCGGAGCAGTTACACTTGATTTCACCGTTACGGTACCCTTGGCGCTTACCCCTTCCTGCATATAGCCCATAACCTTTTTCACATAGTTCTGTGTTTCTTTAAAGGGGGGTATTCCGCCATATTTTGCCACATTATTACTGCCTGCATTGTAGGCTGCCAAAGCCAGTGAAGCATCCCCGTCATACTTATCAAGAAGCTGGGATATATACTTGGCTCCGCCCATGATATTTTGCTTAGGGTCAAAGGAATCCGTTACACCAAGTGAAGCGGCAGTTCTTGGCATTAGCTGCATAATTCCCTGTGCTCCGCATCTTGAAACTGCATCCGATTTAAAATTGGATTCCTGCTTGCCGATGGCCTTCAGCAAATTCACCGGTACATTATATTTTTCTGCTGCTTCATTAAAAATCTCATCCAGACTTACAGTTTCTCCAAGATAGGAAGAAAAGCTCTTTGAGGAATTTACTTTCTTTTCTTTGGAAGCTGCAACGTCTGATGTAGTTTTTAGACGATTAATTCCTTGAATTTCTGACATAAGGTTCTCCTGCTTTCCTATGTAAAACGACAAAATATACATTAACTTCCTGTCCATTATAACGTAATACACTATAAAAAAGCAAGTGCTTTTCGATGGGAAATGTGTAGGAAAAAAGCACTTGCTTTCTATTTATTTTATTACAGCGGTGACAATGGAGCTCCCCGGAACAGTAAACTCTGCATTCCTTCCGTTAACCCGTAAGGATAACGGCATATCTTCCGTCTGTTTATTAAGTACTACCAAAACGATGGATTTGTCCGGATTCATAAAGGCGGTCATTTCCAATTTATCGGTATATTTTGTAAGGGCAATTCTTTTCGCTTCTCTATCAATATAACGGCTGAAATGCCTGATATAGTGGAAGGAAAGCTTTTCTTCATAGGTGCCGTCTTCCGTATCTACCATAACAGGGGCATCACAGAAATTATTTACATGATTGGGTCCGCCCTTTTCGTCTAACAGTATGTTCCAGTCGATAAAGACTGTCATACCTGCATTCAGGTTACCGATGATATCATGAGCATACATCTGCGCATTCTTCAGCTGCCCGGCATCAAATCTGCTGTATTCCACACAGCCTTCGGTAAAGATCAGCTCTTTTCCCGGATATGCATCCCCTGTCAGCCTGATTGCTTCAAAATGGTCTCCCGTATACCAATGGAAGGCCACACCGTCAATCATCCTGTCCGTTTCCTTATCGATTATGGCCTTTGCTCTTTCAAACAGCCTTTCCTTGTTATGGTCCCAGATATTAATCTTAATATGGGAAAGTCCGTTCTTAACAAGTGCCTTGTAAAGGTAATCCCTTAGGAAATCCTTTTCCTCCTCCGGATTAAAGCTGCAGGAATCCCATGTCTGGACGGCATCCGGCTCATTCTGGACCGTAATCCGGCTGACGGGAAAGCCCAGTGCTTCATATTCCCTGATATAGCGGCAGATATAATCTGCCCAGAATTCCCTGTATTCTTTCTTTAATTTTCCCCCATTATTTCTGTCATTATTAGTCTTCATAAAGGCCGGCGGTGACCAGGGAGTTAACATCAGGTCAAAGTCCTCACCTTTAACAGCTCTTGCTCTTCTTAGCAAAGGAAGGATATATTTTTCCTCTCTTTTTAAGGAAAAGGATTTCATTTCCCTATCCTCCGGGTCCTCCATAGCCGTATAGTTATCCAGGGAGAAATCGCAGCTGTCAATATGGGTACGTATAAAGTGATAACGCAGACCGTCCTCGCCAAAATACTTCTTTAAGACTTCTTCCTGCTTTTCCTTCCCAAGCTTTAAAAAGGAGTAACCTGCCGCCTCTGTTACCGCTCCTCCAAAGCCATGAAAGGTCTGGTATGCAATGTCAGGATACAGATTCACCACATTCATTGCAGCACCCTTATCCTCAGCCAGTTCACATTCAGAAACTTTTGTATTCCTTTCCTGATTCTCATAAGTAGTAACGATTAACTCCATCTGTTGTGTCCTCCTTTATACAAAGCTTTTGCCTGGTAAATCTTTTGTCAGGCAAATTTCCTGCTAATCAGGTATTTTGCTATGCAGATAATTTGCTATGCAAGTATTTTGCTATTCAAGTTTTTTTCTATTCAAGTATTTTGCTATTCAAGATTTTATATGCAAGTTTTTAATATGCAAGTTTTTAATATGCAAGTTTTTTGCTATTCAAGTATTTTGCTATTCAAGTGCTTTGCTATTCAAGTGTTTACTATGCAAAATAGGCAATTAGCTTTTTAATGCTGCCTTCTCTGATTCTTCCGGCAGTCTCTCCGGTAATGGAATCCCCTTCTATTCTTTCCCCATCCTCTGTTACAATATGGGATATCACCGCTCTGTCCCTGCCATAGGTAGGCTTTCCGGTAGGATTCTTATAAGTAATCATACAATTGGACAAGAAGGTGAAGGTGCATTCCTTTTCCTCATTAAAGAACCAGGCAGGAAGCTTGGGTTCCAGATGCAGTGTCAGGCCTTCTTTTTCCTGTGTAAATACCTTTCCCCCGATGAACATCTGACTCCACATGGATAAAAGCTCCGTAGTAGATCCGCTTAGCCTTGCCACATATCCTCTTCCATGGATTTCTTTATTGGGGTTCTCGGAAGACGCCAGGAAGGAGGAGTTCTCCAGAATACTTCTTCCATACATTTCAGGAGGCAGGAAGGGAATTAAGGTATCCCTTATTTCGTCGTAGAAATTCTCCCACAGCCCTGCCTTTTGCATTCCATACAGATATTTGTATTCCATATGCAGGAAAATGCTCTCCCTTTCCAGCCAGCCGGGAGTAAAGGCTCTGATTCTTCCGTTTTCCATTGAGATATTCTCTAAGGATTCACTGGTCTTATACATCTTAAGCTCTTTATCATATATACCGCTCTCCTGCACCTTTTTATGAAGGGCCAGAGCTGCTTCTTCACATTCTTCCGATGCCAGATATCTTGCCGGACCCTCTAAGAAGAAAGGAAGCATTACTCTCTTAAAGCTATTGACCTTTCCGGCAGGAAGGCCATAAGGGGTAATAAGCTCTTTTCCATCCTGGGTTAAGGGTGTAAAGGCTTCTGCCTGATAAGTAAAATAGGTAGGCATCAATCCGTCTCCGGCTTTTTTTGCCTTCTCGATTCCCTTTTTTACTACTTTTAAGAAGCTGTCTATGAGATTCGCCGCTTCCTTTGAATCCATAAGAACTTCTCCGCCATCCAATTCAAAACGGACTGTTTCCCTGAAGTCTTCCCGCAAGGAAGTAACCTTATCCCAGTATTCGAACTGGCTCAGGGCTCCTTCCGCAAGCTTGCTGACCATTTCCCCGGTCTTAAGGAAAAGGCTGTAGACCTCTTCCGGCAGTGTTACCTGGCTTTTTAAAGGCAGCGCTTCCAAAACAAATTCCAGCACTCTTTTTAATTCAAGCGTTTCTGGCATACCGCTTCCAAAGAGACCGGGCAGTCCGTTCATGGCATCATTCCAGCCCGGCTTGCCTCCCTCCATCTCAATACCCATGCCTTCCGGGTCAAGGGTCGTGAACTTAATCAGGGAAAGGTTTATAAGCTTTGCCATAAGGGTAGCGGTTACATAATCGCCCTTTTTATTCTTTAACCAATTAGTACCTTTCTTCACAAAACCGGCCTTACTCTCTTTTTCCGTATCATGGACCAGTGCCCCGTATTGCCTTAAACCGCCTTTTGACAGGATTACGTATTTTTCGCTGCGGGGAAGAACCCTTGCAGGACTGTCATAGTAACGGTAGGTCTTATCCTCAAACAAAAGGGCTTCCTTCTTCTCCGGATATACCTTTAAGTAATTCTCAATTAAATCCAAGTTGTAATCCCAGTGGTCGCTCCAATAACCTTCACCAAAGCCAGCCTCGATATTCTGTGTGGAAAATGCCAGAAGCTTTGTCAGGAAATCATCTTCCGATATGGTAAGACTAACTGCATAACGTGCCAGTGTACCTGCTATCTTTCCGGGTGTAAAGGGCTTCCTGGCAGTATCGAAGAGCACCTGCCATTCCTTGGGTGCTGCCTTCTTCAGGAATTCCTCTGCCGCACCTTCCTCCTCCTTCTTAATCCGGAAGGTCGACGGTCTTACCTCCAGGGGGTTATAGCCGTCTATCTGGATCAACTGATAGAAGGTCTTTATATTAAAATCTCCTACTTCCTTGTGAAAGAGCAGGTCATTTCTCCTGTTCTGGTTCACATCCCTGAAGTTTCCATTTCCCTGGGAATAATATTCTCCGTTAATGGAAAAGAAATTGTAATCCCTCTCCGGGTCTCCATGCTTTCTGCTAAAGAGATGGATAACGGATTTCTTATCTCCCTGGCCAAAGACAAAGGGATAACCGCCCCTTAGGAAATTATCCATATAGCTGTATTCCACATAGCTGTCAAATAAGGGAACCCCAGTTACAGTCCTAACATCCTTTGTAAGCTCTTCACAGCATTCTGCCGCCAGAACTTCTTTCCTGTCAAAGAAGCCCTCTTCCTTTATTTTATCAAGCTTCTCATTTATCTGCTCCGTTGTCTGTGAAAAGCCTATCATGGTATGGAAGGTAAAGTTCCCCTCAGAAGCAAGCTTTAATTTGAAGGGTGTAAAACCGCAGGGAACCTTATTTGCAAAGCACTGTTCCTTCTGTAATATTCCCTCCAGCCCCTCTTCTTCCAGACGGATCGGCTGTACAAAGGTGGTGTCATAGGAAAAGACAGCTTCCGGGTCATAAATGACCGGCTGGATCTCCCCTCCGGCTACTGTCAGATAGTAATAACCGCCTTCCACCTCGGAAACTTCCGCAGAATCATCACTGGAGGAACGCATGGAATAATAAGGCACGTTATTCTCAATATTCTTAATATCCGCCCAGCTCTTTAACAGGTTGGACATTTCCTTGTATTCACTGTTCTTTATTCCATATGGTATGATTTTAGGCAGTCCGTCTACAACCTCCAATTCCTGCTCTTTCTTTGAGAGGTTTGTAATTTCCACCTTTCTTACCAGTGCTCCGATATTCTCTAAAGGAAGGACGTAATACTTCACACGTATTTTTAATTCCTGTTCCTTCTCTATTTCCTCTATTTCAAAGCTATTCTGTTGAATGGAGAATTTCCGCTTTGCTTTTGTCATACTGGAAAAGAAAGGTTCATAGACGGTCCCTTCTTTGCGTATAAAGGTACGAAAGCCCTTTATTGCGGTGTTTTCATAAGCTGTGTTGGCAGGGTTGAACTCCATAATGGCATTATTCTTGTGATGTATTCCAAAGCTGTTTACTCCCTGTCCCCTGTTGGTATAATAGACCCACATGGGGATACCCTTGATACCGGCAAGTCCGGGAAGAAAGCTTGAAAATGGAGGAAGCCTGTGATAATCTTCCAGGATATAAGCTTTACCGTCTAAATAATAGTTTTTCATGTAAGTATCCTATCCTTTCCCTCAATGGTGTTTTATGTTTTCAATGCTACTATGATTATAATATCCTTTTCTGAGAAAGGCAATAATAAAAACATTTTTATTTCGAGGTTTGCAGGATTTCATTGTATTATTTGTACATTTTTTCATATTGTTTTATTATTTTTTATGCAATAGTTTTATAATCATAATTTCAAAGCAGGGAATATAAGCAAAAGCAGAATGTATGTTCCCTATATGCTTATGTTTTGCTTTTAAAAACGTTTTTAAATCTGTTTGATGCTCTCTCATAAGCAAGATTGAACGAACAAAAGAATTGAATGAATAAAAGGATTAAATAAACAAAAGGGTTGAATGAGCAAAAGGGTTGAACGAACAAAAGGATTAAATGAGCAAAAGGATTAAATGAGCAAAAGGATTAAATGAGCAAAAGGATTAAATGAGCAAAAGGATTAAATGAGCAAAAGAATTAAATGAGCAAAAGAATTAAATGAGCAAAAGGATTAAATGAGCAAAAAAAGAAGCAGTCATCAACTGGATAACTTAACACCAGCTTGGGCCGCTCCCTTTTTCTATTTATTTTTAATATTTTTTAAACTTCGGTTTACTACTTATTTTGATAGTATTTTTTTTAATATCTATTATCAATATTTTTATTCCTGATTATATTGACTGCTACTTATTCTTAACAGCTTCCTTCACCTGCTTTACAAGCTCCTTAATCTGGGATTCGATTTTCTGTAAATTTTCTTCCCCTGGTACTCCTGCGAATTCAACCGGCTCTAGAAATTCCCAGCCCATGTTAAGCCTTGTATTGATATCTGCAAGTTCTCTTTCTGCTCCGCCTGACCAGCCGTAGGAACCAAAACGGAAGACTTTACGGTTCAACGCCTTCTTCTTGCCAATTTCCTCTAAAACAGCACTCATTGGCGGAAACATCTTGAATTCATAGGTGGGCATAGCCAGAATCACACCTGTTGAAGTCCAGACTGAGGTTAATACCGTGCCCCAGGAGTCCTCCGGCACTCTGTGAACATGCAGGGTAATGTCTTCTTTTTCCAAGACCTTAAGAGCATGCTTTACGGCAGTCTCTGTCATTCCATACATGGAGCCCCAGATCAGGGTTATCTCTTCTCTGGCAGGGCCTTTCTGATAATCTGCATAGTCATCATAGGCATCAATAATCGTCTTGGTATCCTTCCACATAAGTCCATGCCCCGGCGCGATAAGCTTTGCCGGAATCTCTCTTATTTTCCTGATGGCTGACTTGACCTGAGGAGAGAAGGTAGCCACGATATTGGAATAATACCTCAGGGTTTCTTCCTCATATTCCTTTAGCTCTTCCTTGCTGAATTCTTCTGCATAGATTCTTCCGTCACATTTTCCAAAGGAACCAAAAGCATCACAGGTGAACAGTACTTCCGTTCCATGGTCAAAGGTTCCGATGGTATCCGGCCAATGAACATTTGGTATTTCTGCAAAGCTTAATACATGTCCCTTTCCCAGATCAAAAGAATCCTTATCTCCTACTACGGTAATATTCTCTGTTAAACCATAGAAGGCTCCTAAGAGCTCCTTTCCCTTCTTGCTGCATAGAATCTGAAAATCATTGTTTATTTTCTTAAAGGCCTCTATCCAGCCGGAATGGTCCGGTTCTACGTGATTTACAATAAGATATTTAATGGAAGCAGGTTCAATATCAAGCTCCTTTAACAGGGAAAAAAGGCTCTCCGGAACTCCGTCCCAGCCGCATACACCATCCACTATGGCTGTCTTTTCACCCTTTATGATATATGAATTCAATGTAACGCCTTTTGGTATATCCCATAAGCCTTCAAATAATATATTTTCCACATCAATGGATAATTGATAGGTACCTTCTGCTATATCTGTAATTTTCATTATTCGTCCTCCTTGTAACATCCTAGGAACATTTTATCTTTAAAATTTCACTTAGTCAACCACCAAACTATCCTAAGTTTACAATAAATTATACCCGGATTTTCACTTCTGTGAAAAAGCTTGCATATTAAAAGAAAAACTGTTAAATTCTATAGTATCACATAAATAATTCTTAAACATTTGAACTTATACGAAAGAAGGGATTAATATGAGAAAAGTCATTATGTTTGAGACCAGCTGGTGCCCCCATTGCCTTAGAACTCACTTAATTTTAAATGAATTAATGCAGGAAAATCCTGCATATGAGGATATTCGCATAGAGTTCATTGACGAAGAGCTGCACCCTGATATTGCTAAAAAGTATGATTATTATTATGTACCGACGTTTTACGTGGGTACGGACAAGCTTCATGAAGGAGTTCCTTCAAAGGATATTGTGAAAAATGTCCTTGATGCAGCCCTTGCTTCATAAAAGTACAAAAAAGTTCTATGCCTTTTCCTTAAATGCCTCGGGTTTATGCGGCAGGAAGGCATAGAACTTCTTCTTTGTTCTCATTTATCAATATCATTTATTTTAAGGAATCAGCTCTCTTAATTTCTTCTTATTGATTACTTTAACACCGCCTCTGTACAATTCCACGATTCCCTCCTGTGCAAAATACTTCATCATGCGGGAAACCACTTCCCTGGCACTTCCCACATATTTTGCAATCTGCTCATGGGTCAGTTCTATGGTATCCGACCCGCTTCTCACCGTCTCATCCAATAAGAAAATGGCAAGCCGTTTATCAAAGCTCATAAAGAGAATCTGCTCCATTGCCCACATAACCTCGGAAAAGGCGTCAATAGTCAGCTTGTTAATAAAATTGTCGGCATAAATATTATTTAAGCATAGCTGCTGATAAGAAGCAGCATCAACCAAAAGTACTTCACTATCACATTCCGCATCGATGTGCACGTCAAAGGTGATATTATCCAAGATGCAGGAGGCTGATAAAATACAGATATTATCCTCTCTCAGTCGGAATAAGGTTACTTCTTTTCCTTCCTCCGAAAGAATGTAAACCCTTAATTCCCCCTTTTTAATTAGCAGGATTCCAATGCAGTCATTACTGCCGCTGTGTATCCTGGTCCCCTTTTCATACTGTACCGGTAGGGTACTGTTCAATAAGCGGTTTTTTTCTCCTTCGTTTAACTTATCCCAAAAGGTAAAGGCGTGGGATATGTAATTTACATCCTGTTCCTTTAGCATAATTACCTCATTTCCTGCTTCCATTTTATAAAACTAATTTCTGTCATTACTATTTTCATTATACTACAAAGCTATATATAAAATACCGGCCGTTTCGAATTTTACGAAAGGCCGGCGTTTGAAAGCTTATTACAGTTCTGTTTTCCAAAGTCCATGAAGATTGCAATATTCATAAGCTGCAACGGGTTCTTCATCTGACAGTACAAAAACTGCCTTCGGTTTCTCACCAGGATTTAAGAAACGTGCCTGTAAGCCTTTTGATGTCTCCAGATAAATCCACTGGATGGAGTGCTCTTCTGTCATAGGATGCTCTACGCTTCCAATACAGACTGTTACTGTATTGCCTTCTCTTTCTACTACCGGAAGATGCTTTTCAGTAGCTGCTTCTGTTGTATTCGCAACTAATTCCTCCATCTTATCACCACAGCAGGTCAAAGGTGCACCTGATTCGTAGAAAAATGTTACTATATTTCCGCAATGCTTACATTTAAAAAATCTGGGTTCCTTTTTCATATTATCTACCTTTCCGTGCATTAGGCACATAAAACATTATTAATAATTTGTTGCCAGTACCTTGAAGTAAGCCTGAGGATGATCGCAGACAGGACATTTCTCCGGTGCTTTTTTACCAATATGGATATGTCCGCAATTAGCGCACTGCCAGATGGTATCTCCATCCTTTGAAAACACCAGTCCATCCTCCAGATTGGAAAGAAGCTTTTTGTATCTTTCTTCATGCTCTTTTTCAATTTTGGCTACACTTTCAAATAACCAGGCAATACGGTCGAAGCCTTCTTCTTTTGCTTCTTTGGCAAAATCCGCATACATCTGGGTCCATTCATAATTCTCCCCGGATGCGGCATCTGCAAGGTTTTCCCTGGTATCCGGCATACCGTCATGAAGGAGCTTAAACCATATCTTTGCATGCTCTTTTTCATTGTTGGCTGTTTCAAGGAAAAGCTCGGCAATCTGCTCATAGCCTTCTTTTTTTGCCTTGGAGGCATAATATGTATATTTGTTTCTTGCCTGGGACTCGCCTGCAAAGGCTGCCATTAAATTTGCTTCTGTCTTACTGCCTTTTAATTCTTTCATTTGTACCTCCCATCGTACACATTGAAAAAAAAGAGCGCATACTTATAATAAGCAAGAGCTCTTTTTATTATGTCAACTTAGTCAATCGGTGTAAAGGAATCTTTGCTCAAACCGCAAACAGGGCATACCCAATCCTCGGGAATATCCTCCCATGCAGTTCCGGGTGCAATACCGCCATCTGGATCACCTGTCTCAGGATCATAAATATAACCGCAAGGACACTCGTACTTCATGTAAAACACCTCCTTATGTTTGTTAAATTTTATAATTTTTGTACTTGATTAATACTTTTAAATTATAGCATAAAATGAAATTGATTACAACCTTGATTTAGAAGCATCTGTTTTTTTCATTCTTATCGCAATGGTCCAGTTTTGTACAGCGATAGCAGATTTCATTGGGAAGTCCTGCACCCTCCGCATAATCCTTGATATTTTGTAAGGTTATTTCCGCAATATTATTCAATGCTTCCTTTGTCAGAAATGCCTGATGAGAGGTTACTATGACATTTGGCATGGAGATTAATCCCGAAAGGATATCATCCTTTATAATTTCTCCGGATAAGTCCTCATAAAAGAACTCCGTTTCCTCTTCATATACATCAAGCACTGCACCGCCTATCTGTTCTTCCTTTATGGCATGGAGCAGGTCCTCGCTGTTTATCAGGGCTCCTCTTGAAGTATTTATAATATAAGTACCCTTCTTCATCAGCTGTAAGGTATCTTTATTGATCAAATGCCAGGTATCCTTGGTAAGGGGACAATGAAGGGAAATAACATCCGAACGCCTGCATAACTCTTCCACGGATACATAATGAAGTCCTGCGTCCTTTGCCGGATAGGGGTCATAGGCCAGAACCTCCATTCCGAAGCCCTTGCAGATATCGATAAATATCCTTCCTATCTTTCCTGTACCGATTACCCCCATGGTCTTTCCATGCAAATCAAAGCCGGTCAATCCATTGAGGCTGAAATTGTGCTCCCTGGTTCTGTTATAGGCCCGGTGTATCTTACGGTTTAAGGTAAGCAAAAGAGCCATGGCATGCTCTGCCACTGCATAAGGGGAGTAAGCCGGCACTCTGACAACATGGATTTTTCCGTAAGCTGCCTTGAAATCAATATTATTATATCCTGCACAGCGCATGGCAATAAGCCTTACGCCTTCTTCATAGAGGATATCTATGGTCTTTGCATCTATGGTGTCATTCACAAAGGCGACTACTACCTCATAGCCCCTTGCCATAATTGCCGTATCTGCATTTAATTTTGGCTCAAAATAATCAATCTCAAAGCCGAACTGCTCTTTGTAACTATCAAAGTATGTCCTGTCGTAGGGCTTTGTATCAAAAAAACAAATTTTACTCATTATCACCACACCTTTCTGTCAAGCTGAAGAAAATGGTACAGTAAGTGCTATCTTATAGGATGCATGAAAAATGAAGTTTCTATTCTTCTTTATTTCTCTTCCGAGAACTTTTCAAGCCTGTCCTTCATGGTTTTATTAAAATTCTCAACCTTCCTGTCGTATTCGTCATTCATCAGTGACGATGCCAGCAGGAAATCTGCCGTAGCCAGGTTATTTGCAATGGGAATATCATAAACAACTGCAATACGAAGAAGTGCCTTTACATCCGGGTCATGAGGCTGGGATTCCAGCGGGTCCCATAAAAACACTACAAAATCAACACCGCCTTCCACAATTCTGGAGCCTATCTGCAGATCACCGCCTAAAGGACCGCTGTTGTAGCCTTTTACCGGCAATCCGGTCTGCTCGGATATCAGCCTTGCCGTTGTTCCGGTACCGCAAAGAAAATGATTCTTTAAAATCTCCTTGTTCTTTTCGGCCCACTTTACAAGCTCCTGTTTCTTGCCGTCATGGGCAATTAAAGCAATATGTTTTGTCTTGCCTATTTTAAAATAAATGTAATCATCTAATAGCATATTACCTCCTGTTAAACCTTTTATCGATCATAATTGTTTATTGACTTACATTCCTTTGTAAACTTGTCCGGTCTGCGGCTTTATACCACTCCTACAGCATTCCATGTTTACACCTCTATCATACTTGCTTTACCATAAAAATGCAATGTAAAAATGTTGTTTGCAGACGTCAAATATTCTCAAATCCGGTATTGAAAACCCATTTGGAATGATTTACTATTTAGATAAAGAAAACTTGAAATATTACCGCGTCCATACCATACATAAGGAGGTACTGTATCCATGCTGTTAAAAATAAAAGAATTTGCTGATTTCTGTGAAGTTTCTGTCCGGGCGCTCCATCTGTACGACAGGCTCAACCTTCTGACCCCGGCAGAGGTCAACAAATCCAATGGATACCGCTATTACGATTCCGGGCAGCTAAAAGAGCTGAATACTATCATCAGCTTTAAAAAATTGGGTTTTTCCTTAGCCGATATCAAAGATATGAAAGCAGAAGGTTATTCCATGGATTCTGTTAAAAGAAAACTGCAGGAGAAAAAGGTGGAAAATGACAGAAGCATCCATATTCTAAGCTATAATAACGAAAATATCGATTCCATGCTTGCACATCTTAAGGCAGAGCCGGAAAAAGAAACGGCGGAAGGAGAAGCAGTCAGCATCTCCCGAATCTATTGCCTTGAGAACGAAAAGCTGGAGCATGATTTTTCGGATATTTTATGGCTGTAAAATGTCTTTAAATTTTGAATTGACTCTACCTATGCGTCATAGTTTATACTTCCCTCAGGAGGTGCAGCTATGGCGTATTTTAGTTTATTTTATGAGAATCTGGAACAGGAAGCGGAGGCAGAAAAGCAGGCTCAGAACCAGATTTATTACCGTGGAGAGCAAAAAACAGAAAAGAAGACTTATTTTGTAGGCGCCAGAATGGTCGTAGAGGAAACGGCCGTGGACGCAGCCAATGAGCTTCCCTGTTTCTTTCGGGATTTGAATCTGGAGGCCGTCCTTCTTTCCAGATATGAAGGAACACTGCCGGAGGGCATAAAGGAGCTTTTATTAAGCTTTCCAAAGGACATCCATACCATTACTTACCGGCAGGAAATCTATAAGGAGCTTGACAATCCGGTTATTTTTCAAGGGATGGAAAATTTCAGAAATGACTTTTCCCAGGTACTCCGTCTGCTTACGTACAGTACCCAATCGGATACTCCCCTGCAGCAAAGCAAGTATTACCTGGATGCTGCGGTACTTTATTATCACTGCATCAATGGGTTATACAACACGTTAAAGGAACAGGCCAGGTCGGCAGCCCTGAATTCATTGCTCTCCCTATTAAAGGCCCAGCTGGACAGGGAAGGCTATTATGACTTCTTCCTTCAGGCCGGACGCTTAAATGAGCAGCTGGAAAATATCCATTGTACTTTGACCATGGCAGAAAATGCAGTAAGAGTAAGCTTTGCAAAAGACCCTGAGGATTTTGGAAGAGCCGTACAGAAAGTATTCCGCCTGGAGGATTCCCCCAATAATTCCATCCGCCTTTTTAACCAGCCGGGTCTGAATCCCTTTGAAAGTAAGCTGATATCCCTGGTCGAAAAGGAATATCCTAAACTATGCCGGGAATGTCTGGAATTCACGGCGGAAAGACAGCCGCTGGCAGATGAGACGCTGGTGAAGCTTTACCGGGAGTCTGAATTTTACCTGTCGGGCCATCTGCTTGCTGCCGGCCTGAGGGAGAAGGGCTTTCCTCTGACCTATCCGGTATTAAAGGAACAGAGCAGCTTTTATCTCCAGGGAATATGCGATATTAACCTTGCCTTATCCGCTGGGTCAGTAAAGGAGGTAACTCTGAATGACCTGCTGTTACAGGAGGGTGAGGGAGGAGCCTTTGTAACCGGAGTAAATCAGGGCGGTAAGACCACTTATGCCAGAAGTATCGGCCAGACAGCCTTTCTTGCTGTTCTTGGAATGCCCGTAATTGCAAAGAAAGCTTTGCTCCCTCACCTTAACGGCATATATACCCACTTCACCACGGAGGAAAACTGCCAGGTTAACAATGGCAAATTGCTGGAGGAATTGCATCATTTGAAAGAAGTCCTGGAAAAAGCTCCGGCGAACTGCCTTTATATTCTCAATGAAATGTTTTCTTCCACCACAGCGGCTGATGCCTGTGATTTAACAAAATTACTCCTTCCTCAGCTTTTTGAGAAGTCCGGCACGGTAATCTGCGTTACCCACGTTCCGGAGCTGGCAAGCCGGAGGGAGGGAATGATCAGTCTGGTTGCTGCCGTCAAGGAAGAAGATGGTTATCAAAGGACCTACCGAATATGTAACGGAGAAGCAGCTTTAAGTGCCCGGGCCATTGATATTGCCTTAAAGTATCATTTATCAGGAAATCAGATAAAGGAGCGTATCGCCAATGGAAATTGAACTGATAACGAAAGATAACACCTATCAAAGGCCCAGGACGGACAGTAAAACTCTCCTGCGGGATTTAAAGCTTGACCCGCTTCTTGCCGTAATGGCAGAGGAAGATACAGAGCTTCTTAGGATATGCCGCCAGATGCTCCTTCAGCCTTCCACCAGAAAGAAAGAAATCATGAAACGGCAGACAGTCTTACAGGATGGAATAACCCACGCAGAATTATTTCATACCATATACCAATCTGCCCTGGAGGCACTTAAAAGGATAAAAGCCTTTGATGACAGTGCAAGCCAAAAATATAACTACGTCATCTCCGTCCCCAAAAAGATACTCAATCAGTCCGAAATAGCCTTCACTGCATTGGAGTACCTGGAAATAATCCAGGGCAGCATAAGAAAAGAAAATAATTTTACTTCCGAGGCTTTTTCTTCCTTTTGCGGGGAATTTACAGCTTATTATACCGAAAGTTTTATCAGGGAGGTCAGAACGCTTCTGCACTCTCTTACTGTCTTAAAGAAAACCGATGCAATCTCTATAGGTATACACCTTGGAAAGGGCCTTAAAATGACGGATTTGACCCTTCACCGCATTCTTTCCGATGAAAACCCGACGGAAGAAAAAAAGAGAGTTTTGCCCTTTATTCATAAAGCGGAAGGCATCTATGAAATAAAAATAGAAAACACTACTATTGAAAATAAAGTACGGGAAATAGTTGATGCCAGCCTTACCTGGATTTTAAAAACTATAAGTGACTTCAATCATTCCGCGATACACCTGCTGGAACAGCTAAAATTCCAATTTGGTTTTTATTGCGGCGGAATAAACCTTTACAAGTATCTTTCAGACCGGAAAATCAATATCTGCTTCCCGGAATTTGTGGATACTCAAAAAGTTTTAATGACCTCCGGGCTGTCGGATCTTTTTCTGGTAATAAAAGATAATTCCGCAACAACCAACAGCATTTCTTATAAGGATAAGCAGAATTGGATTATTACCGGAGTCAACCAAGGCGGTAAAACTACCTTCCTCAGAAGCATCGGCACTGCCCAGCTCCTGGCACAGAGCGGTTATTTTACAGCTGCCGGCCAGTATGCCTGCAATATTTACCAAAGCATCTTCACCCATTTTCCAGATGATGAAGATACTTCCCTGAAGTACGGCCTCCTGGAGCAGGAACTGTTAAAACTGCAGGATATTATTGAGAGAATCGTACCTGACAGCCTGTTATTGCTCAATGAGACCTTCTCAACTACAACCGATTATGACGGGGCTTATTTAGCCAAAGAGCTGCTCGAAGGCATTGGAAAATCCGGAATTACCTGCTTTTATGTTACCCATAATTATGAATTCAGCCACAGCCTTTACCTGGAGGGCCATTCAGAAGATGTATTTCTGCGGGCTGACAGAGAAGCGGACGGCAGAAGAAGCTTCCGGCTGAGCGAAGGCGGGCCGGTAAAGACAGGCTTTGCTTTGGATTTGTATACTGATGTAATGCATGCTCTATAATACAAAAATCCTGTGTAGAAGTAGTTTATTTCTTCTACACAGGATTCTTTTTCATTTTTATTATCCATGAGTATCGTAAGCCTGCTTGTGATACTGCTTAAATAAAGGTTAAAAATTCATTGCATTTTTCAATCCAGCTCCTATTACATGCGCATCTGCTCGCAGATGTTTACTGCATAAATCAGCGGCCCTTTTCACTTATTGTTTGCCAGCTTATCTATAAAATCAGATATCACTGTACGATTCTCTTTCGATAGATTCCAATATGCAATTAAGAACCGCTTTGCGAAAACATCCTCACTTTTTACGATTTCATTTACAACTCTTGTTAATTCATCTATTTCAGGAGGCTTCCTGTACATTTCACCGGTACCGTTTCGCAGCCAGTTTTCATTTATCTGAAATGCCCCGCAAATCATCTTTATGTTTTGTTCTGTCAAAGTATTCTTACCTGTTTCTATGGAACTAATTGTATTTGGTCTAAGTCCAAGGACGTCCCCAAAGTCTTTTTGTGACAGGTTAAGTACTTTCCTCAAATGCTTAACACGGTTTTCCAATATCACACCTCCCGGATTAAAAATATCACTAAATGACATAAATGTCAATTAATGTAGATTAGATTCTTGACTTTAATCATCCAATGATGTATTATACCTTTTGAAAAGTCATTTAATGATAATGTCTTTTCCCATCCCCTCCCAAAATATAATTTATATATTCCCCTCAGGGAGGGGAATACTTTTCTTTCACAAATTTCTGAATAAGCTGCGTAATTACTTTTAATCCTTTTCTATAGACGGGGGTACTTTTATGCATAGGATAAATTCGAAAAAACAGTTGACCGAACAAGAAACAAAAGAACTTATTAAGCTGTATGATAAGTATATAACTCTGAACGAAAGTGACAGGTTAAAGGTTATCCGTGAAGCAGAAGTGCTCCTTATGAAAGGAAAAAATAATAAAAACCAAACCTTATAATTCTTAAAAGACTTTGTATTCTAAGCTTATACCCCATCTTATTCTCCAAAAATAACACCTCTTTCCTTTTATGAAATTCAAAAGGCCTGGAGTATTTTGAGTATTTCAGATAGTATTTTATTACTGAACGTTCATCCTATTAATGTATAATTATAAATAACAGGTTTTTAGTTTTTATCTGTTACTGCTTGTGGTCTTCTTTTATTTATGCTAATATATTAATTATTATTTATCTGTTATATTTTAGTATTGACGAAAGCTAACATGCATCAGCTTGAAATTATACTTTATCATGCAAAATAATTCATACTATTACAAAAAATATAACCCAAAGGAGGCTGTTATGAGTAATATGAACTTTTCCGGTATTACACCTGAGATTTCGACACTTTCCGATCTATGCATCAAGAACAGTGTAATTAACCCCTCTCTTTATACGAAATATGAAGTAAAAAGAGGGCTTAGGGATGTAAGCGGTGCGGGCGTATTGACCGGTCTGACGGAAATTGCGGAAGTGCGTTCCCATTCCATTATTGAATCCGAATATGTCCCTTGTGAAGGACAGCTCTTTTACAGGGGTATTGATGTAAAACAAATTGTTCAGGGTTTTATTGAAGATAACCGTTTTGGCTTTGAGGAGGTTACCTACCTTCTGCTCTTTGGTGTACTCCCAAAGGCGGAAGAGCTTAAAAACTTTCAGCAGCTTCTTTCCGAATACCGTTCTCTGCCCACCTCTTTTGTAAGGGATATTATTATGAAAGCTCCCAGTAAGGATATGATGAATACACTGGCAAGAAGTGTCCTTACCCTGTATTCCTATGACGAATCCGCAGATGACATAACCTTACCTAATGTACTTAGACAATCCTTGCAGCTTATATCCTTATTCCCGTTATTGTCCGTATACGGCTATCAGGCATACCGCCACTATCATGACGGTCAAAGCTTGTATATCCACACTCCTGACCCCAACTTATCCACTGCGGAATTAATTCTTCACCTCTTAAGGCCGGACAGCAAATATACCCCTTTAGAAGCGAAAATCCTGGATGTGGCTCTGGTACTTCATGCTGAACACGGAGGCGGTAACAATTCCACCTTTACGACCCATGTGGTAACCTCAACGGGAACGGATACTTATTCTTCCGTTGCTGCTTCCCTGGGCTCACTAAAGGGTCCCAAGCATGGCGGTGCTAACATCAAGGTCATACAGATGTTTGATGATATGAAAAAGGTACTAACGGATTGGGAGGATGAAGACGCAGTTCGCGGTTACCTGACTTCCCTGATTAATAAAAATGCCTTTGACAAATCCGGCCTGATCTACGGTATGGGCCATGCAGTTTATTCCATCTCAGACCCCAGAGCTGAAATTTTCAAAAGCTTCGTGGAGAAGCTTTCCGAAGAAAAGGGCCGCAAGAGCGAATTTAAGCTTTACAATATGGTTGAAAGACTGGCTCCTGAGGTCATTGCAAAGGAACGTCAGATATATAAAGGTGTCAGTGCCAATGTGGATTTTTACAGCGGTTTTGTATACAGCATGCTGGACCTTCCTATTGAACTCTATACACCAATCTTTGCAATCGCAAGGATCTCCGGCTGGAGCGCCCATAGAATGGAAGAGCTTATTAATGCCGGCAAGATTATTCGTCCTGCCTATAAGAGTGTATCGAAATTAAAGAGCTATAGCAAATTGAAGGATAGAACTTGAAATTTAAGAATAATACTTAAAGAGCCAAAAGGAGCATTTCACAAACTCATCTGTGAAATGCTCCTTTTATTATTTCAGAACTACATCCCATGCATACCGCAGGCCTGCTTGCGGTACTGCCTAAATAAGAACTATTATAACTTTTACATATCTTTGGCTGGATTGGGATGCCTTTTGTTTCCTGCATCTGCCTGCTAATCCTTTTGCTTGAACAGGCTTATGATAAAGAGCAATATTACCGCACCAACAATGGATACGATAAAACTCCAGATATTTAAACCTGTTGCAGGACCCCATCCGAATACACCGGCGAGCCAGCCTCCAATGAAGGCACCTACTACACCTACCAGAATATTCATACCAACACCCATCTGGCTGTCTTTTTTCATTATCTTACTGGCAATCCAACCGGATATACCACCAAGTATAATCCATATTATAATATTACTGATTTCCGGCATATCATCACCTTCCTCTCTCGTTTTTAATTTTATCAAGGATCGTATTGGCCTTATGAGCGGCCTTTTCCTTTATTTCTTCCCCTTTTTCACTAATTTCACTTCCCATTCCCTGAAGCTTGCCTTTAAGCTCCAGCTGGTCGGAGTGAACCATCTTACCGGCAGTTTCTTTCACCTTACCGGATAATTGGTTTATTTGATTATTTAATTTATTATCCATTTCTACTTCTCCTTCCTTATCTTTAGTATGCAATAAGAACATACAAAAAATTCAGGAAAAGAAAGGATGATAAATTATTTTTTAGAGGAAAACAGTTAAGGTCTTCTGACAATCAATCATGATAATTTCTGCAGACAATCGAGAACTGAGTCTTCTGTAAGTTCCATGCACCAGGTTCCGCTAAAATCCTGCCTGCTGCAGATAGAAATAATATAATCGTGTATTGTAATTGTATGAAGAATTTTATCTATTGTTGATTCTGTCACATCAAAGGAATCCAATGGGATGGATAATCCTCTTCCGTCCCACTTTATATAAGCCTCTTTTTTTGTCCAGATTTCATAAAAAAAACGGTCTTGTTTATTTGATTGTATATACTCCAATTCATTACTGCAAAAAAAACGCTCTGCTATTTTTAGGTCAGCACATTTAATTTTTTCTATATCCACACCAATTGGATTACTGGAAATGCCTATGGCAATCGCATTTCTGGTATGAGATATGTTAAAATGAAATTCTGCATTTCCCATTAGATAGGGTTTCCCAAAAGAATTTTTTTCAAAAGAGATTTCTTTATTGTGAAGATTCAGATTTTGGCATATCAAAAAGCGGATAAACAAATCTGCGATTAAACTTAATTTTTTATCTATATCATATCGAAACTTATCTATTTGCTGCTGTTTTGCTAAAGGCAGAAGAGAAAAATATTGTTTATATTCTTCATATTTCTTATCCTCATTTAATTCAATGAAATATATCTTATCCTTCATATCCTTTTTCCTATTCTTTCATTATGTACTTTATTTGAATCATCTTATAAACCATATAATCTATTTTACATTCTTTCCAGTATTTAATCTACATTTTATAGGATATATTATCTTATATCAACATTTTATAGCATTAATACGATATCATAGTAATAAATTAGTGCCTGCAAAATCCTCGGCCCAATCTTACCGCGCGTTTGGGAAGACATGGCGGTTAGTATGAAAAATGGCAGAAGCCCTGCTATCAGGCTCTGCCATTTATCATTATCAGTCTTCTTAAATTTCCATTCTGCATTTTGAATCAACTATTTCCTTCTGCCATCCAATAATTACTATTAAAATTTAAACTAAAATTTTAGCCGTCTTACATATTACGAAATCTTTCATAACGTTGTACCATGATTTCTTCACTGCTTTTTTCTTTATAAGAATGAAGGAAGGATATGATATCTGCCTTTAATACTTCGGTAACATTCATTAGATTAATAAGATTTACCGGTTCTTCCTCCGGAATAATTCTTTCAATAATTTTTAAATTCAACAGATCCTGTGCCGTTATTTTCATGACCTCTGCCGCTTCTGCTGCCTTTTTGCTGTCCTTCCACAAAATAGAAGCAAAGCCCTCCGGTGAAAGAATGGAATATACTGCATTTTCAAGCATCCACACTTCATTGGCAACTGCAAGCGCCAGTGCTCCGCCGCTTCCCCCTTCTCCTGTTATGATGCTGAGAATGGGGACATTTAAACCGGACATTTCAAACAGGTTTCTGGCAATTGCCTCTCCCTGACCCTTTTCTTCTGCCTCTATCCCCGGATATGCTCCGGAAGTATCTACAAAGCAGATAACGGGCCTGTGAAACTTTTCCGCCTGCTTCATCAGCCTTAACGCCTTCCGGTAACCGGAAGGGTTCGCCATTCCATAGTTTCTTCTAATATTTTCCTTTATGGTGCGTCCTTTTTGCAGGCCGATAACTGTGACAAATTCTCCTTCTATTACGGCGATACCGCCGGTAACAGCTCCGTCATCCTTTCCCTGTCTGTCTCCATGAAGCTCTATAAATTTATTAAAAATACCGCTGATAAAATCAAGGCTGGTAGGTCTTTCAATTCCTCTGGCTATTTCAACACGTTCCCATGCTGTCAATTCTGCTGGCATACTATCTCTCCTTATCTTTTTCTTCACTATTTCTAACTTTCACTCTGGTATGGCAGCTCTTTTGACGCATCCACACTTCTGATAAGAAGAGACAATGTCTGCTTCAATTTATTCCGTTTTACTACCTTATCGATAAATCCATGCTCCAATAAGAACTCCGCACTTTGAAATCCTTCCGGAAGCTTCTGTCCTATGGTCTGTTCAATTACTCTTGGTCCCGCAAAGCCGATTAAAGCCCCCGGTTCCGCCAGAATGATATCTCCCAGCATGGCAAAGCTTGCCATAACCCCTCCTGTTGTAGGGTCTGTCAGTATTGTGATATATAAAAGCCCAGCTTCGTCATGCTTTTTGATAGCTCCTGCGGTCTTTGCCATCTGCATCAGGGATATGATGCCCTCCTGCATCCTGGCACCGCCGGAACAGCAAAAGAGAATTACCGGAAGCCTTTTTTCCGTGGCTGTTTCTATCAGACGGGTTATCTTTTCTCCAACTGTTTCTCCCATACTGCCCATAAGGAAGGTGGAAGCCATCACTCCGATTGCTACTTCCATCCCTTCTATGGTACCTTTTCCTGTCACCACAGCATCCTCCAGGCCTGTAGCCATACGGAGATGATTTAATTTTTCCTGATAGCCCGGAAAGCAAAGAGGGTCACTTACCGGAAGATTTGTATCCCATTCTGTAAAGCTTCCCGTATCCAGCACCATGCTAAGTCTGATTCTTGGACTGATACGGAAATAGCTGCCGCATACGGGACAAATATATAAGTTTTGTACCACATCCTCCAGATAAACTATTTCGTTGCATTTATCACATTTATCAAAAAGCCCTTCCGGTACCTGAGCATCGTAAAGGGAGTCCTTTCGCTTTTTATCCTGGGTAAGCTTTTTTTGCTCACCACCTGCAGCAAGATTCTTCTTAAACATATCATTAAGCATGATGACCTCTTTTCTTAGATAGCTCCTATTGCATATGATTTACTGCCTTAAATCAGAGTGTGAATTATCCCATTCGATAATTCACACTAACAGCAAAGCCTTCCCACAATTTTTCAAACCGCAGCCTTAGATATTGCTTTTCTGTCCTTTAACAAATTTTCTACAAAGGATGTATCCGTATTACCCTTTATAAATTCCTCATGACTAATGAGCATATACTGGAAATCCAGATTTGTATCGATTCCTTCAATCACAAGCTCTCCCAGCACTCCCCGCATTTTCTGTATAGCCTGTTCTCTGTCGGTATCGTGAACCATAAGCTTTACAAGGAGGGAATCATAGGCTGCGGGAATCTTATACCCGGCATATAGAGCAGAATCAATCCGCACTCCGTTGCCTCCGGGAAAATGAAGGGATGTAACCGTACCCGGACAGGGCATAAAGTCTTTCATGGGGTTTTCTGCATTGATTCTGCATTCAATAGCATGCCCATTCATTACTACATCCTCCTGGGATAAGTTAAGAGGTCTGCCTCCCGCAATTTTAATCTGTTCCTTTATCAGGTCAATCCCTGTTACCAGCTCGGTAATACCGTGCTCTACCTGGATTCTTGTATTCATTTCTATAAAATAGAACCGGTTATCCTTATCCAAAATAAATTCTATGGTTCCTGCATTCTGATAGCCTACTGTTTTCGCAGCCTTTACAGCTGCTTCTCCCATGGCCTTTCTGATTTCCGGGGGCATATGATGGGCCGGAGATTCCTCTATCAGCTTTTGATGTCTTCTCTGAAGAGAGCAATCCCTCTCACCAAGGTGTATTACATGCCCATAATTATCTGCCAGAATCTGAAATTCAATGTGTCTGGCACCTTCCACGTATTTTTCAATATAGAGTGTATCATCACCAAAGGAATTCTTTGCCTCCTGTCCGGCAGTTTCAAAGAGCTTTGCAAATTCTTCTTCCCGCCTAACAATACGCATTCCTTTTCCGCCGCCTCCGGCGCTTGCCTTTATAATAACCGGATAACCAATATCCGATGCAATCTTTAAGCCTTCCTCTGCAGACGCTACTGCTTCTTTCGTTCCCGGTACAACCGGAACGCCTGCTTCTATCATGGTCCTTCTGGCTTCTGATTTATTTCCCATCTTATCGATTACATCTCCCGTGGGCCCAATGAAGATGATTCCGCATTTTTTGCAAAGGTCGGAAAATCTGGCATTCTCCGAAAGAAAGCCAAAGCCGGGATGTATGGCATCCACTTCTGCCGCACAGGCTGCGCTTATGATTCTGTCCATTTTCAGATAACTGTCCTTTGAGGATACCGGTCCTATACAGATGGTTTCATCCGCTAACTGGGCATGCAGGGCATCCTTATCCACATCCGAGCAAATGGCTACGGAGGTAATTCCCATTTCCCTGCAGGCCCGTATGATTCGCACTGCAATTTCTCCTCTGTTGGCAATTAATATCTTATTAATCTTATTAATCATATTGATAATGGCTACCTCTTTTCTAGCTGATGGCAAAAATGAGCTCTGCTTCGGCAAATACCTTATTTCCGTCGTATGCTCTGGCAGAGGCTACTCCTATACTTCCCTTCCCCTTAATCAGCTCAACCTCAAGTGTCAATACATCCCCCGGAATTACTTTGTTACGGAATCTGGCCTTATTAATGCCTCCGAAATAAGCATTTTTTCCTTTATTCTCTTCTGTTGAAAGACAGACAACCGCCCCAACCTGTGCCAATGCTTCAATTACCAGGACACCCGGCATGACCGGTTCATCCGGGAAATGGCCTTCAAAATAAGACTCATTATAACTTACGCATTTCCTTCCCACCGCACGTTTTCCCGGCTCCAGTTCATCGATTCTGTCTATCATTAAAAAAGGACTTCTCTGAGGTATGATTTTCTTAATTTCATTAATATCCAACATAAATATAACCTTTCCCTTATCCTGCGCTTATTAGTGTCCGCTGTTTCGTGCCTGCCCTTTTTATTGTGTATTACAACGTCCGGATGTAAATCAGAGGCTGCCCGTATTCTACCATGTCCTTGTTCTGTACGGATATTTTCTCAATAATACCGTCGTAATCCGATTCTATTTCGTTCATAAGCTTCATCGCTTCGATAATACCGACTACCTGCCCTATTTTCACCCTGTCTCCGACCTGTACAAAGGGTTCGCCTTTTTCGGACTTTGCCGCATAAAAGGTACCCACCATGGGGGATTGGATTACTGACAGGTTTTCATCCTTTTCAGCCGTTCCAGCTTCTTTCGAAGGAACCATAACCTTAGCCGGGCCTTCACCTGAGAAACCCGCCATACACTCCAGTTCCAAGGAAACATCCCCGTCCTTATAACGGAAAGCTGTCAGATTACTGGATGAAACAGCATTTATTAATTGAAGAATCTCTTCCTGATTCAACCTTTTTCCCTCCTTTCCTGCTTATACTCTTTTTTATTTTTAATCCAGGAATCTAACTTAACCGATATATTTTTTTACCAATAGACTGCCGTTATGTCCGCCAAATCCCAGGGAATTAGAGATAGCATAGGTAATCTCCCTGTCTGTTACAGGTGTCTTAACATAATTTAAGTCAAGCTCTTCATCGGGGATTTCATAGCCTGCAGTCGCATGCACATAATTCTCCATAACGGATTTTACACATACTATAAATTCAACTGCTCCCGCTGCACCCAGCATATGTCCTGTCATGGATTTGGTGGAATTTACAAGCAGGTTGTAAGCATGCTCTTTAAAGGCCATCTTGATGGACCTGGTTTCGAATAAATCATTGTGGTGGGTACTGGTTCCGTGAGCATTGACATAATCCACTTCTTCCGGGCTGATGCCTGCTTCCTTTACGGCATTCAGCATAGCTCTTGCTGCTCCCTCTCCGTCTTCCGAAGGGGATGTAATATGAAAGGCATCACAGGTAGCTCCATAGCCAGCTATTTCCGCCAATATGACGGCACCTCTGTTAACCGCATGTTCGTAGGATTCCAATACTACAATACCAGCTCCCTCTCCCATAATAAAACCGTTTCTCTCCTTGTCAAAGGGGATGGAGGCTCTCTTCGGGTCGGTTGACGTGGTCATGGCTGTCAGTGCGGAAAAACCGGATACACCGATGGGGCTGATGGCTGCTTCCGTACCGCCTGCTATCATAACATCCGCCTCGTCACACTGGATATAGCGGCAGGCATCTCCGATGGAATGGGTTCCGGTGGCACAGGCTGTCACTACATTGGTACATTTACCCTTCAGGCCATAACAAATCGCCACATTGCCGGCAGCCATATTGGAGATCATCAAAGGCACCAGTAAGGGTGCGATTTTCTTCGGTCCCTTTTCCAGCAGCTTTGTGTGTTCTCTTTCTACTGCCTGCAGGCTTCCGATACCGGAGCCGACACATACACCGATTCTGGTTGTATCCTCTGTGGATAAATCCAGCCCTGCATTCTTAATGGCTTCTCCTGCTGCTGCCACGGCAAACTGACAGAAGCTTTCCATCCTTTTGGCTGACTTGGCTTCCATATAATCCTCTGCCTTAAAATCCTTTACCTGTGCAGCCAGCTTTGCCTTATATTCCGTAGTATCAAAATAGGTAATGGGTGCAAAGGGTATTCTCTGCTCCTTTATCCCATTCCAGAAATCTTCTATATTATTACCGATGGGTGAAATAACCCCCATACCGGTTACAACTACTCGTTTATTCATTTTAACCTCTTTCCTGAATATCTAATTTACAATTAGATATTCGATAATCCGTAGTTGAAAAAACTGCTTTTTGCTTTTTTCAACCAGCTCCCATCTGTGCGCTTTGGGCACGTATTAGTCAGGAGGTCGAAAAACAGTTTCGTTTTTCAGCCTTATACCCATGCATATTATAGGCAAGCCTGCAGCAATGCTATCATAAAAAGTGAAAGCTACGAACTTAAATCCCCATACCGCCGTCTACCGACAGTACCTGGCCGGTAATATAGGAGGCTTTATCCGATGCAAGGAATACTACCGCTTCCGCAATATCCTCCCCTTCACCGAATCTTCTTAGGGGTATGGTCTCTATGGCCTTTGCTTTAATTTCATCCTTCAGGTTCACGGTCATATCCGTGTTAATATACCCCGGTGCAATGGCATTGACGTTAATACTTCTGGAGGCCAGCTCCCTTGCAAGGGTCTTGGTCATACCGATGACACCTGCCTTGGCTGCACTGTAATTAATCTGTCCAGGATTTCCGTGAATTCCGGAAATAGAAGAAATATTTATAATCTTACCGTATCTTTGCTTTAACATCATACGGGAGGCCTGCTTTAAGCAATAGAATACGCCCTTCAGATTCGTATCGATTACCCGGTTGTATTCCTCTTCGCTCATCTTAAGAATCAGGTTATCTCTGGTGATTCCGGCGTTATTAACAAGAATGTCAAGCCTTTTGACATTTTCAGCGATCCAGGCAAACATCCTTTCCACATCCGCCGCTTCTGCCACATCTGCCTGAAGCAGAAAGGCATTGCCTCCATCCTTCTTGATTATTTCTGCCGTTTCATTGGCAGCTTCAAAGGAACCGCAGTAATTTATAATAACAGTGGCACCGTTTTTGGCCAGTGCAATGGCTATTGCCCTGCCAATACCCCTGCTTCCTCCGGTGACTAATGCTGTTTTACCCTCTAGCATGAAGTACCTCCTTTAGCTTCTCTAAGTCCTCTGCCTTTTCTACATTGACGGCAGTTACATTCTTATCAATCTTTTTCAGAAAGGCAGATAAGGTTTTACCGGGGCCAATTTCCACAAATAAATCCACACCTTCTGCCAGCAGAGTTCTGACACAGTCCTCCCATCTGACGGAGGAGTATACCTGCCTTGAAAGGCTTTCCCTGATACCTTCAGCTTCTGTTACCATGCTGCCGTCAACATTTGCTGCATAAGGAATAGCAGGTTTCCTGACAGTTATGGAATTAAGCTCTGTTAGAAGCTTCTCCCCTGCTTCTTTCAGCATGGGAGAATGGAAGGGTCCGCTGACATTCAGGGGAATTACCTTTTTTGCTCCTGCTTCCGATAATTTCACAGAAGCTGCCTTTACCGCTTCTTTCTCTCCCGATATTACAATCTGGCCCGGGCAGTTATAATTTGCGATTACAACCACACCTTCCATCTCCTTTAAGATATCCTCTATTATGGTACTGTCAAGGCCCAGAACTGCGGCCATTCCGCCAATTCCTTCCGGTACGGCAGTCTCCATAAGCTCTCCCCGTATCTTTACAAGCTTAAGCCCTTCTTCTATGGTAATGGCTCCCGAAGCAATAACCGCCGGGTATTCTCCCAGACTGAGTCCCGCAAAATAATCCGGCTGCAATCCAAGCTCCTTTACTCTCTCATAAATAGCCAGGCAGGTCACGGCAAGGGCCGGCTGGGTATATCTTGTAACTGAAAGCTTTGCATTCTCTTCAAAGCAAAGCTCCCTGATATTCATGGACAGAAGTTCTTCCGCTCTGTCGTAAATCTCTTTTGACACCTTATAGCTATCATAAAAATCTTTTCCCATGCCAGTATACTGGGCTCCCTGGCCTGGGAATAGAAATGCTGTTTTTCCCATAGGTTATTACCATCCTTTTTGGATTACGCGGCATGCCTCGTCTGTCATTTCTTCCATTATCTCTTTGCAGGACTGTTCCCTGGATATAAGACCGGCTATCTGGCCCGCCATAACAGAACCTTCTGTTATATCTCCTTCCACTACAGCTCTCCTTAAAGAACCAAGGGTCAATAACTCCAATTCTTCAAAGCTCTTGCCTTCCTCTTCCAATTTCAGGTAATTTCTGGTCATATTATTGCGAAGGGACCTTACCGGATGCCCTGTAGAGCGTCCTGTTACAGTGGAATCGATATCCTTGGCACTGATAACCCTCTTCTTATAATTATCATGTACAATGGATTCATTGGCTACCACGAATCTGGTTCCCACCTGGGCCCCCCTGGCACCTAGCATTATTACCGCAGCCAGGCCTCTTCCGTCTCCAATACCTCCTGCTGCTATTACAGGAATCGATACGGCATCCACAATCTGGGGAATCAATGCCATTGTTGTGAGTTCCCCTATATGTCCTCCTGCTTCGCACCCTTCCGCTATCAGGGCATCCGCACCGCTTCTCTCCATTCTCTTTGCCAGTGCTACGGAAGCTACTACCGGTATTATCGTAACCCCTGCTGCCTTCCAGTCCTTCAGGAATTTCTCCGGGTTTCCCGCTCCGGTTGTTACCACCGGCACCTTTTCTTCAATGATTACCTGTGCTACCTCCGGTGCATGGGGGTTTAGGAGCATGATATTTACACCAAAGGGCTTATCCGTTAATTCCTTTACTTTTCTGACTTCATTTCTTACGATTTCTGCCGTGGCACTGGCAGAGGCTATTATTCCAAGGCCTCCTGCTTCAGAAACCGCAGCAGCCAGGTGATGCTCTGCTACCCAGGCCATGCCTCCCTGTATTATGGGATATTTTATATGAAGCAGGTCACATATTTCAGTGTGCAATGCCTTTTGCCCTTCCATTATTCCACACCTTTATTCTTCAAATAAGTTATTAAGTCCCCTACTGATTTCAAAGAATTCAAGTCCTCAGAGGGTATTTCGATATCATATTCCTCTTCCATTGCCATAATTAATTCAAAAAGTTCAAGGGAATCTGCTCCCAGGTCTTCCTTAAAGGTTGAATCCTCTGTAATTGTACTTGCATCAACGGCAAGCTGCTCTGCGATAATTTCTTTGATTTTCTCTAACATATTTACACCCATAATATATCCCAGGCCGGCAACAGGCCAATCTGAGCTACAGCCACTAATAAAATCAAGTGAAAGAATCTGTGCGTGGCATCCTTTTCTTTTTATTTTTTCTTTCACTCATGTTCTCATTGTTACCGCTGATGAGCCTGCGGTACTATTAATAATGGAGTGTGAAAGGTTCTTCTTCCACACTTTTTCTTTCATTCTGCCCCATAGGGCTGTATAAATAATTATTTTCTATTAATAACTAATCTGTATCTTCTTAGCCCGGAACTTGATACCCTGTTTTCGTTTAAAGATTACAATTATAAGGCCCAGGATTACAAATAATGCTGCCACAATGGCAGTTATCATTCTTACTATATTCTTAATACTGCGTTTAAATACGTGTATGGAAAATCCCCGCTGGGAGGTGCTTTCTTCTTCCTCTTCTATATTTTCCGCCGCTTTCAGCTTTGACGCTTCAGAAAAGGGGGCTTCTTCCGCCTCTTCCCGGTATTCTTCCAGATGGTTCATCAGGATACTGTTGTCAGCCTCTTCTTTCCAGCTCTGGGATTTTATATAGAAGTAGGCTCTCTTAAAGATATTTCCTTCTCTGCTTCTTAAATCCTTTTCGGTGAAATTTTCCTTTAGCGAACCGGCATCCAGTTCACTCAGCATATTTATTAGAGTTTGTTCATTCATTCTATTACCTCCTGCATTAAGGTCTTTCGATTACTTTCGTCAGTCTTGGTTTTTTGGTCAAAGGTAAGCTTCATTTTGTTGCGAAGTCTTGACAACCTGCTATCCACTGCCGTAACGGACATTTTCATGGCACAGGCAATATCCTTGGAGGATTGCAGATAGTAATATCTGCGTAGTACAAGTTCCCTATCTTTTTTGTTCAGTTCTTTGATAATTTCATTTAAAAGCAGTATATCCTCTTTTCGAAATACCTGATTTTCTACATTCTGGCTTTGATCAATGTAGTACTGAGCAATGTCTGAAAAGTCTTCTTTGTATACCATTCCCTCTCTGCGGCTTAAGTCCCGAAGCTTATTTATGGCAGTGTTTCTGACAATCACCTTTAGATATGTTTTTAAGGAGGCTCTTTCCATATCATAACGCTCAATATGTTTCCAAAGCTTCATATAGGTGTCATTTACACATTCTTCAATATCTTCCTTACGTTCGCCAAGGATTGTGCCGGCAATGTGGATTAAAAGCTTTTCATACTTTTCAGCCAACTTAAATAAACCTATTTCATTCTTTTCAAAAAGCAGGTTTACTATTGCCTCATCCTTCAAGTCATTAGCCTCCTTTCGCATGCTCTCATACTATTACACTTCTTTTTAAAATATCTTGCAGTATTTTTTTAAATTTTTTATTTTACTTTTGCTTTAGAGCTGCCTTCGTATAATGATTGCTGCTATTCCAAAGTATCCATTCCTTATAGCCCGCATCCTTGACTGCCTGTATCTGTGCTTTTATTTCTGCTTTTCCGTATTTTATATGATGGCTCACCCAGGTTGCAGTAAAATCCTGGAGCCAGGGCCTTACCGTGGCAAGGTTACCGCTGTCTGTATTTTTATTCTTATTTAAGACCTCCTTGGATTCCTTTAAAGCTGCCAGTATGGTATCATAGGGCTTCTTATCGGGATAATCGATTCCATAGGAGCCTTCCGCATAATGGGAGGGATAGATCATAGGGCAGATATAATCAAGATATCGGGCCATTGCAGCATAGTCCTGTCCTACAATTCTGGCATCTACCTTGCTGCGTATTATGGTTCCGTATACATCTGCTGATACTTTTACGCCCAGGGGCTTCAGATTATCGCAGGCATATTTCGTAAATTCCGTAATGACCTTCATCTTACTCTTCCCCTTTGCCTCCTCTCCGTAATTGACATCCTTCATCCCGGAATCCGTGGAGAACCGGATATAATCAAACTGTACTTCGTCAAAGCCTAAGGCGGCAGCTTCTTTTCCGATGTCCACCAGATAGTTCCATACCTGCTTCTTGTAGGGATTTACCCAGCTGTCTCCGTTCTTATCCTTAAATACCCTGCCGTTTTTTTTCTTCAGGCTCAAATCCTCCCGTTTCTTTGCCAAAAGAGGGTCCTTAAAGGCTACTATTCTTGCTATAACGTAAATATTCTTCTCCTTTAATTTCTTTACCAGTTCCTTCATGTCCTTGATATAGCCGGTTCCTGCTCCGATTTCAACCGCCAGGGGAAGGTCCGTCTTATAGGTAATCTCACCGGTATCATTCTTGATGTCGATTACCATGGCATTAACTTCTGTCTCCTCCGTTAAGGAAATAAGCTCGTCCATATAGCTGCTGATTCCGGCTCTTGCACCAGAAATATAAATACCCCTCACAGGCTCTGTGTCTTTCTTTAATACCTCGCTTTCCAAGGGCTGCCGGCCATTTCCGAAGGTCTCTGTTATTCCGGTATCTTCTTCCTCCGGCTCCTTTACGGGGGTATTATCTTCTGTTCTCTGGGATTTTTCACTGCCCTCTGCTGTTATCTGGGGAGTCAGCGCCGGTAGTTTCCCTGTACCGGCATCTGCAGATAATTTGGGGCTGCTCTTATTTTCTTTGAAAAAGCTGTCCGGTGTTATAATACGGAACTGCCACAGCAGTATCACTGCAACCACTGCCACCGTGACTGGGATCAGTACCAGCTTCCTAAGTCGTTTCCTTCTGTAATTCCTATTCTTAATCCTGCCGGGTTTTATATACCAATCACGCTTTTTCATAGCTTTTATACATCCTTTCCAATCGTAGCTTATGCCTGTCCTCTGTCAGAGCATGGGGCATTCCTGTGTGTAAAAGTTTCGCTTAGCCTGCGTATAAATGTACTTCTTCCTTTATTATACAATTATATAGGAAATTACGCAGTATATTTTTTACTTTTGTAATTATTATCATACAAACCGGGTGAAATTAATATATAAAATAGCAATTTTCACTTTTTATTTGAGCAGTAACGTTAGCAGGCCTGCGGTACTAAGGCTTGCATTGTGCTAAGCATAATATAACATTCAAGTTTAGAATTGACACACCCTTTTTATGGATATATAATTTTTTATTGTAAAGGTAACTATCGCTCGGGCCTGTCATAGTATTATTTTACAGCGGAAATTGACAGACATCTTCCGCTTATTATTTTATTACACAGGGATTATTAAAAATGCAGTAAGGGGGGAAATATAATGGATTTTAGTATCCGATTAAGATTTTTAAGACAGAAGTATAAGCTGACTCAGGGGGATTTAGCTGCTGTTATTGGTATTAAATCAAGCGCTATTGCGAATTATGAAGCCAAAAGGAATGAGCCTTGTTTTGATAAACTGATTGCTTTATCCAATTATTTTAAGGTTTCCTGTGATTATATGCTTGGCGTATCCGATAATACCCTTCGGATTGGTTATGGGGATTTCGTAAAAGAAACTGCTGAATTTATCAAGTTATACAACATGCTTACTCCTGCAGGCAAAGAGGATGTTCTTAGCTATGTGAATTATCTTCTTTATAAGCAGGAACAGAATATGACCGTATAGGAAGTATCCCAAAGAAACTTGTGATATGCAGCGCAAGTAGTACAAACAATTTCCTTAATATCTGTCCAGGCAATGCCGATTTTCTGCTCCGCTCCGCCGCAGCTTTATCATCTTAACTTTCATCACAATACCTCCGGTTGCAAAAAGACATGGACACAGGAAATTATAACAAATTAAACCTGAAATATAGAAATATGGATTCGTCTGCCCGAAAAGGGGACTTTGCAGTATTGCTGCAAAGTCCCCTCTATTAGTTGTCTTCCCTGTTAACCGTACATTCCTTTGGCGCCTTATCATCCCGAAAGCCCTTAAACACCGGCTGGCGAAAGTATTCCTTTTCCGTTGGCATGGACTCCACAATCCCTACAATATCCGGAACTATCCACTTTGCTTCTTCATTCCCCTTTGGTATAAATCCAAAGGGAGAGCTGCTGCACTCTTTCAATCCCTGCTCTTTGAGCCTGTGGAGGCTTACTCCCATGGTTACATGCCCTTTATAGGTCAGCTTATTTTCATCGTATTGTCCCAGTACCAGACTGATAAAGTTCTTATCCTTCAGGATGTAGCCGCATATGACATAGTCATCTGCTGTCAGCACCTTACACTTAATCCAGTCCTTCGTGCGTTTACCCGGCCAATAAAGGCTGTTTTTCTTCTTTGCCACAATCCCTTCAAGATTTTTCTGCTTCACCAGCTCATAAAGCTTGATTCCATTGGTTTCTATAAATCTTGAAACAGATACCAGATTATTTTCAATAACCGCCTCTTCCAGATACTTTTTCCGCTCTGTCAGAGGCAGCATGGTAAGCTCCCTGTCCTTATAATATAAAATATCAAAGGCTATGATACTTGCCGGATATTTCTTTAAGGCAAGCTGGATCTTAAAGGGATTGCTCATTAATGCCCTGCTTTGCACTTCAAAGAAATCCGGTATCCCGTTTTTCAGCACAACCAGCTCATGGTCCAGTATACAACTGGCCTTCACCTGCCTGTGCAATTCAGCCAGCTCCGGGAATAGGGGAACCATCAGCTTATTTCGCTTGTTCCGCATATCCGTATCCTTTCCAATGTAAGAAAGGCACCTGATACCATCCCATTTGATTTCATAGAGATACTCCTCCGAATCAAAGGCTTCCCTGATTTCCTGAATAAGCATGGGAGAGACATCCCTGGTATCAAAAATATCCATCAGGCTGTTCCTCTCCTGGACATTTCAACCGTTTTCTTCATCGCTTCCATCAAATCGATGACATTATCAGGACGGCTTGTATCGGCGGAAACAATTTCCTTACCGGTAATCTTGGCTTCTATAGCTGCCCGGAGCCTTTCCTGGTATTCATCATGATACAGGCCCGGCTCGAATTCCGAGGTCATGGTATCAATGAGGGTCTTTGCCATCTCAAGCTCGGCCGTCTCCGCCTGGGGTTTTGCTGATGCAACAGGCACCGCCTGTATCTCTGCCTGATAAAAGAGGGTTTTTGCAATGATTCCTGTCTCCGTCGGATATAGGACAATCAGGTTTTCCGTTGTACCAATTACTGTTTTGGCAATACCCACCTTCTGATTGGAAAGCATAGCCTGCCTTAGCAGCTCATAAGCCTTTTCCGCTCCCGTTTCCGGTACAGCATAATAGTTCTTCTCATAATAAATCTGATTCACATCGGTTAATTTGGCAAAATGAAGAATATGGATGGTCTTATCCTTCTTGGTTTTTATCTTCTCCAGCTCATCTTCCGTAAAGGTTACATACTTGCCTTTCTCATACTCGTACCCTTTTATGATTTCATCACCGGACACTTCCTTGTTGCAGGACGGGCATATTTTCTTGTAGCGGATTCTTTCATTGGTATCCCTGCATAACTGATTGAAGGAGACCGAAATGTCCCGGGTTGTTTTATACAAATCAACGGGTATATAAAGCAATCCTACACTGATAGCACTTTTATGGGCAACTGCCATACAAATCACCTACTTTTTTTGATTAGTATGGCATATTGGATGGATTATTATTTATACTTTATTTTCTTATACAATCTGATGATTTTTGAACGAACGATAGGCAAAGGGTGCCAGGAATACACATATCAAAACTGCAAACAACGGAAAAAATACATAAGGCCTTAATACCAGCCCGAACAGTTCATATTGAATACCATCTGTTACAGCCCATAAAGGCATCATATTAGCCGGCAGAAGATGAAACAGGTTATACAGCACTATATTTGATTCAGGTACATTAAGGAACATTGGCACAATCAGCAGCAAACCAACCAGTATAATCACACCAAATGGCGATTTGAGCTTTGCAGACAGCAGCATGGTAACAGCCGCTGTCATTAAACAGGCAAAAAAAGTACTGGCTGCAAGAAGCCACGCCGTTTGTCCCATAGTCAGCGGATAAGGCGATAGTGGCATAAAAAGCTGCAGCGGGGCTCCTCCGCCGTCTAAACCGAAGATGCACATTGAAAGTATATAGTCAACGACAATGAACACAAGGGCTATGGACGCTGCAATGGAAAAGCCCGTAAATAATTTAGCCGTAATCAGCTTATTTTTCCCATACTTTGAAGCCAGAATGAGCTGGTCGGCTCCGGAGGTGTATTCTCCGGCAAATATTGGCGCGGTACAAACCGCCATAACAAATGCTGCCGTCAATCCAAAGGTATATAGCATGACAAAGAAACGCGTATAACCATCCGTATAAGAGAAAGTAAAGGGTATCTTCAGTTCTGCATCCAATGCCAGTACCTGTTCCTTCGCCTTACTGCTCATACCTGTTTCATTCACAAGCTGCACCTGCTCCTTGCGCCGCATGGAATAAAACTGTTCCGCCTTGTCCCCGGACAGCACCTGAAAATCTTCCATATTAAAACGGCTGGATTCCGTATTGTAAATGGTACGGATGATAGAATAGACCGGGCTGTAAGGCCGGGCAAAGGTCTGATATTCTACGGTATCCTGATACCTGCCGGATGGAGGAATTTTGGAGTAAGCCTTCACTGCTTCCCGGATCAGCTTTCCGTCAAGCTTCCTTCCGGCAAGGCCCCGGGCATATTCCCTGTCTTTGACCATAGCAGCATAATTGGACTCATATACTTTACCATTGATATAATTACTGCCAAACAAGGTGCCGCCAACACTGACAGCGCTGATGAGAATCGACAGCAGCAGTACAATCCGTACACTTTTTTTATGTAATATTTTCTTATATTCAAAACCCACCAGACTCCAGAAACTGTTCATACTATTTTCACCTCACTAAAATAATACAGATAAAGATCCTCTAATACAGCCTGGGCATTCACTGCCGGCTCACATGGCTTTTCTTCACAGACAAGGCGCAGAAATACCCCTTTTTCCTCCTGCCGCAGATTGAGTACAGGATACTTTTCACACAGAATATCCGCCTCTGTCTGGGAAACTACACACTCCCACACCTTTCCTTCTATTGCCTGAATGATATCCTCCCTTGTGCCCTGATGGACAAGCTGTCCGTCCTTCATTATAAGGATGGTATCGGCAATATACTCAATATCAGAAACAATATGAGTGGAAAGAAGGACTATCCGCTCGGCGCCAAGGCGGGAAATCAGATTCCGAAAACGTACCCGCTCCTTGGGATCAAGCCCGGCAGTCGGTTCATCCAAAATCAGTATTTTGGGGTCATTCAGCATGGACTGGGCAATTCCAAGCCGCTGTTTCATACCACCGGAAAAGGTCTTAATCTTCTTTCGGGATTCTTTTTCAAGGGAGACCAGCTCCAGCAGCTTCTTTGATTTTTCCATTGCCCTGGCCTTCGGCAGCCCCTTTAGCGCGGCTAGGTAGAGCATAAAGTCCAGCGCGGAAAACTCGGGATAATAACCGAAATTCTGCGGAAGATAGCCTAATGCGTCGCGGTACTCCTCCTGCTTCACATCTATTTTGTTAAAAGTAACAGTTCCGGAAGTGGGGGCCAACACACCGCACATCATGCGCATCAGCGTTGTTTTACCTGCACCATTTGCCCCCAAAAGCCCGTACACGCCTTTCTGGAGAACAAGAGAAATGCTGTCACAGGCTATTTTATTACCAAATTCTTTTGTCACTCGGTCAAGAGTAAGTTCCATGTATTCCCCTCCGTTCGTTTAAGTAATTTATATGTCTGGACACCAATCAGCAGGATGGCGGCGGCTGACAGGAACAGCCAGGAAACCAGGTGTGTATTGGTATAAAGAAGGGGTATCATATTACTGAGAACCAGGTTTATCATAGATACGATACAAGCCGCGGCAGCGCAGACATATATACTTTCCTTTCCGTGCACCTGATTCAGTATCAGCAGGCATGTTCCGCAGGTAATGAGATACGGAAGGCCCAGATACAGAAGAATCCGCAGTAGGCCATAGGGCGATACCCGGTTCATAAAAAATAAAAGCAGAGCTAAAACGCTAATATTCCCTCCGCCCAATATACTGATCCGTGCCATGATAATCTGCTGCAAGCTGAAACGGCAGCTCCCTTCCAGTTCTGCCATCCGGCAGAATGCGGAGCGGTATATTTCCGTGACCGTGAGCAAAGCCAGAAAGGGCAGAACAGCAGAGACAATCCAGACTTTCCCCGCTTCAACATGCCAATTTAGTATCCCAGGGGACAAAAAAGCAACAGCCCAGCCAGCTAAGACAAACACTGCGGAAAGTATCCAGACTCGTTTGCGGATATAGCCAAGCTGACTGAAAAAGAAATCCCGGTACCTGCTCTTGGGATAAGGAAGATTTTTTAAAAACCTCTCTTTATCCACAGGCGGCGGTACCTCAAAGGCTTCCTGCAAACCGTTTATCAGTTTTTTATTCATAAGAAATCCTCCTCTTTGAGCAATGCTTTCAGAGATGCAAGGGCTGAGTTCGTTCTACGGTAGACCGCAAAACGTGAAATTCCTGTAACTACTGCAATTTCACCTACCGAAAGCTCATTAACATACCGAAAAAGCAGCAGCTCCCGTTCTTGTTCCGGAAGTGTTTTAAGGACCTGCCGGATGGCTATATTAAGCTCCAGCCGCTCAAAGGAATTTTCGGCATCAGGTATTACATCGGTTAATTCTTCCGGCTGTTTTTTACGGAAGGCATCCAGACAAAGGTTTCTTGCAATTGTGTAAAGATAGGCAAGTTTCTTGCCATGTTCTATGTAGGAATTCTGCGCAAAATATTTGAGAAAGGTTTCCTGGGCCAGGTCTTCTGCCAAAGTGGAATTGCCTACCTTAAAATAACAGTATCGATAGATTTTATCGTATTCTTCTTGAATGTCGGCCGACACCTAAAAACCTCCTCTCTGATTGTTTAACGGTTTATAGCACACAAATGTGCGGATTAATTTTAATATTTGATACTTTATTGTATCATTCTCATAGGAATATTACATGTTTAACTTAAATTACCGGTCTGGGTGTCAGAAGCAGTGATTAAATTGGCTTTTTCAAGTGATAAAATCAGCTTTTTCTGAAACAAATTTAAGCAAATGAATTTTTTAGAAAATAAAAAAGCAGGCCCACAGTTTTTATAATACTGTAGGCTTGCTCTATTTTAAGAAGGAGGTATTATTTTGTCTTTCTCACACCGTCCGCACCGACCTCCCAGCCGTCGATTTTAGCGCTGACAGCCAGGGAACCGTCCCCTTGGAAGTAATACCAATTACCGCCAATCAGGAACCATTTTCCGGCTGCCATCACGGCGTTGGTGTCAAAGTAGTAGCGTTTGGTATTTCCGCCTGTCTCAATATCCTGCCAGCCGGTGAGGGCTTTGCCGTTCCGAAAATACATTTTCTCTCCGCTGTCATTTATTGCCCATCCCTGTGCCGTGCCGGAATCCAGGTTCAGTTTGATATACCGGTACAGTATGGCGGAAACTTCAGCGCGGGTAATACTGTCCCCCGGTTGGAAATTATTATTGCTTTCTCCCATCATGATACCGGCCTGCAGCATGGCTTTGACTGCTTCCTGGCAGGTGCCGGAGATAGCACTGCTGTCCCCAAAGGTATTGGCCTGGCGGGTAGCCGGCAGGGTGTAACCGGTGACCTTAGCGTAGTTTTGCATAATGACTGCGGTTTCTTCACGGGTTACAGCCTTGTCCGGAGCAAACTGGCTGCCGCTCACACCCTCTATGATACCTTTCCTATAAGCCCACTCAATATAGGGCTGGAAGGTGCTTCCGGCCTTCACATCCGTGAAGCTGCTGGTCTTGCAGCCTTTTACGTCTGCACCGGACAGTTTGCCAAGGACAGCTGCCAGCATTCCCCGGGTCATGACAGCATCCGGGGAGAAGGTGGTTTTAGCTGTTCCGGAAATTAATCCGCGGCTTACTGTATAATCAATGGAATCCTTAGCCCAATGCCTGGATATGTCTGAAAATTTTGTAGTTGGTGCGGTATAGCCTATACCGTAAACTGAAAAATGGCTGGTGGTAAAGATAAGGCAGCCGCTGTTTGCATCATATGCAGATGCACCTATGGGGATTGTTCTGCCATTTCCGTCAACATACACAACGTACAGACAGCCTGCTGCTTCACTCCTTGCCGGGGTGTAGGGGATGGATACCGTTGCCGTGCCGCCGCCCAGGTTCCTTACGGCGGAAGAACTGCTGCCTGCACCATAGCCTATGGTGATATTGTAAACCGGCCTTGTGCCTATTCTGGCTTTGGCTTCGTCCGAGAGCTTCTGCCCGGAAACTGCGGTAATGGTTACATTGCCATTGCTCTGAGACCGGATTGTATGAAGCGCCGTCTGGTCAAAGCGAATGCTGACAGGCAGTCCGTTTATTTCCAGACTGGAAACCTCTGTATCTGTAAGAGCTTTCAATGCGTCCTGGGACAGGATTACAAATAGAGCTGCTCTCCCCTCTGGTGCGTCGATATTCAGCACCATGGAAATCCTGGTTTCGGTTCCATCCTGGGATTTTGCAGCGGCCCGGGCCTGTTCGATGGCATCGCTTATGGCTTTATCCGGGATGGCTGCGCCAAAGGTGCCCTTTGAACCCGCCGCAGCTGTCACAGAGACTTCTGCTGTTACCGGCTGGTCCGGTCTCTTATTTTCCGGAGTTGGTGCCGGTACTGTAGTGCCGTTCCCGGAAGAAGTGCCTGAGCCTTCTCCGCTGTTTCCGCCTTCCCCTGAGCCGGCTGCTTTAAAGATAGCTTTCACCGTCACCGCTTCATCCGGCATAATGAAGGTATTTCCGGTAATGGACAAGCCTGCCGGACTGATTACCTGCCACTCCTTAAACTGATAACCTCTGTTCGGGCTGCCGTTCAATGTAACGGTCTGTCCTGCCGCAGCAAAGGTCAGGTCAGCGCTGGCGGTGCCGCTGCCATCATTCTGAACGGTAATGCGGTGAACGGGTACCGGGTTTTCGAGAGTGAAATTGATGGTATAAGTTTTTGTGGCTGCCGAATCCTCTGCAGTTACCCCTACGACCGCAGTGCCGGGCAGTGTACCCGCCTGTGTGATATTCACAGTGGCATGGGGGTCCTCCGCCGCCGCACCTACCATTACCAATGCGGTGCCATAAGGCAGCTTCACCTCATAACCGGTTTTATCCGGTTCAAAGTCCCCTACCGGTTTTCCATTCACCGTCAATCCGCTCAGCCGGGCATTGGTACCCGGAGTATAGTTATCTACGAAATCAACGGTAAAAGTAACCGGGTTTCCGGTATCAAAAGAAACTGTAAACTTTGCCGAAGCACCGGCAGAAAGATTCAGGGACTTTAAGCAGCTGCTCTTAATGGTCAGCGCACTTCCTGTGACCACATAATCTTTTGTTTCTGTCAGGCGGACGGAACCCGCCTGATATACCACATCCGTCACAGTGCCGGCGCTGTTCCAGGTAATACCGGTGCTGACATCGCCGGGAGCAGCAAGGTCATAGCTTCTTGCGGCAGGGCTGATAGCTGCGTCAACAATTGCAGAGCCTTGGTCTACGGAAATGGTTTTGGTATCTGCCGCATTGCCAGCGTTGTCGGCAGCATTTATTACCACGTCATACCGGCCGTCCGGCAGGCCGCTGATAGTGAAATCCTTCCGGGTGGAAATATCCTGTGTTTCGGAAGGCTCCAGATTGATAGTTTGTTCCGTACCGGAGCCGGCCTGATAGGAAATCTTTTCAATTCCTGCACCATCATCCTTTATACTGACGGTTATGGAAGCGGAGGAAGCATCGTAAGCTGCCGTTATTTCCGGCTTGGTAGAATCCACCACCAGTGCTTTTACAGCTGCAACGGATACGGTTCCTCCGCCGTAGACAGCCCGGGCATAAACCCAGCCTTTAAAATCCGGGCTTATACTGAAGGAATCTCCTATTGTCCAGGTACCGTCCTTGTCAAAAGGACTGCCGTCCTTCACAAGCTGATATTCATAGTGATCAGTCTTACTGCTTGCTGATGTGATTGACACATCAACAGTATCCTTGAAGAACAATCCAAAGGTGATGGCATGGAGAATGGATTTTACAGGGCTTTGGGCAATAGCAATTTTCACTGTGGAATCTTCTCCGGTGATAGTTATGGTTTTCTCACCATAAACACCGGAGCCATCCTGCGCAGTGGCTCGAACAATAACTATGCCCGCTGCGGTCGCTCTTAGCAGTCCGGCTGCGTCAATGGACGCTCCGTTTCCACTTTCGAAGCTCCATACAACAGCCTTGTTGGCAGCGTTATCCGGAGCTATTACTGCCTGCATTTGCAGGGTATCCCCGGCCTTTATGCTGTCCGCTCCGCCTGCACCGGTAACTGTGATACCTGTTACCGGTATGGCAGGCGGCGTGGTATCAATGACGCTTATAGTCAGCGCAGAGGGATTACCCTGATCGAATACCACCGTCAGCACAAGCGTGCCCGGAGCCTGCAATGTCAGATAGCCCTTTTTAATGGTAAGCGTATTACCCGAAACACTGTAATTTTCTGCACCGATGGAGACTCCGCCTGATTTTACATCCATGATAGCAACTGCGCTGTTCCACGTAATTGCAGCCTGTATGTCGGCCTGGTTGGCAGTCTTCCTGTCAAAGCTGCCGGTGTTGGGAGAAATTACCCCGTCGACTATCACAAGGGGTGTCACGGATAGCTTTACTCCTGTGACAAAGGTAATGTCGTAGTTGGCATTATTTTCGTTTGTCACAGTGCCCTGCTTAATCTCATATTCACCAACAGCTTCTCCTGCTTCTCTGGTCAGGCTCCCTGCCAGAACATCCGAACCTTCCAAAGCTCCGCTTGTAATCAGGTAGTCCAATACCGGATCGGCAGTTCCATAGACTTTTGAAGCCGGGTTCGGCTTAAGGGTTAACGCTTTCCTGTCAATGTTCATACTATATCCGCTGCCAGTCAGTCCGTTAAAATAAAAATCAGAGCCGCTGGGTATGAACTCTGCGGTTATGGAAGCTGCTCCCGCAGCAAGTGCGGCTTCCGTAGTTTCATAGGAAGCCATGTTTCCGCTGATGGCAACAGGATTTCCAAGATTGATACCATTGGCTTTAAACTGAATGGCACCTGTCAAGGACTCCGCACAGCTCAGCGTTGCGGTAAAGGTTACCTTGGTACCATAGGCCGAGCTGCCGCCCAAGGCTGTACTTGTTACCTGCGGTGCCGGCACCAGCACAATACCCAGTGCACCGGTATTGATTTCCACCTCTGCGTCATATCCGGCCGTATCGACAATGGGTGAGCTTGTATCATCAATTTTCATTCCGGCAGCAACCACGCCGGAACTGCCTATGACGGCGGTATAGCGGTAAGTAATGCTGTCGGCAGTGCTGGTGAGATAGGATGCGGCAGCCGGTATGCCTCCAATGGTCAGGGGCAGTCTGGAGTCAGTTCCGCCGGTGACAGGATAGTTAAAATGCACGGTAAAGTCCAGATTATTACCAGCGCCATAGAACCCCTGTGCCGGTGCTGAAACACTAATGACCTTGGCAGGCTCGTGGACTGTAACGGCAAAGCTGGAGTTTACTGTTTTACTGCCGTCATTCAGGGCCAGTGAGATGGTGATGTTTCCGTTTTTCAGAGGGGTAAAGCTGATACTCCGTTTAAAACCGGAGCCTCCTATTGAGATGCCCTCATTGGGAACAACCTTCTGATCACTGGAGCTTGCCATAAGTACGGCGCTTGACGTGGTATAATATGTATAAACTGGTACAGTCAATGTGCTCAAATCCGTCATCTTTGCGCTGATAGAGGATATTTTGGGAAAGTTATTTACAATTTGAAAGCTGATATTCTCCACCTCTACATCAACATAATACTTACTTGTATCGCTGAAGGTGATTTTTACGCCTTTTGCGCTTGCCGGTATCTTTTGCTGCAGTAAACTAGAATCAACTACCGCAAAGGAAGAACCCACGGGATTGGTACATGCAATGTCCGTGTAGAATTGTGCGCTTACTTTTCCATTTGCCAGTGGAAAAGCTGCTGACATCAAAAATTCTGTCTCACCCCCATCAATGAAGGAAGAGAATTTAGAAATATCGATATTCTGGCTCATAGAGCTGTTCGGATCATTCGTAGTAAAACCGCTGCCCGTTGGTGTAATGTTGACCGTATTCCCCGACCACCCCGCCAGTCCATTAGTGCCATCTCCATTCTCTACCAAATTCGTATTCATGGAAATGACCTTATGCACAATAAAGTGAAAGGTTTTATCAGCACTTTTGGCCCCATCGGAGGCAACCACCGTGATATCCGCTTCCCCGGACAGATTCCCCGCCGGCAGGATTTTCAAAGTCCGGCTGGCACCGCTGCCGCTAACAGTGATGTTTGCCGCAGGAACCAGATTGACATTGGTAGAGGATGCGCTGAATGTCAGATGGTCAATGTCTCCGACATCGGCATCACTTATGGTAAAGTTCGCAGTATAGGGAACCCCGGCGTCCGTTTCCGCCGCTAAGGGGAAATCACTTCCAAAAACAGGCGCACTTCCGGCAGGAGTATCCACAAGCTTTAAGGATACCTGGTCAAATTGTGCATAACCGCCTTTTGTCAGTGTTGCAGATAGAATTATCTTAAACTTTCTGGTACCGGGGTTGATCTGGGTGTTGATTTGATACTGCCCCATGGCGGTTCCTGATGAGGTGGTGTTGACTACCTGGGAGGTTTTCAGCAAGGAGCCGTTGGCGGCATATTCCTCCAAAACTGCCTTGGCTTCATTATCCGAGCTGATTCCCTGAAATAGGCTGACACTGAACCGAATGGATATGCTTCCGTTGGAAATAGCGGAAAACACCCCGCTTCCTTCGGTCCCTGTCAAGGTGATTTCCTGTGACATCGTTCCCGACAGGGGGGTATCCATGCTGGGATTATAAAGGTAGAAATAACGACTGCCTGCAGCAGGCTTTGCCCATGTGGAATAAGCTGTACTCGAGCTCCAGCGGCCCGCCCCGGTGTCATCGGTCCAGCCTGAAATATTTCCTGATTCCGCACCACCGTTTGCCACCAGCTCCGTATCAAGTCCCGTGGCAGCATATGCGGCAGTGAGCGGCATCATGGTAAGCACCATCGCCACCGCCAGCAGCAGGCTCCAAAATCGTTTGTGTACCAGTTTCATAATCTTATATCCTCCTTGGAATGTTTTCTTTCCAGAAATAATTTTTAATGAGTTTCCCTCTCTATTCTTTGCCAACTTGCCACACCGCAAAATGAGGGGAGCAGACTCCAATCACCTCCCATGTACCAAGCATTATACCTGAAATTTTTTCCTTTAACGCAAAATAGTGAAATTGACGCCTTTAATGTCGAAATCAGCATAAAAATACCCTGCCAGACTACTTGGCAGGGTAAAAACAGTCCTTTTAATTTATTGCAAGCCCTCTGCAGAAAAATCAGCCCGGAGTTCGGGGAAAGCCGCCATGAGAGTGAACGTTGTCTTGCTGTGCTCCGTTTTCAGGAAGCCATTATAGGTGTTGACCACCTTTTGGATATTCTGAAGGCCTATACCGTGGTACCGGCCGCTTTTTGCAGTGAGATAACGGCCGTCCCCCTGATATAAAATACCGTTATAGGCATTTGTAATCTTAATCAGCAGCTGCCCGTTTACATTTCCTGCCTCCACGCTAATGTACCTGATATCCGGGTTTTCAAGCTTTTTGCAGGCCTCCATGGCGTTTTCCAGTGCGTTACCCAAAACAACGCAAAGGTCACTGTCACTGACGGAAAGCTCTCTGGGAATCCGGCAGGCACATTGAAAGGAAATGCTGTGCTCCTTAACCCGCAAGGAATAATAGCCGAGAATGGAATTTGCCACAGCGTTTTCACAAAACACCGGAAGGGGTGCAGGATCGGCTATCTTTGCATATTCGCTTAAGAAGCGGTTCAGCTCCTCATACCTTCCTTCATCGGACAGGCCTTTGAGGGCATTTACAAAATGACGGATATCATGCCGAACGGCACGGACTTCATTTATCTGTGCACTAAGCCCATCATAGTACTCCGTCTGCATGGCGATCTGCTCCCTTGCCTGGGCCAGACTCGCCGAGGATACTGCAAAATCACGGTATACATTGGCAGCACGGATAGCCGAAATCAAACTGAGTACCATCAAATATGCCGTAAACAGAAGAAGCAGGGACAGGGAAAGGTTAAGGTAGCTGTTACCGTTAATGTAATAACAATCGGTAATCAGTCCCGTAATGGCAAGAATTGCACCCCAGTAAACCAGCATTCCGTACTTTTTCATCCTCTGCCGGTTGCGATAGACCTTAAAAAAACCATAAACCTCTAAGGCAAAGACCAGAAGCGGCAGTAAAACCGTCAGATGCCGGTTATAAAATCCGTGAGGGATGAAAAGGTACAAAAGAAACAATACAGCATAGTAAATTAAAAACACCAGCTTCTCCCGCTGTGTAAACAATATCCCCAGCAGCTCCTGAATGAGAAAAATCAGAAAATAATTAAAGGTAAAGGTAAGGAAAAACATCAGGGGATTTGTAGCTTCGTAGGATAGCCCGAAGAATACTGTATTCTGCCAAAAGCTGTAGAACTCTGTTGTCATCATGATACGAACCAGCACCAAAAAGCCCATAACCGGAAGCCAGATGGAGCGTTTGTTCTCCCGGAAGGACAAAATGTAGATGACAATCAGGACTAAGAAGGAAAACAGGGCCGTTCCGAACAGAATCAGCCGCAGATTGTTCCGGCTGCTGTTTTCTTTCATTACGCTGCCGTAAGCTTTCAGGACGGGAGCCATGTATAGCCCGGAGAAACGGGTGGTCGCCGTCTCAATGATTACCTCATGTTCCTCTCCTTTCGAGAGAGTTTGCGGGTAGAGCTTTGCACTTGTTGTAGTGAATACCTTTTGAGCGGACTTCGAAACGCTCCCGCTTTCAGCAGTAAGTTTACCGTCCAGGAATACCCGGTAGGCACTGCCGAAATCCGGCAGATAAACCGTGACCAGGCAGGAAGCCTTCAATCCTTTCAGTATAAGGCGGTAGCTTGCAGACCCGCCCGCCGGTAGATAGCTTCCATTTATCTGATACCGGGACCAGTAATCCGGCACCCGGATGAGAAAATCCGGTGCGGCCTCCTCCGGTTCGGTGACTAGCAGGCGGTTCCAGTAAAACTCCCATTCCCCGTCCAGAACAAGGCCTTTGCCTAATGAGCCGCGGGCAAGGTCAAGACTGCCCTTCTCCGCCAAAGGAGCGTCGGTCAGATTATGATAAAACAAGGTGTACACCACCGGAAGATGGGAAACTACAATAACAAACAGCAATCCTATCATTAAAAGGGGGCCTGTGCGTCCCGGTTTTTTCATTGCAGCTGTCCTCCGCCCATATGGGAAAACAGGCAGGCATAATACCGTTCCTTTGCTGCCTTCCCGTATTTTCTCGATATGCTGATTACCGTCTGACCGACGCGAAAGTAAGCATCTCCAACCTCCGTTACATAAGACAGGTTTACAAGAAAGCTCTGATGGCATCGGAAAAAGAATTTCTCCGGCAGCTCTCCCAGGATTTCATCCAGTTTTCCATAGCACTGGAGAACAGTTTCGTCTGCCAGATGGAACAGAAGAAGTTTATCCCTGCTTTCGATATACAAAATATCACGGCAGTCCCTATGATATACAGTACCTTTGTACCGAATGCCAAGCTTATATCCGCTCTCCTTCCGAAGCTCATTCAGGGCGCGGCTCAGTACAGCGTAAAGGCGCTCCCTGTCAAATGGTTTGACAATATAATTGAAAGCAAATACCTCGTATGCCTGCTGGTAATGCTCCTTGCTTGACGAAAGAAATATAATTTTAAGTTCCTTCTGTATTCCACGTATCTCCTGAGCTGTCTGAATACCATCAATTCCCGGCATATAGATGTCCAGAAACAGAAGGTCGGCCGTGAAGCTGCCATCCCTTAATTCATCCATCAGCCTTTCCCCCCTGGTAAAGGAGGTTATTTCAAATGAATTATCATAGGCCGAGAGGGCATTTGACAATTGTTCAATATCCTCTGCCGCATCGTCGCAAATCGCAATTTTCACTGGCATACCGCCACCTCTCCTTCGCAGACAAATATCCGTACACCACTGTGACCTCTGCCGGCCCGGTAAAGGATTGATTAACCTTACCTCAGTCTCCGACTACGCCCAGCTTCAGTTACACAGGCTCATTTCATATGTATCACGCTCAATACTTTTTCCTTATTATACTTCCTGGTCCATTAATTTTCAAGTTATGTAAATTTACCCACATTTACTATAACTATAATATTTATCTGACAGTAGTGGTTATCCTTCTTCATTGGATTGTGCGGCATCTTAAGCTGCCAGGGAGAAGATTTTACAGACCGTATAGACTGAGCAGTCATAGGTACTATTTATATTTATAGGACGGATGATAAAGTCCGGTGGGCGGATAAAATTCGTCGGATATGTAATGAAATCCAAGGCGCTCCAAGGCTTTCCCTGAATTTACATTGTGAGGGTTATGCCCTGCAAAAATATCCGTTGCCTGTAACTGCTCAAAAGCATATTGGATAACAGCTTTAGCCCCCTCGTTGGCAAAGCCTTTTCCCCAAAATCTTTCCTTTAAATGAAATCCAATTTCAAATATTCCTTCTTCCAGTTTATAAGGACGCAAGCCGCAGCAGCCAATAAAATCTCCTGTTGCCAATTCGAATACAGGCCAGTATTGGACGCCAAATTTCTTTTGATTTTCGATTTCCAGACCTAATCTCGTCTTAATCTCTTCCTCCGTAAAGGTACCTGATGCACATAGGTACCTTGTTACATTCTTCTCTCCCCATAAGGACCTTGCCAGCTCAATATCCTTTTCTGTCCATTTCGAAAAGCCAATTCTCTCTGATTTTAAAAAGTACATTTCACCACTTCCTTTCCATTATGATTTGCTATAAACTTACCTTTATTATAGGCTATAGCGTGCCAGGTATCAATATCCTGGTATTTTAAAGATACACAGAAAGAAACAGCTCAAAAAATGCCATTGATAATTACGCGGACTGTAACTGTGAAACAGTTAACGAAGGCGTTTTAAAAAGGATAAAAATGGACTATAGGAACGAAACATGCTACAATAAAGCTTACAAAATATGAAATTGAGAGTGGGCTGCCGCAATATATTTTGGTAAAATGTTGAATTATAATAGAATCGAAAATCTATGAAATCTATAATTAGTAGTATAATTATCACAAGGGTTAATACCGGGGGACAAGTATGAAAACAATATCAAACTGTTACAAAGAAAATGGAATAGGCGGACTTTATGATTTCATTCAAGACCAGATTTACGAAATGTATGAAATGTATGATGAACTCTATGCCGAACAGAGTGAAGAGGATGAAGCAGAAATAAATGTGGATATTCCAGATTACCTTACAGATTTTGAAGCGTTTCTGGCGGAAAATTATAATGCATTGTCAAATTATCCACAGACCTTAATTAATGCACTTTACCATAGCTCACTTTTAAAATACCCTGAAATCATCGATTGGTTTGAAGAATTAAAAAAGGAAAGTATGAGTAAACCAATTGAATTATTATGGAGTTTTCCAAAGGAATTTAATTCATATTATATTCGAAAAGGGCATGATGATTTTGCTAAAGGACTAATATATATTGGAGAAAATAGATTTGCTACATCTTCAGAAGACGGTAAGTTAAAAGTATGGGCATTTCAACCAACAGAATGGAAAAACTTTTCACTTAGGCTAGTAAGAGAAATGAAAGCACATGAGGGTTATCCCGTGAATAATCTGGCCTATCATACTGAGAAGAAATGGATTGCAAGCTGCGGAGATGATAATACGGTTAGACTATGGGACAGCGAAACATTTGAAATGATAACTGAATTTTCAGGACATACTGATTATGTCAGCAACGTAATTTTTCGGGACAATTTGCTGTTTTCTGCTTCCAGAGATAAGCGCATTGGTGTTTGGGATATAAACACATTACAAAATATAACTTTTTTAGAAGGACATAGCGACTGGATAGACGCTATGTCAATTTCTCCGGATAAAAAAAGCTTATTTTCTGTCGCTTTGAATAATCAGCTGATAGAATGGGATATTGAACACTTCACCATAAAACACCTGGTGAATGAAGGCGGAAAAAATGTTTATCTTGATATGCCTGGCGAGACTATATCTATTACATTAGAAGCTGATAATTGCATTGGACATAGAAGCAGTCCCCATTGTGCGAATTGGGCATCGGGTAATAAATTATATACTTCTTTATATGAAGTAATTGAGTGGGATTGCAAAAATTGGGATATTCTTCGAACTTTCGCTTATGATACAAATAATATCAATTGTTCTATCATAAAGGATTCTCTTTTAATAACTTTTTCAAAACTGATAAAAATTTACCACTTAGAGACAGGTGAACTGATAAAAGAATATAGGAATCCGGAAGGAAGAGAAATAAGAAAGGCTGTTATTTCAGATGATGAACAGTTTATGATAAGCAGCGATGATAACGGTTATATTACGATTTGGGACTGGAAGGAAATGTTAGAGGGAGAATACAGTTACGGTATAGGTGCCGACATGCATTCTTTTGAAGTTTTCTATAAAGATAAGGAGGACGACTCAGGTGTTGCAGTAAGCGGAGGGTTTGTTTCGGAAGCCGGAATTTGGGATTTAAAGTCCGGAATACTGACAGGTAAAATAGAAGGTTTTAAGGATGCCTTGTCCGGTGCGGTACGCATTGCTAAATTACATAACCGTAGCAGTCAAGTACTCTGTATGCATCAAAAAATAGTGGAGATGCAGTCACCATTTAATCCATTGGATAGAATCGAAATAGAACTTCCTAATGCTATATTCCATCCTGATATTGTGGTAGGAACTAAAAATGGAATTATCTTTGGTACTCAATGCTATCAGCCTTATTACTTTAACCTAAACAATAAGGAAGTTCGTGTTTTTGATGAAAATTACTCCTATGCCAATAAGTTCTCTATTTCACCTGATCAAAGATATGCGTTAGCCCATACTTATCCTCAAAGTTTTGATCACGATGGAATGCCATTTCAAAATCCTTGGAAACCAGTTAGTTCACCCATTGTTCTAATTGATCTGGAAAAAGAGGAACCAATAGGTTTATTTTGGTGTTTATCATTATCATCACTGATTAAGTTACATGAGAAATGGGAAAAAATACAAGATAAACTAAAGAAATTTAAATTGAACTTATTTAATTTAAGAATATTTCGATTAACGTATCCAAGAACTTCAGCCTGGTCCGCTGATAGCAAACTTTTTGCTGCGGGTTTCAACAATGGACAAATCATTATTTGTGATGCAGAAACCAAAAAAAGAGTAAAGAAAATTAAACTGTCGAAAGAAAATTGTATAGTATATTTAGCCTGGCAGAAGAATGGATTACTTATAGCAATGCTATATGATGAAGATAGGATAGTCGAAATTGATCCTAAAAGCGGTAAGATTTTAAAATCTGTTAAAATTCAAGGAAATAAGGTGGTATTTGAAGAATCCCATCAACAAGGAAGATATATCATATGGTCAGATAATAAAATGTTAGGAATTTTTGATACATTAAAATTTGAAATAATATTTGTTATAACTACAAAAGTAATAATTCGCTCTGTTCGAATTGAAAATAATAAACTGCTGATAGGGGGAGATGACGGCTTCTTGTATGGGTATAACATTGAAGGGATCTTATAAAAATTAACGCATGGACAATTCTTTTTCACTATGTCATCTTTTGAAGCACTTATCATTTTTGTAAATAAAATTCCCATAATAATAATGTCCACGCACAGGAACATGCGTGGACAAAACGGGGACATTTTCACCCTATAAGAGTATTTATTTATTAATTAAATCAAGCTTTTCCGCAGCAGAATTTATATTTCTTACCGCTGCCGCAGGGACATGGATCATTTCTTCCAATTTTTTTATCTTTTACAACTGTCTTGGACCTTTTCTGCTCCTGGTAGAGTTCTTTTCTTCTTTCCGGGGATAATAAACTATCCCATACAGGAAGTTCGTAAAGCCATTCTGCCTTTGCTTCAATCATATTGCAGTACAGCTTCTCTTTATCATATCCAAGGTTAACTACAGTTGTTTCTTCCATTTCTTCAATGGGATTTTCCTTAACAAGGCTTTCATTGATGCCATCCAAAAAGCCTGTCATAAGGGATAGGGTAGTACCGTATTTTTCGGCAAGCTCAGCCACTGTTCCCTCTACAACTATCTCAGGTTCTGCAAGGATTTTTTCGTATATTCCCTGTTCCACATTAAAATAATTAGCCCAAAAAAGCTGGCCTTCTTTTTTGTTTGTGTCAAGGGCATAGGCAAAGTCCCTCCACTCTGTTAATAAACTCATTGTTCTACCTTCCTTTAATCATCTTTTGATTCTCTATAGATTTTTTACATAATATTTTTTATTTATGTATAATCTTAGAAATACTGCATCATACTATAGTTAATCTACTTCATAAATGAATTAGATTAACCGGTGCCATCTGAACCGCTGGATCCCCCCTCCAGCAAAAGGATGACCGACTGAGCAGTTCTCTGCCCAGCCAATACCAAAGAAAAGTTAAATACTTATCCTCCCCTTTTTTAAAAGTAAGTCTGCTGCAAAGGCGTAGCAGGCTTACTTTTTTTCCTCATGGCAATGGCGTCATGGGGGTTATATTTTTTCTGAAACCTACATACTCCAAGGTTTTCAGGACTTTGCACGATTTATGGCACAAGGACTATTTTAACATAGAATTTGTTTATACGCAACTTATACGATAGTTTTAATTTTTTATCTGGCTGGTATTCCCTATAACTCGTTGAAGATTTCACAGAAACGCTATGGGAGCGGCAATTCATATGGAGCTGTAAATAATTAAGGAGTCTGCATTTACAGACTCCTATCGTAATTAATTTGCAATATGGTCCTAATACTTTTTAAATTGGAGGCTTTTAATCATTCAACCCTAATTTTTCAGCAAGCCTAACTGTCCTGTCAACATATTCTTCCTTATCTTCCTTTAAAAGAAATCCTAAAGCGATTGTCTCTTCTGCACTTTGATTGACCAAATCCTTATAATGAGAAAGTGTTCCATAAAGACCTTTTAATTTATCAAGTGAAAAGGGATACAATGTACCAAACATTGCGTCATAACTATTATTTTCTCTCACACTATAACTTTTATAGACTCCAACAGGATAATCAAGTGCCGCCATTCGTATCCCGCCTGTCGTATTTCCAAAAGCATCCTTATGGTTCTCATATTTCATTTTTCCACTGGATAACATAACGGTAAGTGCATCAAAATCCTGTGGCTTTGCTGGTACTACATCTATTTTCGGAGCATGTGGCGCAGGTACTCCATCCCTTACCCAACTATACAAATTACGAAATGCTGCGTTGAAAACAAATTCATAGGGTGTATTGAGCGGCTCTCCATCACATCCGCCAAATTTCAGCTCACAGGATGCCTTTTTCGCATCTTCAAAAAGATGCCCTTCATAATACTCAACTATATTATAATAGGAATCATGACTGGTTCCTGCTATCTGGTATGTCCGGAATTTATAATCCGGAAGATCACTGTCTCCTATCCAGTTAGCTCCTCGGTTTTCACTCTCGGTATTGATACATATATATGGTTCTCTTGACATTATAACCCCTCCCTTTGGAATTGTACCATTTCCAAAGAAACCTTCCTGGGTCATTTCATAAGCATTGGTTGGGGCAAGCGCCGAAGCGGCGCCTGCTTCCAGGTACCCATCAAATAATGGTCCATCTACCATATTCTCCTGTCGATAAGAAAATGAATGAATGGTTCTGGACATATAGCTTCCTGATTGCGACCAGCCTGTAAGGTACAGATAGCATTTTCCATAGTGCCTTATTGGATTCAATTCACTAATAGATCGAAGAAGCTTTGCTAAATCTGTTTGCATATCCCAATAAAGTCCTGATTCATACTGTTCCAGAAAGCCAAAAGGACTACTCTCCTCGGGAATCTTTCTTTCAGGCATTGGATTATCCCAATTAATAGCAGCGTACCTTTTTTCATCAAAACGCTTTAAAGCATCTACCACATGTCCTTTACTTGTAATTCCTATGTAGATATCACCATTTCTGGTAAAATACTTCCATGAATTTACCCACATGCGGTCAATATCCATCATAGCAGATGCGTTCAGTATCTCAATAACTACATTTCCGCTGAATTTAATAACATTTCTGGGACGTCGGACAAGCAATCTGGTAGTATACGGAGCATTCTTATAAACAGCCTCTACCTTATGGTCTGCATCTGTTTCGCTGTAAATATCTGCAGTTCCACTCATAAAATATTCATCTTCAATGTATCCTATTTGGTCAAAGTTACATTTTTTTGCAGCTGTTTGAAATGGATAGGAATCCATTGTAACGGGTATCAGCTTCATTGTTTTTATCATATCAAAACTCTCCTTTTTATTGTTATGAATTTCTTTGATACCATACGTAAGTACTTCTCCCTGGATTCTATGAAGAAACATCTGCTGGAAAGTTCAAAGCAAGCTTTGCATAGAAATCCTCCATCGTAAATCTGGAATCTAACGTATGGTAAACACGTATCGGACGATTGTTCTGCTCATGCAGATAATGCATATCCTGCGCAAAAACAGGAGCAGGCTTCCAATCATAATTCATTCGTTCCAATTCTTCCAATAAAACCGTTACTGTCCCCTGGTCGCCTAATCCCCAACTCTCGCCATGGGGCCAGTTCTTATATGCGGCAAGCTTTTTATTGAATTCAACCATTTGTGTAAACAAATAATTGCCAATTTCACCATGGGGCTGAACCCGGTACTGCAGCTCCGCTAAGCTAACCGCAATTTGCTTATAAACATTTATGGGAATTTGCCATAAATGCATCTTTGATTTAAATACAACATTAGCTGCATTGATATCCTGCATAAGATTAAATTCAAAGCCGCCTACCGGCCACTTTCCGCCGCCTATCCATACGGCTGTCATACGGCTGCAAATCTCTGGTTCCTTTAAAATAGCCGATGCGAGGTCAGTTAAGCACCCCTGAAACACAGCAAATAAGGGTTGTTCACTTTCCTTCATCGCTTCTTGAATGATAAAGTCAGCACCTTCAGAAGGGCTTTGGGTATCCTCATCAGCAATAGGGCCTTTTGACCCACGCAATACTTTCAATTTGTATTCCGATTCTAATCCCATTAACCCAAGGACTTTAGATATCTCATCATAACTGGCATCAACGGTATTCCCTTTTCCATATTCCTGTGGATTCAGCTCAAAATGTCCTGCTATTATACCTCTTATGTTAAATTTAGTTGTCATTAGATGATGGGCTAATGCAAATTGGTCGTCTGCTTCATTCTTACAATCCGTATGTATAATCACCCTATATTTTTTATTTTCCGGTACTTCAAATGCATATTGAAACATCTTTGACTTCCTTTCATCCGATACTATTTTTACTATTTACTTTAACCCTTTACTGCTCCAAGCATAATTCCTTTTGAATAATATTTTTGCAGAAACGGAAATAAAACCAAAATTGGTAAAATCGCTATAAAAGCAATTGCCATCTGTATTCCTGTTGACGGAACCTTTGCTATTTCCTGTGCTGCCTGACTGGTGAGGTTGCTATTACTTGTTAAAAATTGCAAATCTGATACCATTTTATTCAGTAAATTCTGAATCGTATAATAGTCTGTTCTCTTGCTGATATAATATAATCCGTTCGTCCAGTCATTCCAGTAAGCCAAGCCTGCAAAGGTCCCCATTGTGACTAAAATCGGCTTGCCCAGTGGAATAACAATTTTTCTGAATACTTGCAGCTGAGAAGCCCCATCAATCTGTGCAGCTTCAAACAAGGTACTTGGAATACTGTTAGCAAAATAAGTTCTAATCATCAGTACACTCATTGCATTCATCAAAAGGTTTGGAAACATCAATCCCCAGACGGTATCCTTTATATGAAATATATTGGTCCACATTATATAAGATGGGATTAACCCTCCATTAAATAACATGGTAAAAAATACAAAAAAATTAAAAACTTTTTTAAAAGGCAAATTACTAAGGGATAAGGGATATGCGAATAAAGCAGCAATTAATATACTTACCGTGGTTCCAACTGCCGTTACCAGGATTGTCATGCTGTAAGCCCGAAGTATCTTTGTTCCGGATTGCAGAATATACGTGTAGGCTTCTAAACTAATCTTCCTTGGAAAGAAGGAATATCCATAGTTCAAGAGGACATCTTCCGAAGTAATGGAGGACATAAATAACAGCAGAAAAGGCAGAATTACACTGATGGTCACCATGATCATTACAACATGGGCAATTATTTGATATGCATTTATTTTTTTCTTTCTCAATTTACGATTCCTCCTTCTAAAATAATGCATTTTCTTTACTGATTCTGCCAACCACAAAATTCGCTACCAGGACCAAAACAAATCCAACGATTGACTGATAGAAGCCTGCTGCACTGGACATTCCAATATTACCCAGTTCCATAAGCCCCCGGTACACATAGGTATCTATTACATTCGTTGTACTATAAAGCATTCCTGAATTTCTTGGTACCTGATAAAACAGTCCAAAATCAGAATAAAAGATGCGTCCCACACTGAGCAGAGTCAGGGTAATAATAGAAGGTGTTAATGACGGCAATGTAATGTATTTTATTTGCTTCCATTTGGATGCTCCATCCAGTTGAGATGCTTCATAATAAGAAGGATCAATGCCGTTAATGGATGATATATAGATTAAGCAGCCATATCCCACACCTTTCCATGTATTTACAAAGACAAGGATAGGCGGCCAATACTTTGGCTCATTGTACCAAAAAATATCTTCTATGCCCAGCATAGGGAGTATGGTTTTATTCACTATTCCATTTTTCATGCTAAAAAATGCAAATACTATGTAGCCTACCACTACCATTGACATTAAAAACGGAAACAGTATTGCACTTTGATATACCTTTTTCGCTTTTTTATTAACAATATCACATATGAAAATAGCAAAGATAATTCCTAATACTGTGTTAATTATAATAAAAGTAAAATTATATAATAAGGTATTTCTGGTAATTATAAAAGCATCCTTGGTGGTAAACAAAAATTTAAAATTACTTAGTCCTGCCCAATTACTTGCCAAAATACCCTTTGAAAAGTCCACTTTTTTAAATGCTATTATTAGCCCAAACATAGGAAGATAGTTATTTATTATTAAATAAATTGTTCCTGGTAACATCATCAAAAAAAGAGGCAGCCACCTTTTTATTTTTGTTATCCTGCTTCTTCTTATCTTATTGGAATATTCCTTCTCATTCATCCTCATGACTCCTTAATTCAATTACTGTGGGCGCCCTTACATAAGACACCCACAGATGTTTACAATCTTAATCTCATTATTTTTTAGAAGCCAGCCATGTATCCAACTGCTCTTGCTTTGTATCCATAACCTTCTGTAAACCGGCATCATACAGAGCTTTATTAAATTGAGGCAGTACTTCATCCGGATCTACAGAGCCTGTATCAAGCGCTTTCAAGAACTGGTTCTTTACATTACTAAGAGCTGTAAGTTCATTAGCAACACTAGCGGAATCATAAATGAAACCAAAGGCAGGGGATTTTGTTGCTGCATTATTAAACTCCTTATATTGCTCCCAAATATCCTCAGGATTACCGTTCCAAATATGCGCAATATACTGGTTTGGTAATTCCCATCCGATATTTAGGTTATATCTTGCATTCGTAGCATCTATTCCATCAGGGAAATCAATTACAGTCTTTGCATCGTTGACAAACTTATAATGTTCCCCTTCAATACCCCAATTTAATAAATTCATGAACTCAGAACTGGTGTAGGCATAATTAAGAAACTGAAATGCCTTCTCTGGGTCCTTGGAATTATGTGCAATACCCCAATTGAATAAATTAACACCACTACTGTATAAATACTCTGCATCTTCAATATAAGCGACCGTCATTTCATGCCCACAATTAATATTTTCCTGTGTCAAAAATCCAGGTTTAATTGGTGAAAAATAGCTAAAAGCGTTTCCAGCCTTTACAAGATTAGCCGATGTTTCAGTTGAAGTTGCGGCGTCTGGCATGATATATCCTGCTTTGTACCAATCTCTCATTAATTGGACTCTCTTCTTATACTCCTCGGTTTCAAAATAGTTCACTACCTTGGTTGGATCTCCCTCACGCATCATTAATACGCCAAAGCCATCAAATAAGGGATCTTTCGTCTCAATCTGGTAAATCATATTATAACCGACCAGCAGATCCATGTTCGGCTCACCTTTATGTATCTTATCATATACAGCCGACATATCATCGTAGGTTTTAAGAGAATTAACATCTATTTTATATTTGTCTGCAATATCCTTTCTCATAACCAAACCAGCTCTTGTCTGGCTCTCTTTATTTGCAGGGAAACCATATAAGAATCCGTTTATCTGCCCACCCATTGCAACATCCTCACCTAGTTGTTTAATGATACCTTGTCCATATTTCTGCACGTAATCATTTAAATTAACTAACTGGCCTGCATCAATATAACTGGCAGCATTTTGGGCATATATAGGAAGTATATCCAAGGTATCACCACCAGCCAGCATAAGCTTTAGCTTATCAGCATAATCGCCGAAGCTAAGCTGTATAATATCGACGGTCATATTCAAATCTCTTAAGGTTATTTTATTAATTTCAGCCTCTACCTTATCCATATCCGGTTGTTCATTACCGATATATGCAAATGTCACATTATAAGGCTTTTCCTGTGATGTTGAAGTAGTTCCTTGATCCGAGGCATCACCGGTGCTGCTTGCTTTGTTGCTCTTCCCCTCATTAGCATTCTGTTTACTGCATGCCCCAAACATGCTAATAACCAAAATCAGTACGATGGTTAACGATAACAATCTTTTCTTCATAAATAACAAATCCTCCTTTATTTTTTTATCAGTATACCCTTACAGCGTTTATTATATAGTAATATGATTTTTGATTCTTTAAATAAATAGATATTCTTTTAATAAAACAAGACATCCTTTACCCTGGCTCTTGTTGTTTTTGTGTTATACTTATATAATGAAGAAAGAGTCAAACAGGTCTTGTCGTCTACGTCAGCATATTATAAGCTAAAGAAAATAGGAGGAAATTTTAAGTACGCATGAAACGCCGTAATACAATTTATCACAAATTAATTGCACTCGTATTAACTGTAGCCCTGCCACTTACATCATTACTTGTAAGCAATTTTTTCTACTCTATTTATCAAGTGCGTGACAAGATTATAGAATCCAACCAAAGTGCCGTAACCTTTTACACTCAGCAGCTTGACTCCACTTTGAATAATACTACCAAATACTTGCTTACCTTAAGTACTACCAATGAGAATTTTGCCAACGTTAATCACTCCAATTTAAATTACCGTTTTCTTGCCTACTACCGCCTCAAGACGGAATTACAAAATCATTTATCCCTTTATAATGTTGATTACTTTTTTTTATATACCCCCAGGTATTCAGAATTTTCATATGTATATGATCCTGCTAAATTAAACTATAAAACTTCTAAAGACATTAAAAATAGTTTATGCAGCATTTATTTCGAACAGGATTCCTCCTATAAATGGAAAATGATAAATATAGACGGCAGGGATTACTTAATTTTTGCCTATCGGACGAAGAATTACTATATAGGCGCCTTGCTAAAGACTGATACACTTGTCTCCTATTTAGAAAGTTTAAAGAATGATGAACAGTATTCCTTTTATATTACTGATCAGGGCGGAAATTCTGATCAATATAAAGATTACTTAAAAGACCAAAATCTTCAACTTATCCCAATCCATAAAAAATATTACATGACAGGAACAAAGAAACAGTTTATAACCATATCACAATGTTCCGGTACCGGTTCCTTTATTCTTTGGGAATTAATACCTAACCGGAACGTACTAGGGTTGCTTGATCAAAAACAAATATTTATATTTCTGCTAACAATGTTTGTACTATTGATACTTCCTGTCACAATGTATTTAATTTTTCATTGGATTTTAACACCTTTGCGATTTCTTTTAATTGGGATTCGGGAACTGGAAGGCGGAAATCTGGACTACAGAATTAAGGCTGATAAGGTATCCGTAGAATTCGATGAAGTGAATCAGGCTTTTAATTCCATGTCGGCTCAGATCACTCATCTCCAGATTCAAGTGTATGAGGAAATGATTGATAAACAGCGAGCGGAATTGAATTTTCTTCAGATGCAAATGAAACCACATTTTTTCCTGAATGCCTTAACCACCGTATCGAATTATGCACATTTAGGCCAGATGGATAATATGTATCAGTTTTTAGCTTATTTTAGTGAACATACCCGATACATGTTCCAAAAAAGTATTTCTACTGTAAGTGTTTGTGAGGAAATTCATCATATTGAAAACTATATATCCATGCAGAATTTACAATATAAGGGCAACATTGTACTCTTCACTTATGTGGAGAATGATTTGGATGACTTTTTCATTCCATGTTTTGCTTTGTCCACACCCGTAGAAAATTGTATCAAGCATGGGATGGCCCCGGGCCGGCCGCTTACTATACTAATAAATGTAAAAGCAATTATGATAAATGGTACAAAAAAAGTGAAAATTACGATTGAAGATGACGGAAAAGGATTTACGGAAGAATATCTCATACATTTTTCTAATCCGGGCTTTGCTGATTCAAATAATCCCAAACATTTAGGTATCCGTAATGTATTGAAAACAATTCAATTAATATATGGAAATGAAGCCTCTCTAAATCTGTCCAACTCAGAGCTGAATGGCGGAAAAGTCACCATACTTATACCACTTCACAATAACTCAATCAGTAAAATATAGTAGGAGGTTATTTATGAATGTTATTTTAATTGATGATGATCACAGTACGGTAGAGATGCTCCAAACTACCATTTCCTGGAATACATTAGGTATAGATAAAATATTAACTGCATATAACATCCAACAAGCAAAGTCTTTGTTTCAGGAAATCGCAATTGACATTATGATATGTGATATAGAAATGCCAAATGGAACTGGAATTGAATTATTAGAATGGCTTCGAAACAGAAACAGTAATGTGAAAACAATATTTCTTACCAATCATGCTGAATTCAATTTTTCTCAACAGGCGATAAAATTAGAAAGTATAGACTTTATACTAAAAATGTCTTCTATAGAAGTAATAGAAGCTGCCCTTCGCCGGGCTGTGAACATTGTAAAAACTATCGAGATAACGAATCGCTATCTGGATTATGGGCATCAATGGGAAAACAGCAGGGGGCTGTTTAGCAATAAATTCTGGCATGATTTATGTATTGGAAAAAAATATACGGAAAAAGCAAAAATCTTATTAGATGCTAAAAAATATGGAATTAATATCGATTTCCATATAAAATCTATAATCATATATATAACAGCCTCCCGGAGTCAGGAAGCATTACAAGATTGGAATCATACAGAGACAGACTTTTGTATGGCAAATATTTCATCTGAAGTTTTGTTTAATGATTCCAACAGTTCCTATATAATCAATCTGGAAAAAGACAATAAAGTGGCTTTAGCTGCAATCTGTCATCCAGGCGTTATTTCTTTCCAAATGGCAGATATCAAAAACATGTGCCAGGAATTATCTGATTTATATAGAAAAATCATGAATTGTCATGTCCATTTTTATATATCAGAGCCTTGTTATTGTGAGCAATTTCCAGATACCTTAATAAAGCTGGAAGAACTAGATAATAACAATGTTGATTCAACACAAATTATTATGTGGAATATGGAGGAATCCTCTAACTACAATTTAATCGAAAAAAATACCAACATAGATTTTGAAGAGCTCTATCCTCTATTATTAACCGGTCAGACTGTCCTTCTTATTTCAAAAGTAAAAGAATTTTTTATGATAGCGCAAGAACAAAAGCTTGGGTCACAATTCACATGTCGTCTTTCCCAGCATTACAATCAGATACTCTATACCGCTATAAAAGAAAAAAATCTGGAATTTAACTGTATTCTTGAAGGTGAGCGAGAACTATTATTGTATAACCATTCGACGAAATCCGTCTATGATTTATTAAAATGGATTACCATATCCGCAACACGTTTTTCAAATGAACTGCAAAATCAAAAGCAGCCTCCATCCGTTATAACGGAAGTAGAAAAGTATATTGATGAGAACTTTCAAAATCGTATAACAAAATCTGAAATTGCTCATTTTGTTTACTTAAACCCAGACTATCTGGCAAAATTTTTTAAAAAAGAAACCGGTATATTATTGTCTGATTATATCAACCAAGTACGAATTGAAAAATCCAAACCTTTACTGAATGATCTGTCAATTTCTCTATCAGATGTATCAGCCATGGTGGGCTTTGATTATTATTCCTATTACTCTACAATTTTTAAAAAAAATGAAGGAATTACCCCAAAGGAATACCGAGCCGGTAATTTATCCAAAATGCCAAGGTATTCCTAGGTTCATGTAGCTGCCATTATTAATTCCAAATACTGCGTATTTGAGCCTGCAGTAAGCTGCTTTGTCGAATTTTATCATATTTTGTAACTTTCGAAAGATTGTTTCATATTATATAATACAATGAACAACAAAAGATGTTCATTGTGTTATATAAATTAGAAAGGTGAAAATTATGGAAGAGAGAAAGTTTGAGCAAATAACACGTTGTGAAGCTATTACAAACCTTATAGATTCCATTGCAAAGGAGGAAGAGGCCATAGCAAAGGTATTAAAAGCAATCGATGAAAAACACCCACACCCTTGTGAAAAAGAGAAAGATGATGACGAACTTAAATTAATAAATGCACTTGCGCGTTTAGAATTTTTAATAACATCTAAGTTATACCTCTTCATCGACTGTGCATGTCCAAAAGATGGATGTGAAGATAAAGAAAGACCATGGCCTAGATAAGAAATAGAGATGCTTTATTATGTATAAAAGAGAATACAAGGATGTAAACACAATTTTGCCAGAGTGAATGCAATACAAAGGTTTGGGGTAACATGTTGTATTCCATTAGTCAAAATGATTTCTTCCCATATTTTTTAAATACGGGAAGAAATCATATATTTAGAAAGCAAATTATTAAACGAATCCATCCGCATAAGGCAATCTGATTAGAATCATTACCAGAGGATAAAGTCGTGATAGGAGTTCGAGATATTATGAAAGGGGGAGAGCTTATGATTAAAATAGAAGCAGCGCAAACATTAACGCTTGAAGACTTGCCTAGTTCTAATGGAATTGTATACGATGGATACTGGTTTTATTTAACTGCTATAGATGAATATAAAATAATAAAATGCGATAAATCCTTTCATCAGATAGATTGTTTTGAGACGTGTAGAAATTATTCTAATCTTTGTTATGATTCAAGTGAACATTGCTTTTGGGCAGCTCAAACTGGTGTTTCATCATTTGTATTCAAGTTAAATCAATTTTTCGAAGAAATAGATACAATTTACATTTCAATACCTAATGTAAAGGAAGATATAATCACAGGGATTTCTTATAATTATTATTCCGATATGCTTTTGCTTACTTATGCTAAATTGGTTGTGACTGTCAAGAAATGTTCTTTAGAGAAGAATATTATCTTTTACAGTAAAAGTCAAGAAATAATAAAAGGTGCAGTTGATATATTGGGAAGCTTTACTGGCTATTGCACTTCAAGTCTCCAGGATAAAATTGAGGTCTACTCTAATTCCAGGAAATTTATTACAGAGGTTATCATTCCTTGTGATCTTAGAGTTGTATCTTTATGTTTAGGCTGCACACAAAAGAATGATAATATTCACATATATATTCTCGCAATTAGAGAGAATGGAGAACAATGTATCTTAAATTACATTGCAACTACTGAGCAAATATCGCACCATGAAAAATGCTGTTCTAATAGATTAAACGCTATTGCTTCAGATGGAGCTAGAATCGCACATATTCTTAACAAAGAAGGTGAAAAATTCAGAGAAGTGATGTCTTCTTCAAATGACAGGGACGAAATCATTTCTGCAAACAGAGCGATTTTAAAAACGATCCATAAAGCAGCAGATATTGAGTTCGATTTATATAATGAATTATTAGAAATAAGAGAATGTTGTACTTTTTGTGATGATTAGGATGTCAGAATGAGTGCTATATTATCCGAGTGGAGGATGCGGACGAAAAGTTGAACTCTAAGAGGAGTCACAAAAATGTATTTAAAATACAAAAGAGAAAAGGCATTGCAACCTTATGACCAGTGTAAATCTGTAAGCAAAGTCATCCAGCAACTGGGATATCCAACTCGAAAAAGGCTGTATGGCTGGATTGCTGATCGCGAGAGAGAGTTTCAGGTTTTGTGTAAACTGTAAAAACTGATATAAAATATGTTGATAGTTATGCAAGGACAGAACGGTTATTTCAAGGTTCTGTCC
>NZ_FRAC01000011.1 GCF_900142215.1 Anaerocolumna jejuensis DSM 15929 | reverse complement strand
TGAAAGAATCGAATAGAGAGAGTTCAGTTTAATTAAGAAATTCAGATTAAGGTATGAAAGGCGATGGAATATTATTATCTTTAAGTTATGCGTGGTTAAAGGGAAGGTTTTCAAAAGGGGACGGCAGTTTACGCAAAATAGAAGGCATGAATGCTTCGATTCCAATGTATAAGAAGTCCTAATTCTCTGAAGCTTTTGTGCTGGACATATCATCAAACAGATAACTCGTGGGCTCAGACAATCTGTTTGATGATATAGCACAAAAGCTTCAGAGAAAAGGACTTCTAATACATTTCCATAGGCGCATTCATGCCTTCTATTTTGCGTAAACTGCCTGCGGATATATTGAAACGGGCATTTGTCGGGTTAATCAAATAATGAATATACTATGTGAAGGCTTAGATTAACTTATGACTCTCGAATTATTATTAAAGTACTTTAAGAAGAAAAAAGGATATAGCACTGGGTACCACGTGCCAATCCTTTTCAATTCTATTATATCCTGAGATAAAACTATATAAGCGGGTATAAATAAACCCCTTTGGGGGCACCATGCTGGTGTTTATTATACTGCTACGGTTAACAATGTCTATCTTCTTGGTATCTGATACCCAGTATGATTCTAGTAAAATAACAGGAACTACCGATTTTTTTCACTAACAAATTATTCTAATAGCATATATGAAGGCTTTAAAGTAAATGCTTTTCGGTATATCTAAAAAAAGAATCCGGAAATAATAAAAAACCATATTGCGTGATTATATTACCAATCAAACAATATGGTTCTTTCAATTTAATAATAGCGAAGGACGGATTTGAACCGCCGACACTGCGGGTATGAACCGCATGCTCTAGCCAACTGAGCTACTTCGCCAAAGCAACGAAGACAATTATAACTGCTGTCAGAAAGTTTGTCAAGCCCCATTATTCCTCTGATTTGAAAATAATTTCGTCCTTGTAAACTAATCCGAACTTCTCTCTGGCCATCTCCTCAATGAACTTTTTGGTCTGGACATAAGCTTTCTTTTCTTCAATATCTTCTGCTCTTTTTTTCTCATCTTTAATCTTGTCATTTAACTCTACTATTTTCTGATCTGCTTTGGCTTCTACCATATCCAGCCCCTGCTGTTTATATGTAACTATCCCGCATATGGAGAACACCATTAATGCCGTAAGAATCAGGCCTGTCCGCCTTTTTCTTTTCCGCCTGTTATACCCCTTCAAATTTAACCACCTTTTTCTTTATCAGATAGAGTTATTTTACTAGATTTATTATGCTTTTTCAATAATTTTCGTATATTTAACAAAATTTTTTTAAATAGTTTGAATACTCCATGAAAACCATGGCCCAAACCACGTCCAAGAAAAAGAAAGGGTTTTAAAATCAGGCGTATTACAGAAAGAATCCCCCCCTTTATCTTATTTAAAAATCCCGCTATCAACTCGACCAACGGGTCACTGATCAGGTTATGGTATAAAAGCATGCCGAGAAACATACCAAGAATGGCAAAGCCTCTGATAATACCGTTGTTCTGCTGATACATCATGCGAAATATCAGGACGCTTGAGACTGTCCAGTACAATAAGTCCTCTATACCAACCAGAATTGCCCCTCTGGGAAATATTCTTCTGATAATGCGGAATACATCATAAAATACCAGCAGATAAATGCCCCAGAGCACGCAGTTTCCGAAAAACGCAAGCTCTGTCAAAATCTCTTTATTCATCTAATCGCTCCTGCCTGCACACTTAATGTTCAGCTTATTTAAACAGCCTGGTAATGAAAGATTCTCCCGATTTCCCATAACCGTTTGAGTCAGAGTAGGTAAGACTGTCTATCCTTCCGTCCACATCCACCTCTCCTTTTTCCAAGGTCAGGCGGTTTACATGAAGCTCATTCCCCCTTATCATTAGGATACCCTGTTCCGTATCCAACAGTACTTCACCTGCATCAAAGCTTAAGACATCCTTTACACCGGTTATCATAGCCTGGTTTCTGGCATTTAAACTGACTTTATGCAGCTTCTGAATTCCCTGCTTCTCCTCCATTAAAAAAAGGCCTCCTCATATACTTTCTCTTAAGTATATTAGAAGACCCTGCATTTCATGCCCAAAATTACACAAGTTCCCATGTATGCTGCTTCTGTCAGGGATACCGTTTAATAATTAAAAATTTTAAAAAATGTACCGCATTTTTCAAGTCAAACCCATGTACTTCACAAGCTTGTCTTTGCTACTGCTTAATTAAAACTTTGAATAACACACCGCATTTTTCAAGCTAAACGATATACTCATATAATTCCTTAGCATCATCTTTTCTCACGGTTTCCTGTACATCCAATACCTTCACCTTTACTGACTTGCTGCCAAAGCCAATCTCTATGATGTCGCCTTCCTTGACAGCCGCGGAGGCCTTGGCGGACTTGCCGTTAATCAGGACACGTCCTGCATCACAGGCTTCATTTGCAACAGTTCTGCGCTTAATTAATCTTGATACCTTTAAAAATTTATCCAATCTCATAAAAACCTCTTTCCTGTGAAATGCATTCCGTCCCGTCATGCCATTTCACTTAGAAACTTATAGTCAAAAAAAGAAGCTGTATTAAAAATCTGTTCCTCCACTTTCAAGCATTTAACTTACCTTTCTGGTGAACACGATTCTTAACAACAGCTTCCTTCGGGTTAGATCTTCCTATTCGTTAATAACATCCTTTAAAGCTTTTCCTGCTTTGAACTTGGGAGCTTTAGATGCGGCAATTGTTATAGCCTCTTTTGTTTGAGGATTTCTTCCTGTTCTTTCAGGTCTTTCAGAAACTTCAAAAGTTCCGAAGCCAACTAACTGTACCTTCTCACCTTTTGTAAGTTCTTCTGTAACTACATCAATAAAAGCTTTTAATGCTTTCTCTGAATCCTTTTTGGATAATTCTGTTTTCTCTGCAATTGCTGCAACTAATTCGGCTTTGTTCATGGATTTAACTCCTCCTCTAAAGTAATTGATATTTTTAAAATAACCGTTAGGATTATTTTCATGTTCTTCAATGTCTATTTTCTGACATTGGTTATATCGTTTAAACTTGTGGCTTTTTCTCTGTAAGTCCTTCGATATCTACAAATCTATTTATAAACTTATTAGTGGCATTTGTCAAGGAATTTTCTGCATTTAACTGCAAAAATACAGACAAATTTACTATTTGAAACAGTAGGTTTTCAAATTTCTCCTCCAATTGCTCCTCATCTTCCATTTTCCACTGTTCTTTAAGGGTAAAAAGACTGTCCGAAAGGCTCTCGAATGTTCTTTCGACTTCCTCCGTTACATCCCCCTTCTGTCCGTTTTTTGCTGCCCTTTTAATGGCCTTTTCCGCCCTCATAAGTGCCGGCAGAGCTCTTGGAATATCCTGCAGGGTATCTGCTGTAGTTTTCTGCTTCTTTTCCTGTTTTTTTATCTCATCCCAGTTCTTAACTACCTGTCCTGCATCAATCGTTTCCTTTTCACCAAAGACATGGGGATGACGCCTTATCATTTTCTCACTTTCCCCTGTAATAATGTCTTCAATGGTAAATTCCCTGGTTTCCTCTGCGATAGCTGCATGGAGGGCAATCTGTAAGAGAACATCTCCAAGCTCCTCACAAAGGTTTTCCGTATTGCCCCTTCGAATGGCTTCAACGCTTTCATAAGCCTCTTCCAGCATATATTTATCCAGACTCTCATGGGTCTGCTTTCTATCCCATGGACAGCCCTTTTCACTGCGCAGATACCTGATAATGTCCATAAATTCATCAAAGGTGTATCTTTTATCCATTGTTTCCTCTTTCTTGCTTCTTATACGTATAGTTTATAAGCTGTGTTGTATCCTTTTCCTATTATACCCATATCAGGCCAATCTGTAAATCTTTAAATACCGAAGGATATAAAAAGGATGGCATTTAATATCCTGATGCCTTATAATGGCAGCAGAAAGCTTATAAATACATAGCGCAGGCTCGCCTGCTATAGCGCACAAGCAGAACATGAAAATAATTTCACTCTACATTTGGAAAGGCAGGAATGGCATTGGATATCAGAATAAGCAAAAGCACGGACATGAGCCTTACACTGATAATTTAAACAGCATATGCATGAAAAAGGAACTATAACAAATAAAATAGAGGGCCCTGCCTCTCCCGCTTTACAAACGTTTTGTTTGTTTAAAGCGAAGCGCAGCGCCCCATCCATTATTGTTCCATTTGCCTTCCCAAAAAATAAGATGCTGTACTTGCTAGCTTATTTTCAACATCTCCAAATTTAACCTTCGGGTCCTTTGTAAGCACTACCACCGACCCGATTGCATCACCTTCACTGATAATCGGCCAAATAACCTGATAAGTATACTCTGTATCATCATCAGCAACAATGTGTATAAAATTCTTATCTTCTTTGGAGGCTAAAATACTTTCTCTTTCTTCAATGGCACGCTCAAGCTCCGGTGTTATGGCTTTTGAAAGAAGCTCCCGCTTCATACTGCCGGCAGCTGCCACAAACTGGTCCTTATCAGATATGGCAATGACATGTCCAGTTGTCTGTGCAAGGGAATCTGCATACTGCTTGGCAAACTGACCCAATTCCCCTATGGGAGAATATTTTTTAAGAATAATTTCGCCTTCTCTGTCTGTGAAAATTTCAAGCGGATCTCCCTCTCTGATTCTTAACGTACGGCGGATTTCCTTTGGAACCACAACGCGTCCCAAGTCATCTATTCTTCTTACGATTCCTGTTGCTTTCATAATTTATTCCTCCATTTTGCATTCTATTCATAATGTGGTACTTATGGTTATTATTGTTTGTCAAAAGGAATAAATTATACATTGTTGGATTATTTTATCTTAAAATTGATTTCGACAGGAAACGTTACTTCTCTTAAATACAGACCTTCAGGCGGAGCCTTTATGCCGGCATTTTCCCTCCTTCTGCTGTCAAGAATGCGGTTTATGTCCTCCGCCTCCCATTTATGCTGTCCGACTTCTAAAAGCGTTCCGGCAATGATTCTTACCATGTTGTAGAGAAAGCCATTTCCGGTAATAAGCAGCTTTATCTGCTTTGATTCTCTCTGACAGCCCTTTACGGTAACAGGCTCTATGAGCAGCTTGTCAATTCTTCTTACGGTATCGTAATCCTCTCTCTTTTCAGAGGAAAAGGCCCTGAAATCATGGGTGCCCATAAGAAGCTCCGCTGCCTTTTCCATGGCGGGAATATCCGGCTCTTCCGGAATAGCATATACATATTTCCGCAAAAAAACCGAAGGCACTTCACCGATTTCAAAACGGTATTCATAAGTCTTTGCTGCGGCACTTTTTCTGCTGTGAAAATCCATGGGTACTTCACTAAGCTCTATAACCCTGATATCCTCCGGGAGAGCCTGATTGATGGCTGCAAGCATCTTTTGCGGAGCAATATTCTTATGGCATTTAAAATTGGCTGCCTGTCCTGTGGCATGTACTCCCTTATCCGTTCTGCCGGAGCCTGTTACTTTAATTTCTTCCTGCAGCACAAGAGAAATAGTTTCCTCCAATACAGACTGAACGGACCTTTTCCTGTCTTCCTCCTTAAGCCTCTGCCAGCCGGCATAGCCGCTTCCATCATAGGCCAGTATTAATTTTATATTCCGATTTCCCATAATTCCCTCTTTCTTATTATCCCGGTTGCAGTATAAATTATCCTTTGCTATCATATACATAAGTTAAATTTAAACTAAAATTTATAGTCCGGGATGGCAGTTTCTTATGAGGTTCTTATGATTGAAATAATTCAGCAGATAGATGATACTCTTCTTATCTTTGTTGCAAAGCATTTACATACTCCTTTTATGGATAGGTTAATGGTCTTCTTTACTTCCCTGGGGAATTCTTCTCTCCTTTGGATTGCCCTCACACTGGTACTTCTTGCTACAAAAAAAGGCCGCAGATGGGGCATCTTACTGACGGCTGCCCTTATTGCGGAATCCCTGCTGTGTGACGATATCTTAAAGCCCCTCTTTGCGAGAGAACGGCCCTTTACAAGACTTACCGGCTTCCGGGATCTGATAAAGGCTCCTGGGTCCTATTCCTTTCCTTCCGGCCATACAATGTCTTCTTTTACGGCGGCAACCATACTTTTTTGCAGAGAAAAGAGCAGCGGTATCTTCTTTTACGTCATCGCTGCCCTAATCGGTTTCTCACGGATATATCTTTTTGTCCATTACCCTTCGGATGTTCTTGGCGGAATCCTCTTAGGGATTCTTCTGGCACAAGTCATCGTAAGGGCTGCAAATAAAATCGATATTAGTTAATATATTCTTTTCTCATCTAAGTATAAAAAAGCCGGAATATATAGCATTTTTATACCTGGATGAGGTCTTAAGTTATTTAACCTTAAGGAGTGCTGGTGGGTGCTTTCTCCCCGCTCTCTCCTTCTTTTGCATTATCTGCCGCCTCATCCCTGAGAGTTAAGGCTGCCCATACCTTATCCTTGATTTCCACCTTATAATTCTCTGTCCACTTCCCATAAAGCTTCTTAAATAATTCATTTTGCCGTTCTTCTATAATTTGTTCCTTTTTCTCAAGAGTGGCATCCTTGTTAAAATCGCTGACACAATAAATAATGTGATAGCCGTACTTGCTCTCTACGACAGAGCTTAATCCTCCCTTTTTAAGAGCAAAGGCGGCGTTTTCGAATTCTTCTACCATTTCACCCTTTCCAAAGGTGTATTCCACGTTAGAATCCTCCGTATTCGCCTCTGCAAGCTTCTTAAAGTCTTCTGTCTTCTTTGCTTCCTTTAAGAGCTTAACAGCCCGGTTATAAGCAGTCTTCTTCTCTGCTTCGGTCATAGGCTCTTCCTTGCCTTCTTTTTCCGTGGTTGTTTTTATCAATATCTGGTCAACGGTTATCTGCTTTGCCTCATCATCGGTGACATCCGTATTTACATCCATGGTAACAGCGTCATAAACCTTCTGGTAGATAGTGTTTTCCCGGTAGAATTTACGTACAAGGTCTTCTGTAAGGCCATATTTGGCCTTGTCTTCCTCTGTAATCCCATCAAGGTAATTTCCTGCCTTTTCCTGTATGGCGGCTTCTTCTTCCTCCGAAAGGGAAATATGGTAGCTATCTGCCTTATCAAGTACAATCTTAGTCTGGGTTATAAGATTTAATATTTCTTCCTTGGCCTGGTCTTCAAAGGTGGTATTGTTTCCTACATTGTAGCTCCATATCTGGCTGCCGAAATAGGATTCATACTGGGCTTTCATCACCAGAATATATAGCATGGCCTCATTGTAATACACTTTATTATTTCCAACAGTTACTACCAGTTGCCCTCTGTTCTCTTTCGTTTCCTCCGTGCCACCGTAATCCTTTGCCTCCTGTACGGAGTCAGAAGGGTTCGTGTTTCCCTTTTGTTCCGAGGCTTTCTCCTTACAGCCGGTAAGACTGACTAACAAGGCTGATGCTACCAATAAACACCCTAATCTCTTTAATAAATTTTTCATTCAAAACTCCATTCTCTAACCTGGCCCCATGGCATTAATCATCTGCTTGTATCTGTAATAACTGGCTTTGAATCTTTAAAGCCCTTTCTATCTCTTCATTATAAGGGATTATACCGTTTCAAGCAATACCTTTACATCTTCTAAAAGCTTCTTTATCATTTCAAATACCGTTAAGGCATCCATTTTTCCCTTTCCCGGCACCTTTTTCATGGTATACAGGAAATAGGGGTTGGTCTCCGGCACCAGCTTAAGGCAGGACTCATGCTTCTTTATGAGCTCGGGAATCCTCTCAACGGACAGCTTTGCCTTCGGATACATTACCATCTTAATTTCATCCCCTTTGTAGATAAGGGAAGTAATATAAACACTGTGGCAAATGGACTTGATATGGGCAATGTTTAACAGGTTATTGACACTGGAGGGCATATCCCCAAAGCGGTCTACCAACTCTTCCTGCATATCGAGGAACTCTTCTTCCGTTTCAATATCTGCGATACGCTTGTAAACATCCAGCTTTTGAAATTCATTTTTAATATAGGTGGCCGGAATATAAGCATCCACATCCATATCCACCGTGGTTTCAAAGGTCTCTTCCTCTGAAATCTGCCCCTTCATTGCTTTTACGGCGTCATTCAGCATCTTGCAGTAAAGGTCATAGCCCACTGCTTCCATATGCCCGCTCTGCTGGGCTCCCAGAAGGTTTCCGGCACCTCTGATTTCCAGGTCCCTCATGGCTATCTTAAAGCCGGAGCCAAGCTCTGTGAATTCCTTAATTGCCTGAAGCCTTTTTTCAGCGATTTCCTTCAGCATCTTATCCCTGCGGTACATTAGAAAGGCAAAGGCCGTGCGGTTGCTTCTGCCGACTCTTCCCCTCAGCTGGTATAGCTGGGAAAGTCCCAGTCTGTCCGCATCATCTATAATCATAGTGTTTACATTGGATATATCAAGGCCTGTTTCAATAATGGTAGTGGACACCAGTACGTCGATTTCCCCATTAATGAAGCTGAACATAATACGCTCTAATTCTCTTTCGCTCATCTGGCCGTGGGCAAAGGATACATTGGCCTCCGGCACCAGATTCGCAATCTTAGCCGCCACTTCGTCAATTCCGTTAACCCGGTTATAGACATAATAGACCTGTCCGTCCCTGGCCAGCTCCCTGTGGATCGCCTCACGGATAATCTCCTCATTATGCTCCAATACAAAGGTCTGGATGGGCATCCTGTCTACCGGGGGCTCATTTAGTACACTCATATCACGGATGCCAATCAAGCTCATGTGAAGGGTCCTCGGAATGGGGGTGGCCGTTAAGGTCAATACATCCACATCCCCTTTTATCTGCTTGATTTTTTCCTTATGGGTTACTCCAAAGCGCTGCTCCTCATCCACGATCAACAGCCCCAGATTTTTAAACTGGATGTCCTTTGACAATACCCTGTGAGTTCCGATAAGGATGTCCAGATTTCCCTTTTTAGCCCGTTCTATAACTGACTTTTGCTGGGCAGGCGTCTTAAAGCGGGAGAGCATGTCAATGCTTACCGGAAAATCCATCATTCTCTGGACAAAGGTATTATAATGCTGCTGGGCAAGGATGGTCGTGGGAACTAATACCACCACCTGCCTACCGTCTGCAACAGCCTTAAAGGCTGCCCTTATGGCAATCTCGGTCTTTCCGTACCCGACATCCCCACAGACAAGCCTATCCATGATTTTATTGCTTTCCATGTCCTTTTTGGTATCCTCGATGGCTCTTAGCTGGTCATCCGTCTCCTCATAGGGGAACATTTCCTCAAATTCGTTCTGCCATACCGTATCGGTGCTAAAGGCATAGCCTTCTTTTTGCTGCCTGGTTGCATAAAGCTCCACCAGCTCCTTCGCAATCTCTTTTACCGCGCTCTTTACCTTTGTCTTGGTATTCTTCCATTCAACGGAATTCAGCTTGTTAAGCTTGTGCTTTCCTGCATCCGCTCCGGCATATTTTTGTATGACATCCAGGCCCGTAGCCAGAATATAGAGTACACCGCCTCCGCCGTACTCAATCTTGATGTAATCCTTTATAACCTTATCAACCTCTATTTTTTCAATACCTCTGTATATACCAAGTCCATGATTTTCATGAACCACATAATCTCCGATATTAAGGTCTGCAAAGCTTTGAATCTTATTGCCGTCATATTCCCGGATTTTCTTCTTTTTCTTCTTTTCCGCTCCAAAGATGTCACTTTCGGAAATAACCACAAGATTAATAAGGGGGTATTCAAAACCCTTGTGAAGGTTTCCCCCTGCTACCATTATTTCACCCTTTTGGATGACTCTGTCCAAGTCCTCGCTGTAGAAGGCATTCAGTTCATGCTCTCTTAAATCCTCTGACAGGCGCCTTGCCCTGGTTCTTGAGGGAGAAAGCAGCAGTACCCGGTAACCGCTCTTCTTCCACTTCAGCAAATCCTGTACAAGGATGTCAAAATTATTGTTATATGGATTGACAGAACGGACTGTCATATCCCATTTATTCTTAACTGCAAAATTGGACAATCTTGTGTCCATGGTACTTAGAAGCAGCAGGCTCTTTTGGCTTAAGCCGGCTAAAAGCTCCTTGTAGCCATACACGGCATCACTTTGTCCGGGAAGAATATAGCCCTTTTCAATTCTTCCTATCATGCCTTCCCTGAATTCTGTCTCGACTGCTTCCCCTCTCTCCTGCACCCTGCCCGGCTCGTCTAAGAAAATCAAAGAGTCCTCTCGGGTGAAATATTCAAAGAAGGATACGGTTTCCTCATAAAAGTAACGGATATAGCTGTCAATTCCGACAGAGCCCTGAAAGCTCTCAATATTTTCCTTGAATTCATCAATGATGCTTTGGATTCGGAAGGCTTCCTCCGTCTTTCTTTGTTCCCTTAATTTCTGGACATAGGATTTCTTCTCTTCCTCCAGCTTTTTCAGTCCTGCTGCCAGCCGCTCATCACTCAGCACGATTTCTGCTGCCGAAAAAACGGTAAGCTCCTCATGGCGTTCTATGGAACGCTGGCTTTCCACATCAAAGGAGCGGATAGAGTCGATTTCATCTCCCCAGAACTCGATACGGTAAGGACATTCCTCTGCGGGAGGAAAGATATCAAGGATTCCACCTCTTACAGCAAATTCTCCCGGTCCCTCCACCTGCGCTCCTCTTTCATAGCCAAGATGGATTAAGGAAGATTGAAGCTTTGACAGATCACAGGCTTCCCCTTCCTTTAAACGGATGATATTTTTTTGGAGAAAATGAAGGGGCAGTATCCTGTCCATTCCTCCGTCAATGGTCGTTACCACCGTAACCGGCTCTTTGCTCAAAAGCTTTTTTAAGATCTTAAGTCTTTCCCTGACAATGGCATTGCCGTGAATGTCCGCGCTGTAAAAGATAATATCCTTGCCGGGGTAATAGAAGACATTCTTATCATAAAGCTTATAATCCTCACAGATTTCCTTTGCCTTTAAATCATTATAGGTAATGATCAGCTTCTGGGAATATTCCTCTCCCAGACCGTATATAAGGTGGCATTTCTGGGAATCAATACAGCCGGTTATCTGAACCGGTGTATTTTTAAGCTTCAAACTATCCTTTATTTCATTAAATTCTTTCAGTTCCCTCAGCGGATTAATAAAGGTTTTCAAGAAGGTGCCTCCTTATTTTCTGTTATATTGGTTCATGGCCTGCTCCATTCCCTCTGTCAGAATGGTCTTAACCGCCTCCGAGGTCGTCCCCAGAGCTTCTCTGATAACCGGCTGCTCCTCTTTTGGGAATCTTGAGAGTACATAGTCTGCCAGATCCCAGCCGGCCGGCTTATCTCCCACACCTACCCTTATCCTTGGGAATTCTTCTGTCCCTAAATGGGCAATAATACTCTTTATCCCGTTATGCCCTCCGGCGCTTCCCTTGGTACGGATACGAAGCTTTCCAGGCTCCAGGCTGATATCATCATAAATAATGATGATATCCTTTGCCTCTGCTTTGTAAAAGTCCTTTAACTCCCTTACACTTTCTCCGCTTAGGTTCATATAGGTCTGGGGCTGGGCTAAAATCACCTTTTCCCCAGCTATCATTCCTTTTCCGCACAGTGCCTTATGTTTTTTAAAATCCAGAGGAATCCGGTAATCATCTGAGATTCTTGTAATTGCATCAAATCCGATGTTATGCCTGGTGGCTTCGTATTCTCTGGTTGGATTTCCTAGTCCTACTATAATGTACATGTCAGCCTCTTATATTCATATTTTTTCGCATACAACAATAGAACGCATCTTTCGATCCGCCCTGATATAAAGGTAACTGCTTACCGCTTATGTTGGCTTGCAGCTATAATTACTATTATTGTATATATGGATTTATTATATACGAAGGTGAGAGTAATGGCAAGGGTAGAATTGATGAACAGTTGGAGCAAGTAGCAATAGGGTGAAATTCATAGAATTTCACCCTGTGTATTTCCAGCCCAATGGCTTTGTTTTTATTTATCTTATTTTAGTCTGGATAAAATATAGAAATTGATTATCATCCAATCTGAGTCCGGGGTGTGGCCAAAAGCCTGGGCTCTCCCATCTTAGGACTGTTCATCCACAATTATTCCCTTTATATCATCCATTGTCAAATTATCCTTTAGAGCCTGTTTCTTAATTTCACGCATTACCTTATCCTGTTTCTGGGCTATAGAATTCAGCGAATCATCATCTGACTTGGAATTGTCACCCGTCTTGGCGTTTTCTTCCGTCTTCTTCTCAGACTGTGTTCCATCATCCTTTTTGTCTTCATCTGTTTTGGTCTGATCTTCTAATTTCTTATCTGTTTTTTCAACTGCCTCATTAAGAAGCATGCCAACAACTTCCTTCGCGGTATCTTTTAGTATATCCTCCGCTTCCTTTTTGGCATCCAGAACCGGATGGGACTTCAGGCGTGATAAACCAATAGCCTCTACCGTTTGATTTATACTTTCTATTTGCTTATTGGCATCTTCCACTTTTTTGTTATAGAAGGATTCCATTTTGTTACTTTCTATTATTTCCTTTTGGTAGTCTGTAAGAGGATTCAGATCCTTCAGTCTCTCCTGATCCTTATCAGTCAATAACCCAGGATTATCTTTTGCCTTAATAAGGAGTTTCAAATCCTTCAGCCTGCCCTTCTCTGCGTCCGTCAATGCATCCGGATTCGTTTCAGCCTTGCTTAGGATGTCCATATCCTTTTGTTCCTGGGAATCGTCAGAAACACCATAACCCTCCTGTATACCCTTTTTCATATCCTGAACGGACTTTATTTTATCCTTATACTCATTGATGCTTGTTCTAAGGGCATCCTGCTGGTCTTTTAAATTCTGGACATTGTTGTCTATATTGAGTTCACTTGTAAAGGCATCAAGGATTTTTTTTATGGCCTGCTTCTGTCCTAATGCCTTCTTGTTTGCAATGAGATCCTGATTTACATTCAGATCACCGGCAAAGATTGTTTTTCTTCTGGTTTCTTTTTTGTGGCCGGTCTTTTCATTTTCTGCTTTTTGATTTTGTACCTCTTCTCTTTGCGCACGGTTCGTTACATTGTTCGTACTATAAACTTGTGATGCTCCCACCTTCATATTGACCTCTTTCTGAATATTCAATCCAGGATTGGATATTCGTTCATACGTAATTGAAAATTTGTAATCCGAAACTGCAAATTATTTTCGTAATTAAATTATGATACGGGTGCCATAAGTCAATATCCTGTTTATCGATTAATTTAGGCCACCCAAATCAATATAATATATAAATAATATCGGAGCTATTAGCAAAAACTTTATAATCTTAACAAATTTGTAAGAAGTTGCCTATTTCTTATTTCCACTGATAAGACTTTTTCGCCATTGCATATTCCCCGTAAAATTCAGCCGTATTGAATTCCGCATCTCTGATATGTCCTTCAAAATCCTTGTCTGATTTTAAGAAATATTCATAGAGCAGAAGATTCTTCTTACTCCTGGTCAAGGGATCATCCCAGGTACAGTCTATGTTATACCACATGCCGTTAAACTTTACGATGTCCCAGCCATGGCTGTCACCGTTTCCTGATCCGGTGATAATCCGGCAGGGAATGCCTGCTTCCATGAACATCTTATAGGCAATGCTCATATATCCCTGGCAGGTGGAGCTTTTTCCGATAAGGTTATCATAGGCGGAATAATTTTTTGCTTTCGTGTCATAGGAGGCGTTATTTATGATATAGTCATGTATTTTCTTTATTTTTTCAAAATCGCTCAGTTTCTCTATCTGCCACTTTTTAAAAAGGTGCTTTATAGTCTCATCAACCAGCTTTGTTTCTTCATAATCTTCATTGTATTTAAATTCATAGGTTACCGTAAGCTTACTTCCTATTCCCACAATATGGGCATATATACTGTTTACTTTATATTTCAGATAATCGTAATCATCCGAGGTACTTTTATCATCAATGGCATATACCTGATCAATTACATCTTCGGTAAACCACTCCATACTATCCACATTGCCTTTATAGGTCAGAACCTTCTTTTCATCTCCATTCAGCATGGCTTCCCTTACCTGCAGGATAAAATCTCCGTTATCCTGTTTCTCACTTAAAACTCCCATACTTACATTACGGCTGATGTGATACCGAAAATTGACCCCAAATAACACAAATGCAATAATACCGACCCATAGTAATGTTTTGGTTATTTTCTGCATAGAATGGCTCCTTTCCCTGCTATCTATGATAAGCCGCCAGGTTTCCTGAATCCTGAAATCTTCGGGTTGTTCTTCCATATATAGTAAACCCACTTATATTATACAGCATATAGCTAATCCTGTGCAATAACTTTCCTTCTGTAAGGCACGGCAAACGCATGAAACCAGTTAATGGAAAGGTACGAGAACCAGGAGATTGGTTTGGACTTCGCTGTTCGAGAACCTTTATTCCACTAAAACTGCAAAAAACGCAGCTGACAGTCAAAACAGCTCCAAACTCGCTACGCTCAAACAATGGCGCTGTTTTTCCTAGCTGTGTTTCTTGCAGCTTAAGTGGAATAAAGAACCTCTCAATGCAAACTTCAAACCAATCCCCTGGTCCTCTGGTATCCATCATTTGGTTTCTTGCGTTTGCCGTGTTCTGCAAGGTCTTTAAAAGGGGCTGCTGCAAGAGATATAAGATTCTCCTGCGGCACCCCCTTTCTATGGAGCGAAGATAATTTCATCTTTTTAAGCTTCTATCTTCTCATCATATTCCTCTACTGCTACTTCATAGCTTTCAAGTATTATCTTCTGTATTTTATCCCTCGTTTCCGAATTAATGGGATGTGCAATGTCACGGTATTCTCCGTCCCCTGCCTTTCTGCTGGGCATTGCAATAAACAAGCCTTTTTCCCCTTCAATAACTTTAATATCGTGTACGACAAATTCGTTATCCATCGTAATGGATACTACAGCTTTCATTTTCCCTTCCTTACTCACTTTACGTACACGAACATCTGTAATTTGCATTTTGTATAGCCCCCTTTAAATTCTTGTCTGTTTTTTTATGCGAAAAGGAATATTCCCTTTTGCTTTCACATGAGATATCTTTCGTTTCTTTCAATTACTATCTTTACATTGTCTGTATCCCCTACGTAAGTGGAATTGGACCGGATGGTATCACGGCTTTCCACAATACAGTTTTCTATATAGGTATTATCTCCGATATGGACATCATTGAGAATAATGGAATTTTTGACCGTGCAGTTATTCCCAATGTAGACCTTTTTAAATATCACGGAATTTTCAATTCTTCCATTCACAATACAGCCGCTTGAGATGATGCTGTTTCTGACCAGGGAACCCTGATTATATTTTGCCGGAGGCAAATCATCAATTTTGGAATATACATCCGGATACTGTTTAAAGAAGTAATCCCTGACCCCTTTATCCAAAAAGTCCATATTTGTTTTGTAATAGGCTTCTACGGATGCAATATTGCTCCAGTAGGTTTCTATCGGATATGTATAGATTTTCTTTACATTCTTGTAGCGGATAACAATATCCTTGACAAAATCATACCGGTCTTCCTCTGCCGACCTTTCAAGAAGCTCTATTAAAAGCCTCCTTCTGATAACATAGACTCCGATGGATACCTTCTTATCTGCACTCTTTAAAGGCTTTTCTTCAAAGTCCGTAATTCTGTTATCTGCATCTGTCTTTATGACACCGAAACGGCTGGTATCATCCTCCTCGTCAAGTTCCTTGCATACTACGGTAATATCCGCTTTTTTATCTATATGGTATTCTAAGACCTTATTGTAATCCAGCTTATAGACGCCGTCTCCGGAAGCAATGATAACATAAGGCTCGTGGCTGCTTTTTAAATAGTTTATGTTCTGATACATGGTATCGGCAGTACCCCGGTACCAAAAACTGTTGTCTACTGTAATCGTTGGTGTGAATACAAAGAGTCCTCCCTGCTTTCTGCCAAAGTCCCACCATTTGGAGGAATTTAAGTGCTCATTCAAGGATTTCGCATTATACTGGGTAAAAACAGCAACCTTTTGTACGTGAGAATTGCTCATATTGCTTAAAACAAAATCAATGCTGCGGTAGCTGCCTGCTATGGGCATGGCAGCAATTGCCCTCTTATGGGATAACTCTCTCATTTTATTGTTATTTCCCCCTGCCAAAACAATGCCTAATGCTCTCATAGCCTCTCACCTGCCTTTATCAATATCTCTCCGCTTGCAAGGTAACCATTCGGATAATCGGAGGGCGCGGTGACTCCTCGTATAGCCGTATTCTTACCGACTCTGACGCCGGGGGGTATAACTGTTCCTTCCCCTATTGTAACCAGTCCGAATGAGTAGATTGAGGGCTCCGCATTATTGGGAATTTCTTCGCCGACACCAAGCTCCGTTCCCTTGCCTATTGTCGCACTTTCCGCTACGATACCCTTGTAAATCTTTACTCCTTCTTCCACCACAGTAGATTTCATAATAATAGAATCCCTGACAACGGCACCTTGTCCGATGTAAACACCGGAACCGATAACAGAATTATGGACCTCTCCATAAACCTCGGCGCCTTCTCCGATAATTGCCTTGTCAATGACAGCTGCTTCCCCGATGAACTGGGGACGTATAATGTCACTCTTGGTATATATCTTCCAGAATTCTTCATACAAATTAAACACGGGAACCAGATCGATCAGCTCCATATTGGCTTCCCAGTAAGCCCCCAGAGTTCCTACATCCTTCCAATAGCCATTGTATTCATAGGCAAATATCCTGTCCCCTTTCTTGTGACAGTAGGGAATAACATGCTTTCCGAAGTCACAGCCTTTTTGCTCCGAAAGGGTGATGAGAGCTTCTTTCAGAATCGGCCAGCTGAATATGTATATTCCCATAGAGGCCAGGTTGCTCCTTGGTTCTTTGGGCTTTTCTTCAAATTCCGTAATCTGCCTTTCATCATCCGTGATTGCAACGCCGAAACGGCTGGCTTCTTCCCAGGGAACCGGTATGGTAGCCAGGGTGACATCTGCATTCTTTTGCTTATGAAAATCAAGCATTGCCTCATAATCCATCTTATAAATATGGTCTCCGCCAAGTATCAGGACATAATCCGGATTATAATATTCCATATATTCCATGTTCTGGTATATCGCATTGGCCGTACCTGTATACCATTCACTGTAGGTACTTTTCTCATAAGGCGGCAGGATGGAAACACCTCCGATATTTCTATCCAGGTCCCAGGGAATTCCTATCCCTATATGAGTATTTAAACGAAGGGGTTGGTATTGGGTCAGTACCCCGACAGTATCGACACCTGAGTTGATACAGTTACTTAGCGGAAAGTCGATAATTCTGTACTTCCCGCCAAATGTTACCGCGGGCTTTGCAATGTTTGAGGTTAAAACTCCAAGTCTTGAACCTTGTCCTCCTGCCAGAAGCATTGCTATCATTTCTTTCTTTATCATGCAATCACCTCTCGTTGTTTAATTTGACATTATTATACCATTCATTTACAGGTTTGTGAATAAATTTTACAAATATTTTATTAGAATATATATTTTTTATAGCATTTTATCTAATGTATTGTTTTATATTTCCAATTATGGTATTTTATATAACCATTTTACACAATATATGCCTGCTTTATTAAGATTTTAACAGGACCGCGGTACACTATTCCTGTAGGCTGCAGCTCCTTTTATGCCCCCGCAGGGAAAATAATCCGCCATAAACTTCTGCCCTGACCCAAGTTCCCTATCCCCGGGCAGATTCATATTATGAGTGTATGCGAAAAAAGGATTTGTTTTTTCAGGGGAATTGATTATAATTACAAATAGGTAAATACTATCACCTAGTTATATTTGCAATTCTGTTTCAGAAAAAGCAATCACAGAGAATAGGAAGTGTCTTATGTATAACATTAATTTTAACGTCCCCATTAAAGTACATTTTATAGGCATTGGCGGTATCAGCATGAGCGGTTTGGCAGAGCTTTTACATACCATGCATTTCACAGTTACAGGCTCTGACGCAAAAATGAGTACCACCACCGACCATCTGGAAGAACTCGGCATTACAGTATTCTATGGTCAACGCCCTTCAAATATTACCTCCGATACAAACCTGGTCGTATATACCACGGCTGTAAAAGAGGATAATCCGGAGCTTATGGAGGCCAGAAGGCTGGAAATACCTGTTATTGACAGGGCAGAGCTTTTAGGTCAGGTAATGAAACGGTATTCCGATGCCATCGCCGTATCCGGCACCCATGGAAAGACCACCACCACCTCCATGATATCCCAGATACTGCTGGAAGCCGGATTGGACCCTACCGTATCCGTAGGCGGAATCCTTGACAGCATCGGAGGTAATATCCGAATCGGAAGCTCCGATCATTTTGTTGTGGAAGCCTGTGAATATACCAACAGCTTTTTAAAATTCAGTCCGACTACAGGTGTTATTTTAAATATTGAGCCGGAACATCTGGACTTTTTTAAGGATATTGATGATATCAGAAGCTCTTTTAAGAAATTTACAGAGCTGCTCCCGGAAAACGGTCTTTTAATCCTGAACAGTGATATCAGCGATATTTCCTATTTTACAAAGGGGCTTGCCTGTCCTTTTATCACTTACAGCATAACCAGTGAGACCTCCTCCGCAGAGGGTGCTTTGCATCATTATTATGCCGGTAACATTCATTATGATGAACAGGGCTTTGGCAGGTACAGCCTCTATGAAGACGGGGAATTCCTTACAGATGTCAGCCTTAATGTCGTAGGAAGCCACAACATTTCCAATTCCCTGCCGGCTATTGCCCTGGCCAGAAGCTATCAGATACCAATGTCAGTGGTAGCAGATTCTCTTACCCGCTTTACAGGCACCAAGAGACGTTTTGAGAAAAAGGGAACGATTTCAGGGGTTACCATTGTCGATGATTATGCCCACCATCCCAGTGAAGTAAAGGCTACTCTGGAGGCTGCCAAGAACTATCCCCACAGCCGCATCTGGTGTGTATTCCAGCCCCATACCTACAGCAGGACCCGCTCCTTTCTAAATGATTTTGCAGAAAGCCTTTCTCTGGCTGATAAGATTGTATTAACGGATATCTATGCCGCAAGAGAGAAGGACCCGGGAGACATTTCCTCCAAGGATCTGGAGGCTGCCTTAAAGAAAAAAGGGAAGGATGTTATCCATATTAAGAACTTTGATGATATTCAAAATTATTTATTAGAAAATTGTACGAACGGTGACTTGTTGATAACTATGGGTGCCGGAGACGTTGTAACCATTGGAAATGACCTTTTAGGACTATAGTTATCCACATTATCCACAACCTTATCAACAATTTTGCTGTGATAAGGCTGTGGATTTTTTTTATCTCTTAAATACTTTGCTAACCTGCCTTAAATAAATTCCGAACCTTTGTATATTACAGCTTCTTTGCTGATTTTACATTATTTTACATATTATTTTGGTAGTTTATCCACATTATTCACACTATCCACATTTTTTTTCACAATCGGCTTCTTAAAATTTAGCCTATTTTCAAGTACTTTAGACTATGATACAATAGTTTTACAAAGGAAATGAGAGGTTAATTAAAAATGAGTACAATACTGTTAAATTCCAGCCGTGAACGGGGTGTGACCCTTGTGCCCAACCGCTTTATCGATGAATATATGCCCGTTGCCAGCGGTTCCTACGTGAAGGTATATCTTTACCTGCTTCGCTGTATGAACAGCTCTGCCGATGTTGGAATTACCATATCGTCCATAGCCGACCATCTGGATGAGACGGAAAAAGATATTATTCGTGCTCTGTGCTATTGGGAAAAGGTTAGCCTGATTACCTTGGAAAAAAATGAAAAACAGGAAATCGCATCCATCACCGTTGAAGAGCCGGACTGCAAGTCTTCCGGCAGCGATGCTGCAAATATGAGCTATAACAGCGGCAGTTACGAGACTCCCTATGAAAGCGGCAGGAATACCAATCTTCCGGACAGGAAGGAACAGATTGAGGAAACACCTCAGTCCTCCTATGAAGAGCTGGCCTCTTCCAAAGTTACGGAAAGCCCCAAGCCCCACCAGTTTGAAAAGCCCACTTACTCCGAAGCACAAATAAAACAGCTTACGGAAAATGACGAAGTGAAATGGCTCTTAAATATCATTGAGATTTACCTGGACCGCCTGATCAAGCCCATGGATATGCAATTAATCCTGTATTTATATGAAAGCCTTGGGTTCTCCAATGAGCTTATTATGTACCTGTATGAATACTGCATTTCCAAAAATAAGAAAAATCCTTCCTATATCGAAGCCGTAGCCCTTTCCTGGGCAGAGGAAGGAATCGATACCGTTGAAAAAGCGGAAGCAAGGACTGCCCTTTATAACAGCAATTACAATGCCATCAATAAAGCTTTTGGTTTAAACCGTTCCCCCGGTCAGATTGAAAAGCAATACATAGAGAAATGGCTGAATAAATTCGGCTTTTCCATTGATATCATCACCGAAGCTTGCAACCGCACCATCCTTCTTACCCAGAAGCCGGATTTTAAATATGCGGATAAGATATTGGAGAACTGGAATAAAAAGGGTGTTAAGGAACTGGCACAGATCAGTAAGCTGGATGAAGAGCATGTAAAGGATTCTGCGGCAAAAGCAGCAAATGCGGCAAATGCCAGCACCGCAGGCAAGGAGTATCAAAAGCCCCAGCAGCCCCGTCCCTCTTCCCAGAACCGCTTTAATGCTTTCCCCCAGCGTTCCTATACGGAAGCCGATTATTCTTCCATGGAACAAAAGCTATTGCAGAAAAAAATGAATTAGCGTATTCGAATCTGCCATTTGAATTTACGCCTTTAAAGGAGATTTTACCCTATGGCTCTTAAAAATTATCAATACAATAAAATCTTAAGGGATTATGATAACAGACAGCTTGAGGCCAAGCATGAGCTTGATATCCGTATGGAGGATGCCTATGGGAAAATACCTGCCCTGAGAGAAATCGACGATGAGATTGTGACCTGTGCCATCGAAAGTGCCAGGGAAATGCTGACCGGCAATGAGGATGCACTGGATACCCTGAAGAAAGTAGCAAGGGGAGCGGAAAAGAGAAGGGCTGCTCTCCTAAGGCAAAACGGCTATCCGGAGGACTTTTTAAAGCTCCGCTACCAATGCCCTGACTGTAAGGATACCGGCTATGTGGGCAATGAAAAATGCCATTGCTTTAAACAGGCTATTGTTGATATTGTCTACTCCCAGTCCAATATGAAGGATGCCATCAACCGGGAAAACTTTAGTACCTTTTCGCTTGATTATTATGATGAGACCTATGTTGAGCCTTCCTTAAATATGACTCCCAGAGAGAATATTATCCGGGTAGTGAAGGAATGCAGGCGCTACATTGACAGCTTTGATACCACCAAGGGAAATATTCTTCTATATGGAAATACCGGTGTCGGCAAGACCTTCCTGGCCAACTGCATTGCAAAGGAGCTTCTGGATAAGGCTTTTACCGTTATCTACTTAACCGCCTTCCAGCTCTTTGATATCCTGGAGAAGAACAAATTCGGCAGGGGCGAGGATAACTTCGAGTCCCAGAGCCAGTTTGAGTATATTCTGGACTGTGACCTGCTTATTATCGATGACTTAGGCACAGAGCTTAATAATTCCTTTGTAAATGTGCAGCTGTATCTTTGCATTAACGAAAGGCTGCTCAGGAACAAATCCACCATAATCTCCACCAACCTGTCCCTTGACAATATCAACAGCCTGTACAGCGAACGAGTATTCTCAAGAATTGCCAGCAACTTTTCCCTGTTAAAAGTTGTAGGTGAGGATATTCGACTAAAAAAACTCTTTTAACGGTTAAAATCTTTATTTGGTGGTCAAATTCTTTGTTTAGCGGTTAAAATCTATATTTAGCGGCTAAATTCTTTATTTAGCCTTGACTAACCTTCATGATAATGGTATAACGTTAATGGACATTTTCGTGAATTTTCAGCTGCTTTATTTTTGCCGGGCTGGGCATAGGAACATAACATATGAAATGCATATGAGAGTGCTGAATAACTCGAAATTCTACGAATTTCTGGGGTTTACTGTATAGTAACATATTTTCTATCTATCCTAAACAACGGGGTTTAAGATACTCTTATCAACTCCCTAAAATTAATTGGAGGTCAAACGAAATGCCGCAGCAAGAAAAAATACTAGAAACAATTCCCGTCGGTACCTTGGGGATGATTGCTTTGGAAAGCAGTAAATCTCTCGGTCAAAAGGTAAATGACTACATTGTAGACTGGCGTAAAGCGAGAGAAAGTGAGCACACTTCCACCATTGCTTTTGCAGGATATCAGCGTGATTCCTACCTTATTGATGCTCACTGCCCAAGATTTGGTACCGGTGAAGCAAAGGGTGTCATCAAAGAATCCGTTCGTGGTTCCGACCTTTACCTGCTTCTGGACGTTTGTAACTACAGTTTAACTTACACGGTATGCGGACATACCAATCATATGTCACCCGATGACCACTATCAGGATTTAAAGAGAATTATTGCGGCAGTAGGCGGAAAGGCAAGAAGAATTACCGTTATTATGCCTTTTCTTTATGAAAGCAGACAGCATAGAAGAAGCTCCAGAGAATCCCTTGACTGCGCTCTGGCTTTACAGGAACTGACCAATATGGGAGTGGAGAGCATTATTACCTTTGATGCCCATGACCCCCGTGTGCAAAATGCCATTCCTTTAAAGAGCTTTGAAACCGTTCAGCCTACTTACCAGTTCATCAAGGCCCTTGTGAACCATGTTCCGGACCTGAAGATAAGCTGTGATAACATGATGGTAATCAGCCCCGATGAAGGCGGTATGAACCGTGCTATCTATTTCGCCAACGTACTCGGTGTAGACCTGGGCATGTTCTATAAACGCCGTGATTACACCACCGTCGTGAACGGCCGTAATCCCATTGTTGCCCATGAATTCTTAGGCTCCGATATCGAAGGCAAGGATATGCTTATCATTGACGATATGATTTCCTCCGGTGAGAGCATGATTGATGTGGCAAAGGAATTAAAGAGAAGAAAGGCCGGCAGAATCTTTGTTGCCTCCACCTTCGGATTATTTACCAACGGACTTTCCAAATTTGATGAAGCTTATGAGCAGGGCTTAATCTACAGAGTACTTACCACCAACCTGGTTTACCAGACAGAGGAGCTGTTATCAAAGCCTTACTATATCAATGTAGATATGAGTAAATACATCGCTCTTTTAATTGATACCTTAAACCATGATTCTTCTATCAGTAAGCTTTTAAGTCCTACAGAAAGAATCCAGAACATTCTGGCTAAGGTTAAGAAATAAGTTTTTAAGGTGATTTTTTTAAACTAAGTTTTAGGATAAGTTAAAAATTTTTATAAAATAATTTTTTTTGACAAAAACCGTTATGTTTCTTCATTTAACTACCGATATAATAGTTATACAAAAGATAGTAAGATAAACAACAAATGATAAAATTGACAAAAGATAAAGGGTAAGCATCCATCCTGTGGCTGCTTACCCTTATTTTTTTCATTCTAACCGCAACGCCTTCCAGGCACGCCGTAAGATTGGGCCGAGGATTTCCCAGGCATTTGTGTGAAAATTGCTTTTTTTAATTTTTTGACTATTACGGAAGTTTTTTCTTTTCTACTGGAATCTGAAGTTCCGTAATATAATCCTCTTGACTTTCCGAATCCCATTCTCCCTTCAGGTAAAGTTCCCTTTGGGGACCTGCTATTTCATAGCCCTTCTCTTCTATCCAGGCAGAAAGTGCCTCATAGGCATGGCTCAATGCGCTGTATGGCCCCTTATGGACCACACAGGCAGCCTGTACAGGCTCTAAATACCTGACATTTACCCGGTCACTTCCCTTCAGCTCTCCTGTTATACCTTCCAGCACCTCAGCATCTACTGCATTCAGAAGCTCTTTACTGTCATAATAGATTACCATACAGGGCGGCACCATCTTCCCGTGGTTTTTATTAATATAGTCTCCCAATTCCTCCCACAAAGGTCCCTGTGCCGTATATTCAGGAATGAGGTCCCTGAGTCCCGCCACCTTTATGTTATCTGTTTTCTTTAAAAGAACATCATATTCCATTGCTTTGCCCTCCTGATTCAGATAACTCATATAGTCCTTAAGACTGTTAAGCCGTTCTTCTTCCCTGCTTATGGCATCCTGTACTTCCGTCTGCTTTAAGCAAAGAAGCTCCATCAAGGCATCCTTACCCGTATTTCCCTTTATAATAAGAGTAATTTCCTCCAGGGAAAAGCCCATCTCCTTTAACCGGAGAATACGGCTAAGAAGCGGCATCTGCTCTGCCGAATAGTAACGGTACCCTGTCAGTTCATCCGTCTTTACGGGCTTAATAAGGTTCATGGCATCATAATGTCTTAAGGTACTTATGGTTATTCTGTTTAATTTTGCAAATTCACCGATTTTAAACATGCTTACACCCTTTGCGAAATAAATAGCCTAGTGTGAAAGTGACTTTTTCACACATATTGTATTGGGGCCCCAATGAAATAACTGTAAACCCTGCTGTTACAGGAGAGTCAATAGGAATATTTAAATTTGTCTGTATTATTTTTTGGTTATATTTAAAGGTCTATGGTGTGGAAATATCACCGCCGCCATTATCACCATTTACTCCATTATCCGTCCCCTGGCCATCTCCGCTTCCGTTATTGGTACCGTCACCTCCGGGGTCCGTTCCGTTATCCGGATTATCCGGGTTTTCTCCGTTATCTGGGTTTTCAGGCTCTGTGGGAGTTTCTGTGATATCGGTTCCTCCATCCCCCGGCTCTGTGGGCTCTTCTGTTACAGTATCTGTCGGGGTAGGTGTAGGTGTCTCGGTAGGTGTGGGAGTAGGTGTTTCGGTAGGTGTCGGGGTAATACCCTGATCCTTTGCTTTCTCCTCGTCCGATCTGGTATCGGTATAGGAAGAGAAGGGGATATTTTCAAGGCCTTTATTGATCTCATTCATATAGGTCTTCCAGATGTTTCCGGGGTAAGTGGCACCGGCTAATTGATTGCTGGTTTTCGGGCTGTCATAGCCTACCCAGACACCGGTGGTATAATAAGGGGTATATCCGACAAACCATCCGTCCTTTTTGTCATTGGTAGTACCCGTCTTTCCGGCGGATATCATATTATCAAGGCCAAGTCCCCGTCCGGTACCATTTTTAATAACGCCTGTCAGTACATCCGTCATCATACGGGCTGCATTTTGGCTGTAGACCTGCTTCTTCGCCATTTTGCCGTCCACTATCACATTTCCCTCCGAATCCTTTATGGAAACAATACAGGTCGGTTTTCTGAATACGCCGTCATTTTCAAGGGCGGCATAGCCGGAGGTCATCTCCAAGGGGCTTACACCGTATGTAAAACCACCAAGGGAGGTTGCGGGATAGTAATCATTCTTATCTATTCTGTTGAAGTTCATATTCAAAAGGTAGGATAATCCAACTTTAGGCGTCAGCTCCTCATACAGCTGCCAGGCAACGGTATTCTTGGATTTTTCCACCGCTGTCCTTAAGGGAATCTTTCCAAGGTAAACACCATCAGAATTGGAGGGCCCTCCCTCAAATTTATGGTCATTTACCACATTATCAGGATAATAGCCATTTTCAAAGGACGGAGTGTATACGATCAGCGGTTTGATGGAACTGCCGGGCTGGCGGAAGCTTTGGTAAGCCCGGTTTAAGGTAAGGCCTCCTGTATTCTGGTACCTGCCGCCTACAATAGCAATTACTCTTCCGGTTTTATTGTCTATGGATACTGCCGCTCCCTGGAATTTATAAATTCCATCCTTCGTCTTTTCGGTAAAGTTGGCCAGAGTGTCATCCACTGACTTTTGCAGCTGCTCCTGCTTTTTCATGTCAATGGAGGTGTAAATACGGTAGCCTCCGTAATATAAGGATTTCTGGCATTTGTTATAGGCCTCCTTGTATTCCTTATCATATTCCTTTTTATCCCCATCGGATTTAAATTGATTCTTAAATACAAAACCCTGCTGCTCCATTAAAGCTCTTGTAGCGCAATAGAAAATATAGGTTTCCACATAGTTATTGCGGCTGGGCTTCTTGGTCTTAAGCTTAATCTTTTCTGCTACAGCCTGGTCATATTCCGCCTCGCTGATTTTGCCGTCCTTATACATCTGATACAGGATACGATCCCTTCTCTTTAAGGTATTTGCCGGATAGTCAAGGGGATCATATATGGTGGGATTGTTGGGGATTGCGCATAAATAAGCAATCTGCGACAGGCTTAGCTTATTCACATCCTTGCTAAAGTAGCCCTTGCTGGCTGCCTGTATTCCGTAGTATCCATTGGCAAAATAAATGTTGTTTAAATAAAACTCCATTATCTCCCTCTTGCTGTATTTTTTCTCTAAATCCACTGCAAGAAAGATTTCTTTCAGCTTTCTTTCATAGCTTACCTCATTGGATAAAAAGATATTTCTTGCAAGCTGCTGGGTGATGGTGCTGGCGCCCTGGGTAATTTCTCCCCTATGCTTAACCAGTGCCACAAATGCACGGATATTGGCTGATAAATCCACTCCGCCGTGCTCTAAAAACTTCTTATCTTCAATGGATATCATTGCCTGCACCGCACTTTGGGGAATATTATCATAGCTCAGGTAATAGACATCCTTCTCTCCCTTTAAAACAGACAGCAGCTTCTTGTTGCTGTCATAGACCAGACTGGTTTCCATTTGCCTGAAGGTCTCAGGAGTGGAATCACCAACTAACTGATTGGCATCATTTTGATATTTAACAAAGGCATCCCCGTACTTATAATCAAAAAACAGGCAGCCTGCCAGAAATAACAGGGAGAATACCAAAAATATTGCCAGGACAGTCAGCCTGACCTTTTGTCTTAAACGCTTATTCTTTTTCTTCTTATGTTTATTACTTGCTGTCATATTTTTGTTGTCCTTTTTAGGGGTGCTTCCTGTACCACTTCCCGTACCGTTTCGGTATCCATTATTCCCTGAGCTGCTGCCCGCATTTCTGCTGCTACCGCTGCCTGTGCTCCTGTTTGTACCCCTTGTATTGCTGTTTCTAGTGCTGTTATTTTGCGAACTACTTTTATTATTTTCCATATCTGCCTCTTTACGCCGTTGATATAAAACGGATAGCTGCACAAGCTTTTTATGGATTGAATTCAGGCTTATGCAGATAGTATGATTTGCGGAGAATCAAGCTTCTCCTAAGTCTACGTAGTTATATGAAATATTTAGCTCCTTTAATATTTCCCTCTCCCTTTCATGGCAGGTAAAGATAAGAATCTGCCTGCTGCATCCTGTAAGATAGGATAAGGCCGCCCTTGTTCTCCTGTCATCATAATAGGCAAAGCAATCATCAAGAAGAAGAGGAAGTTCCCTGTCATAGAGGATATCGGAAACACTGAGCCGCAGAGCAAATAATAACTGATCCATGGTTCCGGTACTTAATCTGTCCCATACCCGGTATTCCTCCCCTATCTCTGCCTTCATTTCCAGATTTTCATCTATCCTTATATTACTGTAGCTGCCGCCGGTAAGTTCCGATACCAGACCGGATACCTTTTGATTCAGCACTGCTCCAAAGGAATCATGTATTTTCTGAGAAAGACTCTTAATGGTTTCCATGGCCGTTGCAACAGCCTCTAACTCTATTTTAAGCTCCTCTTCTTTTTCTAAGAGCTTTCTCTCCTTCTCCTGGTAAAATAATAACTCTTCTTCATTTTCTGACAGGGAATTGAGCTCCCACTTGATTTTCTCCGCCAGAAGGCTTAGCCTGTCCCTTTCTTTAAAAATCTCCTCTTCTGCTCTTTGCTGTTCCTTTTTTCTGCCTTCCAAAAAGGTCCTTACTTTTAATAGGTCCCTTTCTTCCGGCTCATACTCCTTTAAAAGCAGCCTCTCTTTCTCCTTGGCTGCCAGCATCAGATAGGATATCAGCTCTTCCTTCCCTGCCGCCACCAATTCTTCCAATTGCTCCTCCTGCCCTATGTATTCCCGGATTTGCACTTTTTTAAAATCATTCTGCATTTCTGCCTTTATAGAAGCTTCATAAAGGGCCGTAAGCTCTTCTTCATTTCTGACATGGTATTTCTCAAGAGTTCCTTCTCTTTTTTTCCGATTGTGCTGATTGATACTGTCAAGACCTTTCAGTCTCTCTTCATATTCTTTTGCTGCCCTTTTTGTATCAGCATTAAGCTTTCCTATTACTGCCGCAGCAGCAAGAGCAAGGGGAAGGGCTGCCAGCCAGACCTTACTGTGGCTGGTAAAGCCGATTAAAAGCATTACCAATGCTCCTAAAAGGAAAAGGACTGTGGCTGTGAAAGCTCTGCCTGTTCTTCTCTTCTTATTTTGGGAAGCCTCTAAAAGAAATGCTTCCCGTTCTTCCTCAATTCCTGCCTTTTCCTTCTCTGTTTCCCTTAAAGCCTCCATATCCTTCTTAAGCTCACCGCTCTTTGGATATTTGCCTGCTGCTATTTCCTCTTCCAGTGTCTCAATTTTCCCTCTAAGCTCTTCCTTTTGTCTCTTTCTGCCCTCATAGTATTTAAACTTATCCTGTATGAGAGGATACTGGAGCAGTGCTTCTTCATAATCAAAGGAATTCTCCTTCTCTGCGCCCTCTGCCCTTTGGCTGTTTACCCTCTCTTCTGCAAGGGAAAGGTCACGGGTTACCCGGTTAAGCTGATTCATAAGGTCATCTGCACGCTGCTCCAGGATTTTTCCTTTTTCGATCAGCTCTTTTGTTTCTTTTAATTCCTGCTGGGGTCTCCTGCTCTCCAGTTCTTTTTTCTTTCCCTGTAAAAAAGCAAGGGCTTTGTTTACATCTACCTCATTGCTTTTGGCTAAGGACAGATTGGTAATATAATTTCTGACTTCGCCTGCAAGCTCCGGGCCTGTTCTGATTTTCTGCTGTTCTATGCTGACAGTATTCACATAACCGGATTCCGTAAGCCCGCCTAAAAGCTCCTTTATCCTTCCGTTATCATTTCCCAGCTCTCTTCCGGTTTCCAGATCAAGAAGACTCATGCTTTTCTGGTTTTTCTCAAGGTTGCGGATAATCCGGTAATTCTTTCCCTCCGATGTAAAATCCAGACTTCCCCTGTAGGAAGAAGGGCTGTCCCAAGGCTGGTATCTGGTATAGATATCTTCCTTTGAAACTCTTCCCCTTGGCTTTTCTATGCCAAAGAGCATCCCTCTGATAAAGGCATGAACCGTGGATTTGCCGGCTTCATTTTCCCCATAGATCAGGTTGATACCCTCTTTTAAGAAAATATTCTTTTGATGAAATTTTCCGAAATCCGTAATTTTAAGCTCCCTAAACTGCAACTGTCTCTCTCCTTATTTGTAATTCTTAGCCTCCAGAAGGGCTTCCATACCATAATATAAGGCTTTTTCCCCAAATTCTCTGGAAAACTCTCCCTCTTCAATGGCCTTTATATAAAGACCGATGATATTATCTTCATTTTCTTCCTTTAAGGCTATAAAATCATAATCCGGCAGTGTATTATCTGCTGCCTCCAGAATATTTCCAAGGCCAAGAAAGCCCTCTATGTCAAATACCATATCCCTTGCCCGCTTTCCGGTAAGGCTGAATTGGTAAATATGGTTCTCACCCTGACTTTTCATGATCTCCCTGATGCTATCGCGGATTTCTCCATTTGTCATGCCCGGATGAACTGCCATTGCTATCCTTTTATACTGGCACCTTGCATGGGGAATGAATTCCGAATGCAGCTTGCTCTTCTCTTCTTCTTTTATAATTTCCCCTTTTATATAGCCCCTCTCCCCTGTCTCGTTCTTGTCCATTGGCTCCAGGGAACCGCAATAGGCTATCCGCTCTGCCAGATACTCCGGCTTATGGATATGCCCCAGGGCAATGTAGTCAAAGTCCGAGCGGAGCAGAGCATTTTTATCAATGGGAATGTTATCGGCAGTTCCGCCGTGGGCAAGCAGTATGTTGATTCTCTCTGCACAGCCCGGGGTTATCTTATCATAAAGAGGCTCCTTTATCTCCCTTGCATGGTAGCTGAAGCCATAAATTTCGGTATTAATATTTTCAAAGTATATGCTGTCCATGTCACGGTCAGCCAGCATATGAACATTATCCGGCCAGGAAAAGCTTGTATAGGGTGAGCGTTCGCTGATATAATCATGATTCCCGGCCATTAGAACCACCTGAGTCCTGGAAAGTCTCCCCAAGGTATAAGCTGCTTCCTTAAGCTCTCTGAGAAGAGGCTGCTTATGAAATAAATCTCCTGCAATCAACAGCAGGTCTATCCCTTCGCTTTCACAAATCTCAGCTATATGAGTAAAACTGTCCCAGATATCCTTTCCTCTCTGCTCAGACCAGGAAAATCCTCTGTCGGGTTTGGCACCTAGATGCACGTCTGCTATATGTATGAATTTCATAGGAACCTCATTTCCATCTCTGCATCGTTGAAAATTATCATCCTTCACGCATTATACGAACCTGCCTGCGGTACTATATAAATATAGCTAATGCTCCCATTTGGCAAGCCGTTTACGCAGCTGGCATAAATAATGTATAATAGTATCCTTTTACATTATAGCACAGGCTTTCAGGGAAAACTATGAAATAAAAGGAAGGATTATTTAAGATTCTATTGCAGTATCTTTAATTTTTTTATAAATCTCCATTTATTAAAGTGCATTATAACACAAAAAAATTTCAAAGTCGAGAAGGCAGCGAACATATGGTCGCTGGATATTTACAAAAACAAAAGAGCCAAAAACAGGCTTTTGCTCCCACTTTTGACTCTCTTTCCGCTATATTATTTTATTGTGCCGTGCTTTCAGGTGAAAGACCGGCTTATACTCTTTGTTCAAATATCTTGAGGTTACCGGCATTTACCTCATAGGTTCCGGTATCAACCGTCTTCTTGACTTCCTTACCGGCAAATACATCTACGAAGGTTTCCAGAGGAACACTTCCCCATATGAAGGGCCTTTGGGCAATGGCTGCCTTTATACTGCCTTTCTTCATATGTTCTGCTACTTCCTTGGTAAAGTCTATGGTTACCACCTTCATGTCTAAGCTGTGGCTTTCCACATATCTTGCATAGGCCAGACCCCAGCCTATATTTGTGGAGAAGAGCAGCTTCGCATTGGGATAATCCTTCAGCATCTTTGTAATGACCCTCTCTGCCTCTTCCTTCGAGGGCTCACCCATAACGCCTACCTGGTGCACTGTGATATTAGAAGTTTCCTTCAGCTCCTTCATAAAGCCCTCTGCTCTTTCCTCCACAGATGCCAGCTTATAGTCCGTCCACATTCCAACAATGACTTCTCCGGCGCCGTTTAAGAGCTGGTTTACGATCTTTCCGGCACTTCGTCCGCATTGCAGGGTGTTGGTGCCGATAATGGACTCATGAGGAATCCCCTTAACCGGAGACTGGATAAAGATTACCTTTGTCCCTTTGTCAGTAATAGTCTTTAATTCCCTTGCGACATCGTCATTCTCTATGGGTGAAATTGCTATTCCGTCAAATCCGCCTATGGATATTCTCCTTAAGATATCAATCATTTCCTTTGTTCCTTGTTCGCCTCTGGCCTTCGGAGCAAATATCTCGATATCCATATCAAGCACCTTTGCGGTCTTTTGTGCTTCCTTTGCAGCGGGTTCCCAGAAAGGATCATCCAAATCCCATATAAGAGCTATCTTTTTCTTCTTTTTAGTGATTGCCGAGGTCTTTATAATGACAGAACTGCGTTCAATTAATGTTACCTTTTCGCATAATTCCCTTGTCATCTTGACCAGTATATCTGCAAGGCTGTTCTGGCTGATGGTCAGGGAAGCAACCTCCTCCGTGGTAGCAGAAGACTCTTCTACTACAGCGGCTATGCTTCCAAGAGCTTCAATTAACGTATTCTTCTCCTTTGTGAGCTGCCCGACCTCTTCACCAAAATCCTGCTGCTTCTTTATAAATACATCGGCAGTGCCATTTACCTGCTCTACTGATTCGATTACTTTGCCTACCGCATGATTCTGTTCCCCAAATATCGCGGTGGAAGAGTCCATTACCCCCTTCAGGTTATCAAGCTGGCCGGTGATATCCGTTAAGGACCTGCTGATGTCCTCACTGGCCTGTCTGCTTTCTTCCGATAATTTTCGGACCTCCTCTGCCACTACTGCAAAGCCCTTACCGGCTTCTCCGGCTCTGGCAGCTTCAATGGACGCATTTAAAGCCAGCAGATTCGTCTGAGAAGCAATACTGTACAGCACCTTGGTAATCTCTGTGATGTTCTGGGTCTTGCTTAACAAGGTGTAGATGGCTCCTGTGATTTCCTGCATTACCTTTTCATTCTTTTCCTGATTCACGGAAAGATTATGAATGGCATCCTTTCCCTCCGCATTTACCTTGCTCATATCAAAGGCAAGTCCGATCAGCTCTTTTGACTTCTGATCCATCTCATTGATTTTCTCAGAAAAATGGTCGGCGACCCCCATACACCTTCCAACATCTTCTGCCTGAGTCTGTGCCCCCTGGGCTATGTACTCCGAGGAATGTCTGACACTTTGGGAGGCATCCACGATTTCCTCCACTACGCCTTCTAACTGCCCGGATATTGATTTTACATTGCCAAACTCATTACGAAACTGGGTAAAATACTTCCTGTAATTATGGTACATGTCATTTTGGTCTTTGTTATCACTGCCTATAAACTCGCTTTCAAAATCCCAGTCCAGCATTCTCTGTATTAAGATTGGGCTTTGTAAATTCCTGCTGTTTTTGAACATGCCTATCACCCTCCGGATTAATAATATTTATTGTAACACTAATTTAGGCATATTTCAATTATTTTCTAAAAATTACAACTTTTAACATGGCTTTTTGTGTTGTATATGGAGGAAATTAAATAGAATTATGATATTTTTGCATAAAATTATGCTCTTTCTTTTTCTGTCCGCAGCAATTCATTGTTCATATTATATAATTCAGTTCTGCCGGCAGAAATGGATATTAAAGGACTTCTGCCGGCTTTCTCTTATTTTGTCCTCCCCTTGGACAGTGCTGTTATGGTATTGCTGCCGGCACTAAAGCCGGTATCTTTTCCTGTCTGGTTCCAGCCAAGCTTCTCCCAGTAAATCAGTACAGCGATTCTTGTTCTGTTTCCATAATTCCCGTCAACTGCCAGCGGAATAAAGCTCTCCCCCTGTAATACGGAATTCAATTTTCCCTGAAGCCACTTAATATCTGTATCCGATGATTTTCTGGTAATGGGCTTTGTAGGAGTATAAACCTCGGGAATATATTTTACTCCGGTGTAATCGCAGATTCCCTTGCAGATTTCCTGGGCCGATTCCTTCCAGTAAGCACTGCTTCCCATCATTTGCAGGGCTTCCCTTTCATTGGTCATAAAGCAAAGCTCCGCCAGAATGGAGGCCTTTGTCCCAAGGGCTTTGCAGTTGCACATGGCAAGGGCCTGTTTGCTGATTCCCCTGTTGGTCTGTTTGGTTCCCTGGACTAAATATTTTAGTACGCTTTTTGCAAGCTTTTCCGACTTGCCGCTATTGGTGTTGTGGATATAAATGCTTACTCCTTCTGTGGAGTTAAAAGCAGTTCCGTCACCATATGCGTTGTAATGTATGCTGACAGAATAATCACATTTGGCATTTTTAATGGCTGTCTGCCTTTGGGTTAAGGGAGTATCCCCATCATCCTTGGGATTATCGTCATCAAAGCCTGTCATGGCGGTATCAAAGCCGCAGCGCTTTAATTCTTTGATAAGATTGAAGGCAACTCCCACAGCTGCCACATGCTCCCGGATACTGTCCCCTTTTTTTACATCGGCCTTACCGTCTTTATTAAAATCTACGTCCGTCGGCACCGGAGGAGTGCGTTTTCCCGGGGTATTATAGCCATGCCCTGCATCTACTGCTATTTTCATATTGGCTCCTTTCATGAAAATCAAATCTGGGATTTGATTTTTCTAAATACACAGCTGAATAATCTATATTTAAACTCCCTCTCATTCCCGCCTGGAGCGGCACAAAAGTTATCGAAGGGAACTGCTTTACAGCTTTCTTTCGTTCCGGACATAATAATATATTTTCATGGAATCAAAAAAGTGCAAAAATGCCCTAAAGCAATCGCATTAACTATTGTTTCAGGGCATTCTCTGTTAAAACCGTCTATACTGCCGCCAATGCTGCCTTGGTTTCGATTCCAGCTATCCATCCGGTATTTGCTCCATCCTTATTCCAGCCAAGCTTCTTCCAATAGAGAAGTAACGCCGCTCTTGTTTTTGCTCCGTATATTCCGTCCAGAGTCAATTCCTTGAAACCGGTCACTCCCTGTAAGCAGCGGTTAAGCTTTACCTGAAGCCAGATAATTGCTAAAGAATCCCCACCCGGTGTTATGGTTTCTTCCGGTTCCTTTGCATATACTACCTGTAAGTCGTATCTCCACAGTTCATAAGTCCGGATGATTTCTATTAACTTGGTGCTGTAACAGATATCCGTCGCCCATCCGTCTTTTCTGATAGCTTCGCTGGCTTCCTTATAATCCGTGATTCCTTTCAGATTGGAGTATCTGGGATACTGAAGGAATTCATAATAACCTTTGATACCCTCTTTCAGATTAGGATATTTTCTGAATTTTGCCTTTATGGTGTAAGGAACCCCCTCTGTTGTCTGCTCTCTTGTAGTATACTCCTTACAGGCGGTACCGCAAGTGCTTGACCATTTCATGCCGAAATAATTGCAGCAGTCTTTTGCTAAAGCGGAATTTCCCCATCGTGATTCCAATACCGCCTGGGCTATGGTAAGGCTTGGCAGTATCTGATAGACAGGGTAATATTTTAAGGCAGCAGCTCCAATTGCTTTTATAAATTCTTTCTTTTCCATATGATATATACCGCCTTCCTACTGTCCTTTTTCTATCAGGTTTCTCATAGCTTCATAAAGCCCGGTACTTGCCAGACCGCTGATCATGCCGCCAAGGATTACTGCCGCACTGATGTTCGGAAGATTGGCAAGGATGTTAATCACTGTTCCAAGGATTAACATAGCCGCCGGTATGTACTGGTTGTTAAAAGTTTTTATGTTCTTAAAGGCATACCCTATGCATAAGCATATCCCCAAGGTCACCACATTGATATATTGCAGTAGAAATGTTAAATCCATATTATTTGCTCCTTTCACCGGCTTACTTCAGCCCTATCTGCAAGGCTATAAAGCCAAGAATAATTGTTACCGTACCAGCCGCCAAAAGCCATTTGAATCTGTCCCATTTATCAGCGTCACGGCCTTCCAGCTTTGTCAGACGCTGGATTGTTTCGTTTAAATCAGAACGCATGTATTTTGTTTCGATGGCTAGTTCTTTGATGGCGGTAACAAGGGAGTTATTTTCCTTCATTTCCGCTTCCATCTCATCCAAACGGATTTTGATTGATTTGGAGCGTTCGTCTATTTTGATTAGAGCTTTTTCCAGCTCGTTGACTTTTTCGTCTAATTCCATAACCCCTCCCCATAAGTTTATTTGTTGTGGCTTCGTTTCTCTTATAATCATTTATAGGATAAAACCATATTGAAAATGCTTAGCAAAGAGAGTAAAACCACAAATTTATATATAGAAGGTTAACTGAACTGCCAAATCAAAAGTATCTGATTACAATCCAATTAAACAGATTTTATAAATATATGACCCTCTATTTAACATTTGCAAACCTTGATATCCAATAATAACCGACATAATTTTTCTCATAGGCTATCCTAAAATTCTATTTTGACTGCAAGGGCATTTTCTTTTGTTTGGCTGCGTTGATTTCCGCTTCCATTGTTGCTGGTAACTGACAAGCTGACTACTGCTTCCGTTTCAAAGGCAAGTTGTTGCAGCCCCTGCAATGTCCAATCGAATGTACAAAGCTCCCCCTGTGCGTTCCATTGAACGGGATGCCGGAAGGCTACTGCACACTCCCTTGTGCTTGGAAATTTTTTCCCCGGTTGTATCATAAATTACTAATGTTTTCATTTTGTTACTCTTTTCTTATTCATAGGCCCACCAAGTGTATACAGTTCCGTCGCCATATGTTACCGGGATACAAAAACCAGATGAATTAACATAACCGTCATAAGCTGGAATTGCATATATATCATTATTTAGTGGGTCGTATGAAGGGCTTTTACCAGCCATATCATAGCAGAGTGTTATTGAACGTCCAAATGCTGCTACATACATTATTATTGACCACCCAAACGACCCAGGTGTACCACAAGTAAGGACTATTATAGACGGAGTAAAAGTTAAATTGCTAATTAATGCATACTTATTGGTGTCCTTTGTACGTTCACTACCACCATAGCCACTAAGTATATGAAATGTTTTTAGTCCCTCATACTGGCTATTCAGTCCAAGTGTAACAGTATGTGTTCCGCTCGCCCACCTTTTCCCTGCTATGGCCGTTCCTTGTAATCCAAATATGTTTGCCGTGTTCAGAATATTTGATGATACAAAATTGGAATCACCAAGTCTAACTCCACCACGATTACTCCAATCGGTACTACCAGCATACCAACCATCTGGCGGAACGACATATAATACTCCTTGCTGCGGAACTGTCATAACTGGAGTATTCCAAGCCCTGTCACGGTTTGGCATTGTACCATTTTTTTTAACTCCATCATCATATCCAGAATATCCAGTAAGTAAAAAATAAGGGTCAAGGATTGCGTCCTCTGTATCTACCACCGTACTTTTTCCTTGCAATCCAAATATTGATTTGCCGGAACGTATGTTATCCGGTATGAAATTTGCATCATCAATATATCCCATAGGTGTGTCCCTTGACTGAGGGTCAGTTATAGCAGTATCAATATATGCACCTGGTAAAATAGGATAATGTAAGCGTGTACCACCTGCTTGTGGCCAGGCATTAGCTTTCTTTGCATTCATGTTAGTGTAGCCTTTGCCATTACCATTCTGGCGTGGAAGAGTTCCTGTTACTTTTGCACCCTTTACATAAGCTGTCATGCCTGCAAGTATCTGTTCCGCTGTTGCCGTAGCGTCCCCTGTATCTACTCCGGTCTTAATCTGCCCTATTGCTGTAGCAAGCTGGGCAAAGGTTGCATCTGTAGGTATTGTTACGCTTGGGTCTATGCCAGTAATGGCGGTCTTAATTTTGCCTTTACCATCACTGGCTGACTGAAAAGCCTGGTCTGCCTTATCGCTCACATTTTTAATCTGGTCATCGATAATATCAAAATTCTCATTGATACCTTCTATATTAATATAATCATTAAGCTGCTGCTTTTCTAAATTATAATTACTGGTTTTTTCTGCCATATTAACCTCTTTTCTGCTTATCAAAATTCAGGTTTGATATGCTTAATATTTGATAAAATTTCTTTCTATAACTTTTATCTTTCTCTAAATGTTTTCCATGAATAAGCTTTGGCATCCTGCCATGTCATATTACTTACATCCTTCCATGTGTTGTAGGTATATTCAAAAATAAAGGACAAATGCGCAGGCTTTATTTCTTCAATAGTCAAGGTTAGATCGCTCATATTTGCCGGGATGCCCTTCGTTCCCACAAATTTAACCACAAAGCTGTTATTCATGGCATCCTCAATAACTGCTACCTCTCCATTAGAATAAGCACTTGCAGTTTCTGCAAGCATCTTTTTCGTCACCGTTCCTGTCCCCCTGGCCTTCGCAAGCAGTCTTTCCCTTCGAAAACCATTACTCTTTGTAACATCCACCGTAAGCCCATAGATTTTTTCATACCTGCTAAGAAGAGCCGCCGCTGTCCCGATAAAGCACTGATTGACAGTTTCCTGCAATTCAAGAGCCGCTTCATCCACCTTGGCGGTAAGTATATCCTGAAGCTCTTCCATGGTTTTGTTCCCCCTGTAATAGGGGGGTAAGTGTTCCATCAGATTCATAATAACCTCCATGCATTTCACAAGTTTACTTGCGATACTGCCCAAATAGAAAGTAAAAATTGCTTTTTAATTTTCACACTAATACCCATGCATACTCCAAACTTATTACAATACTGCTTAATTAGAAATTTGAAAAATGCATCACATTTTTCAATCTAATTCCTAACTCCTTTCGCAAATACCGGTTTCTATTTTACTTTTGGCCCTTTTATCCAGCCTCCGATAAGGTGATTGCTCCTGCTATCGGCATCTGGGTATCTGCAATCGATACATTTGACATGCCGCCATTTAGCAAAAGGTCAGAATAATCAGAGATTCCCTTAGTACTTAATAGAAGACTGCCAATTTTGGCGTAGCTGATGGTATAGGCTTCAAAAATTGTCCCCTTTAAATATTCGGCAATGGCTGCTGTAAAATCTGCTGTTACTTCTTTTAACAGTCTGCTTCCATCCAGGGTTATCTTTGCTGAAACTGTGATTTCCTTACTGGCCGGGCTTGTTATAGTAACAGCAGCACCAATTGGCCTTACTGTTTCAATATGCTCATACACCTTTGCTTCCAGGCCGGTATCTATGGACATATTGCTGTCTACAATCATTACTTTTACAGTGCCGTTGCCATTCCAGAGAGGATACACCTTGGCATCTCCCACTCCCGGAACCTCAAGGGCCCATTTCCGGTAGTTATAAGCATTCCCGCTGGTACTGGGTGACTGCACGAAGGCATAGAATCTGGCTCTTAAGTTATCGTCACTTTCCTCTTCCTCTCCGGCTGTAATGATATCCGTAAGGCTGGCTGTAACACCGCTTAAGTTATCAATATTTACAAGGGTGCCATTGTAATGGTTCCCTGCTTCACCTGTCTGCTCACATTCTGCCTCATAGCTGTTACCGGTACCATCAAGCTTTTTCATCACCTGATAGGTGGTAGCTTCCAGTCCCCATCTGCTGCCAATAGGCACCTCTTTATTGGTAGTTATCTTTCTGGCTGCTTTGGTGGCCGGTTTTCTTGTAATTCCATAATCCGATACCACACGGTCTAAATATTCTCCAACGGCAGTATCCCCAAATACCAGGTTAATAAAGTTATCCATGTTAAAATAGGTCTGGGCCAGCTCAAAGGCGCAGGGGGCCAGGGCGTCGTAAAGGATGCTCCCTTCCCTTTTATCCACATCATTTTCTACCCGGCTCAGCATTTCATTTAATATGCTTTCATAGGTCATTGCTTCAAACATTAATATGCCACCTCCTTTGTCACATTCAGGTCTCCGTAGATGCTTTTTACCAGAAAGCTGATGTTAAGTTCGTCTCCCTTTTCATCAAACTCAAAATCCGTAACTTCGCTGATTCTTTCGTCAGAGAGAAGGCATTCGGAAATCCTGCGCTCGATTTCGATTATGACATAATCCGGGTCTTTTCCAATCAGGTCCTCCAGGGCAATTCCATAGTCAAAGCTATAAATGGGATATTCATACTTTTCCGTATTCAACAGCTTATAGACTGCCTGCCACAGGGCATCCGCCCCGGTCAAATATCCCTGAATCTTATCCGGATACAGGCCATAGGTTCTGTCCTGCTGTTCTTCCATCTGAATTACCATATCCTCTGCAAATGAATTTGCCGGTATCATTCTTCCACCACCTCCAGTAAATAGTATTGCTGTCCGCCGTGGTTCCGAAGGAGCCTGACCTGTTTTCCGGGAGTTAATCCCTTTTTCAGATTACCCTGCACCAGCTCCAGGGGCAGGGTCAGCCTGTCACTTATCTGAATTCCTTCCTCCACTACCGTCCCGGTAAGGAGCATACAAAGCTTTACATTATTTAGATAATTCTCCATAATTATTTTGATTTCCTGTATCATATCATTACCTCCAGACTCATGGTGTGAAGAGGCAGAAACTGGTGGGTAACACTTTTTACAATCAGCCGCTTATCAAGGCCAATGTCCTTTATAATTGCATTAAAGGTAGTTCCTGCCCGAACTTTTGTATTTCCAAGGCATTCAAGGCTTACGCTTTCCGCCTCTCTGTTATATAGCCCAAGCAAGCTGTCCGCCATTGCCTTTACCTCTGCACTGGTGTATTTCTTATCCACCTTTTCAAAGTATTGCAGGAATCCATAGGAATAGATGGATTTATCATCCTTTACCACCGTAACATCGGCTTTTTCTGTCTCATCATCTACCCTGACCAGCTTTATCATGTTATAAAAGTCATTATCAATGGATTTTTCATACTTATAGTCATAGCAAAGGCTGGCATCTCCCAGTACCAGATTCAATGCAAGGTCCCCTATCTCCCGCAGGGTAATCTTTCCGAATTCATCCCGCAGGGCGTACCATTTACCCTTGGCCTTTAAGGTATCACTGATAGCAGAATAGATAATGTCAAGCCACGTCTTATCCTCCTGTACCCCCATTGGAAGGACAAAGCCTGCTTCCGCTATGCTGCCTTTCTTCAGATGAAAATAGTTGCACATCTTATTGGTTAAGGTAGCTGCCGTATCATTCTTTAAGAAAAGGGTATCCTTTGCCTTACAGTAGCGGAGCTGGTCATAGGCTGTGATACTGATCTCCTGGTTCCGTCCTCTGCTGATTTTAAAGACAAAGCCCTCGAAAATACCGACACTGTCATAGGTAAAGCGTACAATACTTCCGTTTTTGATATCCAAATCCTTCTTTAAGTAGGTAAAATCCAGCTTGCTGCAGCCTTCATTTAACGTATCCTGAAAGGATACCTTGGTCACCAACTCACTGATATCATAGATTTGCTCACCGGTTTTTACAATAAAGCTTATCATGGAATCACCAGCTTCCAGCCGGGATAAATCAGAGCAGGATTTTTGATCTTATCCTTATTGGCTTCATAAATCTTCGTATATTTTGCCCCATCCCCATAGTATTTTTTTGAAAGGCCAAAGAGGGTATCGCCTTTTACCACAACATGGTATCCATTTTTCTTGGGATTTGCAGAATCACCTTTTCCTTTAACGGCCTTACCGGTTTTCTGATCTATTTTATAATAAGGTGCTTTATTGAAGTCCCGGTATTCTATAAGCTTAAAGGATACGTACTTATCCCCTTCCTCTCCTGCTTTTTCCGATATGGACATTTCCTCAATCAGTACGAGAGTATTAATCCTGTCTTTATAAAGGGTATCTTTTCTTGTAACATTGCCGGCCATGAATCTTATGGGAGCTTTTTGTTTCCGCCATTTGCTAAATACATCCATATAGTGCTTTGCATCCTTGAAACTCTCTTCCTTCTTAACAGTCACATAGCTGTACTGCAGATGGGGAAATTCGCATTCAAAGCTGTATTCCTTCAGTTCCATATAGGTTGGAACCACTATCTGCCCAAGCTTCAGTACATTGTACTTTTCTACCGCCTGGGTATTGGTTACACTTATTTCTTCCGGGTTGGTGGGCAGCCTGTAGGTTGTTCCATTATAGTCGAAAAATATTGCGTACATTAATATACCCCCTCACTTGCCGTTGCTATCTGCTCCCTTAAAATCTTTTTAATTCTGCCTGCTACCTTATTGGCATCTGCCGTTTGGTGGACATCTCCGAATTGTACGGATATGTTGGGGGCCAGAGAGTTGGTGGCAACATTGGCAATGTAGTCCCGCTCTGCAATATTCTTTAAGTACTCCTTATCCTCATCGGGCATATTCACACTCATGGAGCCTCCGGCGCCGGTTCCTTCAACTTTAAGAGGGGAAGAAGGATCACCCGGAAGGTTTTTACTTCCCTGAAAGGGTTGATATCCTAAATTGCCCATCGGGTTGTATGCTGGGTCTTTTGTTTGGTCTTTTACTGTGTTTTTACCCAATGTTTTATTATAGCTTTCCATCGGGTCGTATGCCGGGTTTTTTGTTGGGTCTTTTACTATGTTTTTACCCAATGTATTATCATAGCCTTTTGCCATATTTTCTATATTCTTTGCGGTATTGGTACCGAGTTTATCTCCTGTTAAAGCAGCCTTGGTGTAGTCTTTATAAGAAGCTTCTTTTGCATAGGTTTTATAGCCCGATTCTGCCTTGGTACTTTCCTTTTCAGCGGAGAGCGCGTCTGTCATCTTTGTAATTCCTGCCGCTATATTTATCTTTTTTCCAGTCAGCTTATTGATAAAGGAGGAAAATCCTTTTGCAATACTTGTGATATTGCTTAATGCATTAATTGCAAGATCCAGAAAGAGGATTTTAATACTTGCAATGGGATTGTTAAATGCATTGCCAAAGAAATTGATAAAGGCGGCCACTACATTCCATATGTTCACAAAGGAATTATAAACATGTGCAACGACTACACCTAAAAAGCCTCCGATAGCACCGCATACCTGTTCAAAGGAAACTCCAACACTTGCTAATATGCCAATAACCGCTGCCAATGCTCCTATAATCAGGAGAATAGGCCAATTGACTGCCAGCCACGCTGCTGCCATGGCTATGGTATCAATAATCATGACGGCAAGAACTACTCCAACCAGATATGCCAGAATAGGCCCTATTATGTTCCAGTTTCCGATGATAAAGTCGCAAACCTTTGCTGCCGCATCTCCTAACATACTCATACCGGCTATCAGCTTATCTACAAACTGCTGCACCTGGGGATTTGAAATAATTTCATTCAGCTTGTCCAAAACGCTGGAAGCTGCCTGCAATGCGCCTTCCTTTAACTTATCCCAGGTTTCTCCGAAGGTCATCTTGGTATTTCCAAATTGTGTATTAATATCATTACTCATAGAAAACATAGCATTTTTTATTACATCTGCGGTAAGTTTTCCATCATCCGCCATCTTATACAAGTCATCCGAGGACATACCTGTGTAACTTTTTAAGGATTCCATCACAAGAGGTGAGGTACCGGAAGCGGCCTTTAAGTCATCGCTTCCCAGACTTCCCTTTGACAGTCCGCCAATCATCTGATTCATGGCAGCTCCCCGGTCCTCCGCTCCGCCGGCTACAACTGACTTTTGCATCAATTCCGCAAAGGCTATTGCCTGGTCATTATTCTTAAAGGCACCGCCTTCCACGGCGGAAAGGCTTGCCACATAACCTGCCATGTCCTTATAGGTGCTCCGTGAGCTGCCTGCTGCAGCTGCTACTTTTCCATGAAGTGCGTTATTAGACCGTTTTCCGTCATTCACCTTGTTGAGCTTTGAATTGGACATGCTCAGGTTGTCTGCTAAATCAAAGGCTTTTGTTACACCTTTCAGACTCTTGAATTTGTCGAATAAATCTTTTACCTTACTTCCTGCCTTAGAAGATTTTTTCTCGGTATCTCCCAGAGATTTATTCACATTTCCTATTTTATTACCGGCGTCCAATAAATTCTTGGCAGCATCTCCCACCTTCTTGCTGGTACTCTGGAAAGAGTCTGTCACTCCCTTTAGACTGTCTCCGGTCTGCAGCATATTCCCAGTTGCTTTCATAGCGGCATCACCGGCCTTTTTCATATTCTTTGTCGTATCATCCAAGGTTTTTCCGGCACTTTTCATCTTCCCGGTCGCCCTGTCTGCCGCATCACCAGTCTTTTTCATTCTCTTTGATGCATCATCCAGAGACTTTCCGGTCTTTTGCATATCCGTCACCGTTTTGGAAGCGGCATTCCCAAAGCTTTGCATCTTGCTTGCGGCTTTGTCTGCAGCTTTTCCTGCCTTTAAGATGTTACCTGCCGAATTATCAAACTTCGTACTGGCTTTTATCATTTTAGCAGTCGTCGTATCCAGCTTTTTCATTAGCTTCTCTAGCGCTTCCGAATAGATATCTATTGATATTTTCATAGATTTAAAATCTGCTGCTTCTGCCATTATCTGCTCCTGCCTCCTTTCATCTTTATTTTGTCTGCTTCCCTTTTCTCCGATTCCACCCTTACCATAATGCTGGCATAGACAAAGGCCTTTTCTCTCTGGCTCATGGCATCCAATGCAGAGGGCAGAATATGGAGTTTTTGAAGTGCAAAGTGCGCCAGATTAAATTCAGCATCACCTTGCGCTATTCGTTTTTTACTTCTTCAATATCCTCATTAATATCCGTATCCAGCCCGCTCAGGGTCTGCACTTCCGAAGCCAGGGTAGCGTACTCGCCTACTAACAGCATGTTCTTCAATACCTCTGTTTCTCCAAGACCGTATTTGTCCTGAAGCCTGGTATCATTCAGATTGGGAAACACCACCGCGCAGGCGGTAAGAGCCTGAACATATTCGGTACGGTTAAAATTCTCCACGCCCTTTTTATCCTTTCTGGTGTACTTCTTGATAAGCTGCTCATTTTCCTTCTGGGTAATGGGACGGATAATGAAAGGAATAACCTTTCCCTCCTCCATAAAACGGTTGGATACCATAACTTCCTTATTTTCTACCTGTACGGGATTTAAAAATGCTTTTAATGAACTCATATTTGTTCTCCTTTTTTTATGGACTATTTTTTATTTAAAAAATTAATGATAAGATTTGATTATGCTATATTAATTTGGCTGCAATAGCTGTTACCCTTAGCAGGCTGCACTATTTTTTTCTGCAGCCTGCAGGAATACGGATATTCTTTATTGTGTAAAGCCCTCCGGCTTATGGAAGTATTTAAGATCATCTATGCCATCAAAGGTAAAATCCGTATCCACCGTGATAGGGTCATCGGACTGGTCATCAAGGTTTGTAACAGGGATTGTCTTTAACAGGACATTTTTCAGTACTACCTCCTGCCTGCCGATGCTGGACTGGGGATCTTCATTGGTAACCATCAAATCAATGGTTCCGAATTTACCGCCGCTTAAATATTCTACTGCCAGCTTCAGCATATCGGAGTCCATAAAGTACATGGTCATGCTTCCCGTTCCTTCTGCACCTACTACCTTGTGCTGGGTCATACGGCTGCCAAGGGTCTTTCTTGACTGTACGGTCAGATCCATCTGCGCCTTTAAGGTGGATACCTCGAATAGTGTCCTGTTAATACCGTTGATTGTGATAAAGGCTGTACCTTCCTTTGCTGAAATCGTATCTGCCAATCTTAATTTATAATTATTTTCCATGGTTTTCATCTCCTTTTTTATGATAAGCTAACAGTTATGTACATTTTCTCGATGCTGTCCACCGGCTGGATGTAGCAATTGATCACAACGGCATCCGATTCCGTACCTTCTTTTACTTCCACATCCTCGGAGGTAAAATTCTTGATAGCGGAAAGCTCTTCCAGCCTTCCAAAATACTGAATCAAGGTGGCACGCAGAAGGGATCTTCCTCCCTCATTATTGCTCATAGTACCCACATAATTGGACTCAAATATCTCTGTGATATCATTGTTGATACCATTTAAGGTACGAACAACGCGGTTCTTGGTAAATGCCTTTCCCTTTTCCGGAGTCAGTGTTGTAAGGGAATTGATATCATAAACTGCGGTTACATTCTGCGCCGTATCCACCTTTAAAATGAACTTTCCTGCCGTTATGGCACTTTCCATTTCACCTTTGGTCATACGGGGCACTACATCGATAGCACCATTGTATTTTCTGCCGGTGTTGGACTGGCTGATTTTAGCACCTGCTGTAATTCCTGCTGCCCAGGCGGTAGTGCTTGCCGGAGTTAAGACGCTCTGGTCGGATAATTTCACACCATGGGCAACGTTAATGATGTTTTCTGAATTACCGGTAAAGTTGGCAAGTACTGCCTGTATCCCTTTGCCTTCACTGGTTACCATGGCTGCCACCCAGGCTGCTATGGCAGTCTTAATGGCATCATAGCTTTCTCCGTCATAGGGATAAGCAAGCACATCAAAATCCATGGTCTTAGCTGCCAGAAGTGCTGCTTCCACCTCTGCACTAGTATGGGCAGTTCCAAGGTTATATACCTTTACCGTATTTGCTCCCTTTAAGACTTCTCCTGCCAAAAAGCTGTCCTGGCTTGTAATGCCATTAGGAAAGTTATTATCCGTTGCGGTTACGGTATAGATTTCTCCCTTTGCCCCTTTGCTTATTTCCTGCAATAAAAGTACGGTTCCTCTGTCCCCCGGTGTAATAGATAAGGGTGCATTGGTTAAAAAGTTAATATAGGCACCGGGTAATATTTTATTTTGGTTATTCCATGTTCCTGCCATGTTAATCCTCCTTCATATTGGTTGATAATTCTTTTTGCTTCATCTTTATTTCACTGATTTCCTCTGTAACAGTAAATTGTGTTTCAAAGGTAAAATGCAGTATTCCCTCAGCAGCAGCGGATTTCTTTCCCTTGAGCCGGTATCCTGTAAGGCGAAAGCCCTCCAATAACGCCAGCCCCTTTTGATAGCAGTCAGTATTTATCCGTCCTGCCAGATTGCTGTAATAGGAAATGTCAAAGGATAACTGAAAGGCCTTTCTGCCCCCCAGTCCTCTTCCTGCTACCGCATTTGTTGTGGTAACCAGAAAAGCCGGTTTTTGGTATCCCTCCGGTAAATCCTCTTCATATATTGTTACTTCCGGAAAAAGCTCTGTAAGCTTTGCCCGTATGGCAACTTTTAGGTCCTCTCCCATGGCTGCCTCCCTTTTATCATTTTTTGTCAGGAGCTGTTCCTTCCGGTACGCACTTTGCTAATACCCTCAAAAGGCTTTACGGTTAAAAAACCCTGTGTCAGAACAGCTCCTTCCAGGCTGTACGTACTCTTTCTATTTCCTCCTCTGCCCCAAGAATTTCTCCTTCCGGTGTCAGAGTCAGCCTTTTCCTGTCCATTTTTTTCAAAATAAGCTCTGCATATTTATAGGAAGAAAGTCTTTCTAAAAGTAAGGAATACAACAATAAATCCCTGTATCTTTCCTCTTCTTTTTTCTTTTCCTCTCCTGCCTGCCATAAAAGCCTGAGCATTTCTTCCTTTAAGCTCCGGTAAATAAGATTGCAACCGCTCATTTCGTCAATTTGTTCCTTCTGGTGCATAACCTGCCACTCCAGCTCTTTTTTCTTCCGGTTAATCTCATCAAACCTTTCCTTCGGTATGAAAACGCTCTGTTCTTCCTTGCAAAGTGCAAGTATTTTTATGGAAAGCTCTTCTGTAAGACCCAATTGCATTAACTGCTTCTTTTTCATAAAATGTTCCTTTCAAACACATTTTTTCACATGGTTTAGTCCAAGGTCATCTGCCTTTTTCTTTAACGTCTGAAATTCCAAAAAGACGAATCAAATACTTTCGTAATGCGTAAGTTCAGGATATAAAACTCCCCTCTCCTATTGTTTTAAACTGAATAATTCGGGGTCAATTAAGCGAAATCACTTATATAAAAGTAATTTTCTTCTTCGTGAAGCAGTAACTGGCCTCTTATTCTTTCTTTCGCTTACCTATTACGTAAGTTAATAATAACATCTTGTACTCATTTTGTCAATACGTATTACGTAAGTTTTTACAAAATATTATACTAATTTATTGCGTATTACGAAAGATTGTGGTATAATTACCTTAATATAACATAGTAAGCTTCGTATAAACTATGGACTGGAGTGAATTTATTTATGTCTGTTTTACAGGAACGAATCAAGGAGAGAAGATTAAACTTGGGCATGACCTTATTAGAGGTAGCTGAGCAGCTGGGAATCAAGGAAGCTACCATGCAGCGCTATGAAAGCGGGGAAATTAAAAATATTAAGCATGAAACAATTGTTAATCTGGCAAAGATTTATCATTGTTCTCCTTCATATCTGATGGGCTGGGAAGACATTGCCGTTCCGACCACCGCAGCCCATAAAGAGGATAATGAACACTGGACAGAAGAAGAGCTTCATAAAATCGAGGAATATAAGAAGCTTCTTTTAGCCGCCAGGGCAAATAAGCAGTAACAATAAGGGGAGATTTGGATGACATACGAAGATTTAAAGACGAAATATGATTATCTGTATGTAAAGGAAATGAATCTTTACGAAGTGGAAGGATTAAAGGGATTATACGTAGACGGCTGTATTGCCATAGATAAAAATCTTACCTCCATTGAAAAAGGCTGTGTCCTTTCCGAAGAAATCGGGCACCACCTTACCTCCGCAGGTGATATTCTTGATCAGACCAATACTGCTAACAGAAAGCAGGAGTACCGGGCACGACTTGCAGCCTATGATATACAGGTGGGTCTGGAGGGTATCATCCGTTCCTACGAGGCTGGCTGCCGTGATGTTTATACCATGGCAGAATATCTGGAAGTAACGGAAGATTATCTGGAGGAGGCACTTGCTGCTTATGAAAGAAAGTATGGGGTATATGTTGCCTGCAGGAATTATATTATTTACTTTTCACCCTGCCTTGGTGTCTTAAAGCGTTTTGATTAAAGAAGGGGGACGTGTGAAAGAAAAGCGCTTTCACACTCCATTATTTAAGGCAATACCGCAGACCTGTCTGCGGTATGCAATGGGAGCAAGAGTGAAAGAAAATATTATTTTGAAAGGATGCCACTTACAGATTCTTTCACTCATTTTTATTTGTGGCAGTATCGCAGGCATACCTGCGGTATGCAAAGAGTGTGACCATGACAAAAAGGGATTTAAAATTTTTGCTGACTGATATGGAATTATTAAGTACAAAAAAGATTACGGAAGCCGAAGCTTCGGCAAAGGACCCGGAGACAATTTACCATGAGGATGAAGAAATTTATGAATGGGAAGAGTCTGACCTTACCCATGAGGATATCGTAGAGGCACTTCTGGCAAAACAGACCCAGGATATTCGGAGTATTAAAAATATCTGCACCTTCTTTGCAGTGGTATTATGCATATCTCTTCTATTGGCTTTCCTGGGATTACTGGCTTAAGAAACCATAAAGCCCCCTTCCTCCGGCAGCTTTATGGCTTCTACTTACGTTTTATAACTTTACAAGCTCTTCCCAGTCCCTTTTCACTAATCCATAGCAGGCCAGATCACAAAGTCCGGTATTATTCTTTCCACCCTGCTTCCTGATACCCTCAAAGCGAAGGCCGCATTTTTCCATCACTTTTCCGGAAACAGGATTATTGATATCATGGCATGCTTCTACACGGTTAACTTCCGCCTGGGCAAAGAGAAAGTCCCTTACTGCCCTCAGGGCTTCTGACATAATGCCCTTTCCCCAGAAGGCTTTTCCAATACAATATCCAACCTCCACGGCTTCAATGTGCTCATATAGATGAGCTGAACCGATGCTTCCGATGGCCTCTCCTGTTTCTTTCAGCTCAATGCACCACTGATAGGTACTTGTGGAATCCGCCTCTTTCTCCCATAATTCAAGGAGTGCTCTTGTGCCCTTCACACTTTCATGAACAGGCCAGGTCAGGTACCTGGTAACTTCAGCGTCACTTGCCCAATTCTTATACATGTTTTCCGCATCGGACGCCTTAAAAGGCCTCAGACGTAATCTCTCTGTTTCCAATACCTTTGTACCAAGCTGCTTCATTCTTTGCTCCCCTTGCATACGGAATATTTCCTGCTAACCACCAAGCCTTCCCAACGCGCCGCAAGATTGGGCCGAGGATTTGGCAGGCACCTGTGTGAATTATGCTTTTCCATAATTCACACTAATCCAATTTTATAACCACCATTATATTCCATAACCTTTAAGATTGCAATTCCAATTCCAGTACCGTATCCTTTTCATCATATAGCCCAGCAATCTCAAGCTGTACAAAGGCATCCTTCGGATAATCCAGTCCATTCCAGGGTTTTTCCAGCCTTACCTCCGCCCCGTCCTCTAAAATACGGGCTTTTTTGATCCTTCCTTCCAGACCGCCAAGGCGGAAGGAGCCCACCCTTCTGTCATAGATATGTGCATAGAGAATATTGCCCTTCTGTGTGTACCTTCCCCACTCCGGTTTTTCAAGCTCACTTTTCCCGCAGCCATAGATGCTGTCGGAATTTACCCTCATCCATTCCCCTATTTCCTTTAAAATGCGGATACTTTCCTTTGGAATTTCTCCCTTGGCATTGGGACCTACGTTTATCAGCATATTTCCGTTCTTACTGACACATTCCACAAGCATGTGTATTACATTTTCCGTTGTCTTGTACTCCCAGGGCTTGTTCTTGGCATAGCCCCAATTTTCATTCAAGGTAAGACAAAGCTCCCAGGGTATGGACCTTCCCAGGACGTCCACAGCTTCCCCGGCAGGCATCATGCACTCAGGTGATACAAAATCCCCTGCATGGAGGTCCGGCTCAGGCTTTCTGGCATCTCCGCCCAGACGGTTATCAATTACAATATCCGGCTGCAGCTCTCTCATCATGGTAATAAGCTTCTTTGCCCCCCAGGTCTCCCCTGACATATGCTCAAATTCCGTACCGGCTAAATTTTTATTCTCATAGGAGAAGTCAAACCACATCAAATCAATCTTTCCATAGTTAGTAAGCAGTTCTCTGACCTGGTTGTGAAAGTATTCCACGTAGTTTTTCCAGTTGTGCCCAGCTCCCTTAAAGCTTTCCTCCTCCCGCATAGGATGCTGGTTGTCACCGTAATGGGGGTAATCCTCATGATGCCAGTCAAGCAGAGAGTAGTAAAATCCAACTTTTAAGCCCTCTTCTCTGAAAGCATCCACATATTCCTTTACCAAATCCCTTTTGCATTTGGTATTGGTGCTTTTATAATCGGTATAGGCAGAATCAAAGAGGCAAAAGCCATCATGATGCTTGGTAGTAAGTACCGCATATTTCATTCCGGCTTCCTTGGCAAGCTTCGCCCATTCCTTTGGGTTATATCTTACCGGGTTAAATTCTTCAAAGTACTGATCATAGACCTCCGTTGGTATCTTCTCGGCGCTTTTAACCCATTCCCCTCTGGCCGGAATGGAATACAGCCCCCAATGTATAAACATTCCAAACCTTGCATCTAAAAACCACTCCGTTCTCCTTGCTCTTTCTTCAAATAATCCCATAAGCTTCTCTCCTTTTCCATGTCTCATTTTTTAAAATTTTCTCCATTTGTATTAATCACGTCATTCCTTTATTGACAAACCCAGTTTACCATTACTATACTAATTACGTAATAGAAAATACAAACGAAAACTTGAAAAAAATTAACCTGTTACCGGGAGGAAAATTCCATGGACACTTCTAATGCAAGCTCTCTGTCAAACCTGTCAATTGATTACTATTACGGAGGCTATACCCATCTGGGAAGGTCCTGGAAGGGTTATGATGTTCTATGTCCTTTTTGCAAGATTTATTACATCACGGAAGGAGAATGTGAAATTAAGATAAAGGGGACTCCTTATGCCGGGAAAGCCGGCCGGATGTTTTTCATCCCTCCCCAGACGAAGCACTCTTTTTATCATGTAAATGATAATTTTATTACAAAATACTGGATTCATTTTGACATTAAGACCAGCGAAGGCAATCTGTTAAAGCAGCTGAACCTGCCTTTTTATATTGACATTTCAGAGGACAGGAATATCGTTGACAGCTTTCAGGATATTTTCCGGTACACCAGGGACAATTCCCTCCCTTCAGCCTTTCGGCTGAAATCCGCTATCCTGTCACTGTTTTCAGATTACATTGAGAAGTCTCAGCTAGCACCTATGGCAATTTACAATGAAAACAATTCCGAATTTAATGGTATCATAACCTATATCAATAATAACCTGGAGAAAAAAATTACCTTGGAGGACCTGGCTGTGAGGATGCATATGCATCCCAATTATTTCATCCGGCTGTTTAAAAGCAAGATGGGTACCACCCCACTGAATTATATTAATACCTTAAAAATCGAGCGGGCCAAGTCCTTACTTGAGAACACCCAGCTTTCTGTTTCTGAAATCATGCTGCAGGTAGGTTCTCAGGATTTAAGCTCCTTCTCCAATTTCTTTAAGCATTACACCGGCTACCACCCCAAAGGCTTCCGCAAGACCTTTGGCGGGCATTGAAGTTAGATTTTTAGTTCTAACTTTGTGGGGTCAGTTCAAAGATTACCCTGCTTTTATTATCCTGTTTGCTTTTTACTCAATTTGCTTCTTACTCTGCCTGAATCTTATCCCCACGCAGGGAGCTCCGCAAAGAGATTTTCCTGGTCTGATACAATCCAGCCTTTCCTTCCCATTTTATTATTCACTCTGAAATATACTTTTCCTGTTTTTGCAATATACAGTTTATCAACCGTGACCTTTTCCCCTTTTGTCACCTTATATGCAATCTTCTTCGTACCGGCCTCACTATAAACCGTAAAGGCTTTAGCTGCCTTGTATTGGTACTCTTTTGAATACTTTCCCAATGTAAAGGTGCTTGCCGGAAGCATGGAGACCTTATTATCCTGCACCTGAAAGGAAGCATAGCAATAATAACAGCCTGCTGCTTGGGAATATACAGGAGTATCCAGCAGTAAAGTAAATCTGCCTGCACCGTCTGTCTTAGCCAGGGAGTAACGATAGATATTAAAATCCTTCGCCTTACTATCTGCTTTAAAGGCTATATTAAAAGCTATATTATGGGTTATCTTATTTCCGTCATACTGTACAAAAAAAGCATTTTTGGCACAGTCGGATTCCATTTCGGTCCGGATAAATAAATCCAGTGAATTATCGCCCTTATTCAAATCAAGAAGATATATCCCAAAGGATAAACCATCGTCCTTTTTGGTCAGACACAGTTCTTTATCAATGTAAAGTTTCAGGGTCGCAGTATGCCGCTCTTCATTCTCCGTTATCTGGTACTTTATTGTTTCCTCTTTGCCGTCTCCGTTTAAATCATATCGATAGACCGTATTCTCATGCAGGGTCTTAATCCCATCCAATCCGGCACTTTTTTCAGCGGCAAAGCAGTTTCCCGGTTTCATTAACAGGCTGATGGCCAAAATACTTAAAAATAATGCGGCTTTCCTGTAATAATTTAATTTTGTTCTCATAATCCATCTCCCAATTTTTATTCATTTTAATAACCATGCCTTCCCAATGCACCGCAAGATTGGGCCGAGGATCTCGCCGGTACAATCTTGTATGTGAAAATAGCATTTTAATTTTCACACTACGAAAATGTATTTCGAAGGTTTACATGCGTAACTGCCTAAATGGCAATAAAATGCAATCCATATTTCAAACCAAAACTAATCTTACATTATTTACTATATTTCTGCAATGTCTAATTACCGCTTTGCAGAAAAATTCTGCAGAAGTTTTCTGACGAAGTTTTATGCCACACCAGTTTTTTTATTGATACAGGTAACAATATATGGTATAATCACAACGTTTATTCGGACAATTTTCTTTAACTGTTTATGTAATTAAGAAAATTTTGGATGCTTCTCTTCAGCATTTACAGAGCTTTCCTTTTAATTTCTTTCCAATAAATAAAGTTCCCTGAAAGTTGGTCTTATTATGACAAATCAAAGTAGAAGAAACAATTTTATCAAGCAGGCCGGAATACTTGCCATAGCAGGAATCCTATGCAGAATTATCGGAATCCTGTATAAAAGCCCCTTAATTGCCCTTATTGGTGAAGAAGGTATCGGTTATTATAATTTTGCCGGAAATGTTTACACCATCATGCTGTTAGTATCCTCCTACAGCATTCCCTCCGCTGTCTCGAAGGAAATTGCCAAAAAGCTGATTATACAGGAATATAGAAACGCTCAAAGAATCTTCTATTGCTCCCTTATTTATGTTATCATCATTGGCGGGGCAGCCAGTGCCTTTGCTCTTTTTGGTGCAGGCCTGTTCGTAGAAAGGAATTCTGTTGCTGTTCTTAGAGTACTGGCTCCAACCATCTTTTTATCGGGACTTCTGGGTGTATTAAGAGGCTACTTCCAGGCACAGAGCAATATGGTCCATTCTTCTGTCTCCCAGATTTTAGAACAGATTTTTAATGCGGTGGTCAGTGTATTGGGAGCTTATCTCCTGATGCAGACAGTGGCCGGGGCTGATTCTACAACACAGGCAATCTACGGAGCAGTCGGAAGCGCCATCGGTACCGGAGCCGGGGTTTTATCTGCACTTATCTTTATGCTGCTGGTCTACTTCCTGAACAGAGGCACCCGTAAGAAGCACCTTCAGGAAAGTTCCGAAAAGCAGCCGGAGCCCTACAAAAAGATATTCCAAAGTATATTTAACAATATAACTCCTTTTATAATAAGCACCTGTATCTATAATGCTACCGCCATTTTAAACCAGACTATTTATTCGAAAATATTGCTTTATGCCAAGAGCTTTCCCGCAAAGAAAGTTGCATCCGAATATGGTATATATTCTGGTGAAGCTGTTATTTTCGTCAATATTCCCGTTGCCATTGCTTCTGCCGTATCCTCTGCCATGATGCCGGATATTTCAGGAACTTATTCCCTGGGGAATGTGAAAGAGACCAGACGGAAAGTCGATATGGCAATCCGTACTACCATGCTGATTACCATTCCCTCCGCTGTTGGCCTGTTCATACTCGCGGGTCCTGTGGTGCAAGCCCTTTTTTCTCAAAGGTCTTCCCTTGCGGAGGCGGCTGCTTTACTCCGGTGCCTTAGTATTACTGCTGTTTTTTATTCCTTGTCAACAGTGACCAATGCTGTTCTGCAGGGAATCGGCAAAATGAACCTGACGGCGAAAAATGCCCTCATCGCTCTTTTCAGCCAGTCGGCCGTACTTACAGTAATCTTATTTCAAACCGGGTGGAATTTATATGGCCTTGTAATCGCAGCTGTGGTACATTCCTTTCTGATGTGTGTGCTGAACGGAATCTCTGTACGTAAAAATCTGGGCTATCAGATGAATATAAAGAAGAGCTTTGTCATACCCCTTACGGCAGCAGCTGTTATGGGAGTTGTGGCAAGTTTCTCCTATCAAATAATCCATACCGCCTGCAGCAGCAATATAATTTCACTTTTTCTAACCATCACTCTCTCAGCTGTAATATACTTTATTATAGTAATCAAATTGGGAGGCATCAGTGAAAATGAGCTCCTGGCATTGCCCCAGGGCAATCTTCTGACAGCAGTGGCTAAAAAAGCAAAGGTGCTGTAAAGGTTCCGGATATATACAAAAACAGGCACTCCCAAGGACTGCCTGTTTTCTGCTGTCTGCAGAAATTGCTGTTTACTTAATCCAACGCAATTATCGGACAGAAGTACTGGAAATCTTACCCATTGTAGATAATTTTCGAAATATAGCTTAATCCTTTGGGAAGCCTCGATTTTATGTGACAGTTTCAATAATGCATCAAATATTTCTTATCTGTTCATTGAGCTCAATGGAATTCTTTACAGCCGGTATAATGACCCTGGCTGCAAATACGGCCATTTCCTCCGGTGTCTGTTTACAGCCGGTTTTCAGCCACTTCTGCAAAAGCCCGATATATCCGTTGATTATAAAGGCATTGAAGTATTCGTATACTTCCTGGCTCATATTGGCACCAACGCTTTTCCACATTTCCGAGCTTTTCTCATTTACAATATTCTTAATGCGGTCCACGAAGGCAGCATCTCCATTGGGTCCCAGCATGATTTCACAAAATTCTCGGTTTTCGGCGCAGATAATGAAGATTTTCACCAGCACCTCCGGCGGTTTTCCTTTTACCGGAGTGTTATTTATCATCTGGTCCATGATTTCATTGAAATTCTGAAAGAAGTCTTCCTCCACCTTGCTGACCATATCATAAATATCCGTATAATGAAAATAGAAGGTCCCCCGGTTAACATCCACAAGCTCCGTCAATTCCCGGACTGTTATACTGGATATGGTCTTCTGATGCATGAGGCTCAGCAAACCGGTCAATAGCTTTTTCTTGGTATTCCTGACACTTCTGTTGTTTTCTCCGCTTTTATTCATGTAAATTACACCTCTTACACCTCATATTTTGAATAGAATCCCTATTTGTGTTGAAAATTACACATACTCTTTTTATACTGTTGGTTGATTTTTTTATCCCAGCATATTATGCTATAATATAGTTTAATTTTCAACACTTGTCAAGTTTAGGAGGGGATCATGGATTCTTTTGTGCGATTTGAAAATGTAGGAAAGGTGTATCATTCCGGGGATGTTAAGGTTCATGCCCTGCATGATGTCAACTTTGAAGTAGATAAAGGTGAAATATGTGTCATTGTCGGCCAATCGGGAGCAGGCAAGACAACTCTTCTTAATATTCTGGGCGGAATGGACACACTGACCTCGGGAAAGGTTTTTCTTGGAACTGCGGAAATTTCAGCTATGGGTAAAAGGAACCTTGTCAACTATCGAAGGGAGGATATCGGTTTTGTATTCCAATTTTATAATTTGATACCAAATCTGACTGCCCTTGAAAATGTAGAGATTGCTTCCCAGATGATTAAAAATCCCATTCCTGCCGAAGAGATCTTAAATGATGTAGGTCTTGGAGAGCGCCTCTCAAATTTCCCGGCACAGCTCTCCGGCGGAGAGCAGCAGCGTGTTTCCATTGCCAGGGCATTGGCGAAGAATCCCAAGCTTCTGCTATGCGATGAGCCAACCGGCGCTCTGGATTACAATACCGGTAAACAGATTTTAAAGCTTTTGCAGGATCAAAGCCGTAAAAACGGAATGACCGTAATTATCATAACCCATAACTCCGCTTTAACAGCTATGGCAGACCGGGTTATCCATGTTAAGAATGGCAGCGTTTCGTCCCAGCGTAAAAATGAGAAAGTAATACCAATTGAGGAGATTGAATGGTAATGATGAATTCTGCATGGAAAAAAAACAACCGCCGTGAAATACAGCATACCCTGGGGCGCTACATTGCAATTCTTATAATTATTGCCCTGGGTGTCGGCTTTTTCTCCGGGCTTAAGATAACCAAAGAAGCAATGATACAGACAGGCGACACTTATATCAAAGAGTCCCAAATGTATGATTACCGGTTGTTATCTACCTTGGGCTTCACTGGTGAGGATGTGGCTTATATCAGTAAGCTGGATAATGTCAGGAAGGCGGAAGGCGCAGTAGCTGCCGATTTTTTCGCAGATTATAACGACCATGATGATATTATTCTAAAGGCACATTCCATAACCGGGAAACTAAATCAGATAAGCCTGACAGCCGGCAGGCTGCCAGAAGCAGATAATGAGTGCATCGGGGATGCCCTTAATTTTACGGAAGCTGATTTGGGCAAAACAATAACTGTTTCTGACAGAAATGATAAAGCTACAAAAGACAGCTTTCATTATCAGGAATACACCCTTGTCGGCCTATGCAACTCCGTTAACTATATGTACCGCAGCGACAGGGGTACCACAAAGCTTGCAGGCGGCTCCGTAAAGGCTTTTATTTATATGCCGTCAGGCGGTTTCTCTTTTGATTACTATAGTGAAATTTATGTTACCTTGGATAATGCCGGCGGCCAGATCTTCAGTAAGAAATACGAAGATGCCATATCCTCCATGGAACAGCCCCTGAAAGAGGCCGCAGATTACCGGGCAGGGCTTCGCTATGAGGATATCCTGAAGGAAGCCAATGAAAAAATAGCCGATGCCCAGAGTGATTATGATTCTTCCCATTCCAAATATCTTACAAAGAAAAAGGATGCGGAGAGCAAATTGGATGCCTCTCAGAAGAAGCTTGAGGCTGCAAAGGCCAAAATCACCAGCAAGGAAAAGCTGTTGAAAGACAGCGGGAAGCTGCTGGCAGAAAAGGAAGCTGCCTATCATTCATCCCTTGCCGATTATAACACTTCCAGGGCAGCCTATGAGGATAAAAAGAAAGCTTCCCTTCATACCCTAGAAGCCAAACAGGAGGAGATTAACAGCAGCAGGACTAAAGTAACAGCTGCCCTGACGCAGATTGAAAAAAGCGGTGTCCTTAATCAATACAACCAGCTAAAGCAGGCAAAGGCTGCACTGGAAAGCACCCTGTCCCAGCTTCCGGACCAGACCAGTGACGAATACCGAACTTATGCCGCACAGCTGGAACAGGTACAGCAGAATATGGCTCAAATTGAGGCTTCCGGAGTGATAGAGCAGAATAAGACTTTAACAGACTCCCTGGAACAGATAAATACAGCGCAGTCCCGTCTTGATACTGCCAAAAAAACAGCAGACGCCAAGTTTGCTTCCGTGGAAAAAGAACTTACCCTGGCACAGTCACAGCTCGCCTCCGGGAAACAGACCCTTGCAAACTATAAAGTACAAATTGCCGACGGCAAAAAGGCGTTGGAGGCTGCAAAGAAGCAGTATAGTGATGGTTTAAAAAAATACAGCAAAGCTAAAAAGAAAACGGAATCCTCCTTATCGGATGCCAGGATAAAGCTGGCAGATGCATCGGCCGAAATCCAGGACGCCAAGGATAAGGTAAGTGATATTGAGAAGCCCTCCAGCTATGTATTTGACAGAAGCAAGAATACCGGCTATGCCTGCTTTGAAAATGACTCCTCTGTGGTCGAAGGCATTGCAAAAGTATTTCCCATTTTCTTCTTTCTCGTTGCTGCCCTGGTCTGCAGTACGACTATGACAAGAATGGTGGATGAGCAGCGTACTCAAATCGGAACCTTTAAGGCTCTGGGCTACAGTAACCGGGCCATTGCTGTAAAATATGTCTCCTACTCGGGAAGTGCTGCAATACTTGGCTGTATTCTGGGATACTTTGCAGGTACCCGGCTGTTTCCTTTTGCAATCTGGCAGGCTTATAAAATGCTCTATAATTTTGCAGAAATCAAATATGTATTCAGCGGCTATTTAGCTGTGCTGACACTGGTGGTCTCCCTCCTCTGCTCCGTAGGTGCAACCTATGCAGCCTGCAGAACGGAGCTGTCCCAGATGCCGGCGGAACTGATGAGGCCCAAGGCTCCGAAAGCCGGCAAGCGCATCCTTCTGGAACGGATTCCATTTCTATGGCGCAGAATAAACTTTCTTCACAAAGTGTCCGTCCGGAATATCCTGCGGTACAAAAAACGCCTCTTTATGATGATCCTTGGTACCGGAGGCTGCACTGCACTGCTGTTGACCGGCTTAGGTCTAAATGATTCCATCAGCAATATTGCAGACGACCAGTTCGATACTATTATGCTGTATGATTACACCCTTTCATTTCCGAAAGCCCAGACAGCGCAGGAAATGAAAGACTTTCAGAAGGATACCTCGGATTTCCTTTCCCAATGTGTATTTATCAGCTCAGACTCATACGAATACACAGACAAAGGCGGAAGCCAGAAGATAAATGTAATTGCAAGTGATGACCCGAATATCACAAAGGTAATCGGCCTTCACCTCAATGGCAAGACAGTTCCCTTTCCTGACTATGGCTATGCTGTTATCAATGACCGCCTTGCAGAAAGTACAGGCTTAAAAATCGGTGATACCATGACTCTAAGCCAGAACGACACCGCCTCCTATAAGGTCACCATCAGCGGGATATTTAAGAATTATGCCTACAACTACATGTACATGAGCGGAGCAACCTATGAAAAGGTCTTTGGTGATAAGCCTGCCTATAAGACAGCTTATGGCTCCACGGATTCCGGTGAAATTTATGATATCTCCGCCAAGCTGATGAAGGATTATGGGGTATCGAACATAACCGTTACTGCGGATACCAAAAAGCTTGTGACTAACATGATGAACAGCCTTAACTATATCGTATGGCTGGTTATTGCCTGTGCCTGCGCCCTCTCCTTCGTGGTCATGTATAATCTCAGTAACATTAATATTACGGAACGGGGCCGTGAGATTGCAACGATTAAGGTACTTGGTTTCTATCCCTCGGAAACCTATAGTTATGTCTTCCGGGAAAATATCGTAATCACTATTATCAGTATGGTATTTGGCCTTCCCGCAGGAATCTTATTGCACCGTTTTGTCATGGATCAGATTAAGATTGAAGCGGTATCCTTTAATGTACGGATACTGCCCGTGAGCTATCTCTACGCCTTGGCAGTTACGATCGGACTGACCATATTGGTCAATGTAATCCTGATCAGGAAAATTGACCGGATTAATATGGCAGAATCCTTAAAATCGGTAGAATAAAAAATGGAAGGTGTCCCAAAAGTCCCCTTATTCCCATGATTGGGATAATGACTTTTGAGACACCCTCAGCTTTCCAACTACTTAACCTTCCCAACTTCTTGGACCTTCCAACTTCTTGAACTTCCAAACTTCTTTACCTTTTCAACTTCCTGACCCTTCCAACTTCTTGACCTTCCAAACTTCTTGGCCATTCCCAACTTCTTGACCCTTGCAACTTCTTGAACTTCCAAACTTCTTGGCCATTCTCAACTTCTTGACCCTTCCAACTTCCTGACCTTTTTAACTTCCTGACCTTTCCAACTTCTTAGCCTTCCCCATTTCCTTAACGGAGAAGGGGAAGCTTTCTATATAAATCTTAATCTGAATGCCATAAGCTAATCTCAACTTTCACCTATGTATATTGGGAGTATAAAAATGCAACGAAGCGACTTTCACGGAGCTGAGTGTATTTTTATACTCCCAATATACATTCAATAAGCCTGAAATTCTAATCCCCGAATTAATTTATATTTTTGGAATGAAAAAGACTATTTATTTTGTACCTCATTTAAGAACCCAAGAATTTTACTGCAGTATTCTTCATCTTCCCCCACATTTTTGAAATTATAATCCTTCACAATGAAATGCTCAAAGGAATCACGCAGCCAGCTTTCCGCCTCAGGATAAGCCTTTTTCAGCCTATGCATACTGGCAGGGGGTACTTCCGTATCCCCTTCACAGGCAATTAAAAGGGCAGGTCTGCCATTGGCATTTTTAATCTGCTCTACAGGCTTCCTATATTTTACATTATCACTGCCATATACCAGCTTTAATGAGGATATGAGGAGTGGTTTTTCAATGGACCTTATGAACTCCGGTACTCCAAGGCCCTTTAGCTCATCCAGCACAACATCTTCAAAGCTGGAATATGCCGACAAAGCAATCAGGGCATCAATATCCTTTAACTGCCCGAATGCATTTACTGCAATCGCTCCGCCCATAGATGCACCCTGTACCACTATCGGTACATTTTTATATTTTTCTTCCCTTTTTATGAAATCCACAACCGCCTTTACATCCTTCACTTCATCATAGCCCAGGCATATCCTGCTGCCGTCACTTTTTCCATGCCCCCGGACTTCAAGCAGTATGGATGAATACCCCTGTTCCTGCATATATTTTGCATGGCCGTAATAATATGTAACCGATGGCTGGACGATACCACTTAAATAAATAATAACTGCCTTCGGATGGTCCGTATATATTTCCGATGCCCACACCTTCAGACCATCATCAGTCTTTAAATACATTTGTTTTTCATTCAGATCATAATCCTCCGCCTGATAAATATCCTGCAACGGGAAATTGGAAGTTGCGAATCCGCGATAATTAATATGGCGGTTCATATACATAGGCAGTGCGACATAGGGAATCATCACCAAAATCAAAAGAAAAGCTCCGGCTGCTATTGCAATTGCCTTTACTATAATATGAAAGGTCTTTTGCTTTCCGGTTCTGACCTTTATTCTATCTGAAAAACCCAGCCTTAATTTTCTTCTGACAATGATATGAATTGCTAAGGTTCCTATCAACAATGGAACATAAATCAGACCATGTAAAAAAGCTCTTAATGTACTGATGTCTGCTGCATATTCCACCCCAATCTTAATTAGCATTGTAAAGAAACACAATAGGAATAGTGCAATAGAAAAAAAGGATATGAATTTCAGCCCGATATAGGAATTTTTCTTTGTTTTGTTTAAATTTCCATCATGAATTTCCATCTTTCACCCCGCTTAACAGCATTCTAAATCTTATCTTATCATTTTAAACGGTTATACGCAATATTCCAATTTCCTTTAAGGTCCCGGTAACTCCTCGTTTTCCATACAAGCTTATCATTGCAAAAGCCGCTGCACACCCCCGGATGGTGCAGCGGCTTTCAATTCAGCCAGCTAAATTTTTTCAATCACATAGAGGGCATTGATCACAAGCCAGGTATTTGTTATGAAGTACATTATATTCCATAGGGATATACCCTGTATTTCATTGCTTTGCGCATACTCCAGCATTGGATACAGGGCCCGTATATCTTTTAACCATGTCATATACTCTAGTCCACTATCTATAAACTGAAAATAAGAGGAACGGGATGGCTCATTAAACAGAATACTGGAACCGGTATCATTGGCCAACTCAATTGCCGAATTATAATTAATAAAATTCACATTGATTATAGCTGAAAAAAAGGGGAATTCCCAAAGGTAACCGACATTTGAAAAACCCAGAACAAATTTTTCCGGTGATATCAGCCTCAGGGCCTTATCCAGTGTTTGAATAATTGCATCAAAAGGCAATATACTTATAGGAAGGCTGTGAGGATATCTCCATACATATGTCAGCTGGTATAATACGTTATTTGCAGCCTGGCTCAGGCCAGTATAATCAATGCCTTCATATATGATTCCTGTTGACACTTCAAAGGTACTGGGTGCTATCGTTACTGTTACGAAAAAGCCCTCGCTGTTCAGACGTTCTGTTATATTGGCTATGAATTTCACATAGGCCTGCCTATCCTGGGGCTGGACAAAGGGCGTATCAATATTTATTCCATAGTACCCTTTCCCATGAAGATTAGCCAGGATATTATTAATAAATGCAGTCTGTATTTCCATATTGCTGATTAAGGTATGCGCTATATCCGTGTTGACGCTGCTTCCTTCATTGGATGCCGTTATGAACATAATTGGCGCCACTCTATATGCTCTGGCCATCTGTATAATTTCTGAATCATCAACCTCTGTCAGGCCGCCATTCTCTGTAATCCGGTAAGAGTAAATCGTCAGGTAAGTCAAATAGGGTAAGGTTTTTTCAAGAGTCCTTCTATCGATAAAGGGATACGCAAACCCATTTGTTCTAACGGCTGCCGTTCTTTTGTCAGCATAACTTATAACTAACTCCTCCCCTGTATAAAGCTCTCTGTTTGAAGTATTCGGATTATTTCTCAGCAGCTCCATAACATCTATCCCCTGGGATTTTGCAATACTCTCCAGAGTGTCCCCCTTTTGTACGTTATAGGTCTTGTCTGGCTGTAAAATCACAAGGGCTTCTCCTATTGCCAGTTTATAGGGATTTTAAATATCATTTTCTGCTGCTATCCTTTCTGGAGACACCCCATAACTGTCCGCTATGGTGGTAATGGTATCACCAGGCTGTACTATGTGAATATACATTCATATCCTCAAATTAATTTTTATACTATCATATGTCATTTTGCGGAATCTGAATCTGCTATTGAATAACTTTTGATTCTGATTTAGTATATTTATATTACTTTCTGTGATTTAGGAAAAGGTATTTGAATAATCCAGCGCCTATTCACAGCTGCCGAAACATTTGGAGGGAAATACTTGAAAAGAAAGGAGTCCTCTATGAATCTACTTTTTACTAAAAACTCGATAAAAAAGATTAACTATATACAGTTAATTAAAATAGCCATCGGAAGCTGCATTGCCATACTATCAGCAGACAAACTGGGACTTCATTACAGTGCTTCCGCCGGAATAATCACACTTTTAAGTATACAGAGCACCAAGAAAGAAACGATTCTTATTACAGGAAAACGGTTTTTATCTTTTCTGTTATCTGTTGCAACAGCTTTTCTGATATTCAGCATTCTTGGATATCACGCCTTTTCCTTTGGTATTTTTCTGCTGGTCTTTGTGGGGGCCTGTTATCTGATGAAGCTGGAAGATGGTATCGCTATGAATGCCGTCTTGGCCACTCACTTTTTAATAGAAAAATCCGTCAGCTTTTACTGGATTTCAAATGAGCTGTCCCTGTTAATAATCGGAGCCGGTATCGGAGTTCTGCTTAACCTTTACATTCCAAGAAATACGCTGGCTATAAAGCAGAATCAGCTTATGATTGAAGAAGATATGAAATTGATTTTAAGCAATATTTCCACAGCTCTTTTGACTCCCGGAAAGACCCCCGTAAAGGTCCAGCTTTTTCAACCTCTGGAAGTCCACCTGAACGAGGCCCTTTCCAGAGCTTATGAAAATATGAATAATACCCTGTTAAGCGATACCAGATACTATATCCAATATATGCAGATGAGAAAGAGCCAGGGCACTATCCTAAAAAGAATCTGTACCCACATTGCATCCATCAGTACTGTTCCCCGGCAGGCACATAAAATTTCAGATTTCATTGCTCATATTACCAGGACCTTTCATGAATATAATAATGCCCTTGCTCTGCTGGAAAGGCTGCAGGAGATAAAATTAGAATTCAAGGCAGACCCCCTCCCGGGCAGCCGTGAGGAATTTGAAGACAGGGCAATCCTGTTTCAGATCCTAAATGAACTGGAAGCATTCCTGCTGTTAAAAAAGGAATTTGTAATGGCCTTAACGGATACTCAGCTGCAAAATTATTGGAAGCAGCAGAATGAAAGGTCATGAAATGAGCCGGAAATCAAATTCATTCCCCTTCATACTATATGATTCCAGTCTTCCTTTTAATGATAAAACAGGCGCAGCCCTGTAAATGCCATGGCAATATTATATTTATCGCATGCCTCAATCACAGCGGCATCTCTTATGGAGCCACCTGGTTGTGCAATATAGGCAGCGCCGCTTTTAGCAGCACGTTCGATATTATCACCAAAGGGAAAATAGGCATCCGAGCCTAAGGCTGCTCCGGTTAAGCCTTTGAGCCACTCTGTCCTTTCTTCCCTGGTGAAGGGTTCCGGTTTTTCCGTAAAAATAGTTTCCCACATACCATCTGCCAATATGTCCATATAGTCATCGGATATATACCTGTCAATCCCATTATCCTTTTCCGCTTTTTTCAAATTTTCTTTAAAAGGAAGGCCTGTTACCTTCGGGTTCTGCCTTAAGAACCAGGCATCTGCTTTATTTCCTGCCAGTCTGGTACAATGAATTCTGGACTGCTGCCCTGCCCCAATTCCGATTGCCTGGCCATCTTTTACATAGCATACGGAATTGGATTGTGTATATTTTAATATTATCAATGAGATCATAAGGTCCCTTTTCGCTGCTTGGGGAATCAGCTTATTTTGGGTTGGTATATTATTCAATAAAGCTTCTGTAATTTTAATATCATTGCGCTGTTGCTCAAATGTTATGCCAAAGACCTCTCTCGTCTCTTTTTCCCCCGGAATATAATCCGGCTCCATTTGGATAATCAGATAATTACCTTTACGCTTATTCCTTAACAGCTCCAACGCTTCTCCTGAATAGGCGGGTGCTATGATTCCATCGGAAAATTCACCTGCTAAATATTTTGCTGTCTGAACATCACACTCCTCCGACAGGGCAGCAAAGTCCCCATAGGATGACATTCTGTCCGCCCCTCTTGCCCTGATATAGGCAGCAGCGATATCAGTCAAATTATCCTCTTGTACAAAATATTCCTTCATCAAAACATCTGTTAACGGAACTGCTACTGCTGCCCCGGCAGGGCTGGTATGCTTAAAGGAAGCAGCAGCCGCTAACCCGGTTGCTTCCTTTAACTCCTTCACAAGCTGCCAGCCGTTCAGTGCATCCAAAAGATTAATATAGCTTGGATTTCCATTAAGAATTTTAAGCGGCAAATCTCCGCTGACCGTATAAATTCTGGCCGGGTTCTGCTGTGGGTTACATCCATACTTCAATAATAATTCCTTCATATAACTACACTCCTTTATACAATAAAAGAGCCGGCAATCCAGGCTCTCGCCCAGACGGTCGGCTTTTATTATTATACTTCATGTGGTTGATTCCACTTCCGTCAGTCGTATAATCTATAAAGAAATTATCACTTCTTTCCAAGTATGTCAAGTTATAGAGTAAGTCTTTCCAGTATCTGCAAAATAAATATTTGAAAAGTCCAAAGAATAAATCCTTCCTGTATTGCATCATTATGCCGTTTTTATATTCTTTGTATTTTTTCCAATTAAGAAAAAGTAAAGCACAGCCGAGACTATTAAGAATATTGTAAACACTAAATACATACGGCTGTAACCCATCGAAGCAGAAACAATTCCTGCAAGAATTGACCCAAATCCAATGCCTCCGTCAAATCCGGTAAAGAACGTTGCATTTGCTGCTCCCAGCCGCTCCTTGGGTGCTTTTATAACTGACAGCGTCTGCAGGCTTGATTGAAGTGCTCCAAAGCCAACACCATATAAAAACGCCACGATCAGAAATGACAGCAAAGACGAAGAACCTTGGAGTATGACCATAGAAACAGCTAAAGCAATTAGCCCCGGATACACTGCAATATTAAATCCAAGCTTATCCACCAGCTTTCCAAAAATCGGTCTTGAAATAACCATAGCAGACGCAAAAACCATAAAGAATATACCAATATTTTCAATTCCGCATTCCATAGCAAACAAGGTTATAAAACCGGTAATGGAACCATAGGTAACACAAATAAAAAACATAACAATCGAGGGTTTAACTGCTGTCCGCTCATATGGGCTTACCTTTCCGGATACTTCCTTTCCCTTCACCTTTTTGTACGGAATAAAGAAGGAAATAATCAGCCCTATGGCTGCGAACCCAATTGATACAAGCACCAGTCCCTGAATGTGGGACCTGGCAAGTATAAAAAGCCCGATTCCAGGAGCCAATGCCATTGCCAGGCTTGTGGAAAGGCTGAAAAATCCCATTCCTTCTCCAAACCGTGCTTTTGGTATTACATCCGTCGCTACGGTATTACTGGCGGTACTGGCCATTCCCCATCCTACACCGTGGAGCAGGCGGACAGCAAGAATAACTCCTACAATAGGGAAGCACATATATGCCAAAGTAGCCAGCATGATTATAAGGATACCGCTTAAAAGTACGCCCTTTCTGCCTAATTTGTCCAGTGCGGTTCCAGAGAAAGGACGAACGATTAAAGAGGCTATGGTCGACAATCCGGCTATCCAGCCGATTGCAGCATTTGTTCCGCCAAGTGACTTCATATAAATCGGAAGAGTCGGTAAAAGCATCTGAAAACCGCAGAAAATCAGCAGATTAACTACTGTTATCAGAATAAATCCTTTCGTCCATATTGGTTGGCTGTTCTTCATATTTTATTACCTCATCTTTACGTTGAATTCTATTTAAAATCTTCATTCGGGTGTCAGTATGTCATGTTTATTGGATAATATTTGGAGTAGTTATCATAATGGATTGTATTTATAACAAATCCTCCGATAAGTCCGGCTCAGAGCTCAGCTTCTCTTTTTCTTCCGCTAAATTTGTTAAAATTCTTTTCAAAACAGCAAGGGTTTGCTCCACATCTTGTCCGGAGATACCTTTTGTTGCAATAGCAACACCCTCTTGAAAAGTATCATTAATCAGAGCGGATATTTGCTTTCCCTTCTCTGTAAGATACAGATGTTCCAGCCGTTTGTCATGGATGTCTTTTTCCTTATAGATATAGTCATTTGACATCAGATTTTTAACTACCTTTGCCGTAGTTGACTTACCTACATAAAGTATTTCACTAAGCTTCTTTTGGGAAATCCCCTCATTAAGGGATATTACTAAAAAAAAGTCATGTTGACCGCTCCGAATCGAAACATCTTTCAATTTATAATTGAATATGCTCTGCATATTCCGATAGATTGCTGCATTTAGTTTTCCTATATTCTCTGCCATACAAACCTCTCTTTCCGTAATTAGTTTGTTGTGTTAGTTCGCTTCCTATACAAGCATCCTAGTATTAGTTAGTTTCCTGTGCAACCATTATAGCATCAGATAGTTTCCTTTGCAACTAATATTTTTCAATTTTTGTTTGTGCACATTTTGAATTAAACGTTATCCGTAAGTTGACCGAAAATTATACTTGCTTCCCCTTAAACACCGCTCTATCAAGACATAATTCATATCCGGGATTACAACACAAATCATATGTTCTCACCAAAAATAAACTTTCCAATTGACAAGTGAGCACTTGCTAACTATAATGGTTAGCGAGTGCTCACCTAAATTGAATCCATATAAGGAGTGATTTTAAATTGACTACTAAAGAAAGAATCATGCAGGAATCCATGAAGCTTTTCTCGGTTCATGGTTTTGCTGGCGTATCAGTACGCAGCATTGCAAAAGAAGTTGGTGTTGAAAACAGCGCGCTTTATAAGCATTTCAAAAATAAACAGGCCATTTTTGATGCAATCGTTGATGAATCCCAGGAGCGTTTCCTGCAAAAATACAAAGAGCTTGATTTTTCCCGGATAAATACGCCGAAAGCTCTGGAAGACTTGTGTATAACTATGTTTTTGTATCAAACAAAGGATTCCTGGGTTACTATGTTTCGCAGAATGCTGGTAATGGAAATGTTCAAAAACCCGCAAATGGCTGAGGTTTATAAGCATATATTCATAGATATGCCAATCCAGTTCCAAACAAAGCTTTTCCAATCATTAATAGACCAGGGAAAGCTTCGGAAGGGAAATGCAGAAGTAATGTCCATGGAATTATATTCTCCCTTTTTTCTATATCATTTAGTGGAGGAAGAAACGCAGAAACTGGAGCCCCTATTACGCCAGCATGTTGAAAACTTTATTCATAACTATATGGAGAAATAACTTAACCGAATAGTACTTTACTTCAGCCATACAGATTAGACATGCTGGAAAGGTGCCATCATAAAAGGAGGTGCTACCATCAAACGAAAATATTTTAAATACTTCATTATCGGTACAATACTATTGTTTGCAATAACATTATATTGGGTTGAACTCAGTCCATGGAGCAGTACTGAATTAGCTAAATTTAATAACGGCTACGGTACCTTTGATATGAAATCCTATGACGTTCATACCGTATATAAAGTACTGGCTCAAATGAAGCCTGAGGGATTTACTATCTATGAAAGATACTTTATAGGTGATTATTTGTTTATCCTTGCCCTGGGGATACTACAGATTTTGATACTGCTTCATGCATTCAGCTGGTCCAAATCAAGGCTATTACGCCTTTTCATCATATCCATTCCTGTTGCCAGAGGTTTATGCGATATACTGGAAAATTCCCTGCTGCTAAATGTATTGCTGACGTATCCGCAAAAGCATGAACATATGGTAACCATTTCCAGTAAAGCCACCTTCATGAAGCTGCACCTGATTACCCTATGGCTCATACTGTTTTTGTTTGGATTTGTAGTAAAAAGAATAAAACCGCTTAGAAATTTAAAGATAAGCAGCAAAAAATGATTGTCCTAAACCGTCCGAAGTCCAGGATAATCGTTTTCTGTTTGCTTTAGGGATAGTATATCATTTATCCTACCTTTGATTATAAACATAAATAGTTACTTTATATCTAATATATTTCCGTCATTATCCGTTACATATCTGCCTTTTGTCATATCAAGTATCACATATTCATTCGACCACCTATCTCTTACAACGGCACATTTTCCAATCGGAACATCAAATGGTCCGCAGATGATTTGACCTCCAATTTCTTTTATTTTATTCACAGTATTGATAACTGACTCCACTTTGAAGTCAACATTCATCTTTTCTCTTTCGTTTTGTAAAAGGACCTCTGTAAAATCATCCTCCATGCCCATTCCGACAGAAGTATCATTTTTCCATAATACCTTTAATCCAAGCTTCGAATAATAATCCACACCCTCTTTTAAATCCGGTACATACAGTTCTATGCAATCAACGCATTTCATCAATCCCATATCCTTTTTCCCCATAACATTTTTCTCCATATCCTTTTCCCCATCTTCAGCTTATAGTTTTTCTGTTATATCTTATCCACTATCGTTCTGACTATCGAAAATAATTTATTCCTCTTCATACTTACCACTAAATATGATTCCGCCATTTTTATCATAAGACATACTATGCTTACTGGCTTCCTGCAAAAAATTCTGATTCCGGAAATGTTTATAATAATATTCTTTCATGGTTTCTAAATCAGTTCTGTATTTTGCAGTTTCCATAGCACATACACGCATTAATAAAAGTCTATCTAATGATACTATACAAACATTCACCTCATCAATTGCATCCTTTAGCAGGAAATTATAATCCAATAAAGCAATACTTCTCCATATTTCAAATTCACTAATGACCACTCCTAAATCACCATAAATATCTTTTCTCTTGTCCGGATACTGCTTTGCAAGTGCAACATAATCTTCATTGGATATTACTAAATCAATATCAGGACCTGATTTCCTCATACCATAATATTCCATTGCCATGCCGCCTATCACAATAGGCTTCTTACTAAAAGACAACCTATTTTCATATAGCCTTGTTTTAATCTTTTCAATCAGTAAATCAGACATCTGAACCTCCTGTATTAAAGTATAGAAATGCACAAAGAATTCAATGATTATAGATTACTTCACTGGAATCAGTAATTCAAAACTATAGTAAGCCGGATCTTTAAATGCTTCATCATATACTTCAATATTATCATAATTCTCTATTTCATATCCCAGACTTTTTGCATAGCCGATAGCAGCCGAATAAGCATCCGGCACACTAATTGAAGCAGGAACCCATGCCTGAAAATAGCTCTGTGGTTTTATATGCCTGATTACCATGTCCTGCGGAACTTTTTCAGCCTTATTTATTCCAACTGCGGCCATATATTTAAAATGCTTACTGTCACAATATTCATGTTCACAGATACCATACATGGTCGCAGAGCTTTGAAGCGGATTAATCTCCTCCATCCGCATTAAAAATTCATTCCATAACTTTCCAATGTTGCCGTTACCATCCCAAATTTCAGCGTTGCATTCTAATCCAATCACCTCAAAACCAGGTAAATTAACTATTCTGAATTCCATTTGGTAAGCATCTTTTTCCTGCACGTTATATTCTACCGAATACCTTTTTAAGGGCGGGATTTCTCCCACCTTGCGGTACTCCTTGGGTGATATGCCAAACACCCTTATAAAAGCACGAGTAAATACATCATGAGACGAAAATCCATAGTCGAAGGCAATCCTGCTTATGGACTTATTCCCGTCCTTCACCTCTCTTGATGCAATAATCAGTTTTCGCCTTAATATATAGGAACCTAAAGTATCTCCGGTCAATCTCTTAAATAGCCGGTAGAACTGCGGGACAGAAAATCCTGCTTCAAAGGCAATATCATTAAGACTAATATCACTCATAATATGATTATCTATATATTCCAATGCTTTCTGCATACAATGATCTGGCATTTTCTTCACCCCATAAAGTATTATAACATCCTGTTTTTTGTTTTTCTCGATGTATTTTATCAACTTTTTATGACAGTTGCAGAAGCTTTATCTCTTTTATAGCATTTGCAACCTTTGTTATAGAGTTAAACCAAAATGCTTCGCCAGCCTTTCCAATGTCGTTTCTTTTGTATCAGCAGTGGTATCCTCTCTAACCAGTGTGAAAAAACCACTATTGGCATACTCCTCATAATGTTCTTTGCTGTTGACTAATGCTATGCATGCTTTAAAATTTTCCATCGTGCAAGCCGGGTCTTCTGCCTGCATTATCTGCTCCCTCAAAAAGGTCTTCTCAGCATCCTCCCGATCGAAAAAATTCTCAACAGACATTGCCTGCGGTGACAGCATAACTGCTACCTGGTGATAATCTGCTATCTCATGCAATAAATCAAGAGGTATATTGGTGTCAGCAATCACTCTCTCATTTTGTGATAAGCTGATCAGCTCCGCCACTTCAATCTCAGCAGCTTCCCTGGCACTTTCAAATATCCATTTTTCATATTCATCCGGTGTCCTTTGTAAAAATTCCTGCCAATCTTTCATTGTATCAAAGTAACATAAATTAGGCTGGCGTTCCCGCACCAAAAGTTCCCTGGGAAATCTAAAATGATAATTCTCTCCGCAATGCATCAATCCATATCTTTCTGCCAGCATTGCTGCCATTGTCGATTTTCCCGCATATGCTGTCCCTGTTATAAACATCACATTCTTTAAATAATATTTGATAATATTATTTTCTATTTTCATACTTACTGCTATGCCCTCCCAGCACGCCTCAAGATTGCTTGTGACACTGCTTATATAGATAGATTAAAATGTAACGCATTTTTGCATTTTTCAATCTATAATCTCCTTGATTCTATGACAAATAAGCCTACACTAAATCCATAGGCACAGTTAACATATAATGTTTACAATATTATTATCGTAATTTATTTCCAAAGAATAAAAGGCTTTTATACATATTCATTTCCTCCATTAACTTTAAAATAATTATATATTATGTAACCAGTTATTGCAAGGCACCAAGCGTCTCATGAAATTGAGTGACCCTCTTTTAAAGCCTTAAGACACTTACAGAAGCAGAAGCTTATTTTTCATGATATTCTATGCTGCTTTTGTCATGGCTTTAATCACTCTAATGTTCATCTGATTTGTACAGTTATCTTTATCTTCCTCTGAAATATAATATTCACCATCACGATGTGCAAAATGGTCAAATTTTATTGTAGTGTACTTCACCCCTATGCTACAATATACTTGTGTCAAAACATAACACAGGAGGACTACAACATCAATGCACAAAAGAAGAAATACTATTAAGAATATAATGAGCATACTCTGCTCTCTGCTCACCACCTTAATTATACTGCTGGCAGCTGCAAATTTAATCTTGCCCTACTTCTTCCACCTGTCTCCGGATGCAGCTCCTCTACTGGTCTTAACTTCCGCCATCTACCTGTATTTTGGAATCACACTGCTAGTCATAGGTGTCTTTATTCCTGATAAGGGTATTGTCCTGTCACGCAAACTCCTGCTGACTTTCGGTCTGGTTAAAATAATCATTGCATTTTTACAGCAAAAGCCCAAAGCTGTGAATTTACATAGAAACAGAGAGTATGTGACGAAAGAATGGAATGCTCTGGGTATTCTGATAATTGGTATTATGCTGTTCTTCCTCAATATCTTTACAATGATGCTGGTCACCGGCTCCGAGACCTTTAGCATCCCCTTCATTACCGCCGCTTTGATGAAAACACCCTTCAGTCTGATTCTGGCCGCGTTGTGTATCAGCTGGTTTCTTTTGACCATCACCTCATGGATCTGGCATTTTATTGATACAAAGGAGGGCGAGGTCTCCAGGAAGCCTACGGAACAAGTAAAAGATACCATCATAGACGGCCCTGAAAAAAAGGCCATGCTAAAATGTGTCGACTGCGGTATAGTGTACAATTATGACCGTTGTGATGGCATCTGCCCTAAATGCGGGAAATACAACCCTCCTTCATCCGCTTTTTACCTTGATAACAGGAATCAGAAAAAAAGGACTGCACTCCATTTTTATAAAATAGCAATGGTGATTATCCTGCTCTTTCCCGTTATCATTATCGCCTCTAACCTGGGTAATTTTTGGAATTGGATTAACACACCTGAAGAAACCGCCTCTAAAGAGGCTCCTCTTACAAGCTTTGATTTGGACGACTATAGTTCAGAATCTTTTACCTCCGAGGAAATAAACCAGCTTCTTAAGTCAATTCAGGAGGAGAATGACATAGATATCCTTAATCATAAAGAAATTTATACCAATAATGAGGAAGACGAAGCCGGCGAATTGGTTGATAAGGTAACCATAATTGCTACAACCGAAAACAGTAAATTGGTTTATTTTCAGTATTATAAATACCTAACTACAACCGAAAAACACAAGGCAGGAGATATCATTCTTAATTCATCCGCCAATTAAAATCCGAATTTTACTCTTTAATTCCAGCTCCTAAATCCCTTTGTTTACTACAAAATTAACAAGAGTGTCTCAAAAGTAGTTTTACATTTACTTTTGGGACACTCTCGAAAAAGCCTTATTTAATTAGGGGATAAAGCCTTATGTTTTATTTTCCTTTCATTACAATGCCCTTCGGCAGCCATGCATCCTGCATTGCCTGGACATATAACTCTTTTGAAGAAGCCGGTACCTGAAAAATGCAGGTATTCTTTACTTTTTCAAATACAGAGTAGAAGATCATTTCCGGCACCTGACTGCTTTGGAATACCACCTTTTCCAGTGTATTCGAGTGGGCAAAAGCACACCCTCCGATACTTCTTACCGTATCCGGTATTACAACTGCTTTTAATTGTTTGCAAACACTAAAGGCATAGCTCCCTATTTCCGTTATCTTCCTGTCAATGACAACCGTGCCGGATGCAGAGGGATAGGCCAGCAGCGCTGTGCCCTGCTTGTTTAAGAGCATACCGCCTTTTGCTGAATACTGTCTGTTTGCCCTGTCCACCTTGAACTCCTTTAACAGGCTGCAGGAGGTAAAAGCAGTGGGGGAGATTACCTTTATATTAGCAGGTATGGTTACAGAGGTTATAGTTTTTTGGTTGTAGAAGGCACTTTCATCTATAGAAGTCACCTTGTATTTCTTTCCCTTCCAGACAATTGTCTCAGGTATTACCACTTTACCTGGAAGCTTTGCATTTATCTGGTTATTCGCAACGGCAGCCTCTCCTGTCCCCGTACCGGAAGCTTTGGCAGTAATTCTGTAATTGACCTCTTTATATGCAAAGATATCTCCATAGTACCTGATAAATCCCGCCTTAGTGCCTCCCTGGGCTTTCTTTACCTTAACCTTTACCGCATAAACTTTCGTTTTACCGCCATAGGTTACTGCGGTCATATAAACTGCACTTCCGGCCTTCTTGGCAAAAAGCTTCCCTTCGCTGTCAATGCTGATATGGGTCGGTGTGGATATATGATATTTCACCTCTGCCTCTGCCGGCAGGTTCTCAGGTCTGATATCCGTAAGAGTTCCCTCTGTCACAGTGATATCCGTTACTGTATGTGCTCCTTCTGCCAGCTTTCCGTCACTGTCTACAACGAAGGCATAGGGAGAGAAATGAACTGCGTTAAACTGAATACAGTCTACTCCGTCCTTCGTTGTCAGTTCTGCCGGAAGAATCTTAAGCTTACCGTCTACCACCGTCACCACTAACAGCTTTTCCTTTTCTGAAAGAAGCTCTGTCGGAACCGGGCAGGTAATCCGCACGGAGGTTCCCTGTGCAGGCTGTACTTTGGTATTAGTTCCCTTGATATATAAGCTGATATCCAGCGGAAATATCCGTATGGTTTCCGTGTTCAAACCAATTGTATCTGTTTCCAGCGCATTTCTTACCTCTTGCTTCGCTATGGAATCTACCTTTAAGCGAACCTCCACTGATTTATCAAAGGCATTACCAAGTTCCTCTACTGTTATCAGTGATTTGTTCGGTATACCCTCCGGAGCTTCTACCACTTCAATTGTCTTTTCTTCTGTTTTATCCTTATCTCCGGTAGAAGGCGCGGGGGTTCCGGTCCCTGTAGTTATGTTTTGATACACTGCTGTAACTGTAACATTCTCCGCCGGCATACTGAAAACTGTGCTTGCTGATGCAGCATTTTGGAAGTGCACATTACCTGTTGCCGTCCATCCAAGAAATACCTTTCCTGCCGGTGCCTGGTTTGCAGTAATAGAAACATTGGTATTTTCTGTATAGGCTCCGCTGCCGCTTCCGTTTATTACTGTCAAGGTATAAGCTGCGGGCTCTTGCTCTGCCCTTACCGTTACAGCAGCAACCCTTGTAGTTACAGTCACCGTCTTATTACCGCTGACACCAGGATCTGTATTCGTTATCTTGCAGTAATACCATACCTTTCCTTCTGTGTCCGTCTGTGCCGTGTAACTAGCCTGCACAGCACCATCTATGGAAGTTCCTCCATCCGTTCCGTTCGCCGTATTACGATACCATTGATAGGTAATGCTTCCACCGCTGACTGCAGCTGCTGTCTCCAGAACTGCTTCCTCTCCCTTTCGCACCGTTATATCCTGGGGCTGTTTTATAATCCTGGGTGCATCTGCATTGGTTAATGCATTTACTTCTGCCTTGGCTGCCCTGCTGGTTACACTTGCAGTTTTATTTCCGGTAACCGTAGAATCCGTGTTCGTTACGATGCAATAATACCAGGTGATTCCTTCCTGCTCTGTTGGTGTTGTATAAACTGGCAGGTTCGCCCCGTCTATAAGTGTTCCTACTGTATTACTATCCACGGTATTACGATACCACTGATAGCTTAAGGTTCCCTTTGCTGCTTCTGCTGCATCCACTTCAAGAACTGCCACAGCTCCCACTTGTACAATTATATCCTCTGGCTGGCTGATAATCAGAGGTACTTCTGCATTTGCTGCTTCCGTTATTACCTGTTTCACAGTAAAGCTTATATCCTGCATCTTATCTGCAGATACAGTTACCGTAGCCGTATAGGTTCCCGGCACCAGCCCTTCCTTTGCCTTTACCGTAAAATCAGCGGTCTGTGTGATATTATTCAGTGCAGCTGCCGTAAGGGTTCCAAGCTCAAAACTGCCTGCCCCGCTGCCGCTTAAAACAACCTTCAGGTTCGTCAGATTTCCTGTGCCTGTCTTAGTTACTCTTACCGTTTTGCTTTCTATGTCACCGGATGTATAACCTTCCGGCAGCTCGGTAAAAGTGTGCTCCCCGCTTTGGGATAAGGCCGCTGAATAAGTAACTGCAGCTATCTTCTTGATTTGATTGTGATAAGAATCTGCTACAAATAAGTTCCCGTTTTTATCAATTGCTATACCGAACGGATAGTAGAAATCCGCATACAGGGGGGCAAAATTTCCTGCTACCGTGCTGATGGTTCCATCTACTGCCACCTTACGTACCACCTGATTTAATAATTCTATTATATACAGGCTGCCACTGTCATCAACAGCTACTCCTGCAGGCCCTCTTAATCCAGCAGAAACAGCAGGTCCATCATCTCCTGTATAGGCATTATTTCCATTACCCGCTACCGTGCTGATAATTCCGCCCTTTGATACCATACGGACCCTCTCATTATCGTAGTCTGCTATGTACAGATTATCCTGGCTATCCAATGTTATTCCATTAGGACGGCCTAATTGGGCAAGGACAGCACTCCCTCCGTCACCTGAATAACCGTCAACTCCAGTTCCTGCTACTGTGCTGATGATTCCGTCTGCTGTCACCTTACGGACTCTGTTATTGATTCGATCAGATATATAAAGAGCTCCCTGGCTGTCCAGTGCCACCCCAAAAGGACCATCTAATTGAGCATCAATGGCATTCCCTCCGTCACCTGAATAACCGGCGACTCCGGTTCCTGCTATTGTACTGATGATTCCGGCTGTTGTAACCTTTCGAATTCGGTTATTACCACTATCCGCTATGTACAGATTACCGTTGCTGTCTACTGCAACTCCGGTAGGTTGTGCCAATTCTGCATTTATTGCAGAACCTCCATCGCCCGAGTAATTGCCATTTCCGGTTCCCGCTACCGTAATAATGCTTCCGTCTGCCGTAACCTTTCGTACCCTGTTATTATAGGTATCTGCAATATACAGATTTCCGGCATTGTCTGCTGCAATTCCATAAGGATTATAGAAAGTGGCTGAAACAGCCTTTCCACCATCACCTGCATTGCCTAGCGCTCCGGTTCCGGCTACTGTTGTTAATGAATATTCCTCTGCTGCCAAAACCGTATACTGAGGAATTCCAAGATTCAGCATCAGTAATGATAATACAATGCATAAAAATCTTTTAAACAAGTCTTTTGTTTTTCTCATCTTACTTTTCTCCTATCGTATTTCTGTCAATCCACCGTCAGTTTCCTGCTGCTCTTCTTTATTACAGGCATTCATGTATTAACTATAACTATCCGATTTTTCTTACGCATAAATTAGCTTCCATATCCTCCTTCCCTATACCTTCCGGAATATTCGTAGAGGTTATTATAGCACCCCGTTTTCACAAAATTCTCACAAAAAAAAGCCCCAGGCAGAGAAGCTATTCTTCCGCCTAAGACTCGGGTTATTAATGATTGCTTTAAAATTCTATATCTCATTTCGCAGCTGTTGATTTAAATAGATTTCCTCCATTTTGTCTCCATTCCCTTTTTTCTTATATATACCGATCAATGCATCACATAGTCTGTCAAACATATTTTGATAAACATACTTTTGCAGCTCTCCCCAAAGATAATCCTTGCTGCCAAACAATGCCCCCTGATAAATGAAAAACAGTTGTTCACTAATACGCTCTTCCTGTTCTTCCCCTTTCTGGAATGCCTCATAAATCGTTTCCAGTTGAACCACATCACACCATATCCCTTCTATCTCAAAGAAGTACTGACCCAGCCTGTTATTGAGTACAGACTTTATTCCCGCCTCCTGCAAGGCTTTCTTCATACGGTATATGGTGGTATACATCGTGTGCTCGACTTTAATCTTTTCCGATAAGGGCCAAAGCTTCTCAATCAGGCTCCATTTGTCAATGCCCTTCTTTCCAAACAACAGAAGCAGCGCAAACATTTCTTCTGTTTTCTGGGTAGGCCATTTCAGTAAAGAGTTCCCCTCTGCATCCTGTATAGCAATCTTGCCAAAAAGCCGGATATATATTTCCCCGCAGGAAGGAGCAGTAGCCAAGTCAGCCTTTCTGACTCTGGTTAAGGCCTGCGCTATGTCATTCCTGCTTGGAGGCTTAAGGATATAATGCAGGGCATTCAGCTTAAAGGCCTCAATTGCATATTTATCATATGCCGTTACAAATACAATATTAGCAGCGTCAAGCCTTCCGGTTATCTCTGTGGCAAGCTCTATTCCGTTAATACCCGGCATTTCTATGTCAAGAAATATAATATCAGGCTTTAACTCCGGGATGAGTTCAAGTGCAGTTCTTCCTCTTGTGTACTCTCCTACAATCTCTACCTTCTGTTCCAATAATATTTCTTTTATGTAATCCAGCACCAGAATCTCATCATCCACAATTACTGCCCTTACCATGGCCGTCCTCCTCTTCCAAGTGAAACCGAAACCATACTTTAACCCCTTCTTCCTGCTCTTCTATGTGCAGTTCTTCTCCATAGTGATGCATTAACCGTTTCTTTATGTTCCCAACGCCGACTCCTTCCCGCTCAGTTCCTGTATTCCCTGTTTTCCTATCCAGCCTTGTCCGGCTGTTTGGCGAAAAGCCCGGGCCGTTATCGTATACTGCAACAACTCCAAAGCCCTCCTCCTTTTGAATCGATAATCTGACCTTTCCGCCTTCTTCTCTTTTTAAAGCTCCATGGCGGATTGCATTTTCTACCAGGGGCTGAATCAGTAATGGCACTATCCTTTGCTGTTTCAGAGAGTCCTCAATGTCCATCTCCACCTCCAGCCTTTTCCCAAACCGTGTCTTTTCTATAAATACATAGGAGCGGATACTTTCCAGCTCACTTTCTATCATGATAAATTCCGACGTCGTATCAATATCAAAAGCGCTCTTTAAAAATTCCGCCAGATGCCACAGAAGCTCAGAGGCCTTTGACGGGTTGGTATAGCAGAGGCCAAGGATACTGTTTAAGGAATTAAACAGAAAATGGGGTTTTATCTGCGCCTGCAAAAATGCGATTTCACTCCGCTCCGCATGGTTTGATATTCTCTCCATGTTATAATTGCTTTCCAGCAATGCCACTGTCAGTTCCTCGTTCTTTTTAAACATAGCATGATACCTGTAAGTAAGCAAAAACACCCAAACAAAAATATATAGAACACTTGATATCAGTGACATCCTGTCATTCCCAATTAGTCCCCTGGTAAAAACCATCTGGTCAATACAATATACGTCGATAAAATACAATACCAGAACGAGAAGGCCATGTTCTATTCCGGTAATTCCTAAAGCAGTCCTTTTTATATAAAGATAAAATACCCGGTATTCAATTACAAATAAAGTAAGTAAATCAATAATAATGAATAACGTACGGATTCCCGGAGTTTCCGCAGGCAAAACCATATAAAGCAGGGCAAATAAGCCTTGTGTCAGCAGTACGAGATTTCTGAACAGGGTAGAAATAAATTTCTTATCCAAATGATAGACCGTCATCATAACCGAAAGGATACCCATGCATATCACGACGGACTCCAGATTCAAAAGAGCCTCCGCCGATATACCCGGCAGGATATATTTCACGATCCGTTCCCCTATGGTTCCATTGATTAATGCCAGGGAAGCCGCTCCCATTGGGAAAAAGACACTTGCTTTTTCCTTTTTATAATAACCGGGGATTAACAAGACAATAATCAGGTATACAGCCGCCACTCCAAAGCTAAAGGCAATGGGCAGCATATCGTGAACAATATTTTTGGCAAAAAAGGAGGTAATCTCCTGTTGATCTCCAAAATAAATGGATTCCGCAATTCCCCCTCCAAAGATCTTATGGCTTGATACCTGTATAATAATCTCAATTTTCTCCGCATCCGCCTGAAAATACGCTGCTCCCGGCGTATTTCCCATATCTTCGCCCTTTACGGAATCCGATACAACGCCACTCTGTATAAGAAGCTTTCCATTGACATATATTTTACTGGCAATTCTAATACTCTGCTTTTTAATACCATAAATAACCCCAGGATGGACATTTGTCAGGGTGAGGCGGTAGGTAGCACATCCATATTCCGGATACTTCTGTCCATAAATATCCTTTCTCCAGCTCCCGGGAACCACCATATAGGAAGGTGCTCCCACTCCGTTCTTAAAATCCTCCGGTTCCAGGAGCTGCCCCCAGTAGAATTCCCACTCCCCATTTAACGGAAAGACCCCTCTGCTGCCCACCGTCGATTCTTCCGTATCCACGGTTCCCTTTACTGCAAAGCTGTCTGTATGATTCATTTTATAATAAATTGCTATAAGAATGCTGATTCCAAGCATAAAGGTCAACACCCACATTTGATGCCGCCGCAAATATCTCCCACCTTTAATTTCGCCGCTTTACGACAAATCTCTTTTCTTTCAATTATACTTGGAATCCTGCTGCTTGAAAAGGTATAGTTTTGTATTTTAATATATTGGCCTGCAACTTGACAACTCCTGTTTTCATGCTATACTAATAAAGTTGCAAGCCTTTACAAATCAAGGCTTGTACCAATCAAATAACATCAGTTCGAGACCTTCCTGATGTAAAACAAAACTAAAGGAGAATTTTACATGAAAAGCAAAACCTATTTTATCACTCAGGCTGCGTTAATTGCTGCCATCTATGTGGTATTGGTCTTTGTGTTTAAGCCTATCAGCTTTTCCAATATTCAGATACGAATTGCGGAAGCACTGACCATACTGCCCTTTTTTACTCCAGCGGCCATTCCGGGACTGACCATCGGCTGCCTTTTAGGTAACTTATTAGGCGGTGCCGATATTTTAGACATTACCTTTGGTACACTGGCAACCTTGCTTGGTGCAACGGGTTCCTACCTGTTAAGACGCAGCAAGTTCCTTGTTCCTCTGTCCCCCATTGTATCCAATACCCTGATTATTCCCTGGGTGTTACGATATGCCTACGGACTGGTTCTTCCAATCCCCATTATGATGGCAACGGTTGGAATCGGAGAGGTATTATCCTGCGGGGTGCTGGGCTTCTTCCTGTTGATTGTCCTGAATAAATATAGAAATGTTATTTTCCCGGAGAAGAGTTTTTTCTTCGCCAAAAAAAGCCGGTATTAATACATACCGGGTTTGATTTTAATTAATAAGTAACATCTACCAAGGTCTGGTGAAAAATGCACTGCATTTTTCTAATTTATATTTGAGCAGTATCGCAGGCAGGCTTGCGATACTGCGTATGAAAATTAATGCGGGGAAGGCATGGCTGTTAGTGAAAATATCCATTGAATTTTCACTTTTTAATTTCCCAATATTACATGCTTCCCTGTGAAATATAGGATAGCTAAAGCAAAAGCCGTGAAACAGAATACCACTTTCTGTTTCACGGCTTTTGTTCATTTATCTTCTTTCACAGGCCAATTCCGTTTTTACCCGGAATATTCTTTTATAATTTTTCTCTTTCCCATCTCTTACAGCTCGCAGTTATTTACCGTACGAGGGAAGGGTATTACATCTCTGATATTACCCATGCCGGTCAGATACATTACACAGCGCTCAAAGCCAAGTCCGAAGCCTGCATGCCTTGCTGATCCGTATTTTCTTAAATCCAGGTAGAAGTCATAGTCCTCTTTCTTAAGTCCGAGCTCATCCATTCTGGCAACCAGTCTGTCATAGTCGTCCTCTCTCTGGCTTCCTCCGATGATTTCACCGATACCCGGAACCAACAGGTCCATTGCGGCAACGGTCTTATTATCATCGTTCAGCTTCATATAAAAGGCTTTGATTTCCTTCGGATAATCCGTTACAAATACAGGCTTTTTAAAGATTTCCTCTGTCAGGTAGCGTTCGTGCTCCGTCTGAAGGTCGCAGCCCCAGCTTACCTTATATTCAAACTTGTCGTTATTCTTTTCCAGCAGCTCGATTGCTTCCGTATAGGTAACGTGTCCGAACTCGGAATTCATAACATGGGTTAATCTTTCCAGCAGTCCCTTATCTACAAATTCATTGAAGAATTTCATTTCTTCCGGTGCATTTTCCAGTACATAACGGATAACAAATTTAATCATGCCCTCTGCTAATGCCATGTCATCCTGTAAATCTGCAAAAGCAATCTCCGGCTCAATCATCCAGAACTCGGCAGCATGGCGGGTGGTGTTGGAGTTCTCCGCACGGAAGGTCGGTCCGAAGGTGTAGATATTTCGGAAGGCCATCGCGTAGGTCTCTCCGTTCAGCTGGCCGCTTACGGTAAGATTCGTAGCCTTGCCAAAGAAATCCTCTTTATAATCAATCCCGCCCTCCGGGGTAAGGGGAACCTTCTCTAAATCCAGTGTCGTGACCTGGAACATCTCCCCGGCACCTTCTGCATCACTTCCCGTAATTAAGGGTGTATGGACATAGACAAAATCCCTGTCCTGAAAATACTTGTGAATCGCATAGGCAATGAGAGAGCGTACTCTGAACACGGCCTGAAAAGTATTAGTTCTGGGTCTTAAATGAGAAATAGTACGAAGGTATTCCAGGCTGTGCCTTTTCTTTTGGAGAGGATATTCAGCTGATGAGGTTCCTTCTATTTCAATGGAGACTGCCTGAACTTCAAAGGGCTGCTTGGCATCCGGCGTTGCCACAAGTTCACCCTTTATAATCAGAGCAGAGCCAACATTCAGCTTTGATATATCCCCGAAGTTCTCCATTGTATCATGGTATACGACCTGCAGAGTTTCAAAGTAAGTTCCGTCATGAAGTACAATAAACCCAAAAGCTTTTGAATCCCTGATACTTCTGACCCAGCCGCCCACCGTGATTTCCTTTCCGATAAATTTCTCTTTTTCCCGGTACAGCTCCCGGATTGTTATTAATTCCATTTTACGGGCTCCTTTGTTCTATAGAATAATAGTTATTATACCACAATTCGGATGAATTACCAATGTAAAATCATTTCATACAACCGTGCAAAAACAATGACATACATTTGTATACACAGAAAATACAAAGTACGGATACTGTTGTTTTTCATTATTACAACGATAAAATTTACTTTTACAGATAAATTATGATAAAGACTCTCTCATACACTATTGATAAAATAGAGCAGCGTTAATTATGCTCTTATCATTATAAAGTTCGTATGCTGTAACTGAGCCATTATAAGTAAATCTTACAGATACTTTTCATTATCTATAAGCTTCCGATATACTCCCATGGTAATATAAATGCCGGAGATTATTTAATGTTTGGCAAGTACCCTTGAATTCCTCATTTATCCTTTGACAGTTCTCTTATAAAGTGCTAGAATTTCATATATATTGTTAAAATTCAGACAATCTTTTCTAATTGGGAAATTTACAAGGAGGATATCACTATGATCGTTACGATTTGTATAGGAAGTTCTTGCCACCTGAAAGGTTCAAGAGAAATTGTACATACATTGGAGTCTCTGATTAAGGAATATAAGGTAGAGGAGCAGGTACAGCTTACAGGTTCCTTTTGCATGGGAGAATGTGTAAAGGGCGTCTGTGTAAAGGTGGATGACAAATCCTATTCCCTGAACCCAAGTAACACAAAAGAATTTTTTATGCAGGAGGTTTTAGGGGGCCTAGAAGATGAATGTCATTAGTTTTAAGGAAGCCAAGTGCAGGAATTGCTATAAATGTGTAAGAACCTGTGAAGTAAAGGCAATCACCGTAAAACATGAACAGGCTCAGATTATGAACGACAAGTGTATCCTCTGCGGCCATTGCCTGGAGGCATGTCCTCAGAACGCCAAATATTTTGTCAGTGACCTTGACAAGGTGAAGGGCTATATAAGGGACGGCCATGAAGTAATCGTATCACTTGCGCCGGCCTACCTTGGTGTGTTAAAATATAAAACTCCCGGACAGGTAGTTACAGCCCTTTTAAAGCTTGGTTTTTCCTCCGTAAGGGAAACCGCAGAAGGTGCTGCCTTTGTCACGGCAGAATATAACAAGTTATTGGCGGAAGGCAGGATGGAGAATATCATTACTACCTGCTGTCCCAGCGTTAATGACTTAATAGAGATATATTACCCCTCTCTTACCAAATATATGGCACCCGTTGACTCTCCCATGATAGCACACGGCAAGCTGATCCGCCAGACCATAAATCCTGATGCCAAAATCGTCTTCCTGGGTCCTTGTATTGCCAAGAAAAGGGAGGCCGAAAGCGATGCCAGGACCAGCGGATTTATTGATGCTGTTATTAATTTTACCGAATTTGAAGAATGGCTTCTGGAAGAGAATATCCGGATAGATACTCTACCCGATTCTTCCTTTGAGAATCCCGACCCGAAGGTAAACCGCCTCTATCCTATCAGCAGCGGCGTGCTGTCTTCCGTAGTCGCCTCCCTGGAGGAACCCGGCCCCTACCGTAAATTCTATGTGCATGGCATTAAAAACTGCATTGATTTATTTGAAAGCATGGAACGAAATGAGGTAAGCGGCAGCTTTATTGAAGCGGACATCTGCAGCGGCGGCTGCATTAAGGGCTCTGCCCTCAACCGGGAATTTATCTCCCGTTTCAAGGTCAAGCTTGATATGGAGGAAGCAATTCCTAAGGTTGCGCAAAAGGATGAAAGCTTTTATGAACGTGCAAAGGATATATCCTTCCACAGAGTCTTTTTTGACCGTTCACCCAAGGACCCTATGCCTACGGATAAAGAAATAGCCGCCATTCTTCAAAAGATTGGAAAGGTTACCGTGGAGGATGAATTAAACTGCGGCGCCTGCGGCTACAGAAGCTGCCGTGAAAAAGCTATTGCTGTTTACCAGGGCAAGGCGGAACTTACCATGTGTATTCCCTATATGCATGAAAAAGCCCAGTCCATGGCTAATGTAGTCTTGGATACCACCCCCAATATTCTGATTATTGCAGATACGGATATGCGGATTGTGGAATTTAACACTGCCGCTGAAAAGTATTTTCATATAACACGTGCAAAGGCCCTTGACATGTATTTGTATGAATTACTGGATTCCACTGATTTTGAGGAAGTAGTAAGCACGAAGACCTCAGTCTTTGGCAAGAAGGTGGCCATTAAGGACCTTGGCAATACCGTTCTTCAGACTATCGTATATATCCCCAAGCTAAAGGGCGTTTTAGGCGTCCTCCAGGATATTACCATAGAAGAGGAAAAGAACCAGATGGCTTATAAGGTAAAAATGGATACCATCGAAATGGCCCAGAAGGTCATTGACAAGCAGATGATGGTCGCCCAGCAGATTGCCGGCCTTCTGGGAGAAACCACAGCGGAAACAAAGGTTACCCTGACAAAGCTTCGTGACACCATCCTTTATGATGGCATGGATGTTCCCGATAACAGCCGCCGTAATCCTTAGGCTGATGGTCTATCCCGGGAATTCTGGGCTGATAGAAAGTAATAGTACGTGCCGCAGACTTGTCTGCGGTATGCAACGGGGGCAAGTATGAATGTAAGTATTGATGCAGCATATAAAAGTTTAAATAAAATTAAGGAAGAGCTGTGCGGTGATAAGGTAGAGCTGCTGAAGACCAATGATTCCAATATCATGATACTGGCAGATGGCATGGGAAGCGGCGTAAAGGCCAATATCCTCGCTACCCTGACCTCTAAGATACTCGGAACCATGTTCTTAAACGGAGCCTCCATTGACGATTGTATCGAGACCATCGCAAAGACACTGCCTGTCTGTCAGGTAAGGCAGGTAGCCTATTCAACCTTTAGTATTCTCCAGGTATTCCAGAACGGACAGGTGTACCTGGCTGAATTTGATAATCCCGCCTGCATTATGATACGGCAGGGCAAAATCCTCTCCCTGCCCTTTACGGAACGGGTCCTGGAGAACAAGGTAATCAGAGAATGCAGATTCCAGGCGGAGTTAAACGACTGCTTCATTCTTTTGAGCGATGGGGTAATCCATGCCGGAGTCGGCAATCTGCTGAATTTCGGCTGGAACTGGCAGCATGTTGCCGAATATGCTCTATCTGCGGCCAGGGAAACCCTCTCTGCCTCAAGGCTTGCCAATATATTGGTCAAGGCCTGTGATGACCTGTATTTACAGCTTCCCGGAGATGATACTACCGTTGCCGTTCTTCGTGTCACCGCTGCCAGGAAAATCGACCTTTTTACAGGTCCCCCTTACAGCCCGGAGGATGACGGCAGGCTGATCAAGGAATTTATCGGCAGTCAGGGAAAGAAAATTATCTGCGGCGGCACCAGTGCAAACATAGCCTCCCGCATCCTGAAGCGCTGCCTGGTGACCTCCCTGAACTATACAGACCCCTCTCTTCCTCCCATTGCATCCATGGAAGGAATTGACCTTGTAACGGAGGGTGTCCTGACCCTGTCCAGAGCCTTGGACCTGATAAAGCAATACAAGGAAGGAACCGTTGATGAACATTTCTTTGAAGAGCTCGATAAAAACAACGGAGGCTCCATGGTTGCCAGATACATTATAGAGGATTGCTCCATCCTGAACCTCTTTGTGGGAAAGGCAATGAATGAAGCCCATCAGAATCCTTCCCTGCCATTTAACCTAAGCATACGTCTTCACCTGGTAGAGCAGCTGAAGGAAGCTGTTACTGCCATAGGAAAAGAAGTAAATATACATTATTATTAATAGCAATGCCTTCCACTTATGCCCCCTTCCCCAGGCGGCACCCCCAGTACCAGAAAACATAGTCTTAAAGGAGTAATAAAATGTTTGGAAACGATACCAATATTGACACCATAAAACAGGAAGTCCTATACAAGGTAGCAAAGCTGTCTTTTCAGGGCGAGCTGGACGAAAACAAAGAAGCTCTTCCCTATGAGCTGATTCCCGGCCCCCAGGCAAATTTCCGCTGCTGTATTTACAAAGAAAGAGAAATCATACGCCAAAGAATCCGTTTAGCAGAAGGAAAATCCCCCTCTGCCGGAAAAGATAATAAAAATATTGTGCAGGTCATCAATTCCGCCTGTGAGGGCTGTCCCATCACACGCTTTGTCGTAACGGACAATTGTCAGAAATGTGTGGGAAAACGCTGTCAGGCTGCCTGCAACTTCGACGCCATCACAATGCTGCGTGACAGAGCCTATATCGACCCTGCCAAGTGCAAGGAATGTACCAAATGTTCCCAGGCCTGCCCCTATAACGCCATTGCCGACCTGATGCGTCCCTGCAAAAAGAGCTGTCCGGTAGACGCTATTTCAATGGATGAGAATAATATTGTTGTCATTAACGAAGAACGCTGCATCGACTGCGGTTCCTGTATCAAGAACTGTCCCTTCGGAGCTATTTCGGACCGTTCCTTTATTACAGATGTAATTGACCTTTTACTTAATTCCCCCCGTCCTATCTATGCCATGCTGGCACCTGCCTGGGAAGGGCAGTTCGGCGCGAATATCACCTTCTCCTCCATGACAAACGCAATTAAGGAGTTAGGCTTTGCCGGCGTATACGAGGTCGCTTTAGGCGCGGATTTCGTAGCTGCCAGTGAAAGTGAGGAATGGGCGGAAAGCTATAAAGAAGGAAAGAAAATGACGACCTCCTGCTGCCCTGCCTTTGTAAAAATGATACGCAGGCATTTTCCCCAGCTGGTTGAGAATATGTCAACTACCATATCCCCTATGACTGCTACAGCAAGGCTGATAAAGGCTCTCTACCCGGAGGCTGTCTGTGTATTCATCGGACCCTGCATTGCAAAGAAGGGAGAAGTCCTGGATACCATCGCATTACAGGGCGCTGATTATGCTTTGACCCTGGATGAACTCTATGCCATGTTCCGGGCAAAGGATATTGAACTGACTGCCTCTGCGGAAGCTATCCAGCAGGGAAGCATCTATGGCAAGAAATTCTGTGTGTCCGGAGGTGTTACTGCTTCCGTACTCCAGTCCTTAAAGGAAAGGGAAGAAAATGCGGATATAACCGTAAAGCAATGCAACGGTGCATTAGAATGTAAGAAGGCCCTCACACTGTTAAAGGCCGGAAAGCTTCCGGAGGATTTCCTGGAAGGCATGGCCTGTGAAGGCGGCTGCCAGAACGGTCCGGGAAGTGTCCTGACCGGCAGGATGGCAAATGTTAACAGGGATAAGCTCTTTGGAAAAGCCGATGAACGCCAGATACATGAAAATATGGAGAATTATAAAGAGCTGGAATTTTCCATGCACCGGAAATAATTCAGGGGGTTATTAACGCCTTAAGAATCTCTTTTCTGTTCATTTCCTCTACCTGCAGGAAATGAACAGGCTCATTGATGTGCTCCAGATAATGGGCATCGGAATTATGGATGATTCTGCACCGGTCCAGATATGGGTGCTTTTCCTTTAATTCCCTTACTTTTCCTTCTTCTTTTATTTCCGCACAGGTAAAGGAAGAATCGGGAGGAATAAATCCCAGGTTGGACAGGAGGCTGGTAGAGCTCTTATCAATGTGTGCCGGTATCATGATTCCGCCATAGCTCCTAACCAGACCGTATACTTCATCAAAGCCGATATCTGCTGCATTGATCAGCAGATACTCTTCTTTTCCCCATACCTCATCTTCTTCATTTATCAAAAGCTGTTCACCGAAGATTTCCTCTTTATTTTTGATCTTAAAGAGGTGCCGGTAAACATAATCATCAAATTCCAGGGCACTTTCAAGCTCCTCAAAAAGGCACAGAACATGCACCTCTTCTCTGGTGCAAAGCTCCATACCGGGAATTGCAAGTATTCCGCAGCTTTCCGCCTGCTTTAAAAAGGGCGGACAATTCCTGCAGGTATTATGGTCCGTAAGTGCTGTCACATTAAGCTCCTTCACAGCTGCCATACCTGCAATATTGCCTGGGGTCATGTCTTTGTCTCCGCAAGGAGATAAGCAGGAATGAATGTGAAGGTCATAGGAAAGCTTAAGCATTTAATAACTGATAAATCTGCAGGGAGGTTTCAAATACCGGTTCACCGGCTGCCAATACGGTAATTCCCTGCTCCTTTGCCTTATTTACTGTCTGCTCATCCGGCAGTACCCCTTCTGCCAGAATAATACAGGCAACATCTGTTAACGCTGCAACTGCCAGCGTATTCATATTTGCCATGACCGTAACCCAGACAGCTCCCCTTGGAGCCTTTCCCATCGCAACACTTAATAAATCACAGCAGTAGGGGTCTGTAATTTCCTGATTCAGATTTTCTCCCTCATTCACCAGCTGGAATATATTTTTATCAATAAGCTCTTTTACTGTCATAACGCAATTCACTCCTTCTTCCTTTAAGAGTTATCTATCCCGCTAACAATTTCCCCGGACGCCTTGGCTTTTTGAATGCTGCGTCTGTAGGTTTGGACAAGTAATCGGTCCGGTAAATTTGTACTAATTGTCAAACTTACTGATCTCGCCTGATAATTTATGGATATACTGTCTCAGGATATGGATGCAGTCCTGTTCGCCTGCAACGCCTCTTACCACATCCTCTGCCAAAGCCTTGCAGGTTGGTGCTCCGCAGGAACCGCAGTCAAGGCCCGGAAATTTCCCGCATAGCTCCTCCACCTTTGCCAGCATTGCAATACTTTCCTTCATATCCAGACCCAGCTTGAATACCGGCTCGTAAGTGACCCCTTCCGTCCATTCCCAGTCCGTCACCTTCTCCTGAGCCAGGTGGTTGCAGGCTACCGGCATATATTTGCGGAGTCGTATCAGCTTCACCTTAGCCACAAAGGGATTTTCCACCGTAAGTACTCCTCCCACACAGCCTCCGTTGCAGGCATTTAATTCAATAAACTCCAGTGAGGAGAATTTCTGGTCCTCTAAATCCTCCAAGACCTTAATCACGTTCTCAATTCCATCGGCGGCAAGATAATTATCCGTTAAGAGTCCTCCCGCTTCTCCGCCGGTGCCTCCCCAGCTGATCCCGATTTTGCCGGATATGGCAAGATTTTCTATCTCCTTCTTCTCTTCCACTTCCTTCATAAGGCTTAAAAGCCTGGGATAGATGTCCTTAATAGCAAGAACCCCGTCCACATCACTCTTTTCATATCCAAGAGGATCCTTTACGGCGCTTACCTTTGCAGGGCAGGGTGAAATAAAGATTACTCCAATTTTATCCCCGGGAAGCCCCGTATCCTTCATGGCCTTTTCCCTTGCCATGGAGGCTGCCAGGTCAACGGGTGCTTTTATGGGAAGAAGATGCTCGATCAGATTCGGAAACCGCACCCGGATCAGCCGAACCACAGAGGGACAGGCTGTACTGATAAGCGGTAAATCCTCCTGATGCTCCTCTATGTACCTTCTGGAAATCTCCGAAACCAGCTCCGCTGCTCCGCTGACTTCATATACATCGTCAAAGCCGAATTTTTTTAACGCGGTTAATACGATATTGACATCCTCCAGATTGTTGAACTGCCCGTAAAGGGCAGGCGCCGGAAGGGCAACGGTATATTCATAGTTATCCAATATGCTGATGGGATCGTACACCGCCAGCTTTGCATGATGGGGACAGATGCGAATGCACTCCCCGCAGTCAATACAGAACTCTTTTGTAATGACAGCTTTTCCTTTCCGAACCCTGATAGCCTCCGTAGGGCACCGCTTAATACAGTTGATGCACCCCTTGCACAAGTCCTCCTGCAGGCGGACGGCAGTAAAAAACTTATCCATACCTACTCCTATCTGACTATTGCAGCCTTACCGACATGGTCACAGTAGTCCCAACCCCCAATTCCGTTTCAATATCCATTTCATCGGAATATTTTTTCATATTCGGAAGCCCCATACCGGCACCAAAGCCTAAGGACCTTACCTTATCCGGTGCCGTGGAATAACCGGCCTGCATGGCAAGCTCAATATCCGGAATTCCCGGTCCCTTATCCTTTAACACCATCAGGATTTCTTCCGGTGAAATCGTAACCTTTATATCCCCTCCGTGAGCGTGGATTACCATATTAATCTCACCTTCATACATGGAGATGGCAACCTTCCGGACGACCTCCGGGCTGACCCCCATCTGTTTCAGCTTGGACTTTACATCACTGGAGGCTTCTCCCGCCCTGGTAAAATCATCCGCTGAAATCTGATACCTTAATTCAATATGCTGACTCAATGGGAAGCACCTCCCCTTAACCCTTTTTCATAAAGCCTGCCGCAGGCAGAGAACATCTGGCGCTTCGTGCCGAGAAGTACAATATGGCTGTTTCCTGCCAGCTCAATCATAACCTCATCCGGTACCTTCCCCCTTACGAATACGATACAGATAATATCCATCATCTCCGCCGTCCGTATTACCTGGGGATTGCACATTCCTGTAAGAAGGACCGACTGGTCCTTTACAAAAGCAAGCACATCGCTCATCATATCCGAACCGCAGGCCGTATGCACTTCCCGGTCCAGATATTCTTCACCCCAAATAAGGCTGGCACCCAATATATCCATTACATCATGAATGGTCATACTACATCCTCCATGGCTAAAAGCCTTCTTTTTTGTGTGTCGGATCCGTAATTTCAGCTAACTGTAATTTAAGCAAAGTATACCATTGGATGGGATTTTTTTCAATGCTAATACTTGTGCAAATTGCCCGTCATTTTTACCATTTATTTAAAGCCTTGTGCAATTTATCCAAATACTTTTTCTAATCCGCCCGTACTTTGTTAAATTTTAGATAAATGTAGATTTTTTATCGGCACCATGTTATACTGATGTTGTTTGTCGAAAGAAGTTATTTATGAATTCGGCAGGTAGCGTATAAACAGCATAAAATCAAGGAGGTTAAAGAATGAGTTCCCAGAAGAAAACAGTTCCATTCAGCGGTTCCAAGGAGCAGGAAGCGGAACTTCTCAAAGTCATTAACAAGCATAAAGATGACAAAGGTGCCTTAATGCCTATACTGCAGGAAGCACAAGAAATTTATGGCTATCTACCTATAGAGGTTCAGACCATTATATCAAACGAGATGGATATTCCTCTTGAAAAAGTATATGGTGTGGCAACCTTTTACTCCCAATTTTCCTTAAATCCAAAGGGAAAATATAAAGTTTCCGTATGTCTAGGTACTGCCTGTTATGTAAAAGGCTCAGGTGATATTTTTAACAAGCTTTCCGAACTGCTTCATATCGAAGGCGGTGAATGTACTCCTGACGGTAAATTCTCCTTAGATGCCTGTCGCTGTATCGGTGCCTGCGGACTGGCCCCCGTACTCACAGTGAATGGTGATGTATACGGAAGACTTACTGTAGACGACGTAAAGGATATACTGGCTAAATACGAGTAATCCGCTTTATGATGACTGAAATTTCATTAAACATATTAGATATTGCACAGAATTCGGTAAGTGCCCATGCAAATCTCATTGAAATATCGGTAGAAATCAATCAGAAGATTGACCTCTTAACGATTAAAATAAATGACAACGGCTGCGGAATGACAGCAGAGCAGGCAAAAAATGCACAGGACCCCTTCTATACCACAAGGACTACCAGAAAGGTGGGACTTGGAATCCCTTTCTTTAAACAGGCAGCCTTAAGCTGCGGAGGCAGTTTTAATCTGGAATCTGCTCCCGGAAATGGAACAAGAATAGAGGCCGCTTTCCGCCTGACACACATTGACCGAATGCCTTTAGGTGATATCACAAGCACTATGTACAGTTTAGTAACCTTTCATCCGGATATTGATTTTCTCTATACCTACCGGGTAGACGATAAATCCTTTATATTGGATACAAAAGAATTACGCTGTATACTTCAGGATGTTCCCTTAAGTGACCCTCAGGTTGCTACCTTTATAAGGGATTATTTAAAAGAGAATCATGCTGAGGTAAATGGAAGCTTCTACTTTTAACGGTAGATTATACATCATTTGATAAAATTAAAACAATCAGATAGTTTTTCGCCAAACTTTGATAAGTTTTTAACAATATCATAACAACCGGAATTTTACGTTATATAAAAAAATAAGGAGGATATCTTATGAAAACTCTTGAAGAGTTAAAGGCCATCAGAGAAAAAATGCAAGGCCAGGTTGGTCTTCGCTCTGAATCTGCCAGTCAGACCAGAGTGGTTGTAGGTATGGCCACCTGTGGTATTGCAAGCGGTGCCAGACCTGTTCTTACTGCCCTTTCCGACGCAGTTCAGGAAAAAAGCCTTACAAATATTGCTGTCGTACAGACCGGATGTATCGGGCTGTGCCAGTATGAGCCTATTGTTGAAGTATTTGAACCTGGTAAGGATAAAGTAACCTATATAAAAATGACACCGGAGAAAGCTCTGGAAGTTTTAGAAAAACACCTTATCGGCGGTAAGGTAGTTGAAAAATACATTATCAGTTCTGAAGGGAGGATATAAAGCATGTTTCGTTCACATGTATTAGTCTGCGGCGGCACAGGATGTACTTCTTCCGGAAGTGTTAAGATAATTGAATCTCTGCAGGAAGAAATCAAGAAAAACGGCCTGGAAAAGGAAGTATCCGTTGTTCAGACCGGCTGTCATGGTCTTTGTGCCTTAGGCCCCATTATGATCGTTTATCCCGATGCCTGCTTCTATTCCATGGTAAAGGAAGAAGACATTCCTGAAATCGTATCCGAACACCTGTTAAAGGGAAGACCTGTTACCCGTCTTTTATATACGGAAACCGTTACCGATGACGGAATCAAGTCTTTGAATGAAACTGACTTCTATAAGAAGCAGCACAGAATCGCTCTTCGTAACTGCGGTGTCATTAATCCCGAAAACATTGAAGAATACATCGGAACCGGCGGATATTCCGCTCTTGGTAAGGTACTTACCGAATACACTCCCGATGATGTAATACAAACCCTCTTAGACAGCGGCCTTCGCGGAAGAGGCGGCGGCGGATTCCCTACGGGCTTAAAGTGGAAGCTTGCCAAGGGAAATGATGCCGACCAGAAATATGTATGCTGTAATGCCGACGAAGGTGACCCGGGTGCCTTCATGGACCGTTCCGTTCTGGAAGGTGACCCTCATGTTGTGTTTGAAGCTATGGCTATTGCAGGCTATGCCATCGGCGCATCCCAGGGTTATATCTATGTACGTGCTGAGTACCCTATCGCAGTTGAACGTCTCCAGATTGCTCTTGTTCAGGCAAGAGAATACGGAATGCTTGGAAACGATATCTTTGGAACAGGCTTTAACTTTGATATCGGCTTAAGACTTGGTGCCGGTGCTTTCGTATGCGGTGAGGAAACAGCTCTTATGACCTCTATCGAAGGCAACAGAGGCGAGCCCCGTCCCAGACCTCCTTTCCCTGCACAGAAAGGTTTATTCGGAAAGCCTACTATATTAAATAACGTTGAAACCTATGCCAACATCCCTCAGATTATCTTAAACGGAGCCGAATGGTTTGCTTCCATGGGTACCGAAAAATCAAAGGGAACCAAAGTATTTGCCCTCGGCGGCAAGATTAAGAATACCGGCCTTGTAGAAATCCCCATGGGTACCTCGTTAAGAGAAGTCGTGGAAGGAATCGGCGGCGGCATTCCTAACGGAAAGAAATTTAAAGCTGCTCAGACCGGCGGACCTTCCGGCGGTTGTATTCCGGAACAGCATTATGATATTCCCATAGATTATGACAATCTCATCAGCATTGGCTCCATGATGGGCTCCGGCGGTCTTATTGTTATGGATGAGGACAACTGTATGGTGGATATTGCCAAATTCTTCTTAGAGTTCACCGTAGAAGAATCCTGCGGCAAATGTACCCCCTGCCGTGTGGGAACAAAGAGACTCTATGAGATACTGGAAAAGATCACAAAGGGTCAGGGAACCCTTGAAGACCTGGATAAATTAGAGGAGCTTTGCTATTACATCAAAGACAACTCCCTCTGCGGTTTAGGCCAGACAGCACCCAACCCCGTACTTTCCACTCTGAAATACTTCAGAGAAGAGTATGTTGCCCATGTAGTTGACAAGAAATGTCCTTCCGGTGTCTGTAAGGCACTTCTCTCCTATGTCATTGATGCAGACAAATGTAAGGGCTGTACTCTTTGTGCAAGAGTATGTCCAAACGGTGCTATTGAAGGCAAGGTTAAGGAAGCTCATGTGATTCACCAGAATAAGTGTATCAAGTGCGGTGCATGTATGGAAAAATGCCGTTTTGCTGCTATATCAAAACAGTAAGACCCGTTTATACTAATTATAGGAGGTTAAAGATGGAAACCGTTAATATAAAAATAAACGGTACAGATATCGCTGTACCCAAGGGCTCCACTATTCTAGAAGCTGCAAAGTTAGCACACATTGAGATTCCCACCCTTTGCTATCTGAAGGAAATCAATGAAATCGGAGCCTGCCGTATCTGCGTAGTAGAAGTAAAAGGCGCCAGAAGCCTTGTTGCTTCCTGTGTATATCCCGTAAATGAGGGTATGGAAGTATGGACCAATACTCCCAAGGTATTGGATTCCAGAAAAAAAACACTGGAATTGATTCTTTCCACTCATGACAGAAAATGTTTATACTGTATCAGAAGCGGCGACTGCGAGCTTCAGAAATTATGCAAGGACTTAAAAGTAGAGGATGAGGGCCGTTATGACGGAGAAAATCCTCATTATGAAATCGATTATTCCGCAGCTCATATGTACCGTGATAACAATAAATGTATTCTTTGCAGACGCTGCTCCGCTGTCTGTGACAAGGTACAGAGCATCGGCGTTATAGGACCCAATGCCCGTGGTTTCCAGACGAATATTGCATCACCCTTTGACATGGGCCTTGGCGAAACAAGCTGCGTATCCTGCGGCCAGTGTATCGCTGTATGTCCTACCGGCGCTTTATCCGAAAAGGATTATACCTCCGAGGTATTTGAAGCAATTGCAGATTCCACCAAGCATGTTATCGTTCAGACAGCTCCTTCCGTTCGTGCAGGACTTGGCGAAGAATTCGGCCTTCCCATCGGTACCAATGTAGAGGGCAAGATGGTATCAGCCCTTAGAAGACTTGGTTTTGATAAGGTATTTGATACGGATTTTGCTGCCGACCTGACAATCATGGAAGAAGCTCATGAGTTCCTTGACCGTGTACAGAACGGCGGTGTTCTGCCTTTAATCACCTCCTGTTCTCCCGGCTGGGTTAAGTACTGCGAGCACTATTTCCCTGATATGACAGAGAACTTATCAAGCTGTAAGTCTCCCCAGCAGATGTTTGGTGCCACTGCAAAGACCTATTATGCTGAGAAGATGGGCATTGACCCGAAGGATATCGTAATGGTAAGTATCATGCCCTGTACTGCCAAGAAATTTGAGGTCGGCAGAGAGGACCAGGATGCGGCAGGCGTAGCAGATGTTGATATTGCACTGACCGTAAGAGAGCTTGGAAGAATGATTAACCGTGCAGGTATTAATTTCCACTCCCTTCCCGATGAAGAATTCGATTCCCCTCTTGGTATGTCTACCGGTGCCGGCGTAATCTTCGGTGCTACCGGCGGTGTTATGGAAGCTGCTCTTCGTACCGCAGTGGAGGAATTAACCGGTGAAGAATTAAAGAATCTTGACTTCAAGGAAGTAAGAGGTATCAATGGTATCAAGGAAGCTACTTATAATGTAGCCGGAATGGACGTTAAGGTAGCTGTAGCTTCCGGCCTGTCCAATGCCAAAGAACTGCTTACAAAGGTTAAGAACGGTGAGGCAGAATATCACTTTATCGAAATCATGGGCTGTCCCGGCGGCTGTGTAAACGGCGGCGGTATGCCTCAGGTACCTGCAAGTATCCGTAACTTTAACGATATCAGAGCAATGCGTGCCAAGGTATTATATGATCTTGACAGCTCCATGCCTTATAGAAAATCCCATGAGAATCCTGCCATCAAGCAGCTTTATGCCGAGTATTTCGGTAAGCCCGGCAGCCATAAGGCTCATGAGGTTCTTCATACAAGCTATGTTAAGAGAACCGTTAACGGCATAAAATAATATAATTTATAAAGGCGGCCGCCTGCAGCAGTATTACAGGCGGCCGCCTGTTTCCTTATGTTTGGAAAGGCAGTACATATAAGACATTTCACACTGATTTATGACACATCTGCATGCAGTATGAAAATAAAAAACAATTTTCACACACATGTTTGTGCCTACAAAATCCTCAGTCAATCTTATGGCGTGCTGGGAAAGCATTGCTTTTAGTGTGTCACTGCTGGCCTTCATTACACATTAGATTAATGAAGGGTCAAAATTTAAAATTTTAATAAATAAAAAGGAGGTTAAAATGAAATCAAAACCCTTAAAAAAGATAACCTGTATTATTCTTACCATCCTGCTTACAGTCGTAATGCTGAACACCGGCACCGCCCAGGCAGCAGGAATTGTATATGAATACTCCAAAATGATCGAGAGCGATGGTAATATTTATTATATCCCTACTGTGGAAGGAAGTTCTTATAATATTTACCGTTTAAATCCTAAAACCGGTACAAAAACCAAAATAGCCTCCTCTGATACCTATATTACAGCTCTGGTAACCTATAACAACACCCTGTATTATACAAGTGATAATGCCAAAGGCACAGGCTCGACCACCTATTCCGTTTCCCTTGATGGTGGTACCCCTCAAACCCTTAGCAAGGGCGTAGTATGCTATGCTGATAAAAGCGGTATCTATTATACAATAGAAAACGAAAAAAATTGTCTTCTTTACAGGAAATCTTATACAGGCGGTAAGGATGTACTTATATATAAAGGCAACAGCAGCTTTAAATATATAAAAAACATAGGCAGCACCCTTTACTTTGGACAGTATAAAGGCTCTCCCTTCCGGATTGAGCTATTGTCATTAAAAAGCGGCAAGGCAAAGCCCGCACTATTGTCATCCCTCAAGCTTAAAGCTGAGCCGGATACCGACAATCCGCCGGCAATTTCGGATGTGGTGTCCATAAAGGGTAATCTTTATTATCAATACGGAACCTATCAGGGAAGCGGAAGCTTCTGGTATGGAACCTTGGTAAAGTTCGATACCGCAGCTAAGAAAAGTACTGTCATCACGGATCAGATGATTGTACCTTCGATCAGCTACAGTGGCAGCAGCATTTATTTTGATGAAATGCAAAGTACCTATAAGCATCATTCCTATAATGTGACCTCCGGTAAGCTGACCACCTTCACCTGTCCGGTATCCGACACAGAATACTATAATGTCATAGGCAGCTACGCCTATAAAGCCTCTGTTAATAAGAAATCTATCAGCGTATCCCGTTTTACTGCGGGAACCAAAAATAAGAACCTGAAGAAGGATTTTATTAAAATACCCTATACTCAAAACAGCAAGCTGTCCTATACTGCAAGTATAACCTCCCTGGGACAGTATTTCCTCGTACCGGTCGAATGTGTGGACTATAATGACAGCACCTACGGATGGAGAGGAAAAATCATCAGTATCAAATGGTATGTAACTGACCATAACGGAAAAATACTTACGCATTTTGAATAAATCATAATAAAATAATGGTTGTAAAAATAAAGGCGTTATTACAAGCAAAATGTAAGACGCTTTTATTTTTTAACAAATATTATACAACAACTAAACAATGTTATCTAAAATTACAATTTATAGTTGACAAATACAATAATTATAATATAATATACCCATAATATTTACGAGACAGAGCAGTCGCGAAAGGTTTCCTTTTTGCGGCTGTTTTTTCGTATTATAAAAAGGAGGAACATTTGTGGGAAAAGTAAAAAAACGAATGGCGATATTCTTTTCTCTTGTTATGGTATTTTCCTTAACCGCCTGCGGCGGCAAAAATACCCCAACAGAGGCGAATACCGCCGCAACTGATTCACCGGCCGCTACAGAGGGTACAGGTGAAAATACCGGAGCCGACAGCGCTGCGGGAGGCAATGCATTAAATGTTCAATTTGACGTGGAAGTTGCTTCCCTGGACCCCCAGATAGCAACGGACGGTACTTCCTTTGAAGTATTATCCGATATTACGGAAGGTCTTTACACCATTGATGCTTCCGGTCTTCCGGCTCTTGCTATGGCAGATGGTGTACAAAAGAGTGACGACGGACTTACATATACCTTTACCTTAAAGGATGCAAAATGGTCCAACGGAACCCCCGTTACTGCAGCTGACTTTGTATTTGCCTGGAGGAGACTGGTAGACCCCAAGGTTGCCAGTGAATATTCTTTTATTGCTGAAATTGCAAATATCAAAAATGCCACTGACATCATAGCCGGTAAGAAGGGTATTGAAGAATTAGGCGTAACAGCAAAGGATGAGAAAACCCTGGTAGTGCAGCTTGACGTTCCGGTTCCTTTCTTTGAATCCCTGATGGCATTCCCTTCCTTTATGCCGGTAAATGAAGCTTTCTTTACCCAGGCAGGTGACAGCTACGGTACTTCACCGGATACCATCTTAAGCAACGGTGCCTTTAAGCTTACTTCTTATGAGCCTGCAGCTACCACAATTACCTTAGAAAAAAATCCTGACTACTGGGATACCGGCAAGGTAAGCCTGAGCGGTATCAACTATCAGGTAATCAAGGATTCCCAGACTGCTATGCTCTCATACCAGAACGGTGACCTGGATGTGGTTACTCTTTCCGGTGAACAGGTAGAGCAATTCCAGTCCGACCCGGAATTCCACAATATTATGGCAGGCTATTTGTGGTATATCTCACCAAACCAGAAAGTAAAAGGCCTTGAGAATTTAAATCTCCGTATGGCTCTTGCCCTTTCCTATGACAAATCTGCTATTGTAAGCAGCATATTAAAGGATGGTTCCATTGTAGCCGACTTCGCAGTTCCTACCCTTCTTGCTACCGGTCCTGACGGAAAGGATTTCCGTGAAACAACCGGTACCTACCTTTCCACCGATAAGGAAAAGGCTAAGGACTACTGGAAAAAGGCACAGTCCGAGCTTGGTGTAAGCAAATTAAAATACACTATGATTGTAGAGGATACCGAATCCGCTCAGAACGTGGCACAGTTTATCCAGGCTGAAATTCAGGCCAACCTTCCCGGTATCACAATTGAGCTTGAAACAATGCCAAAGAAGAACCGTGTGGAAAGAATGCAGTCCGGGGACTTTGAACTTGGACTTACCCGTTGGGGCCCTGATTACGCAGACCCTATGACCTATCTGGATATGTGGGTAACGGGCAATTCCAACAACTATGGCTTCTGGTCCAATTCCGAGTATGATAAGATTATCGAATCTGCTAAGAAGGGTGACCTTGCCCTGGATCCTGCTGCAAGATGGGATGCTTTAAAGAAAGCAGAAAAGATTGCAATGGATGATGCCGTAATCTTCCCCGTATACCAGAAGGGCGATGCCGTTATGATTAAATCCGGTGTTGAAGGCATTGAATTCCATTCCGTAGGAATCAACCGTATCTACAAGGATGCCACAAAGAAATAAACCGGGATACTAATTTCAGTTCCGGATATTAAGGTTAATTCTATAAAATCATGAAAGTAATATATTAAACAGATATCCATATATATGCATGACGCTGTCTGGCGTGTTACCGCACCTGTGACAGCGTCATTTATGCATTGTATATGGTAAGGAGAGTGGGTTACGTGAAAAAATATATTTTAAAAAGGGTAGCAATTTCTTTCGTAACATTGCTGGTTATCTTACTGGTATTGTTCCTAATGCTGGAGTTTATGCCCGGTTCGCCCTTTAATGATGAGAAACTGACTGCCGCGCAAAAGGCAATCTTAAACCAAAAATACGGCTTGGATAAGCCCATAATGATTCGGTTCTTAAATTATATTAAGGCAATGCTCTCCGGTGACTTCGGAGTCTCTTATACGATATCCAAAAATACACCCATTACTTCCCTGCTTGAGACAAGGCTTCCCATATCCTTACGGCTGGGCGGCCAGGCAATCCTTATCGGAACAGCTGTAGGCCTTATTCTTGGTTTAATTGCCGCCATTAAGCATAATACCATATTTGATACTATTACAACGGTAATTTCCGTACTGGGTGTGAGCCTTCCTTCCTATGTATTTGCCATGGCTTTAATCTACAGCCTGGGCTTCCGCTTAAAATGGTTTCCTATCCTGTATGAGGCAAAGGAACCCTTCCAATCCTCTGTTCTGCCTACGGTTTCTCTCTGTATGTTTACCATTGCAACCGTTGCCAGGTTTACAAGAACGGAAATGCTTGAGGTCCTCGGCTCTGACTATATGCTTCTTGCAGAAAGCAAAGGCATCAACAGTTTTCGGCTTATCTTCCGCCATGCCTTAAGAAATGCCCTGATTCCTATCATAACCGTACTGGCTCCCCTGGTAGTCGGCCTGATGACAGGAAGCCTCGTTATTGAAAAGCTCTTTTCCATACCGGGCATCGGAAGCCTTTTGGTATCCGCCATACAATCCAATGACTATAATGTCGTTGTGGCGCTGACCTTTATCTACAGCTTAATGTATATCGGTATAATGCTTATCGTCGATATCCTGTACGGCGTTATCGATCCCAGAATCAGACTTGTAAAGGGGGATGGCAATGATTAATTGTAATTCAGAAATAGAATTTCTGCCAGACGATTTTGACCTGGTAGGCAGTGATAAGGTATCCCAGGTGGATGAAACCTATGCCAGCCAGTCCTACTGGCATGATATTATCAATCGCTTTACAAAGAATAAGGGGGCTGTTACCGGGCTTATCTTCATCCTTCTTATTATCCTTATGGCTATTATCGGTCCGAACCTCAGTGGCCGCACTTACTATGACCAAAACATAACTCACCAGAATCTTGCCCCGAGGGTGCAGGGCCTTGAAAAAACCGGCTTTATGGATGGCTCGGAAAAGATGCATACCTCCAAGGGAACGGTAGAGCAAAATAAATATATCTCAAAGGATTCAACCAAAACCACAGGCCTTGAGAATGTTTATTACTGGTTCGGCACCGATGTTCTTGGACGTGATATTTTCACCAGAACCTGGATTGGAACCCGTATCTCCCTCTATATTGCCCTGATAGCCGTTCTTGTGGACATGTGCTTTGGCATGGTATACGGACTTATCTCCGGTTACTTTGGCGGCCGGGTGGATATGGTTCTCCAAAGATTTTCAGAAATCTTAAATGGTATTCCTACTCTTGTTATTGTAACCCTGCTAATCCTGGTATTCCGGCCCGGACTTCTGACTATTACCCTGGCCCTGGCCATAACGGGCTGGATTGGCATGAGCAAGATTGCAAGGGCCCAGGTATTAAAGCTGAAGGAGCAGGAATTTATACTGGCCTCAAAGACCTTGGGCGCCAGAGATTTCTTTATTATATTCCGTGAAATCCTTCCGAATATATTCGGGCAGCTAATCGTTATGTCCATGTTTTCCATACCCAATGCCATCTTTACCGAGGCTTTCCTGGCCTTTATCGGCCTTGGGGTACCCCAGCCATTAGCCTCTCTTGGTACATTAATCAGTGATGCCTTTAAATCCTTTACCACCCATCCTTACATGATTATATTTCCCGTAATCGTGCTGGCAATTATCATGCTGAGCTTTAACCTGATGGCAGACGGTCTGAGGGATGCCTTTGACCCGAAAATGAAGGAGGTATAAGGGATGAAGATTGATACCATTTTTCATTTATTGGCAGAAGAAAGAGCAAAGCCCGCCGGAATACTTTGTGCCGCAGCAGGCGGCGGAATGGGAGGAAGCCATGGAAAATAATAAGAAGGAGAAAGTCCTTTCCATTAAGGACCTCTCCATCACCTTTAAGACCTCTGCCGGTGAGGTAAATGTTATAAGAGGTATGAACCTCTCTCTTTATAAGGGAGAGACACTGGCTATTGTAGGGGAAAGCGGCAGCGGCAAATCCGTAACCGTAAAAGCCATCATGGGCATTTTAAGCAACAATGGCAGAATAGACAGCGGAAGCATTGAATTCACCTATCACAGGGGAAAAGACGAGATAAAGGAGGATCTTTTAAAATTTTCCAAAAAAGAGATGCGAAAGCGCATTAATGGAAAGCGTATCTCAATGGTATTTCAGGACCCTATGACCTCCTTAAATCCCACCATGACCATTGGGGCTCAGATTATGGAGGGTATGATCTACCACTATAATACTTCGAAAAAGGAAGCCTACCAAAAGGCAGTGTCCCTCCTGGAGCTGGTTGGTATCACTAATCCGGAAAAGCGGATGAAGAATTATCCCCATCAGCTCTCCGGCGGTATGCGCCAAAGAGTCGTAATTGCCATTGCTCTGGCCTGTGACCCGGAACTTCTGATCTGCGACGAGCCCACTACTGCCCTGGATGTTACCATACAGTCCAAGATACTGGAATTGATTAAGGACGTTCAGGAAAAGACCGGCATATCGGTTATTTATATCACCCATGATTTGGGCGTGGTGGCAAAGGTGGCTGACTATGTGGCAGTCATGTATGCAGGAAAAATCATAGAGAAGGGTACGGTGGACGAAATCTTTTATGAGCCAAAGCATCCTTATACCTGGGGCCTTCTCTCCGCCATGCCGGACCTTAACTGCAATGACGATAAGCTCTATACCATACCGGGAAGCCCCCCGAACCTTTTGCACCGGATTGAAGGAGATTCCTTTGCCCCCAGAAATATCTATGCCCTTAATATTGATTTTCGCAAGGAGCCCCCGATGTTCCGAATTACCGATACCCATTATGCCTCCACCTGGCTTCTTCATGAAAATGCCCCTAAGGTGGAAATGCCCGCAGAACTGCGCCAAAGAATTGATTACATGCTGAAGGAGGCGAGATAAATGCCAGAACCTTTATTAGAAGTAAAAGACTTAAAGCAATACTTTCGAATAAACCGACGGTTTACCGTAAGGGCTGTAGACGGTGTCTCCTTTGTACTCTATCCCGGTGAAACCTATGGACTGGTAGGGGAATCCGGAAGCGGAAAATCCACCATCGGCCGTTCCATTATCCGGCTTTATGAGCCCACAGCCGGGGATGTCCTCTTTCAGGGCGTAAATATATCCGGAAGGCTTTCCTCTAAGGAAACCGCTCATCTCAGGACAAAGATGCAGATGATATTCCAGGACCCCATGGCCTGTCTGAATCCCCGTAAAAAGGTAATTGATATCATTGCCCAGGGGCTTGATATACACCGCATGTATACCTCCCTGGAGGACAGAAAGGAAAAGGTCTACCAAATACTTGACATGGTCGGCCTTTCAAGGGAGCATGCCAACCGGTACCCCCACCAGTTCTCCGGCGGCCAAAGACAGCGAATCGGCATTGCCAGGGCTCTGATTATGAATCCTGACCTGATTATAGCAGATGAAGCCATCAGTGCCCTTGATGTTTCCATCCAGGCACAGGTCATCAATCTGATGAAAGCGATTCAGCAGAAAACCGGCACTGCTTATCTTTTCATTGCCCACGATTTATCCATGGTAAAATATATTTCAGACAGGATAGGCGTTTTGCATCTGGGACATATGGTAGAAACCGGGACCAAGGATGAGATTTTCTCTAATCCCATTCATCCCTATACCAAATCCCTGCTCTCCGCCATTCCTCAGGCCAATCCCAAGGTAGAAAAGACACGTGTCACCATGTCCTACGATTACGGCACCAGCGGAATCGATTATACCAAAGGAGTGCAGCAGCATATCGGTGGACAGCATTATGTACTGGCTGCCGAAGCAGAGCTGAAAGCCTGGACTCAGACTTAAAGTTTGAAGCTGAGGTTAGACTTAGGATTAATTTGAACCTAAATTTTTATGTGAGACAAAGCTTATCGTTTAAATTTTAGAAATTGTTTGGACCTTAACCTAAGACCTATAATTTATTTCAGGTTCTTGGTTACAGCTAAATACATGATTCAATTAATTTTAAGGATATTCTAATATAGCAATATAAAAAAATAAGTGTAAGCAGCAAAGGTGATATTTCCTCTGTTGCTTACACTTATCTTGGCTTTCTATCTTATTAATCTTTATCTTTTTATAGCTCTATTCACCCTGGCCGCAGCAGCCGCCTGCAGCAGAGCCGGCTGAAGGTGTATAATTTTCTACTTCCTGTTTTATTTCATCCAGATTGACCTTCTTAACATCATCCACAACCTTTACATAGCCGTGGAGCATGTTCATACTGCATTGGAAGGTGAAATCTCCAGAGACAGGAAGCCAGGGGGTTTCTGTCTGCTGGGACAGGTCAAGCTGTCCCTGATACTCCGGAAATACTACGGTACTGTTGCAGGTGTTCAAGTCCTTGCCCTCAAACTTGATTTTAGCCTCTGCTCCCTTTTGCAGTACAATTACTGCAGGTGTGTAGCCGTTGCCATCCACCGTAACAGTTACCTCCTGCTTTCCATCCTTTACTTCGGCAACCTTTATATTGTCCGTGGGTATCTTACCGTTCTCAAAGCCCGCCGGCGGCGTACCACAGCAGCCGCTGGCTGTGCTGCTGCCGCCCAGCAGGTTCTGGCTGTTGGATATAACCGAATCCTGACTGCTGTCTCCTTGTCCTCCATTGGCATCTGCTTTATTTGTACCATCCGATTTCTGAATCTTACTGATATCCTTTGTACCGGACCCTGCCTTGACATTATCCACTACCTCTATGTTGCTTCTGATCATTCCCATCCAGCAGGAATAGGGAACAGTCCCTGTCTCATCGGGGGTAAATTCAATGACATTATCCCCTTCCTTTAAGGCAGCCTGTATATTGTACTTCGGTATGATAATCGTACTGTTACAGCCATTGATGTCCTTCTTTTCCGCCTTTATGGTCCATTTAACAGGAACTCCTTTTTGCACAACGATGGGCTCATAGCTTCCTGACTGAAGCCTGGTTGTAACGACCTGGACATTTTCTTCAATCTTTGCTGTGTTTCCCGATTCTGCCGTATTGGAAGCCTGAACAAGGTCAATGCCGGATAAGCTTAAACCTCTGTTTAACATGATGACACCAAGGGCCATAACCAATGCAGCGCTTACCTTCATCATCTTTTTCGTATACTTGCTGCTTAATAAACCTGCCACTGCACTAAAGCCAAACATCAGCGGGACGGTACCCAGACTGAACAGGAGCATGGATAAGGCTCCTCCTATGAAGCTGCCTGTTCCAAGGGCATACAGCTGCATGGACTGAAGCGGTCCGCAGGGCATTAATCCATTAAGCAGGCCGATATAAAAAGGGCCTCTTGCCTTTCCCGTCTTGGCCAGTTTCCTTCGAAATACCTTTGGCATATGGGGTATGATTTTTCTTAACGCGGGAAAGATATTCAGCATATTCAGTCCCATGATGACCATGAAGATACCGGCGGCCACTGCAACTGCTCCTCTTGCCGCGCCGGACAGGCTGACCACAGAGCCAAAGGCTCCTACAATACCGCCTATGACCGTATAAGATACTACCCTGCCTGCATTATACAAAAATCCCGCTTTATACTTAGATACTGCATTTCCCGCCGCAGCCTGGCCATTAACAGGCACGCACTGGGACAGATTTATTCCTCCGCACATGGCAATACAGTGAACGGATGTGAGAATACCGATTAAAAACAAAATTCCATAGCTCATATTCTGATTTATCTGAGGTACAAGCTGAGAGATACCCGTATTTTTCTGTATAAGATAAACGGCAAGCAGTATGATACCAACTCCAAGTAACTGGTTTAAGCTGTCTCTTCCCTTATCTGCTTTTTTGTCTTTCTCATTGCCAATCCCATAGCCCAGTTCTTCAATTTCCTTTTCTATCTGACTCTGGCTTATTATTTGAGAATTATAGGTAATGTCAGCTTTTCCATTCTTATAGCTGACCTTTGCCCCGGTAACTCCTTCTAATTCACCAAGCCTTTTTTCGATTTTGGTTTCACAGGATATACAGGACATTCCATTAATGGAAAGTATCTGATTGATTGCCGTATTATCAGACGGTTTCCTGTTTTTATCCCTTTGTCCGCTTTCTGCCGGCTTGTTCATGACCCGGTAGCCCAAAGCCTCTGCTGCATCTGCCAGCTCGCTTATACTTACTTCTTCCTTTTCATATGTCAGGTAAACATTGGAGCTTTGCAGGACTGCCTTTGCCTGCAGCACTCCTCTGTGGGCATTCAGTGCTTTTTCTATCTTTTCAGCACTTGCTCTATCCTTCATGTTTTCCAGCATGAGTATTCCATGAATTCTGGTACCCTCCATCGTTTTCCTCCTGTTCTTACCTTTACTAAAGATTCTGCTCTCATTGTAACTATCCGATATGGAGATACTATGGAGATGCTAAAAAAATGGCCTGCCTTTGCAATTCCCTATAAAATAGACAATAGCAAGAACAAACCATTGTAATCAAACTCTCTCTGCTTAATTCATAAATTGTATAATAATCTTATTTTGCAGTTCATCCAAATCCTTTGCAAGCAGTTCCTTGTCCTCTTTATTTTCCACTTTTTCTGCTTCTTTTAATGCCTGCTCCAGATATTTCGTACATTCACTTTTATTTCCCTTTACCAGGTAAGCCCTGGTCAAGGCCTCATAGGCATATGCCAGATCAAAACCTCCGAAGCCGTTTACCTCGCACAGATGTAATGCCCTCTTTCCATGGTACAGACAGGAATCAAAATTACCTATGAGTGCATATACTCTTGATATCTGCCATTCCCCTGTATAGACATTATGAGGTGTGCCTGCCTGCATCCAATGATAAAGGGATGCATGTGCCATATGAACCATAAGGTAATTTTCTTCTTCGGTTCTCACCTCTTTATCCATCAAAGCCCAAACATCATTGAAAAGCTTTGCTGCGAGTGTTTTTGTCTCTTCACTCATATTGTCTCCTCCTTAGCCCGAGCCAGTCCTTGCCCCAGATTATACTTAATACTATAGTATTATTTTCTTGTCTAACAGTCAATAGGAAGAATCGTACAAATTAATCTTTTATGACCTTTAATAGGGTGGTAAGGAATTTATCGGAATCGTCCTTTTGAAGAACTTCCCTTACATAAGCCGGATTATCGGTTATTATATTATCCACACCAAGTCTTTTCAGCCGTTGGATCTCATTCCTTATGTTGACCGTCCAGACATGCACCTCTTTACCGTTCTTATGTGCTTCATCCACGATATTTTTTGTAACCAGATTGGATTTCATACTAAAAAAATCAATTGCCTTGTTCTTGCAAATGCTGGGGTAAATGCCATAGGTAATATATCCTGTCCTGATTACCGCATCTTCTTTCTTTACCTGCTTCAGGCAATGTATGCTGGTAGAGGTAATGACGCACTGCTTCTGCATATCATATTCTTTTATCAAAGCGACCACCTTCTCGGCAAGCCCTTCCGAATCATTACGATACTTCAGATCCAGATTGATTTTAACCTGCCCCTTGGCAAGTTCAAAAAGCTCCCTTAATGTAGGAATGGGAGTACCTGCAAACTCACTTCCAAACCAGCTTCCAGCATCCAGCTCTCTTACCTTAGCAAAGGGTACCTCCCATATGTACTTATTAAACCCAGTTGTCCTTTTCAGGCTGGGGTCATGGAGAAGAACCAATTCGCCGTCCTTTGTAACCCTGACATCAACCTCAACATAATCAGCCTGCTCTACAATGGCCTTATTGACTGCTGAGAGAGTATTTTCCGGTACAGAGTGGGAATAACCCCTGTGGGAGGTAACCTGTATATTTTCCATGTTCATATAATCCAGGGCGGAGCCGTTTCGCACCACCTGGTAGAAATAATAGAAATTTATTGAAAATAAAGCTATTATCAGAAAATATATAATCTTTTTATAGGGGTAAGCTGTCTTAAAGAAATCCTCCGCTTCTTCGTGGCCGTTGATCTTATGCTTTCTGTGGCGGCGAAAGGTATAGGAAATCAACGCCATGTTGGAGGTTATACTGAATACGAAAATAATCAGGGCAAGATAAATGCTCATTCGGTCATAGACCTCAATAAAGGTGGCTGTGGCCTGAATGATATTGGTATAACCGGAAACCAGCAGCGCCGTTACTCCCATTGTAAATACATAGATTAAAAAGAGAAATCCCGCCACCAAAACATTCCAGCCAATTATTGCGAGCAGAAGGTCTATCCTCTCACGAGGCAGGATGTCTTTTTCCTTTACCATTAAGATTCCGTTTTTTTGTGACAATAGGCTGTGATAATAATAGGGGCCGATATAATAGAGAAACAGCAGCAGGCCGGCTGCAGCAATTACAGCTGCTAATCTCAGGTAGCTGCCGGGTATTTCCTCCATATAGTATTGGAATATCCGAAAACGCCATATGGAAAAGGCCAGGAAGGGTATGCTGCTTACAATTGATAAGAGCCAGGTAATGAGTAGCGCCTTTCCCTTGCCCTTTTTCAGGCAATAAAACAGACGGTAGATAGTAAGCTTTACCAGAACAGAGACTTTCAGCTTCTGCTCCCTCTCTGTTAATGCAAAAAAAGTCAATAAAAATAAGATATCCAGAGTCAGAAAGATACCGATAATTATAAATAATATAAAAAGCATCAGGATAGTAGCCGGGTGGATGAGAAATCTTCCAATATTTCCCACGGTTATATAGCTGTAGCCCGTCAGCCTGAGAGTCAGATCCAAAATCTTATTGACAAGGGGGAGAAGCAGAAAGTAGGCAAATAGCATTAATACGCCCTGCCCGAAAACAAGGTAAAGAATGTTCTTAGCGATTATTTTTACTGTTTTAGCATATATATGAAAGATTTTACCCAGATTGCTTCTGTTGTTTTTTTGCTCTTTGTTATCCATATTTAACTTCCTACCGTATAAATCTATGCATACCATTGTATACTCATAGTCTTTCCAAAGTCAAGCATATCAAAAAATGGGCGGCAAAAATATTTTTTCGCTCGCCCACCTTTTTGCATATCTATGTCAAGCAGCCGAAAAGATTTGTGCTTTTCAAGAAGAAAACTTAAAGTATAAGAAGTTCAGCTGCGAATTTTTTAGATATGTAGACCTCTTAGTACTTGATAGTCAAAAAAAGCACCGATGACTGCTTTCACCATATTATTATATTCCCAAAGCAGTTAATTGTTCCTGTAAGGAGGGTATGAAAACCTTGGACAGGGGCAGGAAAAAAGGCTGTACTCCTGTAAAGAGCAGCCTTTTTATTGATCTTTTTCTTTGATTTATTATTTCTTTAACAAGGACATAGGATCAATTGTCTCTTTATCCTTTTCCACCATAAAATAGAGGTTGCCGCCTTCTAAGGAGTAGTACATTGTAGGTTTTGCAACTTTACCTAAAAGTTCTCCCTTTTGAACCATATCCCCAACCTTAACCTTAAGATTGTCTTCCAGCTGCCCATATACCAGGCTATAGCCGCTTCCGACATTTACCTTAACCGTAACGCCGGTTTCATCTTCCTTGGTTATAGAAGTGATTATACCCGTAGCTGCATTAGCTACCTCTGCTCCGACCTTTGCTTGAATAACAAGGGCAGGATTGCAACGGAACTGCTCTAAGGTCTTAAAATAAATAACTCTGTCAGGGCTGTAATTAAGCAATACATCACCATTGATAGGCCAGTTCAGACCCTTAGCCGTATCAAAATACAGGGAATCTGCCGTCATAACTTCCTTGGTGTCATCAGCAGCCTTGGCAGTCTCTTCCTGTTTGCTCTTACCGGTGTCTGCTGTCTGATTTGTTTTTTCTGAAGCTTGTTTTTCAGCTTCTGCATTCTTATAATTAGGATCATCTGTAACATCAGCACCCTCTAAATCTTTTCCGGTACCATCCGGATTAGAAGGGGTTACCTGGGCTTCTTTCGTCCCGCCGGTTGAACTGCCAGGCTCATTTTTAGCAGTGTCCGAGGGGGTTGTGTTATCCGGAATGTCTGTAGCTCCAAGAGAACCATTATCCGCTACATTAGTGTTAGGCTCATTTAAATCAGCTAGATTTTGTTTTCCGCTATTACCGGAAGGCTGATTTAAGCTAACTACTGTTATAGCGATGATAGCTAATGCACCGACACCCAATAACACGTAAAAGCTTTTGCTTTTGAAAAATTCAGCTAAGCTATGTTTTTTCATTATCATCACCTCTAGATATATTGTCACCAGAAATGATTTTTTTATTCACGGGAAAAATACTATGAAATAATAATTTAGCTTATTTTTCTTACACTTGCTCACGCTTTTTCATTTATAGCCGAAATTGGTTTACTTCCTCTAATAACCGTGCAGATAATTCCTTCAGTTTGTTGGTCTGAGTCATAACTTCTTCCATCTGTGCCAGCTGTTCTTCGGAAGATGCGGAAACCTCTTCTGCCGCTGCCGATGTCTCCTGGGTTGAATCCGTAATATCTCCCATAATTCTTATAATTTCATTTTTCTCATTCCGCATGGAGTTGCTTTCCGTATTTATTTTCTCAACATGTTCAACCAGCTCCTTTAAGGCACCCTGAATCTGCTCAAAGGCATTTCTGGTGCTGTCCACTGCCAGGTTCTGCTCTTTCTCCACCGTCTCCACCTTCGCCATGGTCTCGGCGGAGGCATTGGAATAATCCTGGATTTCCTTAATGATTCCCTTTATTTCATCTACTGACTTATTGGATTCCTCCGCAAGCTTACGGATTTCATCTGCCACTACCGCAAACCCCTTGCCGGCTTCCCCAGCTCTGGCTGCCTCAATGGAAGCATTTAGTGCAAGCAGATTCGTCTGTCCTGCTATCTGGGTTATGGTTTCGGCAATCACACTTATCTTATCGGTACTATCCTTCACCTGCTCGATTGCTCTTCCGATTTCAGAAATTGCTTCATTTCCCTTGCCATTGGCCTCCATGAGGCCTTCAATAACGCCGATGCCTTCCTTGCTTAAACTACTTGTCTTATCAGCCTTATCGTCGGTGAGGAAGGCTTCTTCTGCCACGGCTTCAATTCCCTGGGCCAGGACATCCACCTTATCGGCCGCCGTCTGGGTATTCATGGCTTCATCGCCAACTGCCTGAGCTACCTCCTGAATCGTTATGGCAACCTCATTGATTGCCCTCTTAGTTTCATCGGTTATTTTCGTGAGGAAATCAGAGGAGTCCATGACATCTCTGGAAGAATCCTTCACAGTCCCTATCAGCCTCCTGATATTTAAGAGCATGGTATTATAAGCCCTTGCTAGTGCTCCGATTTCATCCCTGTTCTTTATATGGACTTCCGTCAGGGAAAGGTTGCCCCTTGACATCTCCTCCAGGGTACGGCTGATGGTTTTCACAGGCTTTGCTATATGGGAGGCAAAGAGAACAATACCTGCAATTCCCACTGCCAGAGAAATTCCCATTACGATTAACAGCATGTTTAAAAGGTTTTCCGCCCCCTGGTTAAAATCACTCATATATGTACCGGCACTGACAATCCATCCCCAGTCCTTATCATATTCCTGATAGGTGATTTTCTTTCCTGGGATTTCGGTGCCGGGCAGGAACCATGTATAGGTAACATAGCCCCCGCCAGCCATACCAGTTTTAATCTGTTCCTGTACAGGAAATACGCCATTGCCGCTCTTATCCTTTGTTTCCCATACATTCTGTCCTTCCAGGGAAGGATGGGCTACCTCCATCCCTTTTTCATCATATACGATAAAATATCCGTTTTCACCCAGATTAACATTTTTATTGATTGCACGTTTTCCCTCACTGTCCTTTTCACCCAGGAGGTATTGCTTTACAGCCTCTTGGGCATCCTCTTTTGAGATATCGCCGGCTTCCACGCTCTTTTTCTTATCATCAATCAGCATCATTGCCTGACGGACACTGTTCTTCAGGATAACCTTTCCCTTATCGTTCAATTCGTTCTTTGATACCAGATATCCCGTTATTACCGCCACAGAAAGGGGGATAACCAGCAAGAGGGATGTGATAATAATAAGTTTCAATCTTAAGCTGAATCTAACCTGATTTGCTTTTTTCATTTGTACCTCCAACGCTATTTTTGTACTTTACTCAGATGCCAGATGTCTTTTACATATTCTTCAATTGTGCGGTCTGAGGAGAACTTGCCGCATTTAGCCGTGTTCTTCATAGCTGCCTTTGCCCAGCCTTCCATATTCCGGTATGCCTTCTCTACCTTTTCCTGAGCTGCTTCATAGGCCCTGAAATCCTTCAGGATAAAATATCTGTCAGCAGGCTCCCCTCCTTTTCCCGCAAGCAAGGATTCGTAGAGGGGTGCAAAAAGTGCCTTATCTTCCCTGCTGTAGGTTCCGTCAACTAACTGGTCCACCACACGCTTAATATCCCTGTCGGAATTATACAGCTCCCTGGGGTTATAGCCGCCCTGCTGTTCATACTCTATGACCTCGTCGGAATGAAGTCCGAAGAGAAAGGCATTCTCCTCTCCCACCTCTTCCACGATTTCAACATTTGCTCCATCCAGAGTTCCCAGTGTCAATGCACCGTTCAGCATGAATTTCATATTGCCCGTACCGGAGGCTTCCTTGCTGGCTGTGGATATCTGCTCGGATACATCTGCCGCGGCAAAGATTATCTCGGCATTGGAAACCCTGTAATTCTCAATAAAGACGACCTTGATTTTATCCTGAATATCTTCGTCGTTATTTATTACCTCTGCTACGCTGTTTATCAGCTTGATAATAGCCTTGGCCCGCTCATAGCCCGCTGAAGCCTTGGCACCAAAGATAAAGGTTCTGGGGTAGAATTCCATGTCCGGATTATCCTTCAGCTTATTGTACAGATGCATTACATGGAGAATGTTAAGCAGCTGCCGCTTATATTCATGGAGCCTTTTCACCTGCACATCAAAAATGGAATCGGGATTTACAGCAATCCCGTTATTCTCCTTGATATAAGCTGCAAGCCTTACCTTGTTCCGGTATTTTATGTCCATGAATTCTTTCCGGCTCTGCTCATCCTCTGTATAGGGCATAAGTTTTTCCATGAGGGACAGGTCGGTAATCCAGCCCTCTCCAATCTTACCTGTTACCCAGGAGGCTAACATAGGATTCCCATGAAGCAGGAATCTTCTCTGGGTAATACCGTTTGTCTTGTTATTGAATTTCCAGGGAAACATTTCATAAAAATCCCTTAACTCCTGTTTCTTCAGTATCTCCGTGTGAAGCTTTGCAACACCATTGACAGAAAAACCGCCTACAATGGCAAGGTTTGCCATCCTTACCTGCCCGTCATAGAGAATAGCCATCTTTTCTATCTTTTTCGCATCAGAGGAGTATTCCTTTAGTATCTGCAGGATAAATCTGCGGTTGATTTCCTCCACTATCTGATAGATTCTCGGCAGCAGCCTTTTAAACAATTCGATGGGCCACTTCTCCAGTGCCTCCGACATGATAGTGTGGTTGGTATAGGCACAGGCCTTTGTTGTAATATCCCATGCTTCCTCCCATCCAAGATAATAATCATCCAGGAGTATTCTCATAAGTTCCGGTACCGTTACCGTCGGGTGGGTATCATTTAACTGAAAAACTACCTTCTCATAAAGCTTATGAATATCCTCATGGGCTTCCATGTATTTTGCCACTACCCTCTGGATGCTGGCTGATACAAAGAAATACTGCTGTTTTAAACGAAGCTCTTTCCCGGCAATATGGTTGTCATTGGGGTAGAGCACCTCACAGATTGTTCTGGCAAGATTCTGCTGTTCCACTGCCTTTTCATACTCTCCCTTATCAAAGGAGTCCAGATTAAAGGTGTCAATGGCTTCCGCATCCCAGATGCGAAGGGTATTTACCACATGATTTCCATAGCCTAATATGGGCATATCATAGGGAATGGCCCTGACAGACTGGTAATTCTCCTGGACAAACCGGTCATTTCCATATTCGTCCCGAATCATCCTTACATAGCCTCCAAATTTAACAGTGGTTGCATATTCACTTCTTTTTATTTCAAAGGGATTGCCGTTCTTCAGCCAATTATCCGGCACCTCCACCTGGTAACCATTTTCTATCTTTTGCTCGAACATACCGTATTTATACCGGATACCGCAGCCGTAGGCGGGATAGCCCAGCGTGGATAAGGAGTCCAAAAAACAGGCTGCCAGTCTTCCCAGCCCGCCATTGCCAAGAGCTGCATCCGGCTCCTCGTCTTCTATGGTCTCAAGATCATATCCCAGTTCCTCCAGGGCCTCCCTGATGGAGGTATCCGCCTTTAAGTTGGTAATCATATTTCCCAAAGCCCTTCCCACCAAAAATTCCATGGAAAGATAATACACGGTCTTTAAATCCTGCTCTTCATAGGCCTTATGGGTCTCCAGCCAGTCATCTATAATCATATTCTTGACAGTATAGGCAACTCCCTGATACACCTGCTGCCTGGAAGCCTCCTCAATGGGCTTTCTGAAAAATACACCAACATATTCTTCTACATTCTTTTTAAATTCCTTTTTATCAAATTCCTGCATATAGCCTCCTATCTGTCCGCACCATGGTAATACATATTTCTGGGGTTACTCTTTTGTGCCATACTTATCCAACTTGAATGTTATACACATTATATCTTATGCATTGACAGGTACACAAGGGAAAACTTTTAAGATTATTCCAAAACAGACATCATTATGTATTTTATCCAAATAAGTGGCATCAATACCTTGCAAATTCTATCTCCCGATGGCATTTTTTAGTAAATTAGTAATAGTGGATTCTTACAGCTTATGTGTTATACTTAGAGGGCGTACGGAGAAATGCCGTTAAAAAGCAGCTTCTCCGATAAAAGGATGAGAGAGGGCCGCAAATGTAAACCTGGGGTATGCAATGGGAGCTTGTGTGAAATAAAATACATTTCACACCCTGATTTATGGCAGTGCCACATCTGCAAGCAGATGCGGCATGCAATGGGAGCTTGTGTGAAATAAAAGAAATTCGCACCCTGTTTTGCGCCTGAGGCCCGAAGTTTGCAGGTACCGGAAAGGACATACTATTTAACATGGTACAAAATTACTTAAGGAAAATTATTAAAAAAAATAACCGTAGGCCATTCCTGATAAGCCTGATTTTTGTTGTTATTTTACTTGCAGTTACTATCCAGGAATCTTACAAATGGAGCACCTTATTCACACCTCTGACAGCTGTAAACAGCATAGAAAGCATTATGGACCTCCATAAGCAGAACAAATTCTATTTCCAATTAAAAAAAGCGGATATTTACCCAATGGACTTTGGCATTTATAATTACCATACTGTAAATGGAATAAAAACCAGTGAGGAAGAGCTTACCCAGATATATGGAATACTGCAGTATGACGACGGATATCTCTTAATCCTCTTACCGAAGGATTATCTTGATATGTCCGATGATGAACTGGCCTCGGTTACTGCCGTAGCAGACATAGAATCCCTTAATGACGGTGATTATCACAAAGAAGCCTATGAGGAAATGGTTAAGGTTTTAAGCGATGCCTACAAGATAGAGCCTTCCGTTGTAAAAGAAAATGTGGCGGAGATCTGTATAACTATCCCCGACCATGGACGATTGAATGACCAGTTGTTATTCATCTTTTACCTTCTGGGATTATTAATATCCCTGGTCTTTTTCCTATACCATCTTCTTGTTGCATTTCAGTACAGGCAGTCCAGGTTCTATAAGCGTCTTGACAGGATCGGCAGCGCCGAAGATATGGAATACAGTATTAACCGTGCGGCAGAAGAAGGCGCCTGCCTTTATATAAGTACCCTGAGGCCTTCCAATTATGCAGGCATTGTTACCTCCGATTATATCATCGGCAAAAAAGGCATGTCCTTGGCACTGGGTAATACAAGGAATTTAGTTTGGGTCCACTTAAAGCTGATCAAGCACAAGTCCCACTACATAACCGTAGGGAAAACCTATCAGGTACTCTTTTATTTTAAAGACCTGAAGGCTCCCATTGCCATCAACTGCCCAAAAGAAGATGTAGCCGCCAACCTGATTGATACGGTATCAGAAACTCTGCGGGTATACTGTGGATATTCCAAGGAGCTGGAACAGCTCTATAAGAAAAATTTTGATGCCTTTTTAAAGGAAGTTCATAGCAGGAAGCCCGTAGAAGACCAGCTATAACATAAAAAACAGGGCGGACCGTTTCATAATTTATACGCTGAAACGAATCCGCCCTATTTTCTTATTATTTATCTCTTAACAACACCTAAGGTTACATTCTCACCATTGATGTTCCATTCCTTTATAAAGCCCTTGGTCTCTCCAAGTGTAATCTCTTCTGCCAGAACCTCTGATTTTATTTCTTCCATATTTCTTTCAAAGATTCCCCTGATTACCTCATTACCGTCCTGGTACACCAGAATATGGTCCATCACTTCAAAACCGGCATCCTTTCTCATGGTCTGGAGCTTACTGATGATTTCTCTTACAAAGCCTTCCTCAATCAGTTCAGGAGTTAAATTAGTTTCAAGAACTACGGTAATTCCCTTATCGGAATCCGATACAAAGCCCTCGGTCTGGGCAGCTTCGATCAGTAAATCATCCTTTTCAAGGAAGGCCTCTGCTCCCTCAAGGGTAATCTTAAGCTTTCCGGCTGAATTGACTTCGTCCATGGCTTCATTGCCGTTAAGCCCTGCAAGGATTTCACGGATGGCACCAATCTGCTTGCCAAATTTCGGTCCCAGGGTCTTTAACTGGGGTTTAAAGCTGTAGGAGGTAAAATTCCTGACATCCTGTGTAAAGACAACCTTCTTGACATTTAATTCCTCTTCTATGATATTAAGGTAGAAGGAAGGAAGTCCTTCCGCTTTCCCACCCTTCTCATCCGTATAGGAATAATCCGCCTTTACATACATGGTGCCAATGGGCTGCCTGTTCTTGATACCCGCAGTGTTACGGCAGGCACGGCCAAGTACTACGACATCAAGAAGGGCTTCCATGTTCTTCTCAAGCTCCTTGTCGATATATTCCTCCTTATAGGAAGGATATTCGCATAAATGGATACTTTCAGGAGCAGAGCTATCGATTTTTACTACCAGATTGCGGTAGATATCCTCTGTCATGTAAGGAATAAAGGGAGCCGATACCTTGGCAAGGGTGACCAGCGTGGTGTAAAGGGTCATATAGGCATTAATCTTATCCTGCTCCATTCCCTTTGCCCAGAAGCGTTCCCTGCTTCTTCTTACATACCAGTTGCTCATCTCATCTACAAAGTCATCCAGAAGCCTTGCCGCCTCAGTAATGCGGTAGCTCTCCAGGTGATTGTCAACGGTCTTAATAAGGGTATTTAACTTGGATAACATCCACTTATCCATAACGGGCAGCTTATCGTAATCCAGTGTATACTTTGTTGCGTCAAATTCATCTATATTTGCATAGAGTACAAAGAATGCATAGGTATTCCAGAAGGTTCCCATGAATTTTCTCTGCCCTTCCGTCACCGCGCCGCTGTGGAAACGGTTGGGAAGCCATAAGGCACTGTTGATATAGAAATACCAGCGCACCGCATCTGCCCCGTGTTCTGCCAGCGTGTCAAAGGGGTCTACTGCATTGCCTTTGGATTTGGACATCTTCTGTCCGTTCTCATCCTGAACGTGTCCAAGAACGATTACATTCTTATAAGGTGATTTCTCAAAAATCAGGGTCGAGATGGCAAGGAGGGAATAAAACCATCCTCTGGTCTGGTCAACAGCCTCACTGATAAAATCTGCCGGGAAATTCTTCTCGAACATTTCCTTATTTTCAAAAGGATAATGCCATTGTGCAAAAGGCATGGAGCCGGAATCGAACCAGCAGTCAATTACCGGCTTTACACGTTTCATTTCCTTGCCGCATTCCGGGCACTTGATGGTTACCTCATCAATAAAGGGCCTGTGGAGCTCAATATTATCCGGGCAGTTATCGGACATGGACTTTAATTCCTCAATGCTTCCGATCGCATGGCGGTGTCCGTCTTCACATTCCCAAATATTAAGAGGCGTTCCCCAGTAACGGTCACGGCTGATGCCCCAGTCCTGGACATTCTTAATCCAGTCTCCGAATCTTCCCTGGCCGATGCTCTCGGGCATCCAGTTTATGGTGTTATTATTCGCTACCAGCTGATCCTTCACGTCCGTCATTTTAATGAACCAGGAGTCTCTTGCATAGTAGATAAGAGGTGTATCACAACGCCAGCAGAAGGGATAGCTGTGCTCGAACTTCAAGGTCTTAAATAACCGGTTCCTGGAAGCCAGGAGCTTAATAATGCCTTCATCCGCCTTCTTGCAGAACATGCCGGCAAAGTCAGTAACCTCCGGCTTCATTTCCCCTTTTCCATCTACTAACTGAACAAAGGGCAGGTCATATCTGCGTCCTACATTGGCATCATCCTCACCAAAGGCAGGTGCAATATGAACCACACCGGTACCGTCTGTTAAGGTTACATACGTATCACAGGTTACAAAGTATGCCTTTTTATCCGGCTTTACATAGTCAAACAGAGGTTCATATTCCTTGTATTCAAGGTCCGTACCCACATAGGTCTCTTCCACCCTGTACTCTCCGTCAATTACAGACAGCAGGGCTTCTGCCAGAATGTATTTTTCGGTTCTTACTGCTTCCCTGTCCTCACTGTCCGCCTTAATGATGTCGCCCTTGGCGTTTAAGCTTACGGCTACCTTAACATAGGTCTCTACCGGATTAACGCAGAGTGCCACATTGGAGGGCAGAGTCCAGGGGGTCGTGGTCCAGGCAAGAATATACTCATTCTCCTCACCCTTCACCCTGAACTTTGCAATAACGGACTTTTCCTTTACATCCTTATAGCCCATTGCTACCTCGTTACTGGAAAGAGGCGTTCCGCATCTTGGACAGTAGGGAACGATCTTAAAGCCCTTGTATAAAAGCCCCTTATCCCATATCTGCTTTAAAGCCCACCATTCGGACTCGATAAAGTTATTGTCATAGGTAACATAAGGGTCCTCCATATCCACCCAGTAGCCTACTGTCTCGGAGAAATCCTCCCACATTCCCTTATACTTCCATACGCTTTCCTTGCATTGGTCGATAAAGGGTTCCAGGCCGTATTCTTCAATCTGTTCCTTTCCGTCAAGCCCAAGTTTTTTCTCTACCTCCAGCTCCACAGGAAGTCCGTGGGTATCCCAGCCGGCCTTTCTTAATACATTATAACCCTTCATGGTGCGGTATCGGGGTATGATGTCCTTAATGACCCTGGTCAATACGTGGCCGATATGGGGCTTTCCATTGGCTGTGGGCGGTCCGTCATAGAAGGTATAGGGCTTTCCGTTTCTTCTCTCTTCAATGGTCCTTTCAAATATTTTTTCATTCTTCCAGAATTTAAGTACTTCCTTTTCACGTTCTACAAAGTTTAAATTCGCAGAGACCTTATCGTACATATTTCATCCTCCTTACTGTTAAAAAAACCTGTCTTGCCAGACTCCGGCAATAAAAAATGCTCCCATCCATAAACAGGATGAGAGCCTATGTGCTTCATTGTACCACCTATTTACATACGTTTCCTCTCTAAGCTTGCCCAAAAAGGAACATGATATGCTATCTGTATAACGGCAGACACCGGCGCGGCTTACTATACCAATTGGTTTTCAGCTTGCAACTTGGGAGTGATTTTCGACAATCCGCTACTGTTACCGGGCTTCCACTCTCCCCGGCTCGCTTTAAAGTTCACTGATTACTACTCTCTCCGTCATAGTCTTTTTGATTGATTCGTTCTAACTCAATATCATAAGATAAAATTTTTTAATTGTCAATCCAAAAGTTATTTTTATCGTCGGTAAACGCGGGAAGGAGGTTTATGGAAACGGACGATGACCAAGGAGGTTGTTTGGAATTTTGTTACGCGAGAACCCTTATTCCACTAAAGCGGCAGAAAACGTGACTGGCAGGTAAACCAGCGCCAAACTCGCTGTGATAAATTTGGCGGTGCTAGTTATCAAGCTCAAACAGTGGCACTGCTTTACCTAGTCATGTTTCCTGCCGCTTAAGTGTCATAAGGAACCTCTTGAGACAAAATTTCAAACAACCTCCTTGGTCATCTGTGTATACCCATTATTTGGTCTCTTGCGTTTACCGTTTATTTTTACACTACTCTGTACGCTCCAGGCTGGTTAGATATTCATCAAATTCCGATTCCGATTCGTCATAATTAACATCAATAGAAGGTAAACTTAGTGCAAAGAAAAGCCCTAACAGTGTCTTAGCATCAAAATCGTAAGTGCCGCTTGGTGTTTTTACCCTGATATCGGTCATACACCTTTCCGCCTGGCGGTTGAACTCATACAAATCATTGGCTGATTTAAAAACAACAGTCTTAGTTTTCATTTTAACTCCTTTCGTGAATATCAATTCTTCGATTTGATTTTCCTATCTACCTTTCCACACATACAGACTTCACCTGAAAATCTCCGGCTGTCCTGCCCATTCGCTGCAATTATTAAGGATAAATGCAACTATTAAATTTATTGTACCGATTCATTAAATATCACTCTAATTATACTGTAATCCTTCTTCCATTACAACCTAATCCTTCACAGAAACACGTCAGCCACCTGAAACCAGATTATTGATACCCAGAGGACTAGGGGAGTAGTTTGGACTTTGCATTGAGAGGTTCTTTATTCCACTTAAGCTGCAGGAAACACAGCTAGGAAAAACAGCTCCATTGTTTGAGCGCAGCGAGTTTGGAGCTGTTTTTCCTGTCAGCTGCGTTTATTGCAGTTTTAGTGGAATAAAGGTTCTCGAACGGCAAAGTCCAAACCACTCCCCTAGTCCTCGTACGTTTGCCGTTTCACTGGAACCGCAGAAAAAAACAGCTGCCTTAGGGTTCTCAGATATTAATACCCTGGCAGCTGCTGCTTATTCTATGTCTTTAAATTCTTTATTTCCGAATATTCTATGGTGTCGCCTCGTTTGTGCCCGATGCTCCGTCCCCAGGGTCGGAATTCTCTTCCGTAGGGTCGGGAGTAGGAGTGGTTTCCTCCGTTGGAGTTGCTTCCGGTGTCTGCGTTACCTTAGCCGTAGGAGTGGGGGTTGCTGTAATCGTGGGCTTCCCTTTTCCGGGCTTCTTTGTAGGCTCTGCCGATGGTGTCGGTGTGGCACTTGGCTCCTTAGTAGGCGTTGGTGTCAGGCTGGGCGTTGGTGTCGGTGTTGGAGTCGGCGTTGATGTTGATATTCTTACCGGTGCCTTTGTAGGTACTTTGACGTCGTCGGGATTAATTCCGTAATCCTCCAGATTATCATAGTTTATGCACTGGGTGTAATCCTCACTTGGCTCAAACTTGTAGTATTCCTCCAGGCACATATTGTTCTCGTAAAGATATTTCGCCAATGCTTTTCCCACATAGCGGATATGCCAGGGTTCAAAGGAAAAGCCTGTTACTTTGGTCTTATCCTCAGGGTAACGGATGATATAGCCATACAGATGCGCATTATCCTTAAGCCACTCATATTCTTTGGTGTCTGCAAAAGAAGCATCTATACGGTAATTTACGGATTTTGTTGATATATCGATGGCAAGTCCCGTCTGGTGCTCGCTATATCCCGGAATAGCAGAATATTTCAGTGTGTGTTCCATTCCCCGGGTCTTGACATTGTTGGTAAATATCTCATACTGCCTTTTATAGGAGCGGTATCCTGAGACTCCCTTTAAAGAAAGACCCTCCTGGGCAGCTCCGTCAAAAAGCTCTTCCAGGGCATCCGCAGCTGTTTTACGCAATAGCTTTTTTTCATCATTATAAGAAAATGAAAAATCCACATTGGGCATGACCAAGTCTTCCGGAATATAATCGGAAGGCAGTCTTAGTTCTTTATTTACCAGTACAGTCAGGCTGTCCGGTGTGGTATCCAACTTTACATTATCATTACTTGTTATTTCTTTTTCTCCTTCTGCGCTCACCGGGGTATCTCCTTTTGCCGAACTGCCCTTCTTACCCCCGACAGAGTCATTATCCTTATAGGACGAATTATTGTAAAAACGACCGGAGGCAGCAGATTCATTGGCACTTGATAGTCCTTTTAAGGAAAAATAACCCATGCCGCCTATTAATATAACAGGAAGCCCCACTAAGAGAAAACTTCTTATCCTTTTCATTCTTCTGGTTTTTTTCCTTCTGTTTTGCATCATAACCTCTTTCGCGAATATCAAAGCTCCTTCAATTTGATATTCCTGTAAGCCTATCTCCATACATACCGCAGGCTTAGCTGCGATACGGATTAATTATTCCCGGCAACATTAATGCTGTCAAGCAGTGAATGTTTTAATTGATATAAATCATTTGACAGATCCACATACACATCATGGGGATTTACAAGTCTTCTGGTTTCATCCCAAAGAGTGTCAAGCTCTCTTTGGCAGTAATCTCTGATGTCCATAACACTGGGTGATTCATAGATACATTTTCCGTTTTGGAAGATGGGTACCAGCAGCTCACGCAGAGTGTAGCTTCCGCCCTTTAAATAGGTTTTCTTCCAGGTAGCCATAGGGTCAAAAAGCTTCAGGGAATATTCCTCCCTATAGACCTCTCCTGCCATGGCAATCAGGTCCGCTTTTATCTTTCCGGTTTCCTTATCGTAGATTCTATATATGGTCTTATTACCAGGATTGGTTATCTTCCACTGGTTCTCTGACAATTTAATCTTTGGTATGAAATCATTTCCCTTTTTAATTGCTGCAAGCTTGTACACTCCGCCAAAGGCAGGGCAATCCTTTGAAGTAATCAGATTTGTGCCCACTCCCCAGGAATTTATGGCAGCCCCCTGGGTCTTAAGGGAATCTATTAAGTATTCGTCGAGGTCGCTGGACGCAACAATTACCGCATCCGGAAAGCCTGCTTCATTTAACATCTTCCTGGCCTTTTTGGATAAATAGGCAAGGTCGCCGCTGTCTAAGCGGATTCCGTATTTCTGCGGCATCCTGTCTGCCTCTTTCAGCTCTTTAAACACCTTAATGGCATTGGGCATACCAGAGCGCAGGGTATCATAGGTATCCACCAGGAGTGTGGTATTCTGCGGATAAAGTCTGGCATATTCGCGGAAGGCCGTAATTTCATCCTCAAAGCTCATAATCCAGCTATGTGCATGGGTTCCAAGAGCCGGAACATCAAACATTCTGGCAGTCAGGACGTTACTGGTACCAACACAGCCTCCGATTACAGCTGCCCTTGCACCGTATATTCCTGCATCTGGTCCCTGGGCTCTTCTTAAGCCAAATTCCATGACCGGCTCTCCCTTTGCCGCATAGCAGACCCTTGAAGCCTTTGTGGCAATAAGGCTTTGATGATTAATTATGTTTAAGATAGCCGTTTCAATAAGCTGGGCTTCTATAATAGGCGCGATTACCTTAAGAAGGGGCTCCATGGGAAATACCACTGTTCCCTCCTCCACCGCATAGATATCTCCGGTAAAGCTAAAGTTCTTCAGATATTCCAGAAAATCCTCTTCAAACATGCCAAGGCTTCTTAAGTAGCTGATATCTTCCTCCATGAAGCAAAGATTCTTTATATAATCAATAACCTGTTCCAGGCCGGCACAAATGGAGTACCCGCTCCCGGAGGGGTTGTTCCGGTAAAATACATCGAATACAACCGTTTCGTTGGCATTGTTTCTATAGTACCCCTGCATCATTGTCAGTTCGTAAAAGTCTGTCAGCAGAGTCAGATTCTCTCTTCCCATTCTTCCTTCTTTCTGGAAATTTCACTACTTTTATCCTAATTTCCTTTGTTTCATCCATATTATGGGCTGTTTTCCCTGCCTTAATCAGTCACCAGCCCTCCTAAGTTATTATAACACATTCTACTGAGAGTACAAGAAATTGGCGCATTTTTAATAATACTTAAGGAAAATGTAAATAATTGATAAAGTCCTCATTTTGTCAGATATTGGGTCTTTTACATAGAAATCTGCCGCAAAATGCGTTTTAAGCTCAAGACAATATCTTAATTCGTTTGCAGGTGGAAGCTACAGTATGTTATAATATAAATAATGAAACCATATAGGAGGGTTTATGAGAACCTTAATTATCTTGCTGTTTTTAATCATATTTTTCCTTATCAGTCTCCCCGTGTTTTTGTATGAAATAATTCTTGGCAAAATCAATCCCAGAAAGAAAGTAGAGTCCTCCCAGCGGATTGTTTCCGGAGCTTTTAGAGTGGTAGCCTTCTTAAGCGGCGTCAGATATGAAGTGAAAGGAATCGAGAACATTCCCAGGGATCAGGCAGTTCTATATGTATCCAACCACCGCAGTTATTTCGACATTGTTCTGGGATACATTACTGTGCCGAACCTGACAGGCTTTGTGGCAAAGAAGGAAATTAAGAAGGTCCCGATCCTAAGAGTCTGGATGAAATATTTGAACTGTCTGTTTTTAGACCGGGATAACATGAGGGAAGGGCTTAAGATGATCCTTACAGGAGTGGACCTGGTAAAGCAGGGGTATTCTGTCTTTATCTCTCCGGAAGGAACCAGAAGCCACGGAACAGATATGCTTCCCTTTAAGGAAGGCAGTATGAAAATCGCGGAAAAATCCGGCTGTCCCATCATTCCGGTAGCTATTTCCGGCACGGATGACATCTTTGAGAACCATATTCCCTGGATAAGAAGAGCTCATGCGACCATTGAATACGGAAAGCCTGTTTACCCGGATTCCTTAAGTAAGGAAGAGCGTAAATTCCTGGGCTCCTACGTGCAGAATATCATCCGTTCAATGCTTGAGAAAAATGCAGATGGGTCCCTATAATTACTTGAACTTTTCAAAAAATAATGATACAATAAATCCATTGTAAATTCAGGGGAAGGAGGTAGAATGTTGAAAATCGGTATTATTGTATTGATTATAGTTCTGGTTGTAGTTCTTGCTGCACTTATTGTTCTGTCCATCTACGGAAGGAAGCTTCAGAAAAGGTCCGAAGAAGGTCAGGCCCAGATGCGTGCAGGTGCACAAGCAGTATCTATTTTAGTAATAGATAAAAAGCGCATGAAACTTACGGAAGCTGATCTGCCAAAGATCGTTGTGGAGCAGACCCCCAAATATCTGCGCCGTTCGAAGGTTCCCATTGTAAAAGCCAAAATAGGACCAAAGATCATGAACTTAATGTGTGACGAAAAGATTTTTGATCTCATTCCCATTAAGAAGGAAATTAAAGCTGTAATGAACGGCATTTATATCATGGATGTAAAAGGTTTACGTTCCGGACTGGAAGTAAAACCGGAAAAGAAGAAATTGCTTGCAAGGCTTAAGAGTAAACTGAATAAAAGCCAAAATTCTTAAAAAAGAGACTGTTGTATTTAGCTTCCTTCGAATACATCAGTCTCTTTCCTTTATTGTTTTCTTGAGGTTATCTTCATCTGTATCTGGCAATCCGCCACAAAGTTATAATTGATATCAAGTCCGTAATTGATTAAAAGGAGCAGCTTATCTTCTTCCTCATCAATTTGTATTTTTGTTGTATAGATACCTATCTGCAAATCTCCATAGGGAGTATGGTAATAGGTCGTATTTTTCTGCCCAGTCTCAAAGACCATATGAACGTTATTGGCGCCTCTTTTGATGATATCGATTTGTTCCCTGGCCGCTTTAACAGTACAGCTGGTCACATCGTCAGAGTCCTCTAACATTTCATCATAGCAGATATAATGCTTGCCGTTTTTGTTATAATACTGCCCGACAGAAATCACTTCTATGGGCTCGTCCTTATCAATCTCATACTGAAGTCCAGATATGGAAACCAATACATCTTTTTTCATGGAATCCTCCTAATTATGACTGCTGTCCCATAGGCTTAACAAGAAGCTAACAATGAATCAGCAAAGCTTTCAATGTTGACATCTTCCGTTTCCACCACATCACAGGGAAGTATGGTATTGGCAAAGCGTTTGAATTTGTCCGCACCGTCACTTACATAGAATTTATGCTCTCCTGCCGGTCCTGCATTTTCAAGGCTCTCCTGCATAAGAACCTGTTTAAGCTCTATGGCTGTTTCATAGGCAGGGTTTACCAGGGTTACGTCTTCTCCCACAATGGGACCAATAATATTCCTGATGAGGGGATAATGGGTACAGCCAAGTACCAGCGTGTCGATATTTATTTCTAAAAGGCTGCTGATGTATCTCTTGGCTACTTCCACCGTAACAGGGTCGGTAAGCCAGCCCTCTTCTACCAAGGGCACAAATAAGGGACATGCCTTTCCATAAACTCTTACCTCCGGATTCAGCTCTTTTATATAAGTATTGTAAATACCGCTGTTAATCGTAGCTTCCGTACCGATGATACCGACATTTCCGTTTTTGGTTGTCATGGAAGCCACCTTTGCTCCGGGTTTTACCACTCCGATTACAGGAATGGAGACTTCCTTTGCCACAGTTTCAAGGGCCAGAGCACTTGCCGTATTACAGGCTATTACGATAGCCTTCACATTTTTTGTCTGCAGGAACTTCACTATCTGTCTTGAATAGGTTATGATTGTTTTCTGTGATTTGCTTCCGTATGGAACCCTTGCGGTATCTCCAAAGTAGATTATGGTTTCTCCCGGAATCTGTCTCATGATTTCCCTGGCTACTGTTAACCCACCGATACCGGAATCAAATACACCTATGGGTGCATTACAAGGCATCGCTTTCTCCTCCTGCTTCTGCTGCTCTGGCAAAGGCAAGCTGCAATAATTTCTCTACCAATTGGGGCTTTCCGATTCCTTTGCCTTCCCAAAGCATGGGATACATGCTGATGGAGGTAAAGCCGGGCATGGTATTGATTTCATTAAAGATTACTTCGCCGGTATTTCTGTCCACGAAGAAATCCACTCTGGATAAGCCATGTCCGTCCACTGCCCTGAAAACCCTGATGGCATAGTCTCTTATTGTTTCAGCCGCACCTGCCGGTAACTCAGGAGAAAGTATGGTTTTAGATTCTGCATTATTATATTTTGCGTCATAGTCGTAGAACTTTGCTGCCGCTACAATCTCACCCACGCCGGATGCTTTGGGTTCATTTCCCCCCAGTACGGCACATTCCACTTCTCTTCCGTTAATGGTCTCTTCTACTAATATCTTGCGGTCATGTTCACTGGCAAGCTTTAAGCCTTCCATTAATTCTTCCCTTGTATCCGCTTTGGAAATGCCTCTGGAGGAGCCAGCATTGGAGGGCTTAATAAATACCGGATAAGAAAGTACGGCTTCAACCTTCTTAACGGCCTCTTCCATGGCCTCTAAGTCCTTTTTCAGAACGGCAACATATTTTGCCTGCCTGATACCCAGAGTATCCACAACAATCTTTGTATATAATTTATCCATGGAAATGGCAGATGCCAGCACGCCGCATCCGACATATGGTATTTTCGCCAGCTCTAAAAGCCCCTGAACGGTACCATCTTCTCCATAAAGGCCGTGAAGCACCGGAAAGACCACATCTACTTTTATGCATTCCGCCTTTTCACCCTTTAGTATTAATACGGATTTCAGAGCAGCATCCGGTAAAAGTACGGCTGTTTCTTTGTTCTGTTTCCAGGAACCGGAGGTAATCTCCTCTGTATTGTTTACTTTAAGCCATTTTCCCTCTTTTGTAATACCTATAATTAGAATACGGTAAATATCCATATTGATGTTTTTAATAACGGTAGTAGCCGAAACGCAGGAAACTTCATGCTCGGATGACTGTCCTCCGAACAGAACTGCAACTGTCTTTTTGCTCATATTAACTCCTTTCGTGAATATCAAAAATCCAACCGATATTCTCTAATCGTATAGCCTGCTATCTATTCTATATTCTTTTATCATCATTTTAAATAACATTCAATAGATAATATGCCCTTTAAATAATGCAAAAAAAGGCGCAAACGTTATATCTATCCTATACCTATAGCTTATTTTATTTTACTCTTTCTTTTTATAAATCGCAAGGTTTTTATTCTTTTCGCAGATTTTGTTTAAATTTCCAGTTTCTTTCCCATACTAAAGAAAAGTACTCGTACCTGGAGGAGGCTATAAATTGAAGAAACCGGACTTTTCTATTTTATTATATCTACATAAGAAAAATGCCAAAAAAAAATCATTTTTCCTACATATGAAAAACTTTATTTCAGATAAGGGTATTGTAAGGAATGCAGCCGCATCTTTTTCCCTTTGTCTTATCTGCATCCTTCTTTCTCTCAAAGCGCTTAATGATGATTCCAGTAAAAGTGCAGCAGCTATGCAAAAGGACATTGCTTCGGAAATTATACGTTTCCATGTCATTGCGAACAGTGATTCAGACGAGGATCAGGCATTAAAGCTAAAAGTAAAATCAGCTGTGACCGAGAGCTTGTACCCGGTATTATCCAATGCTACAGATGTTGATGGGGCAAGGCAGATTGTTGAAAAGCACCTGGACCAGATTGAAGCAATAGCAGATAAGGTCATAGCAGATAACGGCTACCACTACCCGGTAAGTGCTTCCCTTGAAAAAGGCTATTTCCCCATTAAGGTTTATGGGGATCTGACTCTGCCGCCGGGACAGTATGAGGCCCTGCGGATTGAAATTGGCAAAGCAAAGGGACAGAATTGGTGGTGCGTCATGTTTCCCCCTCTGTGCTTTGTAGATGCTACCTACAGTGTAGTTCCAAAGGAATCCAAGGCACAGCTTAAGCAGGTCTTGACAGAAGAGGAATATAACTCGGTATTTACCCATAAAAAGGCCGATATCAAAATAAAATTAAAGCTGCTGGATGTGATAAAGGATTGCTTTTCCAAATAGCCAAATTTGTTGCAATGTGCTTTTCCTAAGCTTATAATAGAGTAACATGATTTGAAAATCATATTATACTTCACACCAAAAGGAGTATCCATGAATTCCATTAAGCTGAAAGCATATGCAAAGATTAATCTCGGTTTGGATGTGGTCAGAAAAAGAGAGGACGGCTATCACGAGGTTCGAATGATTATGCAGACCATAGGCCTGTATGATAAGGTATCCATTCTCAGGACCAACAATACCTCCATAACTGTTAAAACGAACCTGCCCTACCTCCCCACAGATGAAAATAACCTCGTATACAAGGCCGCCGTACTGGTCAGGAAAAACTACAACATCAGTCAGGGCGTCCATATTATACTGGATAAAAAGATACCTGTTGCAGCAGGACTTGCAGGAGGAAGCAGTGATGCCGCCGCTGTCCTTTACGGACTGAACAGGCTCTTTCATTTAAAGCTTCCCAGGGCGGAGCTTCTGGCACTGGGCCTTAAGCTCGGAGCAGACGTTCCCTACTGCCTTATGAGGGGTACTGCCCTTTCAGAGGGCATTGGTGAAAAGCTGACTCCCCTGGCACCTTTCCCCTTCTGCCATGTACTTATTATAAAGCCGGGAATTAATGTCTCCACCCGGTATGTCTATGAAAACCTTAAGCTGAATGAAGAAATCAAGCACCCGGATATAGATGCCATTATTACAGCTATTAAAGCAAATGACTTACAGAGTGCGGCAGGACATTTTGGAAATGTGCTGGAATCAGTTACTGTAAAGGATTACCCGGTTATCGGGCAGATTAAGGAGCAGCTTTTAAATACAGGTGCTATTACATCGCTGATGAGCGGAAGCGGTCCGACTGTCTTCGGACTCTTTGACAGCAGAGAAAAAGCAGAAAAGGCCTTTTATCAGTTTAAGACGGGAAAGCTTGCAAAACAGGTATATTTAACCGGCCTGTACCAGCCAAGGCTTAAATTTTCACACTAACATCCATACCTACCCGACGCGCCGCAAGATTGGGCCGAGGATTTCGCAGGCGCAATCTTGTTTGTGAAAATTGCTTTTTAATTTTCACACTAACAGCCATGCCTTCCCAACACGCCGCAAGATTGCGGCGAGGATTTCCCAGGCACTTGTGTAATTTTGCTTCTAAATAATTCACACTATTCCTCCGATATTATTGATATGTGGTTAATAGCCTTACGGTTATTTAACGCTCTAACCCGTTAATATTTGCCATACAAGGAGGTATAATATGGATGTAAAAGGAATTACAGCAAATACTTATATACCATCGGTCAAAGCTGCCGGAAAGGTTTCTGAAAAGCCTGCCTACGCTGATGCCGATGTATATGAGAAATCTTCTAATGCAGCGGACACTGCCAGAACACCGGAACAAAATGCAGCTTTGATTAAGGCATTAAAAGCAGATGCTGAAAAAAGAGGCGAGCAGTTAAGGAATCTGGTTGAGAAAATGATGCTTTCCCAGGGAAAGACCTTCGATGCCGCCGGAATGTGGAGCTTTTTACAAAGCAAGGAGTACACCGTAGATGCAGAAACTGCAAAGCAGGCTCAGGCAGATATTGCAGAAGACGGCTACTGGGGTATTGAACAGACTTCCGACAGGCTGGTATCCTTTGCCAAGGCTTTAGCCGGGAATAACCCTGAAAAAGCGGACGAAATGATGGAAGCCGTAAAAACCGGCTTTGAACAGGCAACAAAAGCCTGGGGCGGAAAGCTTCCCGACATCAGCCAAAAGACATTGGATGCAACCTTAAAGAAGCTTAACGACTGGAAGGGCTCTTCCTCTGATGCCGCGAAATAGCCGGCAGCTTAAAGCCTAAGCATTGATTCGTGGGTCAAAATGTCATGCTTATTGAGATTAACCTATGACACCCGAATCAGCATTACATACCTGTAAAAATGGCTGCCATGAAAGCCTCCCGGAAGAGAATCACACTCTTTCCGGGAGAAGCTTTCATGGCAGCTCTCGTTACCGCATATTTTCTTCGCTCCTTAAAGCTTTCTATTCCAAGCTCCGGCAAGCTCAAAGTATTTTGTCTACCCGTTTGGTAATTAATATCTTATCCCCTGCCTTGACCATTTCATCTGCCAGGTTATTTAATTCTTTTAGTTTATCCACCGTACTGTAATATTTTTTTGCAATACTCCACAGGCTGTCATTATTTTTAACCACATAACCAACCATACTGGGCATATTTTTCAGCTTATCATAGTCCAGCTCATGTTCTTCCACATCTGCTATAATGGGTTCCGTCAGAGAATTAAAGACAATGGTACTAAGTCCAATTCCAGCCTTCACTTCCATCTCTTCTCCGTCAAGAGCCATTACACTGAGCTGTTCCATGGAAGGCTTAATACGGTAGATGCTGTCAGGATTAATTCCTCTGGCTTCAATGGTCTGATTAAAGGGAACAATTCCTTTAATGGAATTTAAGGGCCTCTTGTCGTCAGGGCAGATGTAGAGCACCTGCACTTCCATGACCCCGTTTACCTCAAGTCCGCTGTCCGTCACTTCAATGTCATCCACCTTAACATCTCCTGAAGCATGGCATATCTGCAGAATCTCAGGCTGCCCGACGGCGACACGGATTCTGTCATTTACACGTACTTTGCTGTTATTCTTTACCAGAAGGCTCTCATAATGTGCGTCTTTCATGACCGGAATCAATTCCTTGTAAGGTGAATACACATCATTCAGCAGCTCCAGCTCTTCTTCTTCATACATCTTAATAGCCATCTCAATAACGGTTTCCACATCTACAATACGTTCCTCGCCGTCTGCGTCCGGTACCACTTCCAGACTTTTACCGGTTACATTAAAGGTGATGTTGTCAACCATATCTTCCGTACAGCCATTACAGTCGATGGTCGTGCTAAAAGGTATCTCCGTTTCATAATAATCTATGGGATTATCTTCACTTTCCCCTGCATAGATAAAGAAAACAACAACCTCTCCCTTTTCTGTAAACTTATCTTCCAAAAGCCTTACTTCTACATTTCGAAGTTCCACTTCACTGTAAAGAATCTCTGAAATATTGACTTTGTTCGAAGGCAGGTGAATCTGGTCCTTTACCCTGTAGGTATCCCGCTTATCCACTGCCACATCCGTAACGGTAATCGTCTTATTCCGGTACTGGACATCCGGATCTCCCTCAACACCTACGGCAGTTGCCTCATCGTATAAATCTTCTACCAATACCGTCAGGCTGACAATTGCCTTTACACTTAATTTTCTGGAATTGATCAAGCCTGTAGTAAGGTCTTCCAGCTCCCAGCTGACCACCGCGTCATCACCTGAGCAGGCTTCTTCCAGATGAATTAATTCGTCAAAAGGAATCTCTCCTGACATATTATGTAAGGGCCGTGCATTTTCGTCACTGAGATAAAGGTCATCAAAATGCAGAGAACCATTTACCATGAGCTTACCATTAGACATTTTTACATCAATGATTTTAACCATGCCCTGTTCCTTAATAATTTTATAAATGTCAGGCTTTGCATCCGGCACATTAAAGTCATCATCCAGGGTTAGCTGAAGGCTGGTTTGACATTTCAATTTATTCATATGAACATTTTTCTTTATCAGTTCCACAAAAATATCCCTCCTTGTCTTATACCATATCATATTCATTAGAAATACTATTTATGATTAAAGAATTCGCAACAGGAACAGGAAGGAATAAAAAAAGGTTCTACGTCAAGTGCCGGGGCGGGATTCTCAAAATCTCTCCCCAACACTTGACATAGAACCCAAAAGGAGTTTTCTTATCACCAGATAGAAAACTCCTCACCTTATTTGTATTAGCATAACATCATTTGTACGTCTTTTGTCAAAACATCTGCATAGCTAAAAGATAGTGTCTTAAATGTATCAGCTGAGCCATCTTCAATTTTTACTAAAAAGATACTCGGATAAGTTTCGGTTATAATGCCTTCTGTTATGTCAATCTTATTTCTGCCCCTGTTAGCCTTGATCTTAACTCTGCTTCCTATGTGACTGACTACTTCTCTGCGAACTTTGCTTACATCTGCTTGTTTCATCATCATAACAGCCTCCTTATGGGTAAACCTTTTTATATTAAGGGTTTTAGATGCCAAACCAATAATTCGGAACATAAATACAAAACACATAAACAATCAAATTATAGCACGAATTAGTATAAATGTCAAATAATTTTCTGACAATTCAGGACATTTTTCCTACTTGTTTATATAAAATATGATAGACAGATAATTAAAAAGGCGATTTGCCTTGTTAATATTTTACTCTTGCATGCTATTATGTCCAATTTTTCCAAAATAATGCACATTATTATTAAAATTAGGAATAAATTTCTATGCAGGTTGCATGATTTTCTGCGCAAAAACAGCTGCCAGGGAGCAATACGGCGAAAGCAAGGCTCTGAAAGCAGCTGTTTTTGTAGCTTTTATTATTTTATTTATATTTGGGAGTTTTGTCATAGAATTGTGTCTTTATAACAACATAGGGATAGGTAAGTGCATTGGTAACCTGCTCATTTTCGCCAGGGCCAACCAAATCGGTATCCACGACAATCGCATTATCCGTAAGATATACCGCATTCACTGTAATGCTGTAGCCGCCCGTAGGCTGCTCTCCATATCCCACTACTATGTACAGATTTTCCACATCAGAATAAGAAAGCTTAAAGGGTTCCTTCTTCTTCTCATTTATCATTTTCATAAGCGGCTCCGGTACGTCCGCATCTTCCACCACAGTAAATTCCAAATCCTTTATTTTCTTCCCGCCCGGGTCTTCTTTCTGACAGCCCGTTAAAAACAGGGAAATTCCCAGAAATCCCAAAATTAAAAGGCTTATAACATGTGCTTTTCCTTTGATTATTCTTTTCACTTTCTCCTTAGCCTCCGCATAGAATCTACTCATAGTATTCTATGCCGGCAAAAAGAAAATATGCGGCAATCCTTTATGGATTTACTGCTCATAAGCCTTTACTTGGAGGCCTCAAGCTCCGGATAGCTTAACCTGGCATCCTCTCCATCGTCCTTTACCTCCGCCGTATAGGTCTTGGTATCATAGCCGGACTGGATAAAGGTTATATAGAGCTGGCCGGTTGTGGTCTTGGGAAAGCTGACCGGTACCGTTCCCTTATATTCACCGTTTACATACACAGAAGCCCCTTCCGGTTTCTGGATATAGACATAATTTTTCCCGTCTGTCTTGGAGCTGTTGCTTCCAGTACCGGAGTTACTTCCGGATGACGTGCCGGAGTTATCCGTATTAGAGGAGTTTGTTCCGGAAGAGTTTGTTCCGGAATTTGTATTTGTTCCTGTTGAATTGGTACCGGAATTTGTTCCTGAATTCGTTCCTGAATTTGTATTTTCGGAATTATTACCGGTACTGCTGTTACTGCCTTTATCTGTTTCAGAGCCGTTCTCACTGGCACTGCTTTCCTCACTGTTGTTATTTTCTTCTACAAGCTTAACAATGATTTCCTTCTCTTTTTCATCTGCCTTCAGCGTTCCGGTGTACGTCTTATAGCCCCCAAGTGTGACCTTTATGCTGTGTTTTCCATAGTCCATCTTAATGGGCTTATCGTAGGACACCAGAAGATTATCCAGGTACAGCTCTGCTCCAAGGGGTGTTATATGAAAAGTGACCTTACAGTTCTTAACAGAAGGCTTCTTAAATTCCTTCATACTGACCTCTGTCTCCTTATCCGGTACTACGGTTACTGTCTTTGTACCGGTAAAGTCCCCTTTTTCCATAGTAATATCGTATTCGCCTTCTCTAGCGGTAACTACCAGTTCTTCTTCAATAGGAAGTGATTCCTTCTTACCGATATAAACAGTTCCTCCAAGGAAATCGCCGTAATCCTTAAAACGCAAGGTTCCATGTCCCTTTGTGACCAGAATGGAATAAATGGTTTTGTCATATCCGATTGCCATCAGCTCATCCGTTTTGTCAAGCTCCTTGAAGGTCAGGGATTTTCCGTCCTTCGTAATAAAAAGATAATCCGGATACTGATAGAGCCTGTCAGCGATTGTAAAGCTGCCTTCCTCTGTATTTACACTCCAATTTTGTATTCCTTCATAGCGCCAGGCTTTGTCCCATAGCTTCAGGCTGATAATACTGTTCGAATCTGTGTCATAGGAAACCTTGGCTATGTCACCAATCTTAAGACTATCAGCCGTTATGTTCTTTCCGTATTTGTCCATGACAATAGTGCCTTCCGTCTGGGTAAGGCTCAAATCTTTCCCATCGTTTATATCCCGAAGGGTAAAGCCTGGCATCATATTGTCCCTGCCGGTGATAACGGCAGTTATTTGAGCTTCATTTCCTTTTGCCGCTTTCTCCGTCACATCCTGGCCGCTTCCTGCAAAGCTGCCGCTTACAGCTGTTTTGGATGACAGCGTTGCCAGGCTTACAATCATTATGAGAATAAAGCCCCCTGCCAGCAAAAATATAAAACTGCTGCTCTTTTGTTTTCTCTTAATAAGCTTATTTTCTTCCAACGTATTTCCTCACTGCACTTTTATCAATGGGTTCTGTTTTACTGTCTTTTATTATAAGGCATCTATTCTGAAAACTCAAGAATTACTGTTTCCTTTGGCTTAGTGCTTTAGTTCAGGGTATTGGAAAGGCACTCCAGAAATTTCTTTCTTCCCTTTGATTGCTCCCAGGTACCAATCAGCTTCTGGATATTTCTCTGGGGAACCCAGGATTTCTTGCCATTATAATAAAAATTGGTAATCTTCCAGAATTTCTCAGGATATAAAAGCAGTATGTATAAAAGCTTTTTCTCGTCCCTGTCAAGGGGCAGGATATCGGTGTAGGTATTGAGAATCATACTGCCGATATCAATATCCCAGTCATTCTTCTCCAGGCATTTCCGGATATAAAAATACAAATCTGTACATTGCACACCAATGCAAGCCTTATCAAAATTTGTCGTTGCCATCTCTACTCCCGGCTTGTTTTTAAAAACCGCGGCAGACAGACGTTCTTCCCCCATGGGGACTTTTGGCAGAAGCCCCGAACCTTGGGCAGCATTGACCATAATGATATTGTGATAGGTATAATTGCCATGGCAGACATAGCAATGCTCCCTGGCCTCTTTCACAAGCTCCCTGTAATTGCTCTCAAGCAGTAGCCTTGTCGCCTCTTTCGCCTGCTCGTAAAATTCATCATAGCAATTGATGTAGCAGAGCTCGAATTCATTTTTCTTTTTCTTTTCCCTGATATAGCTTCTGACCCTCTTAAGTTCACGGTTTCTTTTGTCAAAAAGTTCAATAAGGTCTGCTCCGGTATTTTTTACGACCAGCTCCTCCGACAGCGGCACTTCCCTCAGCACACTGTGAAGCAAAGCCAGATTAATGGCGCCGTTGGCAATATCCGTCTCATTGCGAAGATTACACTCTTCCCCCGGAAACCAGTTCTTTAACAGATATTTATTACCGGCACTATCCTCCGTAATCAGCTCACCGGCATTATTTCTCATATATAAATCCACATAAGGATAGTCATTCAGATATTCTAAAAGGGTGTTTTCAAATTCCACCCGGCTTTTAGAGCTTTCCAAGCTTTTCAACAGCTTGAGTCCCTTATCCGTCTCTGCTATAAATGCCCCCCTGATTCTGTATGTGTTATAGATTTTTATATTATATTGTTTAAATATCTCCAGATTTCTATCCTCCATAGGAAAGCCTCCTGACTCAAACTATTACACCGCTTCATAGGGTGTCTCTTCTAATCCTATGATTTAATGCGGGTTTTCATGACAGGAATCCTAAGGATTCAGAATAATTTTTAAGATACTATTTTTTCTGCCGCAAGCTCTCTTAAACTCTCCTTGTTGTTAAGGGAAGGTTCCTGCAGTACTGCTTCCAGCAGCTCTCCCAGTACCTGTCCCATGGCTTTGCCAGGCTTAAGTCCAAGCTCGATTAAATCTTTTCCATTTACCAGCAGTTCTTTTAATTCAACACATTCATGCTTGTTAAGAATTTCTTTATAGAGCTCCTTGGCCTTCTCAAGCTCTCCGCCCTTTCTGTTAGAAAGGCTTCCCTCTTCCGCCAGAATAAGCGTCTCTTTCACACAAAAAAGCATTCTCATCAGATCCTTCCCGATGAGGTTGGCAGCTTTTCTCATTCCGTAAGGAGTGAGGAGGAATTCATAGCTGTTCCAGGTTATCAGCCGGTATACATACTCTGTGGTCTCATTGTCAAACTTAAGCCTTTTTAGGACTTCTCTTCCTTCCTCTGCCGAAAGTCCTTGTAACAGCAGAGTCCAGGCAAGGATTAAGTACTCCTTTTCTTTTCCTTTTCCGGCAGAAGCCAGTTTCTCCTCTATCAGCTTTATGCTCCTCAAATAGAAGCTCCCCCGAGGTTCTTCGCCCTTCCAGGTTAACTTATTTTCATTCATCATGGGATCAAATTCCGGCAGTACCACCTTTGTAATTCCAAGCTCGTAGGCAATAAAAAGCCTGTCCGGATGAGGCGACAGCAGAAGTTTATTAATCTCTGTTCTGATACGCTCTGCACTGATATTTTGAAGGTGCTCTGCCATTTCCTTTGCCGCAAGAAAGGTTTCCTCCTCAATATCAAAGCCTAACTGGGCAGAAAAGCGGACGGCCCTTAAAATACGCAGCGCATCTTCATCAAAACGCCTGGCCGCGCTTCCGACACAGCGGATGCGGCCTTCCTTTAAATCCTTAAGCCCTTCAAAAATGTCCACCAGTCCGCTTTCCTCATTGTACGCCATGGCATTTATGGTAAAATCCCTTCTCATTAAATCCTCTGAGAGATAGGGAGTATAGGTCACTTCCTTCGGGTGTCGGTTATCCTCATACTCGCCGTCAATCCGGTAAGTGGTAACTTCATAGCCCATCTTATCAAACATGACTGTAACCGTACCATGCAGAATACCGGTATCAACCGTTCTCTTAAAAATTTCCTTTACCTGGCGAGGGCTGGCAGAGGTGGTAATATCCCAGTCCTCCGGCTCCCTTCCCAATATGACATCTCTTACACATCCGCCTACTGCATAGGCTTCGTAACCGTGTTTCTGCAATTCCTTTATAATATAATCCACATGCTTTGGCAGTTCTATCTTCATAAAAAAATCCTTCCTGACTTACTATCTTTATTATAGCCGAAGTCAGGAAGGATAACAAATTTTTTTTACGGTTTAGTTTTCGTCATAGGTATATAAGGTATTTTCTTCCTCAGCATTTCTGGAAAGCCGGATAAAGTAAATCAGGCTGCATACGATGCCTGCTGCACTTACCACAAACAGAATCCCGCCGCTTACCGGACTTAACAGCAGCTTGTCAGTAAGGGCATAGCTAAGCAGTATACCGCTTAAATTCACTGACATATGAAGGGCAATGGAGGCTGCAAGCGTGTGAAAGACATAGCGCACAAGTCCAAAGCAAAGGCCGATGGCAAAGGCATACAAGCCCTGAATAATATTCATGTGATAAATTCCAAAAAGAAGTGCCTGTAAAATATTCGCAGCAAAGAAGGGTAAAACCTTTCTTGCCTTATGCATGGTAACTCCGCGGAAGATTAACTCTTCTGCAATAGGCCCTATGATTCCAACATATAAAAAGGAAGCAAGTGAATTGCCCATCCCCAGCTTATCCATAAGATCTCCGTATTTTTCAAACCATCCGGGCTGCAGGCTTGAAATCAAAGTCAGTATAATGGAAAGTCCAATCTGCAGGCACATGCCAAGTGCAATGATAATGACCACGTTCTTTGCAGAAAGGCTGCTGGGTTTCCTGTCAAGTACTTCCTTTCTTTTAATGTTTCTTAACCAAATTCCAAATACAATAATGTCAATAACGCCGAATATCGCTGATATCACCAGAAGGAATTGAGGGTCCTGTATATCTGCTGCAAGATTTCCCTGTAAACTGTTTATATCAATTCCTCCCTGGGAGGCAGTATGATATACTTTAACTAAGGAATAGATAATTCCAATCCAGGCAGCTCCCAGAATCTGTATTGCAAATGCCAGTAAAAGCGGCAGAACTGTTGCCAAATAATCTCCAGGTCTTTTCATGTTTTCTCCTTCCCTGAATGTAATTCCATATTCAAGTTCTCATTCTTTACTTTAACATGCGGAGTGCAATTATGCAATGCTTTGGCAGGTCACTTTTCGAACTGTTATAACATCAGGTTATCCAGGCAAAAAATTACTTTGTTTGTTACTGTGTAACTCTTCAGGTTCAGCGGAACATTATATCGTATAGTATCATTATCGGCAATGCCGGTCTCTCTTTTAACATAGGTAATTAAAATATCATAATCTTCCTGCTTTTCGGAAGTTAGACTTTCATTTTCCATAAGCTTCAGGGAAATGTCATCTAAATTTACAATGCTTAAACTGAATCAAACATCAGCTAGCATCCAATTTTAAATATATTATTGGACCACTTGGAGAATTATCATTCTATTATTTTGCTTAACTAGTCTCACTTTTCTTTATATATCTTAATAAGCCCAACTTTATTTTCACCACCAACAATACTTTCCACAACTACATAGTCACCATAAATTTCGCTTATGTAATCAAAAACAGGCTCTAATCTCTGATTTCCTGCCAGTCCCACTAGACCATATTTTTTAATTGTCATATCATCATTATAAACATATGCTGGAATAGCATCATATTCACTATTATAGCTTAATGAGCTTAAAAAGAATTCTGAATCACTGCCCAAAAATATATTATGACCCTTGTTATCTATAATGGATAATATATCTTTGGATACGAAAGCTAGTCCTTTTTTAAATTCACCAACGCAAAACATCTGATCTCCCGTAGCATCATATGGATAAAAATCAATAACAATATTATCATTACTGTCAATATATGCCCATTCGTCTGAGTCATCATTGCGATTAGATAACTTAACAGATGCCCTGTCTTCACTAAAATTGCCAACATCATCATATTTCAAAGGAACGTTGATTTTTCCTCTTTTGTCTATAAATCCCCATTTGTTATTTTGCATAACAGCCGCGAAACCTTCGGAAAAATTCTTTACCGCATCATACTGAAATTCTACAACAATTTCCCCAGACTTATCAACAAATCCCCATTTTCCATGTTTTTCTACAGCTGCAAAGCCTTCTTGAAAATCGTTGATACAATCATATTTAAAACCAATGATAGTATCTCCTAAATTATCTATCAGCCCCCATACGTTATTTTTATCAACTGCTGCTAATGATTCATTAAAGTTTTTTACTTGATCGAATTGGTACTTTATTACTATGTTTCCTGACTTGTCTATATATCCCCAAAGACCACCCTTTTTTACTGCAGCAAGACCATCTTTAAAACTGTAAGCATCGTCAAAAACTTTATCAAAAACATTTTCACCTTTCTTATTTATAAAAAAAGTGTTTTTATTGTCTTTAACTAATGCAAAACCATCCGAAAAATTTTCTACACTCGAATATTCTGATGTATTTACCATTTCACCATTAGTATTGACAATCACATATTTTTTGTAATCTTCCGTAACTGCAATCAAATCATTGTCTATAAAATATAAATCACTGTATTTATCAGGTTTTATGCACCATGTCCACTTAAGTTCCTCATTTTTTGGCGTTGGTGTAGCCTTCGCGCTTTTCTGTGCCACATTCGCAGTATAAGAAAGATTACTTTTATTGTCTGTATTTTGACAAGCACAAGCGAAAACAGCTAGTAAAATAATTAGTATCAAAATTCTTACACTTTTAAATGTCTTTGCACGATTTTTATTTTTTATTAAATACACTGGCTTCAGTCTCCCTCCTACTATTGCAGGAATCCCGCTTTTATCAGTATCTGATCTTCCCACCGTCGCCGACATTGGCACCACCTTCATCCTTCGTAATCCAGTTCCGCAAAGCCTTCACTGCAATAAGCTGATTTATATCATATGTATAATATTTTGATTTTACTATTGATTATTATAGTAGTCAATGGGCATTAGCGTCTATTGATTTTCTATATATAACCCTCCATCAACACTCATAAAATATAAATATAATCACCCATTTAATTTGTATTATTTATATTTTAAAAAATTTAATTTTGCCCTATTGACATTATTACTAATTAGTAGTATATTATAGCCATGGAAAACAAAATAATATCAAACACACAAACGGAAACAAATATTCAAACCCTGCGTGCACTAAACCGGTGCAGCCAGAATGTCCACAAAAAAGAGCTGAGCATCATAAAGGACAGCGGCCTTACCGCTTCCCAGTTCGAAGTTCTGGAGGTTCTGTATGACCTTGGTGATTTAAGAATCTGTGATATCATCGAGAAGATACTGGCGACCGGTGGTAATATGACAGTCGTGATTGACAATCTGGCAAAGGACGGACTGGTACAGCAGTGCATGGACCCTCAGGATAAGAGAGTGAAGCTTATTCGGATTACCGAGAAGGGAAAGTCCCTGATGGATGACCTGATGCCCAGGTATCTGGATAATATAAATTCTATTTTTAAAGACTTATCTGAGGCAGAGAAGCAAAACTTAAGAGAGATACTTATTAAGCTTTCCGGTGTATCTTAAGTACACCATCCTTTTACCCTATATACTACTAGTTAGTAATATTAATATAAGGATATTTTTAATCCGGCAGGGTATAGTTGACCGTACTTTTATTTAAAATAATATAATAACAATTCAGGAGGATTTACTATGAAGAATTTTTTCGAAGCAATTGAAGACAGACGTACCGTATATGCTATCAGCAAAGAATCGCCCATATCAGATGAACGAATTAAGGAAATCGTGGAGCATGCCGTTAAATATTCTCCCTCTGCTTTCAATTCCCAAAGCGGTAAGGTTGTATTATTACTCGGAAGCGAGCATGATAAGCTCTGGGATATAGCCCTGGAAGCCTTAAGAAAAATTGTACCCGCAGATAGTTTTGCATCCACAGAGGAGAAAATCGCTTCCTTTAAAGCCGGCCACGGAACAGTTCTTTATTTTGATGATAACAGTATTGTGGAGTATCTGCAAAAAGAATACTCCCTTTACAAGGATAACTTCCCTGTATGGGCTCAGCAGTCAAACGGTATGCTGCAGCTGGTACTATGGTCCGGTCTGGAAGCCGAAGGCCTTGGTGCTTCCCTCCAGCACTACAACGAACTGATTGAAGAAGCTGTAAAGAAGGAATGGAACATTCCTGCTTCCTACAAATTAATCGGCCAGATGCCTTTTGGAAAGCCAATTGCTGCACCCGGAGAAAAATCCTTTGTTCCCTTAGGAGACCGAATCTCCGTATTCGGAGCATAATATACCGGTCACGAATTTATCGGCTTATTCTTAAATAAATAGACACGTTTAAATGCTTAACCCCAACAAAAACACAACCTAACCAATAGATAAAGAAAGCAGGCAGCCAAAGGGCTGCCTAATTTCTTTGCTCTTATTCTGTTGTTTTCCCATTACTCTACTTACATAAGCCATAGATATAGTTTGAAAAAGCGTTAAGAAATAAGGCTAGTAACCTTGGGATATCTATGGAGTTTGATGTGAAATAAAAGACATTTCACGCTCTGATTCCTAACAGTGCCACATCTGCAAGCAGCTACGGCATATAAGGGAGTCCGTACCGCATCAGCTTTTATGTCCCCTATTTAAGATTTACCTTCAATATTAATACGATAGCAATGATCCAGCGGGCCGCTCCCCTGACCAAGGTTAAGACCAGCTTTCAGGGCACCGGTGACATATGCCTTCGCATTCTTAACACTTTGCTCCATCGTCAGACCGTTGGCAAGATTGCAGGCAATGGCAGAAGAAAGGGTACATCCTGTACCATGTGTATTTGGACTATTGATTCTCTCACCCCGGAACCAGATTGCTTTTCCTTTTGAATAAAGGAGGTCATCTGCCGTATGGCTTAAGTGCCCGCCCTTAATCAGCACACTGCCGGGCAGCGCTTCCGATATTTTCTCTGCGGCGGCTTCCATGCCGCCGGTTGTATCTATTTTCATGCCGCAAAGTGCTTCGGCTTCCGGTATATTAGGTGTAATGATGTCTGCGGCAGGAATAAGCTTGTTTATGACCGCTTCCATGGCGTCATCATTCAGCAGTCTGCATCCGCTTGTAGAAACCATGACAGGGTCAACAACAATGTTTCTTGCATTATATTTTTTCAGCTTTTCCACAATCACTTCGATTATTCTGGCATTTGATACCATACCAATCTTAACCGCATCGGGAAAAATATCCGTAAAAATGCAGTCCAGCTGCTGGGCTACAAATTCCGGTGAAGCCTCCTGTACACCATAAACACCTGTTGTATTTTGTGCCGTAAGTGCAGTGATGGCACTCATGGCATACATTTTATGGGCGGTTATTGTCTTAATATCCGCCTGAATGCCGGCACCGCCGCTGCAGTCTGAGCCGGCAATTGTCAATACTTTTTTCATTTTAATATCCATGCCTTTCTCATCCTTTTACAAGTTTCTTTGATAAGCTGAGCAGCTTTCGTGTGGCTGCCGGAATATCAGGGCTGGCAAAAATAGCGGACACTATGGCAACACCATCAATTCCGCTGCCCTTTAGCTCCAGTATATTCTTTTCATTAATGCCCCCAATTGCTATGACAGGAATGGAGACCGCTCCGCAAATGGCTGTTAGCGTTTCTAAAGCTACCGCATCAGCGTCATTTTTAGTGGAAGTGGAAAATACAGCCCCTACGCCAAGATAATCCGCACCTTGCTTTTCGGCAAGGAGTGCCTGCTCCACCGTTTGAACAGAGACACCCAGTATTTTATGCTGTCCTATCCGTTCACGCACGTCCAGCGGGCTCATGTCACTTTGTCCCACATGCACACCATCGGCATCGGCTGCAATGGCCACATCAATATTATCGTTGATGACAAATGGGATGCGGCAGCGGCCGGTGACCTCCTTGATTCTTTTTGCTTCGGCTAAAAAGGCCTCTGTATCCAGCTCCTTTTCCCTAAGCTGCAAAAAAGTCGCTCCGGCCTTTAAAATTGCTTCCACCTGAACTTCCAGCCTGTTACTCCCAAGCCAGGTCCGGTCCGTTACCACATACAGGAGCATAGAATCTTTATCTATCTTCAATTTTCCCACCTTCCTTTAACATTGGAACCGTAAGCTTGCTCATGGCATCGATTAACAGTATCCGGTAGGTACCGGTGCCGCCGTCAACCTGATCCAGCTTCTTCCAGGCAAGCTCCCCGCAAAGACCCATCGCAGCTACAGCCCCGGCCGCAGCCTCCAAGAGAGAATCCGGGTTTGCTCCTATAAAGCTGCCGATTACGGCAGTGAGCATGCAGCCCGTGCCAGTTACCCGGCTCATCATTGGATGTCCATTCCGGATAACATATGCCTTTCGGGCATTTGCTACGATATCCGTTGCACCGGTAATTGCGATAACGGAGCCGGTGGCCACGGACAGGGATTTTGCAAAGGCAACCACGCTGTCGATATTTTCCGGCGTTATAGCATCGGCAACAGAAGCGTCAACTCCCTGGGTATTACTGCTGCCGGTTGCAAGGAACTTAATTTCAGAGATATTCCCCCGGATAACGGAAAACTTCACTTCCTTTAACAGCCTCTCTGCTGCTTCATTGCGCATATTTGACGCACCGGCACCAACAGGGTCAAAAACCACCGGATGACCAAGCTCGTTGGCCTTCTTTCCTGCTGTTATCATCGATTGCATGGTTCTCTCATTTAAGGTACCCATGTTAATGACCAGAGACGAACATATGGATGTGATGTCACACACCTCACCAACGTCATCCGCCATAATCGGCGAACCTCCGCATGCCAGAATAATATTGGCGCAGTCGTTTACCGTTACATAGTTGGTAATGGAATGTACAATGGGTGCCCTATTCCTTACATTTTGAAGAACTTCTTCAAACATATATCATTTCCTCCTTTATTATAATAAATGCCTGCCGCAGGAACCTTTCACTTCCATTTTGCTCCTGCGGCAAAAGCTTAGTGCTGCTTGTTCATTTTATATGCGGACACTTACTTTATAGCTGCCGCTTTGCTTTAAACTTTATCCGGTAAGCACCAACAGCCTTTATACAAAGACTGAACAGTACCACCAGTGCAACGACAGGTACCGTACTCCCCATCACTGTATCTATCTTAAGGAAAAGCCTGTATAGGACAAAGCCTGCGACCCATAAAAGTGTGTTTAGAATATCAATCTTTTTATTGGTATCCCGTTTTCCAAGGATAAAATAATCCGTAAGCAGGATTGCCGCCATTGGTACAAAAACGGAGCCTATTAAGTATAAGAAATCCTGATACCTCTCAATTGGTGTAAAGATGGCTATGACCGTGCCAAGAATACATATGGCGATCCCAACAAGCTTTTCGTTCAACCCCGGGCAGATATTTAATATGCTCTGTCCGGCAGAATATACATCCAGAAAGGTTGTCGTAACAGTTGCAAGAATAACAATAATAATCGCCGCAGCACCAAGCCCCGCCCCTTTGAGAATCATTACAACATCCGGACTGCCTGCAAAAATGGCGGCTCCAAGGCCGATGACATACATAAAGCAGCTGCCTGCGAAATAGCAGACCGTGCTTGCTGCCGTAAAACCAACAGGCTTGTCCGCATTCTGCGTATAATCCGATATCATGGGCAGCCATGAAATCGGCATTGCTACCGCCAGCTCAAGGGCCATACCAAAGGTCATCGTTCCCGTAATCCCGGCACTGCTGCCGCCCTTAAAAACAAGAAAGCCCAAAACAAGGCACAATGCAAAAAGTGCGAGTACTGCAATATTATTAAGCTTATTAAGATTTTTTAACCCGGCTAAAATCCAAAGGACAATCAGTACACCAATCACAACGCACCAGAACAGGTTGTTAAAAATAGCGGAATGTCCCTCTGCAACAGAGCCCAGGGCTTTTGCCCCGCTTATAATCATAACGGCGGTCCACCCTACCAGCTGTAGGACATTCAGAACAGAGAAAAACACAGACCCATACCGGCCAAAGGAGAATCGGACACTTCCCATGGCTGACACTCTGCTTTTAGCACCTATCAGTCCGACAAAGTAAAACAGGATGCCACCTATTAAATGCCCGGCAATAATGGCTAGCAGCCCCCACCCAAAGCCAAGAGGCGCCAGCAGAGTTCCGGTCAGGATTTCCGCAATCGAGATTGCGGCCCCAAGCCACAAAAGGGAACCGCTTAAAATTGACAGTTTATTTTCATTCATTTTATCCTCCCATGCACTTCGCAAGTTTAATTGCGAAAAATTGCTATTAAATGCTTTCTTAATTAATATGATCACATATATACCGCAATCTTACTTGCATACCTGCTAATAATAGGTGAAAATTGCTTTCTAATTTTTATAATAATATCTATGTACATCCATGCCTTCCCAGCGCGCCGCAAGATTGAACCGAGGATTTCGCAGGCTCAATCTTGTGTGAATTATGCTTCTCAATAATTCACATAAACATCCATGCCTTCCCAGCGCGCCACAAGATTGGGCCGAGGATTTCGCAGGCTCAATCTTGTGTGAATTATGCTTTTCAATAATTCACACTATCCTTCAAATAAAAGAAAGTGGGATATGCTACGCAAAGCATATCCCACTCTATTTTAATAAAAGTGTACATCCCTACGTTGGCATTATCCAAATCAGGTTCTAGGGTCGAAATCTGTTGATTTCCTCTCAGCCTGCACACAAGCTCCCCTGTCTATTCAATTTAAAGGTATTGTAACAACATACCGGCTATTTGTCAAATACCGGCTTATTGATTAGCCTGATTATCAATAAGCCGGGCCATTACTAATTAGCCGGGTTATTATTAATAAGCCTTCCCCCAGTAAACCATGGCTTTTGCTTTCTTGCCGCAGCATACGCAGGTATCCGCTATTTCCTCCTGTTTAAAAGGCATACATCTGGAGGTAGCACCTGTCTCTTCCTTAATGGTATCCTCACAGGCCTTGTCACCGCACCACATGGCTTTTACAAAGCCGGGCTTTGTGGCAACCGCTTCTTTTAATTCTTCAAAATCAACTGCCTGATAGGTATGGGCATCCCTATGAGCTCTGGCTCTCTCCAGCATTTCCTGCTGCATGGCATCAAGAATCTCTCCCACCTTTTCTTCCAGGCTGTCTAAGGATACCACAAGCTTTTCTCTGGTATCACGGCGTACAATGACCGCCTGGTTTTCCTCTATATCCTTAGGGCCAATCTCAATGCGGACAGGAATTCCTCTCATTTCCTGCTCACTGAATTTCCAGCCGGGGCTCTTATCCGTATCATCTACCTTGACGCGGAAGGCTCCAAGGCGTCCTCTCAGTTCTGCCGCCTTTTCAAGAACTCCTTCCTTGTGCTGTGCAATAGGAACAATCATCACCTGAGTAGGAGCAATTCTGGGAGGCAGCACAAGACCGCTGTTATCTCCGTGTACCATGATTACAGCACCGATAAGCCTGGTAGTCATTCCCCAGGAAGTCTGATGTACATACTGGAGCTTATTATCCTTATCCGTATACTGAATATTAAAAGCGTGGGCAAATCCGTCACCGAAATTATGGCTGGTACCGGACTGAAGAGCCTTACCGTCATGCATTAAAGCCTCGATGGTATAGGTATCCTTTGCTCCTGCAAATTTCTCTTTATCCGTCTTCTTACCCCTTATCATGGGAATGGCAAGAACCTCTTCGCAAAAATCTGCATAGAGATTCAGCATCTGAATAGTCCTCTCTTCTGCTTCCTCTGCCGTTGCATGCGCCGTGTGTCCCTCCTGCCACAGGAATTCTACGGAACGCAGGAAAGGCCTTGTCGTTTTCTCCCAGCGTACAACAGAACACCACTGGTTATATACCTTGGGCAAATCCCTGTAGGACTGTATGATATTAGCGTAATGATCACAGAAAAGTGTCTCGGAGGTAGGTCTTACGCACATTCTCTCCTGTAGCGGCTCCAGGCCTCCGTGGGTTACCCAGGCGACCTCCGGTGCAAAGCCCTCTACATGATCCTTTTCCTTTTGTAATAAGCTTTCCGGTATAAACATGGGCATGTAAACGTTCTCCACCCCTGTTTCTTTAAATCTGCGGTCCAGCTCCTTTTGGATATTTTCCCAGATGGCATATCCGCCGGGTCTTAGGATCATACATCCTCTTACGCTGGAATAATCAATTAATTCCGCTTTCTTTACAACATCTGTGTACCACTGGGCAAAATCCTCTTCCATGGAGGTTATTGCTTCCACCAGTTTCTTTTCCTTCGCCATAGCGATTTCTCCTTTCAGAACAATTGTTTATAAACAAAGGTTTATACAGAGGAGGACCGGTATCCTGTCACTTCCGTGCACAGGTGCATATACTACAATGCACCGCATAAACTACAATGCACCGCATAAACTACAATGCACCGCATGAACTACAATGCACCGCATAAATTACATGCAGCGCATAAATTACATGCAGCGCATAAATTACATGCAACGCACTGTATGCACCTGGCTATCCGTCAGAAAGGCAATAAAAAAAGTCCTTCCTCCACAAGGGACCGAAAGACCTCGGCGGTACCACCCTAATTAACTGTCACCAGTTCACTTTAACACCGTTATCGCCGGTTTTACGCCGTATTTTCATACAGTGCTCCAAGGTAGGTTCTATAAGGTTATCCTGAGAATCTCCCACCAACCTATTCTCTCTCTGGGAGGACAACATTTATATACTATTCCTTTTCTTCGCTTTGTATATTGATTTTATGCCACCTCCCTGCCTTTGTCAACCTCTTTTTCATTATAGTATGGCAAAACTGGCATCAAGCCAGCGTTATTAGCCTTTTATAATAATCTTCGAAAGCAATCGTACAACTTATTCACTTCTGCCTCACTCATGATTCTCTGAAGTTACCTCCTGTAATTTAGAGCCATCTATCCGGTTCCTGGCTTCCTTTATGATGGTAATAATCATGACCAGCCCTACCGGCCCAAGGAGAAAACCCAGGAAACCAAACACCTTAACTCCCACGTACATAGCCATCATGGTATAGACCGGCTTTATCCCTATACGGTTCCCAAAAAGTCTTGGTTCCACCGTCTGGCGTAAAAGCTGGCAGCCAACGTAGGCCGTAAGAATAATAGCAGCCGAGTAAATATCCTTCTGAAACAGATTTATAACTGCCCAGGGTAACAGAATCATGCCGCTTCCAAGTATCGGAAAGGCATCCACCACACCAATGCCAACTCCAACCAGCAGGGCATATTTATTGCGGATCAAGAACATTGCTATGGTACAGACCAGTGAAATAAGCAGCAGCATAATCCCCTGGGTCTTTAGGTAGGCAATTCCCATATGGGACAGCTTGGAGGTAATGACATGGATATCTTTATAAAAAACGGAATTTCTTACCCCTTCCCTATACTGTTCATCATCCTTTATCAGCAGCAGGATACTGACAAGCATAATCAAAAGTATTCCCACAAAGCCCACCATTCCAATCAGCAGGTTAATACTCCTGGTAGTGATCACAGGCATTATCTTATTCTTTATAATTACCAGCACGCCGTCAAAATTCGTATAAATAAAATTCTGCACAGTGCCAAGCTTTATTCCTAAAAATTTATCACAGCCCGTACAGAGGTTATCGACATATCCCGTCAGGACAGAAAGGTAAATAGGAAAATTCTTCAGCAGAGCTACTACCTGCGTTAATAAAATATCGCATATATTATATAAAATAAAACCCACAAGGGAGCTAAGTAAGCTTAAGGATAATATTGCTCCCAACAGCTTGGGAAGCTTTATTTTACGATTCAGAAATTTTACTACCGGCGAAAGGGCCGCAGCTACCAGGTAAGCTATAATAAAAGGTGCAAAAAGCGGCAATACATATTCCAGCCCAATGTATACGCCCAATACCGTAAGTATGATGATGCCCAGCATTTTTACCTTATTATTCTTTAAAAACATGGCTGCCTCCCTTCTGCTCTCGATGAAATAAACTGCTTTTTTCGGATATAACTACCAGGTAAAATAATAAGACCTGATAAATAGAGAAAAACAGAGGGTATTTATAAATACCCTCTGTTTGTATTATCCTCCAAAAGACCATTTGTATGTTAGGTGATTATTTCATCAATTTCAAAAGAATGGTTTTAATGAATATCCAAGGCAGTTAATAGAAAGGGAACATCTGCTTCTTTTGCGGCTTTTACTTCATTCATACCACTTAAGACCTGGTAATTATCCCCGTCCTTCTGAGCTGCAATTCTAACGTCCGGAAGTCCTTTTATCTTTTCGTATTCCACAATTTTACTCTTTAAAGTATTTGCCTCTTCTTTGTTTACTTCTTCCTTATACAAAGACTTGGGAGACAGTAATATTCTGGATACCTTCACCATGTCTCCATGATTATCGGCAACCAATCCATAATAATCCTTTGCTTCCTTCATAATGACAGAGGCAATTAACTCCGGTGAAGCATAGGTACTTTCAACTACCAGATTATAATTGGAAAAATTAAAATAATCCAGGTTATAAATATCCTTATAGCGCAGATTCTCCGTCTGGGCTCTCTGAAACAGCTTTTCTTTGGCTTCTTCTACAGAGGAATACTGCTCTTCCTTGCCTCTGTTATCCTTCAATACTCTTTCTGCCGCTATATTTAAGTCTACTGAAAGAAATACCTTAAAGGATTTTTCTACGAAATGCCAGGCCAGCCTGGAATCAAAAATAATATTTTTGTCCGGATTCTCTCTGGAGATTCTGGCTGTAGTGTCATCTATCATGTTATCATATTTGTGGTCACTGCACATTAACTGGTTCATTTCAAGGGTTGTCATGTTCATTTGCCTGGCCAGTTCTCTCTGAACCTTCCCTGTGGAATAAATCTCAAAGCCGTACTTGTCCTCTAAAATTTTACAAATGGTGGATTTTCCGCTCCCCAGATTTCCTGTTATTGTGATATGCATAGTGTCCTCCTAATCGTATACCAAAAGCTTTTCCTAAAGTTTAATGGTTAACATTATAACATGGTATACAGCACAAGTAAAGCCTGTTAGGTTAACGCATTACAGTCCGACACTCCCGCTTTTGAATAAACAGTCTTCGCGCTGATACCTTCCAGCATGCCTAGCTTTCCGGACAGGGAATTGATGGTGTTATTATCTGCTTCTACGACTATGCTGATAATATTCATCTCCTGATCCCTTATAGGAAGTCCCATTCGGCCAATGATGAACTTTCCGAAATCGTGGAGGATATGATTGACCTCTTCCACCTTATCAAGATTTTCCACAATAATACCCACTAATGCAATCCTTGTCTCCATAATTATACTTCTCCTTTTTTTATAAATTATACTTTAAACCGGTAACCTACTCCCCATATTGTCTCTATATACTGGGGCTTTGAGGTATTGAATTCTATCTTTTCCCGGATTTTTTTTATATGCACTGTGACAGTTGCTATATCTCCTATGGAATCCATATCCCATATTTTCTGGAAGAGTTCTTCCTTTGTATATACCCGGTTGGGATTCTCTGCCAGAAAGGTAAGCAGGTCAAATTCCTTGGTGGTAAAATTTCTCTCTTCATTATTAACGTATACTCTTCTGGCTGTTTTGTCAATCTTTAGGCCTCGGATTTCTATCACTTCATTTTCCCTGGCACTGTCACCGATCAGACGCTCATACCGGGCAAGATGTGCCTTCACTCTTGCTACCAGCTCACTGGGGCTGAAGGGCTTTGTAATGTAATCATCCGCTCCCATGCCAAGTCCTCTGATTTTATCGATATCTTCTTTTTTGGCTGAGACCATAAGAATGGGAATATTCTTAGCACTGCGGACATTTTTGCAGATTTCAAAGCCATCTGTACCGGGAAGCATCAAATCCAATATTATCAGGTCGAATTCTTCCTTTAAAGCCCTCTCAAGGCCCTGGTCTCCGTCATTCTCTATTTCCACCTCAAAGCCGCTGAGCTCCAGATAATCCTTTTCCAGTTCTGCGATTGCCGTCTCATCTTCCACTATCAGTATCCTGTTCATTCTTGACATCCTCCTTGCACTTTCTTAATGTAAAATATATGGTAGTTCCTTTATCCTCTTCACTCTCAGCCCATATCGTTCCCATATGGTCTTCGATAATTTTCTTTACTATGGCAAGACCAAGACCGGTACCGCCCTTGGTCGAATTCCTGGAAGCATCAGCCCTGTAAAACCTCTCAAATACGAAGGGAAGGTCTTTTACAGGAATCCCCTCACCGTTATCCTCTATGCTGATAACGACCTCTTCCGACCTGTTGAACGCTGCGCCGTCCAGAATGTGGATAGCAATATGCCCCTGCTTCTTTCCCATATATTTAACGGAATTCCCAACGATATTGCTGATAACACGCTTCAACTGCTCTGCATCCACATTCACCTTGGTTTCCTTATCCGTATCATTATGGTATTCCACTTCTATATTCTTAACCTCCAGGTCAAGGGTAATCTCTCCTAAACAGTCCTCGAAGTAATCTCCCAGATTGATGCAGGAAAAGGTATAGGGCATGGTATTACAGTCAATTTTTGAATAAAAGGAAAGCTCGTCGACCAGAACGGACAGGTCATTTGCCTTGGTATATATGGTCTTAATGTATTTTTCCTGCTTCTCCTTTGTATCTGCCACACCGTCCATAATGCCCTCCGCATAGCCTTTAATTGCTGTTATGGGAGTCCTTAAATCATGGGAAATATTGCTTATCAGCTCTTTCATCTCCTGCTCATAGCGGAATCTCACATCAATTAATTCCTTTAAGCGGATTCTCATCTCTTCAAAGTCCACACAAAGCTGACCGACTTCATCCTCGGGATCTCCCTCAATGGAATAATCCAGATTTCCCTCCTTCATGGCATTGGTAGCAGCATGGAGGGTATTGATGGGAATGATAATACTGCGGTAAATCCATATAATAAGCACGGAAGCCGTAAGGATAATAATGGATATCAGGGATAAAAGCAGCTGTATGGCAGAAGCCTTTATCTGGGGTATCAGCGTATCCAGCTCCGTTATGATAAATACGCTTCCTTCCGTACCGTCCTTATATTGAAAATCCTGCTGCTTCAGCAGAAAGGGATGGTTACTGTCCACATATAATCCGCCTTCTGCATTTCCGGTATATTCACCAAAAGCAGGGAAGCTGTCCTTTATTTTATCGAATCTGTCCGTATCGCCGATATATATAAAATCATCGGCCTTTCTTACGGCAAGATAGGAGTGTTTTCCCTTCAGCTCTTTTTCAAGATAATTTATATAGTTCCCATCGGCAAACTTCTCTGAATCCTTTGCCGCCGTCAGAACAATCTCATTGTATACTCCCCTGGTAAGCCTGCTTAAAAGCTGTACAGGATTGGAAAATGCTGTAATGGAATCGGTCTTTACGTCATAGGTCTGCTTTATTTCATTGCTCTGATACCCGATAATAAGGCTTAGGGAAAGACAAACCAGCATAAGAGGTATGGTTGTTATGATGAGAAAGGCTGTTAAAAGCCTGCCCTTTAATTTCAATTGTTAACCCTCCTATCAGAATATTCCAAAGTTTCTAATCGTATTATACCATATGACTTCCGGTTCTACACCGAAAATAACTATGAGCTTTCTAAATATTTTATGAACTTCTGCCGTGAAGCTTAATTTGGCAGCCTTTATAATAAGAACAGAGGGCATCCCAGCCGCTGTGTCAGGATACCCTCTGTTCTTATTAATAATACCTGTTTTAATAATATCTGTTTTATAATACCTGCAGCATTTGCTTATTTCCTTCTTGCCGGGCAGGATTTATATTATGGAAGAATAGGCTTATTTCTTATATTTTTTAAGAGTCTCTACTTTATCCGTTTTTTCCCAGGGCAGATCAAGATCATTTCTTCCGAAATGTCCGTAAGCTGCGGTCTGCTTGTAGATAGGACGTCTTAAATCCAGCATCTTGATGATTCCTGCAGGACGAAGGTCAAAGTTCTCTCTGATAATTTCTACCAGCTCCTCTGAGCTTAAGCTGCCGGTGCCAAAGGTATCCACCATAATGGAGGTAGGCTGTGCAACTCCAATCGCATAGGACAACTGAATTTCGCACTTATCTGCCAGGCCTGCGGCTACAATGTTCTTTGCTACATAACGGGCAGCATAGGCCGCTGAACGGTCAACCTTTGTGCAGTCCTTACCGGAGAAAGCTCCGCCGCCGTGACGTGCGTATCCGCCGTAGGTATCAACGATTATCTTACGTCCCGTTAAACCGCTGTCACCATTGGGTCCGCCGATTACAAAGCGGCCGGTAGGATTAATAAAGAATTTTGTTCTGTCGTCCACCAATTCCTTTGGAAGTACTTCATCAAATACATATTTCCTGATATCCGTATGAATCTGCTCCTGGGTAACCTCCGGGTTATGCTGGGTGGAAAGAACCACTGCATTTAAGTGTATTGGCTTGCCCTCTTCATTATATTCAACCGTTACCTGGGATTTTCCGTCGGGCCTTAAATAAGGCAGTGTGCCATCTTTACGAACCTTGGTAAGCTGTCTTGTCAACTTGTGGGCCAGCGAAATGGGGTATGGCAGATATTCTTCTGTCTCGTTGCTGGCAAACCCAAACATCATACCCTGGTCCCCTGCACCGATGGCTTCCAGCTCATCCTCGGACATGGTGTGTTCCTTGGCTTCCAATGCCTTGTTAACACCCATGGCAATATCAGCTGACTGCTCATCAAGAGCCACCATAACACCGCAGGTATTGGCATCAAATCCAAAGTCGGACCTGTCATAGCCGATTTCACGGATGGTATCACGTACAACCTTCTGGATATCCACATAACCATTTGTTGTGATTTCTCCCATTACCAGCACCAACCCTGTGGTAATAGCTGTTTCACAAGCAACACGGCTCATAGGGTCCTGCTCCAGCATCGCATCCAGTACTGCATCCGATACCTGGTCACAGATTTTGTCCGGATGCCCTTCTGTTACTGATTCTGACGTAAATAATAGCTTATTCATATTAACTCCTTTCGTGAATATCAAATCTTTGATTTGTTATACAAACCTTTTCTCTATGTGGATACAATTCCCGCACAAGGCATCTTTTTATCCGGTAACCGTTCCATCAAATTGCATTTCTGTGTAACCGTTACCAAATATAACCTGCCAAAGTGCTTTCTTAGCGGAGCCTATTCATTGCATTGTTTTTATGTAATAAAAAAAGCCCTGCTAAGCGGACTTGAAAAATGCATCAAATCCTCTTATTGTTCGATTGCTCGCTCAGGTTGGCACCTTCCGCAAAGGGGGTTGCCGTGACTTCATAGAGCCTTTACTCTCCGTCACTCTGAATAAGAGAAATAAGTTTATACAATATTATACTACGTCTTTGAGGATATAGCATTCTGCTGTCTTTGTCAAGTATTTTTTTATTGACAACTCTAACGCTTTTTTCTATACTAAAGCTATATAATGGAAATTACAGATACCCCTTTATCTGTAACCATATGCGCCGGATAAGACGCGGATAGGAGCGTAATAATGTTGAACAAGCAAAGAATTTCCATAAAGCAGGCAAAACCCGGTTTGATTGTGTCAGACGATATTTATAATTCCACCAACCAGCTGGTTATATCCAAGGGAGTAATGCTCACTGACAGGATCATAACCAGATTAAAATTTAATTCCATAAGTGAATTCAACATTATCCAAGAGACAAAGGAGCCACTGATGCCCGTTAAAGAAACCAGTTACTCTCAAAAGGTGCGTGAAAGCATCGAATTTCAGGAATTCCAATCTGCCTTCACCGAACAGGTAGATACTTTTAAAAATGAGTTTAATAAGCTGACAGATAAAAACGAACCAATTGATATCGATGGCTTGTTGGAGCATACCTCCGACCTGCTTCATAAGACCCGTAATGGAATTCATGTATTTGATATGCTACATTGCATGAGGCAGTATGATGACATCACCTATGTACACTGCATGAATGTTTCCCTACTCTGCAATGTATTTGGCCAGTGGTTAAAGCTTCCTGATAAGGATTTAGAGGTCCTTACTCTTGCCGGTCTTCTTCATGATGTAGGAAAGCTTTCTCTTCCAGGAGAACTGATTAATAAGCAGGAAAAATTAACTGCTTCTGATTACATAACCATTAAGACCCACCCCATCCAGGGATATAATATATTAAAAAATAAGGGATTGGACCCCCGTATTGCCAATGCCGCCCTGATGCACCACGAAAGATGTGATGGCAGCGGCTATCCTTACAAGATAAAAGGAGATGAGATTGAACCCTTTGCCAAAATTATCGGCATTGTTGATGTCTATGATGCCATGACTTCGGCCAGAGTGTACCGTCCTGCCCTGAGTCCCTTTGAAGCCATCTCTGTTTTTGAATCCGAGGGCTTGCAAAAATACGACCCTGCTTACATATTGCTCTTTTTAGAAAAAATCGTACAGGCTTATGTAGGTAACCGTGTCCGTTTAAGCAACGGGAAGGAAGGAGAAATCCGCCTGATTAATAAGCAAGCCTTATCAAAACCCGTTATCCAGCTTGCTTCATCCTTCCTGGATTTATCAAAGGAAAAGGATTTGAAGGTGGAGGCGCTTTTATAAACCCTATCCTTTTATATCTTAATACTTAGTACCTATCATTTAACTATTAAAGTCAATACTTAAATTTCTTTAAAATCCATATAAGAAATGCCGGCAAAACAGATATGTTTCGCCGGCATTTTATTATATAATATTATCAGCTAACTTTTAATTTAAATTTCTGTACTGCTTTTTCATCTTCCGCATCCAACTTGGCTATTATAGCTCCAAGTCCCTGCATCTTTCTTTCAAAATTCTCATAGCCTCTTTCAATATATTCAACCTGCTCCACAAGTGTAAAACCTGTAGCGGCAAGACCGGCTATTACAAGGGCGGCTCCGGCTCTTAGATCCGGCGCACTTACAATAGCTCCGGTGAGGTTCTTCACACCGACAATAACCGCTGTGTTTCCCTCCACCTTTATATTTGCTCCCATTCTGGAAAGCTCATCCACATAGCGGAGCCTGTTCTCAAACAGGGTCTCTGTTACAATACTGGTTCCTTCCGAGGTAACCAGGACAGCTGAAATCTGAGGCTGCATGTCCGTAGGAAATCCCGGATAAGGTAAGGTCTTAACATGAGTATGTCCAAGAGTACCCTTAGCATTTACTCTAATGGCATCATCATACTCCTCTACCTGTACCCCAATTTCAATCAGCTTGGCTGTTATAGCCTCCAAATGTTTTGGTATGACATTTTTTATCAGTACATCTCCCTTTGTAGCCGCTGCAGCGAACATAAAGGTTCCTGCCTCGATCTGGTCAGGGATAATGGTATAGTCGCTTCCGTTTAACTTCTCCACACCCTTGATACGGATAACATCTGTTCCGGTGCCTTTGATGTTGGCTCCCATACTGTTCAGAAAGTTTGCTACATCAACAACATGGGGCTCTTTCGCGGAGTTCTCAATAATCGTAACTCCCTCTGCAAGACAGGCAGCAAGCATTATATTAATGGTGGCTCCCACACTGGCGCAGTCCAGATAAATATGATTTCCCTGTAACTTATCAGCCTTTGCTTTTATCATTCCATGTTCAATTTTAACAACAGCTCCTAAAGCTTCCAGACCCTTGATATGCTGGTCAATGGGACGGCTTCCGATATTGCAGCCTCCGGGCAATGCAACCTGGGCCTTTTTATATTTTCCTAAAAGTGCTCCCAAAAGATAGTAGGAAGCCCTTATTTTTCTGATAAAATCGTAATCAATACCAATATTCGGATCAATACCTTTCCCATCAATCTTAACTGTATGCTCATCTATTCTATCAACTTTAGCGCCGATTTCTTCAATGGCCTGTAAAAGCACATGAATATCGCCGATTTCAGGTAAATTTCCTATTACAACTGGCTCATCTGTCATGATTGCCGCGCATATGATACCAAGTGCCGCATTTTTTGCGCCGCCGATAGTGACCTCTCCTTGCAAGGTCGTCCCACCCTTTATAATATATTGCTCCATCGCACACCTCTTTATTAACTTCTAACGGCTTATCCACAGGAGGCCGTATAATACATGTTACAAATGGCTTTTACATAAAATTAAAACCTCTCTCGCTTATGCCTAAACAAAGAGGCTGCCATCCTATTTCTCTGTATACTTTTGTTTCTCTTTTTGTTACATTTGTTTTTTGTTTCACAAACAATTTGATTATACCATAAAACCACAGGTTGTAAATAACTTTTCACAAATTTCTGACGCTACTTTTCCTTAATCTTGTGGAATTCTTCTATAATCTTTTCCATAAGCTCCTCGGTATTTAAATTTTCCCCGCTGACTGTAATATGGGCATACTTCTCATAAAGAGGGCATCTCTCCTCATATAGCATCTTAAGATTTTGCCCCTCTCTTAAGACGACCCCCCTTTGCTTTATGTTCCCCAGACGGTCGGCAATCGTTTTAAGGGAAAGCTTAATGTACACAACAATTCCGTTTTTCAGGAGGTGTTCCATGGCTTCCTTTCCATAAACAACACTTCCGCCTGTGGCAATTACCGTAGCTACGGCATCTATCTCACTATTTACCTGATTTTCAATAGCCAGAAAACCATCTATTCCTCTTTCGTCAATGATATCTTTTAACAAAGCTTTTTCCTGCTCCTGAATTAATAGGTCGGAATCAAGAAACTGATATCCCAAAACCTTAGCAAGGATGATTCCAATGGTACTCTTACCGGCTGAAGGCATTCCAATTAAGACTATATTTTTCATAGGCATGTCCTTTCGCACATAATGTCATGATTATAACATCTTTATCACTCTTCGCCAAGTATTTTTTATTTTTTCCGAATGAACGCAGTTTATGCTATTTATTTTTTAACACTATATCCAAATGTCCCCAGCAGTTCACCAAGTCCATAGTATTCTCCATGAGAATAAACGATGGGCTTTGCCTTGCTTAAATCAAATTTACCTTTTTCATTCATGTACTTACTGTCTGCATGCACTCCAAGTACTTCGGAAAGAAACATATCATGTGAGCCCAGAGGAATGATTTCCTTTAGTCTGCATTCAATATTTACAGGTGCTTCCTCAATACAGGGTGCTTCAATGTGAACTCCTTTTACAGGTGTTAATTTCATTTCCTTAAACTTGTCCACCTCTCTGCCGGACTTGACCCCACAGTAATCTGCGGCCCGCACCAGGCTTTGGCCAGTGAGATTTATAGTAAATTCCCCGGTATCCTTAATAATACCATAGGAATATCTTTCTTTTCTAATGGAAATATATACCATAGGCGGATTTGTACAGACTGTCCCCGTCCAGGCAACCGTAATAATATTATTTTTTCCGTCCTTTCCCTTACAGCCTACCATAACAGCCGGAAGGGGATAGAGCATATTACCCGGCTTCCAAAATTCCTTTTTCATTACCTTTACCTCTTTCATAACTATCTTATCGATACTTTACTGCTGCTTTACTGTTACTAACACCGCTAAAAATTTGTTTTTTAAACTCGACCTTTTTTCTTACTACCATTTTTCTGCATTTTATTGTATAATAGTTTCAAGAAAAACAATACAGCTTTCTATTAAAGAGGCACTGAGAAAACCCCGTAACCCAAATTCGTGGTATACTATACAATTCCGTTAAGGAGGCAATGAAAATGGCTGATAACATGATAGAAATAGAAGCTATAACACAAAATGTTCAGGATAAAGTAAAGCAGTCCTTTAAATTCCGTACCGGCAAATTCGTTTGGCGTATCAGATTTACTGCTCCTCTTGACCCTGCAACCATTAACAATAAAAATCTCTATGTGACCACTATAAACCAAATACCGCTTAAGACCTATATCCGCTATGATACCATCAATCAATACATAGAAATCGAGCCTTTGGAGGCTTATTCCCAAAACGAGTCCTATATTCTGACCATAACAAAGGATGTAAAGTCAAAGGGCGGCAAGAACTTGAAAACACCCGTAATTCTCCAGTTTAAAATGCAGGATTAGTTTTCCTGCAAAGCCAGCATTAAGGCAGGTATAACCTGCTTTTTTCTTGATACGACATTCTCAAGGTGAAATACTTTATCATTCTTGTCAAAGTGGAAGGTATTAATCAATAATTCCTTGGCTCCTGCTCCCTGATATAAGAACTCGGTGGAACCGTCCATAATATTGGTGAGCATAAAGAACAGCATTTCCACTCCATGCTCGTGGTAGGCTTTCTGCATATAGGGAACCAGGGATTCTTTAATCCTGTCCAGTTCCTCTCTGCTCATGGAACTGATTTGACCCACTCCAAAGCTAACCTCTCCGGTAGTAAATTTCTTAAAATCCTGATAAAAAATCTCCTCAGGGCTCTTATTTGTCAAATCGCTGCCTGCCTCAAACATTCTTCTGGCATACTCCTCTGTCTGGATTCCTGCAAGCTTTGCCAATGCTTCCGCTGCCTGCTTATCCATTTCCGTACAGGTAGGAGAACGGTAGACCAGGGTATCCGATAGAATGGCAGAGCATAAAAGGCCTGCTATCTGAGGCTCAATGCTTATCTGATGCTCCAGGTACATCTGGTAGATAATCGTAGCAGTGCATCCTAAAGGCTGGTTCCGGAAAAACACCGGATTAATGGTCTCAAGGCTGCCAAGCCTGTGGTGGTCTATGATTTCCAATATCTCCGCATCTTCCAGCCCGTCGACTGCCTGGGACTTCTCATTGTGGTCCACTAAGATGAGCTTCTTTCTCTTTGCTCCCAGCAGATTTCGCCTGGATATCATTCCAAAATAATATCCGTCCTTGTCAAGTATGGGGAAATCCCTGTGTCTCTTTTGGGCCATGATGCCCTTTATATCTTCAATATAATCATCCTTTGTAAAGGAAAGAATGTCTTTGTCCGTCATAAAGAACTGAATTGGTATACTCTGGTTGATAAGCCTGGCTGCGGTAAAGGTGTCATAGGGTGTCTTTATAATAATACAGCTGTTATTCTGAGCCATCTTTGTAATGGTTTTGGACACGCTTGCCCCATCACATACAATGATGCAGCCGGCATTCATCTCAATGGCACAAAGCTGGGATTCATAGCGGTTTCCCAATATCACAACATCGTCCTTTTCTATATAATTTTCCATAAGGTCGGGATTTGCTGCCGCTATTAAGACTTTTCCATTATGAAATATCTCTTCACTGCTTCCTACAATTAATTCTCCTTCCAGTGTCTCCACCAGATTCCGGCAGGGAGTATGAGCCTTCGTAAGTATCCTGTTATCATAGACGTCCATATAAGACTTCGTAATATCTCCTACTGTTATAAGTCCTTCCAGATGGTCTTCTGCATCCACAATGGGAAGTGTCACCACATTGCTTTCCCTCATATAGGACCAGGCCTCTTTTAAGGAAATTCCGCACTTTACTCCTTTTGTCCTGCGGATTTCGATATCCTTTACCTGTGTACGGACATCCGGCAGATAACCCGGTGCACTTACCTTGAAGGCTTCCAGTACAAACTTTGTTTCCGAATTGATATGTCCTGCCCTTTTCGGCACAAATCCCTCTCCTGAAAGCTTCGTCTTTAAGTGCGCATATGCAATAGCCGAACAAATAGAATCCGTATCCGGATTTACATGTCCTATTACAAAGATCTGGTTTTCCATGCTGTTATATTTCCTCCATTATAATATCCTCTTTGATAATGTATAGCAGATCATCTTCTTTCAGTTTCCCGCTATTTAGTATATCCCCAAGCAAGGACTTATATCTGGCGTCCGCAGCCTTCTTTGCCTTTACCGCTAACCTCATGGCCTTTCCATAAGCTCCTCTGCCATCTTCCACAGCTGCTGCTTCCGTAAGGGCTTTTATAAAATCACCCTTGACTTCATCCTTTAGCATATAATTATTATTCTCCAGATACTGCTTCGCGAAGAAAACCAGCTGATTTATAGTATAAGGAGCAAGAGAGATTTCATAAGTAAAATATTCCTTGAACAGCGGATTACCATCCAGAAAGCTGCTGATCTCCTCTCCGGTCCCTTCTATCATAACAAATATATTATCATCCATTTCCTTAAAAAAGGTATAAAGCCTCTGAGCAGCATCTGCCTGAAGCATTCCCGGATTCTCTATAATAAGTGTACTGCCGTAAAGCCTTTCCTTCTGTTTAAGGATATCGACCCTGTTCAGATTCTCTCCTGTTATTTTGGCAATCCTGTCAGTTTTTATCCATTTAAGATAATACAATCCCTTACAGATTTTTAAGGCAAAGGAGGTCTTACCGTTCTCCTTATCTCCAGTGATGCTTAAAAATTTGCTGTTGGCAGAATCCGAAAGAATATTTTCAAGGCAGTATTGAAACTGTTTTTTTACCTCGTCCGACTGCAAAAAGCCTCCCAGCTCCTTTTGGAAATCAAAGGATGCTCTTTCAAACAGGGTAAATATACTTTCCTCCAAGCCCCTTTCACCGTAAGCTTCCTCTTCTTCCTTACCTGCTCCATTTTCTGATTCAGAATCATCCCCATAGACAGTATTCCTCTCTAAGCCATCAGGCTCTGAGGTTTCGGAATTTGTACTAACAGCCTTTGTATCTTCGGGATTTGTACCTTCTGCCTGTGTATAAGCAGGATTTATCCCCGCAGGTTCTGTACTTTCCGAATAGGTATTTTCATAATATGTATTTTCAGGCTCTGTGCTTTCAGATTCTGTACTTTCAGGCTCTATGCTTTCAGAATCCGTTATTTCGTATTCTCTGCTTTCGGAATCTGTGCTTTCGGAATCTATGCTTTTAAATTCTGTGCTTACAAATTCTGTGCTTTTAGAATCTATGCTTTTGTAATCCATGCTTTTAGATTCTATGCTTTTAGAATTTATGCCTTCAGAAACTGTGCTTTCAGAACCTATGGTTTTAGAAGCTATGGTTTCAGGCTTATTGCTTTCAGTTTTTTTGTATTCGAACTTTTTGCTTTCCGACGCTGCTTCTTCCCGCTTAGCAGCCAGGACTTCTTCGGAGTTAGCCTCTGTTTTACTGCTTTCTTCTATTCCTCTATATTCCTCAGTTTCCTCCGCTGCACTGCTGTTCTCCCCGGTTTCTTCCCCGGCAAGATACTCATTTATCTGTTCCCTGATACTGCTGTAATCCTTCGTCTTGTCAAGTCCCAGTCTCTCTCTTGTTTCCTTTTTATCCTTTGCTTTCAATATGTGGATGGGATCGATTTCTCCCACATAGTATGCCTTTAACAGCATGGCCTTTTCTACATATATTCCGTCGCCAAACCAGAGTATGATGTCAGAGCACTCCCTGACACACTTATCCCTCAGCCCTGCCTTGTGATAGAGCTTGGCAAGTTCATAAGCCCATACTTCAATATATTCATATTCTTTTAGCTGCTCCAGGGATTCTATCAGGACCTCCGCAGGCTCTCCCTTTAATTTATCTATGTAATAACGGAATATAAAACGATAAGAGTCATTCGGAGCCGCCTTCTGGTATTTCAGCAAATAATCCTCTGCCTGGTCCGCATCTCCCTGTTTGATGGAAATCTCCACCATCTGATAGAGGACACGCCTTGTCTTGGACTTCTCATAAATCCTGCCAAGAAGTTCCATTGCCTCATCAAACCGTCCGTTTTCTGTTAACACATCAGCAAGAATACTTAAATCAGTCAGTGACTTTATCCTGTGCAAATCCATGGTGTCAAGGATTTTGACAGCTTTTTGATACTGTCCATCATCTGTTAACTTACGGATTTCTTCTATCTTTACTATATTATCATACCGCTCCATAGCAGCCTCCTTTACGCCACCAATATTGCAAATAGTTCCTTTAATGCATCTATCTTACCATTTCCACTGTATTTATACAAGTTCTTTCCCAGTCCTTTACTCAGCAAATGACAGGATTCCGTAAAAAATATAGGGCAGAATTCAAAGAACCCTGCCCTAACCTGGTCATTACTATTAATTTTTCAATATGTACCTTCCCAGTTATCCTGAAGATACCTCTACAGTTCCTTGTAAAAGCTCAAAGAATCCTTAAGCTCCGGAGTTATTTCTCCTCCGTCCTTTTCGATGGAACGGTATTTAAGCTCCGTATCCCTTATTTTCTTTATGGTATTTCTGGCTTGCCGCTCCATAGCATCAGAAAACAAAGGCATTCCTTTCAGCCGCTCGCGGATTTCCTTTTTAAAAGGACAGTACGTAGCAAGGATTTCCCGGGCTATTCGGTTTAACTTCACAGCTCCGGTGGATTCTCCCTTCATCCAGCCTTCATAGTCAATAACAAAGATTTCCCTGTAATTGTTTCTGCCCTTTTGTATCTGGGTCTTGATTTTTTCTCTCATTTCTTCGGAAATATCTCTGTTCTTACGGTAAAACTGTATGTAATCGGCATACTCGGAGGTCAGAGATTTTTCCTTGATATTATTCCAGGCATTGCCCTGTATACTTCTGCACAGCTCCCAGCGGAATTTGCCAAAGACCTTGATCAGAATATCATTTAGGTTTGCATCTGCAAAGATAGGGAATATAAAACGTCCTTCCCTGCTCTTTTTCTTTCCCGTAATCTCCTGCCACATTACTCCATTGTAGCCCATTACCGGCATCAGGACAATGTCCGGGTAAACCGGCTTCATAACATATTCCTTTGCTATTCCCTTTGCCTGGTTAACATACAATACCTCTCTGTGAAAGATAGAGTAGTCAATCTCCAGCAGATTATTGATGGCAGTATTCACGCGTTCCGGGGTCAGCAGCATATTCTGGAAGCTCTTTATGATACTCTCGCCCCAGAGAAAAGGTACAAAGGTACTGAACTGTCCGTTTACGACCTTGCTGTTATAACGGAACATATTCTGCATCTCATACTTGGCTCTGAGCACAGGGTTGGTCAAGGCATCCCTTTCCCCTTCTTCGGTAATTTCCCCTCTCTTGCGGTTGCTTCTTAACCAGTCCACATATTCCTGGTCAAATTCGTTTTTGGAAGGTTCCTTTTCCCCGTTGTAGACGCAGGTAAGCCAGGTCTTTATATCATAGACCTTACAAAGTCCATTTTGCTTAACCATCTCATCATCCAGGAAATACAGCTCTCTTAACTGGTCTGTTGTCAAGAGCCTTTCATCTAAAAGACCATACTTTAAAAAGAGGTCTATTACTTTCGGAGCGTTCTGCTCCTTGCAGGCTTTTAAAAATACGAGCTCATACAGCTCATAAAAATGCTGCGTCAGTCTTCTGCGGAGTATTCGGATTCTGTCATCTGTGGAGAATTTATCCCTGAGATTTATAAAATCCAGGATGCCCTTTGCCAGGTCGTCTGCCTTTTCCGTGTCATACAAAGCATAGACACATATCTGCTGCAGTGCCCCTTCCAGAGATTCCGTTACTTCCTTGGTTTCATTTTCGGTATACTGGAAGTTGTTATCTACCTGTTCCTTGCGGTTTGAGGTCTTGGAGATAAGCACATAATATATCTCTTCCATACGTTTTCTGTCAACATTACACTTTCTCCCGAGCTTTTCTTCAAAGGTCTTTTCCAGATAATTAATGCGTTCTATAATAGCATCCACTACCCTGATTAATTCTCTGTTGTCCCCTCCGGTTTCATCAATTGAAATGGCAAGTGCAGCATAACCCTTATACAGGCAGTTATCTGAATTGTTAATAAGCCCAAGCATAAGCTTCTCAAGATAATCCGCCATTCTGCTGCATTCGTTCAGCATCTGGCTGATTAGTTCCTGCGTTTCCTCAAGGGTGTAGAGAGTCACTGCCTCACCGTAGGAGCAGAAAGCTTTCCAGTTATCCACTGATATCCTGGCACATTCTTTATAATATTCCAGCTTTCTCTCATCCAGCATGGTTTCTTCGTTATAAGGTTCAAGCTCATTTAACACGGCTATCGAACTAACGGAATATCCCAGCTTGCTGCCAAGCTCCATGTATTTGGCATGGTATTTATCCGTAAAGCTGTAAATATCCTTTGCCCCATTATGAAGCTGTGCATATACCTTCTCAATTTCTGCTACATATCTGGATAAAGATGCCGACATTAAACCTTTATAGTCTTTGTTTATATTGAAGATATCTGTTATCTCTTCCATGCTCTTTACCGGAAAGCTATAGAACAGCACTTCATCAAAGGCCTCATAGGAACAAAGATATCTGCCAAAGCTCAAATCACTCACTCCGATAAAATTACCGGTACCAAGCAGCACTCTGGCTCCCTTGCTTTTGGCAAGAACTCTTCCCTTAAGGATAATTGCCACACCTTTGATCTGCTCTCCTTCCAGGTATATTGTTGTATTCTTATCTACTTGATTTACCGCATTCTGATTTATCGTTATTCCCATGTCCCACCTCAGCTATCTTTTGAGTATAACCCCATTATAATCTATAATCTGACAATCCGAAAGATAAATTTTGCATATTTCTTTGTACAGAGCATAGTAAAAAAGCACCAATAGGTCTTTTATTGGTGCCATAAATGCCCTGGAAGCTTATGTAATCTTTTGACGGTTATGCTGTTTTTCGGGGGCCGGGCCATCTAAACGATGGCTTTGAGCAAAGGCCTATCCCCATTGATAGTTATTCCGGCCCCTATAAATTGTTTATAGAAAACTACCCCCTTTGGCAGCTCCTATCAAAAGTGAATAGTGTGAAAATTAAAAAGCAATTTTCACACACAAGATTGCACCTGCGAAATCCTCGGCGCTATCTTGCGGCGTGTTGGGTAGGCTCTTTCTTGTGGCATGCCGGGAAGTCAGGGCTGTTAAAACAACCGGTGTAAGCCGGCTTCGCCGTATACATGCGCAATAAAAAATGCCGTCTACATTCCTGTGACGACATCCTTGCCAGATGAAAAAGCTATATTATATATTATTAATCCGTGCGCCTTGCTTTGAATGTATACCATAAGCGTTACCCATACAGTTAACTCGGCTCAGGCACCCTCACGGCACACAGGAGCTTTCGCTTAGTGCTGCTTCATTCCTGACCTGACACGGTTCACGAATTCCTGTTGCGCAAGACCCAAACGTCAACATCACTTATAAGGGGCTGCCCTACAGTATATCACCCTGGGCAAGACATCACCCCTGCTGTAGCGGATTGCAGGTACAGGGCACCGCTATCTCCCCGGCTGCACGGAAATTTTATGACAATGTGATTTACAAGACAGGCTAATTTTGAAACCTGTATACACCAGTATACTTCCTTTAACTAAAAAAGTCAATTAAAACCTAACTGGTATAACAAAACAAATCTTACATTTTTGTTAAATTTTGGTAAATAGGCTTGCTCATTTTGAATTATATATTATAATCAAAATAACAATTTTTATCCTCTAACTGGATTGATTGTTAACGTTCCTCTAAGAAGACTCTGTAGTTTGTGGAGGTGGTTTTATGATTGTATTGAAGTAGCTGCTGATTGAACCTGCCTTGTAAAGGCAAAAAAACGAAGGGAGTAGAATTATGTTTCATTTAAAAAATCTGTCAAAAAGTTTTCTTGTACTAACTATGGTAACCGCTTTTACTTTTAGTTCTATTGTACCTGCTAACGCAGCCACATCACCTACAAAGGTCAAAAATTCCGATACTTCTCTTAAAAAGCAAACAGAAACCTTCTCCAATGGGATGGGCGGAGCTTATGTAAGCCAGGAAGAAAATACAAACAATGCCGATTTAATAAAGCTGGAAGCAACAAAGAAGCTGGCAAAAAATATTTCTATTGATGCCATTCAACCTTTGGCAGCAAATTGGGTAAATTTACCTGGTACAACCTATCGTTATGAGCAGCTGGACCCTTACTATTGTGTTCCTGCTACGATGCAGACCATTCTAAGATATAACAACGGAACCACGCCGCCTACCCAGGATACGATTGCAAAAGCAATGAATTTTAAAAGTGGCTCCGGCGTTGATTTTTTGAAGGTAGCACCTTACTTAAATGGAGTTCAAACCAAAAATTCTTATGCTACACACAGCAAATCCGCCAAGGATGATATGACTTATAGAATAAACGCAGATATATCCAATTATGTCGTTCCTACCTCTATACGAATTCAAGTTTCAAATAGTTCCGATTGGTTTTATACTACATCAGGCCACGCACTTGTAGCTAATGATATAAGGTCTGATAAAAGTGAAGTTCAATTGGTTGATCCGGCAGCCGGATATTCCTGGTATACAAAAACTACCAGCAATTTATTCAAGGTTTTTACTCATTTAGCATGGTAATTAACAGTTAAGTACCTGACTTGGGGGACTGCTGCTAATTCATTGCAGGAATACACAAGCTAATAGCATTAGCATGATAGCAGGTCCCCCCGTAAACAAAATAGTAAATTTAATTGGAGCAAAGACATGTTCAAACTCAAAAGAAAATACATTTTTGCAGCATCTGCTGTCATTCTTTTTTCTATCATTGCTTTTATTGTTTTCTTATACCCTCATTCGGATACAAAAGTTATTAAATTAGGAAGCTTAGACAATTACACACCAATTGCATTAAATGACAAAACAATAACTTATAATTATTTATCGAATAATGATGCACTGACAATAGGCAGCTACAATATTGATTTGCAGAAGGAAAATAATATTGTTTCAGCAGATAATTTTTACCTTACCTATGGAATGCCTGCTCAAATTCAAAATAAGGTTTATTTGCCAATCACTTTAAATAATATGGAGCATAAGCTGATTCAAATAGATATGGCTGACAATACCCATAAGACTGTATTTACAGATAATAATTCTGAACCCTTTGATTCTGTTTCAACAATGAATGATTCCATTTTCATGTTAAGCGGCAATACGGACAAAAATGGGATTTATTCTTCTTACATAAGAAAATACAATGATACTGCCAAGCAGATGGAACCTTGTATCCGGGAGGAATCCATCGGTAAGGAAAAGGGTAAAATTATTAAGTCCTTTGCCTGCCATAATGACAGGATATACACGGTAACAGAAGAGAAGAATGGTTCAGATAAGGATATATACATTAACGTTTATGACGGCAAGGAATTCACTCTTTTAAATAAACTAAATTTTAATGAAACTATAAAGTCCTACATTTTAAATAATGATATTGTCCAATTTTATTTATTTGGCGATTATATTTATATCAGAGATTTTTCAGATACCGGTATCATTGGTCATATTACTGAGAACAGCATAAAAGACATATTAGCACTTCCCCAACTGCGCATTGCCTACAACAGCAGGAATACAAATGATGACTATTATGTTTTTTTTATGCGGGAAGGTAATGAAATATATATACTGGATATGAAAAATGATGATTTACGAAAATCAATCTTACATTTATCAGAAAATGAAAGCATTCGAAATGCAATTTCCGATGGAAATAATATCTGTGTAAGCATATTGGATGACAGCAATACAGATTCCTATGTAACCAAAGAAACGTATATATACAGCTATGAGGATTTGCTGAAATCAAGTAACTGATATCCCTTTTAGCCAGTCATCTGTTATATTCCTATATAATTGTCCTGCTTGAAACAAATTGATTCAGGTGTCATAAGTCAATATTCTGTTTATTGAGCTTAACTTATGACACCCGAATCAATATTTGAAAAGAAATTTTAACATTGTTCCTCTTTGCTTAATAGCTTCTCCTGTTTATTTCTCTCTCTAAGTCCTGCAAAGAACTCCTTCAAGACCTGGCTGCACTCCTCCTCCATCACACCGGTGGTCAATTCCACCTGATGATTAAATTCCTTCATCTGAAGGATATTAAGAATCGAACCGGCACAGCCTGCCTTTGGATTCATGGCACCTACAACGACTTCCTTTATTCTGGCCTGTACAATGGCTCCTGAGCACATTTGGCAGGGTTCCAGGGTTACATAGAGGACGCAGTCCTCAAGCCGCCAGTCTCCCATGGCCTTGCTTGCTTTTTGTATGGCTGTAATCTCTGCATGGGCCAAGGTGGTTTTTTTAGTGTTTCTCCTGTTATAGCCTCTTCCGATAATTTTATCCTGATAAACAATTACGCAGCCAATGGGTACTTCCCCGATTTTAGCTGCCTTTTTTGCTTCTTTAAGAGCTTCCTTCATATATCTTAAATCCATATTGTTTCCTTCCAATATATCAATCTCCATCCCATGCATATCATAAGCTTGCTTGTGATACTGCTAAATAGAAATTAAAATGCTTTGCATTTTTAAATATACCTGCCTGTGACATCGGTCTTACCATTTGGTATTTAGTGGAATATCCACTGGACGAATAAGCGGATATTTGCTATTATTAATATACCACGGGCACACTTTAGGGGCAAGCAATTACTTTCATATTGCCTGTTAGCGCGACATATATTAATATAAGTTAGTGTGAATTATTGAAAAGCACAATTCACAGACAAGATTTTGCCTGCGAAATACACAGGAGCTATTATGAGAATACACGGTTTTCAAAAAACTACATTATTAGATTACCCCGGACACCTTGCCGCAACTATTTTTTTTGGCGGCTGCAATTTCCTTTGTCCCTTTTGCCATAACGCTTCTCTTGTACTTTACCCCGACAGCCTTCCTGCTATTCCAAAGGAAGAAATTTTGGATACTCTAAAGAAAAGGAAGGGAATTTTAGAAGGCGTATGCATTACCGGAGGTGAACCTACCTTAGAAGTTGGTCTTACTGATTTTATAAAAGAGATAAAGGCCTTGGGTCTATTGGTAAAGCTTGATACCAACGGCAGCAATCCCCTGGTTTTAAAAGAGCTGCTCTTAAACGGCCTGGTGGACTATGTAGCTATGGATGTTAAGAACAGCCCGGATAAATATTCTGCTACTATTGGAAAGAGTACTATTCCCTTAAAGAATATATCAGAAAGTATTAAACTTCTGCTTATGGATAAAGTTGATTATGAATTTAGGACAACAGTTACAAAAGAGCTTCATACTCCTTCGGATTTTATTTTAATAGGAGAATGGATTAAAGGTGCTAAGGCCTACTTTCTTCAGTCCTATAAGGAATCCGAAGATGTAATATCCCCCGGCTTTCATAGTTATTCCAGGAAAGAGCTGAATGAGATACACCTTATGCTTCTTCCCTATGCTTCGAAAGTGGAAATCCGGGGAGTCGATTAAGCTGTTAATAGTTTTTCATAACTATAATTTGGTATAGGAGAGTTCATATGCAGATGAACATTCAATCTGACAGGCTGCAGTTGAGAGTGCTGCACCCTAACGAAGCGGATAAAGTTCTAAGTTTTTATGTACAAAACAAAGACCATTTTGAGCCGTGGGAACCGGAAAGAGATATTAATTTCTATACGCTTTCTTATCAAAGGCTTTCCTTATCAATCGAATACAATCTGATGCAGCAGTTAAAGCTTCTCCGCTATTGGGTCTTTTTAAAAAATGACCCCCATACTATTATTGGCTCGGTTAATTTTTATAACATTGTAAAAGGCTCTTATTTTACCTGCCAGCTCGGTTATAAGTTTGATCACCGTTTCTTAAGCCAGGGCTATGCCACTGAAGGCATAAGAGCAGCTATGAAGGTTCTTTTTTCCGATTATGAAATCCACCGGATTGAAGCCAATATTATGCCTTCAAATCTCCGCTCCATCCACCTGGCACAAAAGCTTGGCTTTCAATATGAAGGGCTTGCCGTATCCAGTATCAAAATCAATCACAGATGGGAAGACCATGCAAGATACGCCTATATAAATAATGAAATACGGTAAAATATAAAAAAAGCTGCCAGCTACAGCCATCCGGCTGTCCTGGCAGCTTTTTTTATATTTGGGGAAAATTATCACTGGCGGTTTAACAAAACAGGTATGTACCAGTAACCGAACTCTCCTGTTCTCTGAGGCTTTCTCTTTGCACATTTAAAATTCTCAAAGCCAAACATTTTGGCCATAAATTTTTCCCTGTTATGATAGATTCCGGGTACTCCCAGAATGTAGTTCTGCCCGGTCTTATCGTTTACCCTGGCAAATATCAAATGACGGTAGCTGTAATATCCATGGAGAAGAAAACTGTTATTACCAAGGCCCCAAAGCTCCATGGGAAGCATACCGATGTCCTTCGGCTCGATTCTTGCGCACCAGGCTATTTCATTGTCTTCGAAGGGATACATCTTGGGGAAGTTATGATATATCTGCTTAGCCAGGGGATGATCCTCAAAAACTGGTCTTGCACTTAATTCCGGGGGATTTCCCTTTTCTTGGGCTTTGCCTTCTTCCCTGTTTTCCCTTCTCTCTTCCAGCCCTTCCTGATTCTTTTTTGCTTCCTCCAAAGGGGGATTTAAGATTGGCTCTTCAATTCCTGCTTCCGGCGGACTCAAGCTTGGCCCTTCTGTTTCTTCCGGCGGCAGGTTGTAAATTGACCTTTCTGCCTCTTCCGTTTGCGGATTGTAAATTGAATTTCCCGTTTCTCCCGTCTGCGGATTATAAATTAAATTTTCCGCTTCTTCCGTTTGCGGATTGTAAATTGGCTTTTCTGCTTCTTCCCTTATTGGGTAAAAAATCAAATTATCCGCTTCCCCATTCAGCGGATTGAAAATGGGCTCCTCTGCTTCCTGTTTTAGCGTCTCAATTATCGACTTTTCCGTTTCCTCCTTCATCGATTTGAAGATTGGCTTTTCTGTTTCTTCTTTTGACGGATTGAAAATCGATTTCTCCACTTCTTCCTTCCGTGTATTGAAAATTGTCTCTTCTGCTTTTTCTTTCAGCGTATCTGAACCTGGATTTTCTGCTTCTTCCTTCTGCGGATTGAAAATTGATTTTTCCATTTCTTCTTTCTGTGGATTGAAAATGGTTTCTTCCGTTTTTTCTCTTAGTGGATCTGAAATTGAATTTTCTGCTTCCGCCTTCTCCTGATTGTACATCGGTTTTCCTGTTTCTTCCTCAGGCGGATTTAATACTGCTTCATTCCTTATTTCCGCCGTTGGTTCTGAAATTATATTTTTTTTCTCTGAAGGCAGCCTGGTAGTATCTCCGGCAAGGTTCTGAATTTCCCCCGATGCCTGGTCTAATAACGGCTCTTCCTTTTGTCTGCTGTCCGGGACATTCCGGGGAGCTTCTGCCTTATCCTTGGGAAAGAGTACTGGCTGCCCTTTTGTTTGAAGCAGGCTTTCAGGAATTGCTTCATCCAAGTCATTTAAGTCAGCCAAGTCAGCCTCTTTTTTCAATACCAGATTTATATTTGGTGTAAGCAGGTCTTTTAAGGACTTATCATCCCTTACTTTTTCCGTCGGTTCAGGTGGATTTGCCGCCTCTATTGGAGTATTTACCGCCTCTTTCGGAGCTTTTGCATGCTCAAAAAGAACCTCTGCCAGATTAGCCGCTTTCATTCCTCTTTGCTCTTCTGTGACAGGGCTGGTCTCTTTTTCCGCTTCTTTTACATGTTTTCTTTCTTCTTTCCTGTTTATGTTTGCTACCATAGCCATGGTTATGGGTTTACTGTCCCATTCCGTTGCAAAGAATTTCCTCTCAGAAAACAGAAGAATGATACCGCTCATATCCTCATTTCCATGGGGTGAATTCATGATATGGGCAGCATCTGTCATTACTTTAAAGTCCCCTGTATTATTTTTTACCAGAAGAGTGCCAAGAAGTACCCCCTCGATACCAGAGTTTTTTCTTCGAAAGGCATAGACCTTTAATTGCTTCTCATTCAGCCCCAAAGCAGTTACATGGATAGTGTACTTGCACTGTCCGTTTTTTGTCTCAACTCTGGCATAGCCTATGTTATTTCTTTTTTTTCCTTCTTCATATAAATACATGTATGAAACCTGTCTTTTATAATCAGCCATAATAGACTCCCTTTTCCTGTGCCAGAGTAACCGCAGGGTTCTGGTACAATCTTATTACTGTTATTTACAACAATTATATTGCATAGGAAGCCTTTTTATGACCATTCAAAAGAGTATTTATCCCGTTTTTCCACCACTTTGGCTGTCACCAGCTGAAAATTGATTGATTAATTTAATTTCCTGATATACTAAAACAGCAGTAATCACAAAGGATATAAAGTCGGAAACAGGAGTAGCAATCCAAATACCGGTTAACTGAAACCACTTGGGGAGTATAACTACAAGTGGAATTAACAAGATTAACTGCCGCAACGCAATCAAAATAACCGACTGCTTCACTTTCCCTATATATTGAAAGTAGTTTGCTCCAATCATCTGAATACCTACCACTGGAAGCATTATACAGAACAGGCGCATCCCCCGGCTTGCCATGGATATAAGTTCAGAGCTGCCGGAGCCGCTAAACAGAGCAGCAATCTGACCGCTGAACAGCTCAATAATTCCAAAGGAAATAACACTGAAAATTGTTGCATAAACCATAGCGTAATCCAGTGTCTGCTTTACACGGTCATAGTTCCCTGAGCTGTAATTATATCCGAAAATAGGCTGAATTCCTTGGCCTAACCCCATAATAGGCATATAGACAAGCATTATAACACTGTAAATAATGCCATAAGCGGCCACAGAAGTGTTTCCGCCATGGGCAGCAGCCACATGATTAAAGGTCAAAGATACTAAACTCAATGCTAACTGCATAATACAAGCAGGAATGCCAGTAGTAGTAATTTCTTTGACAAAGCTTCTATTCAGCCCTATGTTCTGTATTTTCATTTGTGCCATACTCTTCTTAGAACACAAAAACTGTATTGCAAGAACCGTACAAACTATATTTCCAATAACTGTGGCAAGGGCGGAGCCTATGATGCCCATTTTAAATACAAAGATAAAAATTGGGTTTAAAACTGCGTTGATAACTATACTAATTACGAAATTTACAAAGGCCCTTTTTGCATATCCCATTCCTTTCAGCAGATTGTTTGTATTTTGTGCTAAAACAAAAAATACCGCTCCGGCTACAATGACGGTTGAGTATTTTACAGCAAATCCAATATTTTCACTGTTTGCTCCGTATAGAGTCAGCAGGGGCTTAAGAAACACCAAACCTGCTGCAGTTAATGCCAGCGACAGGAGAACAGAAAGCATCATTGAAATTCCTATAATTTTTTCAGCACCTTCTTTGTCATTTTTCCCAAGCCTGAGTGCAATGGAGATGGAGGAACCTGCTGCAATCAAAAGTGAAAATCCCTGCAGGATCAAATAAACACCAAGGGATATAGTGACTGCTGATAAAGCCATAGTACCGACCCCCCTGGCAACAAAAATCCTGTCAATCGCCATGTTAATAGAATTAACCAGCAGGGAAAGAATAGCAGGGGCTGATAGGCTAACGATTAATCTTGGTATGGATTGTGCTTGTAGCTGTACGTCTTTTTCCATATAAGTCTCCTTTTTGTATTTTAGAGCATATACTCTATTTAATTATTAGAGTATATGCTCTAATTAAGAAACTGTCAATATCAAATAGAGCAACAGCTCTAATTTAATTGACTTCCTTAGATGCTTCGATTATAATAAGCGAAAGGAGTAAATATAATGAATAATGGTAAGTCTTCAAGCAGGAACCCGCAACAAAAAAGAAGTGTCCAAAGAAAAGAAGATATTTTAGATGTAGCTATGTTCCTTTTCTCCAGCAAAGGATTTTATAATACAACTACAAATGAAATTGCAAAAACTGCAAAAATATCAATAGGAAATTTATATTTTTATTTTCCTGATAAGGATACAATTTTAATAGAGCTTCTGGAACGTTACAATCAACATTTTCTGTCTGTGTATGATGATATAAACACAGCGGAAAATGTCCGGTTATATCAGAGTGATAAGAAAAAATGGCTGTATAATCTCATTGATAATCTTATTGTGCTTCATGAATCCACAAAAAATTTCAGCAGAGAACTAAACGTATTGTATTATGCAAGGCCTGAAGTAGCTGCATTAGTGGATGCCCAGTCTGAAAAAGTGCGGCTGGCCACTTTGGATGGATTAGTACAGCACAAAGAAGACCTCCAAAGTGAAGATATGGAAGCACTTTCTGTTGTAATTGTCGATTACATATCTGCACTTGTAGACAGGATCGTATTCAAAGACAATATTGTTGATAAGCAAAGAATCCTGAGGGCAGGAATTGAAGCCCTATACAAAGGCCTTCTTATATAAATTTGATATAGCCTGTAAGTATCTGAGTCAATTAGCAAGATTGCTTTTAGTTAAGAATAAAAGCCGAAATAGCTATTTCCGGTTATGCTCTTTTCCCCAAGAGCACATTGCCATAACAATGGGTATAAGACTCTCTCCTTTAGGTGTGAGGGAGTATTCAACTTTTGGTGGAACCTGAGGATATTCATTGCGCAAAATAATATCCTCTTGCTCCAGTTCTTTCAGCTGCGTGCTTAACATCTTATGAGTAATTCCATCTATATCTTTTTTGAGCATATTGTATCGTACAGGGGTTATGCAAGCAAGGAGATAAATAATTTTCAATTTCCATTTTCCACTTATGATTGACAATGTATATTCAAAGGGTTCTTTATTACTGACAAAACACATTTTTTCTTGCACGACTTTAGCTCTCCTTTTCGTAAGTATACTACAAAAAAGTGCATACTTCCTTTCTCGTTAAAACTTATTATAATAGAAGATAAATTATTATTCAATACATTGAAGAAAGGAAATATTTATGATTATTGATGGGCATTCACATGTTACCTTACCAATTCAGGAGCATATAAAAGATATGGATGAGGCGGGAGTTGATAAAACAATTCTGTTCTCCACTACTTTTCACCCTGAAACATCTAATAATTTTACTGAAGTCAAAGCATCTATGGAGTTTTTACATGATTTATTGGCAGGAAAAAAGGGATCGATGGTAGAGATACGTAAAAAAGCGAATCAGGAACTTATGGAGGTGATTAAACAATACCCTAATCGATATATAGGCTTTGGAGCAATTCCAGCTGGTCTTGAATTGGATGCCACTCTTCAATATGTAAACGAAGTGATTGAAAAAAACTGTTTATCCGGAATGGGTGAATTTACTCTTGGAAATGGGCAAATACATCTTTTGAAAAACATTTTTTATGCATCACAAGAGTTTCATAACCTTCCCATTTGGATACATGCTTTTTTTCCACTTACTTTTCAGGATATAAAAGAAATTTCAGAGCTTGCAAGAATTTATTCTCAAACCCCAGTTATTTTAGGGCATTTAGGAGGCAGTAATTGGATTGAAACCGTAGAACTTGTAAAAGAAATACCTAATTTATATCTGGATACATCTGCCTATTATTCTACATTTGTTCTTGGAAGTATCATAAATGAAGTGCCGGATAAATGTTTATTTGGAGTAGATAGACCATTTGGAGATTTACAAGCATCTAAAAATGCTATACTTCAACTTGCTAAAACTCCAGCTGTAGCAAATGCAGTTTTAGGTGAAAATATAGCTAAACTATTAAGAATATAAAACAGAATCGGTGGAGAATGTTTATGCCGAACCAAGGGGCTATTGCAAAAAGAACAATCAATACCGGCTATTGTATACATAAACGAGTTTATGCGTGGTATCTGGTATAAACTTTTCTATTTTGCAACAACCCCTTGGTTACGAATTAGAGATCTCTTTACTTCCTTTTAAAATTTTTTAGCCATACATAAGCTTTATCATAATCCAGAAAAAAGTCCACATAATCATATTGATTATTTTCTTTATATGCCTTTACTATTTCAGCATCGCTAAGAACTAACGCAAATGCTTCATATGATGATGTAATTTTTTCATTAAAGAACTTTTGTCTCCAATATGGACGAACATGGATATCACTAACCGTATAAGGATTTCTATTCATTAACAAACGGAAGGGTCTTCCACTGTCAATAAATCCAAAACACACCTTTTCAAATTCTTCATACCAGGTATCAACATCCCCAATCGTTAGATGCCCTGTCAAATGGCTTATAACAATGTTATCATCAGCTGTTATTGTATTTGTATTATTCTTCATACAGTTATTCTGTGAATACCGCTGCTACCAGGTCATTTACCAGTTTGCCGTCTGCCTTGCCCTTTACTCTCGGCATCAATTCCTTCATTATCTTTCCTTTGTCCTTTGCCGTAGGGGATGTAATTCCAAGCCCTGAAAGGACACTTTGTATTTCCTGCTTTATCTCCTCTTCGCTTAAGAAAACTGGTGCAAATTCACCTAAAACAGAGAGCCTCTGATTGCATTCATCAATAATGTCCTTACGGTCGGAGGGAGCAGATTCCAGGGTTTCCTTCAGCTGCTTCATTTCCTTTAACACTACAGCATTTTCTTCCTCTTCTGTTAAATCCGCTCTTTTATCTATTGCCACATTTTTTAGGGCTGTAAGAAGTGCGGATAATGCATCCTTTCTTCCCTTGTCTCCTGCCTTCATCGCCTTGACCATTTCTGCTCTTACTACTTCAATCTTTGTCATTTATAATTCCTCCTTTTATTAATTTTTATAGTAATTCTTTTCATTTCATGCCATCTTTTTGTTCCTGTATTGCTCCCACAAGCTCTGTCAAATACATCCATCTTTCCATTTTTTCCTCTAAGCTCTTCTCCAGCTGTTCCTTTTCTGCCATAAGAGTATTCAGCTTTGTATAATCGGCAGACGCTGTCTCTATTTCACCCTCAAGGTCTGCAAGACGCTCTTCCAAAGAGGCGATTTCAGTTTCTATGGTATCGTATTCTCTCTGTTCTTTATAGGACAGCTTTAACTTTGCTTCCTTCGGCTTTGCCTTATAGGCATCGGATGCTTCTGTATTTTTTATGGAACCTTTATTTTCTGACAGAGTTTTATCCTCTGCCGTTCTTTCTTCCAGAACCTTTTCCTTATAATCCGTAAAGCCGCCCTCATACTGCCTGATTACACCGCCTGCTTCAAAGGCAAAGATTCTGTCCGCTATTCTGTCCAGGAAAAATCTGTCATGGGATACTGCCAGTACAATTCCATCGTAGGTATCCAGATAATCCTCCAGGATTGTAAGAGTGGTAATATCCAAGTCATTAGTGGGCTCATCCAGTATCAGGACATTGGGCGCTTCCATAAGAACCTTAAGCAGATAAAGCCTTCTTCGCTCTCCGCCTGAAAGCTTTGAGATAAGGGAATACTGGAGGCTTCCCGAAAACAGAAACCTTTCAAGCATCTGGGATGCCGTAGTTGTTCCATCTGCGGTCTCTATATATTCTGCCACATTCCTGATGTAATCAATCACCTTGAGGTTTTGATCCATGTATTCATTTTCCTGAGAAAAGTAGCCAATCTTAACTGTTTCTCCGGTAACAACCGAGCCTACGTCCGGTTTCAGGATTCCTGTGATGATTTTAAGGAGAGTTGACTTACCGCTTCCGTTAGGACCGACAATCCCAAGCCTGTCGCCTTTCAGCATGATATAGCTGAAATCCTTGAAAAGTAGCTTATCACCATAGGATTTTGAAATTTCGTTGATTTCAATGGTCTTCTTACCAAGTCTTGAAGAAAGGGCATTGATTTCCACTGCCTTATCCTCTTCTATCACCTTGCGGTTCTTAAGCTCCTCAAAGCGCATAATATGGGCCTTCTGCTTGGTAGACCGGGCTCTTGCCCCCCGCAGCATCCACTCCAGGTCCATGCGGTACAGACTCTTCTTCTTTCTCTCCGTAGCTGCTTCCATATCCTCTCTGGCTGCCTTAAGCTCTAAGAACTTTGTATAATTGGCAGCATAGGTATAAAGAGAACCCTTATCAATCTCTATTATCTTATTGGTTACCTTATCAAGGAAGTACCTGTCATGGGTTACCATTAAAAAGGCTCCCTGGTATTTCCTCAAATAATCCTCCAGCCACTCAGCCATGGCATCATCCAGGTGGTTGGTAGGCTCATCCAGTATCAAAATCTCTGCCGGTGTAAGAAGGGTTCTGACTAATGCCACCCTCTTCTTCTGGCCTCCCGACAAGGCAGCGGTGCTTCCTGTAACGTCGGAAATGGAGAGCTTTAGAAGCATGGCCCTGGCTTCCCCTTCCAAATCCCGGTATTCTTCCCGGGCTTTTTTATCCTTCACTACATTTTCCAGGATATTCAGGCTTTCATCGAACTCGGGAATTTGGGGAAGATATTCCACTCGGATATTCTTTCCCTTTACCACCCCGCCTTCATCCGGCTCCTCAAGGCCCGCTATTATTTTTAAAAGGGTTGATTTTCCCGTACCGTTTATACCGATAACTCCGATTTTATCTCCATCGCTGATTCCCAGAGAGACCTTGTCAAATAGTACTTTATCTGTAAAGCTTTTGCTCATCTTTTCTACATTCAGCAAATTCATTCTATTATTGCTCCTTCTATTCCTGCCGGGTTACGAGAGTATCCCGTTCTGTATCCCCTGAATTGCAATAATCAGGTATTTCAATCAAACTCTTTGCTATACAAGGATATCATAAACCATCTAAATTGGAAAGTACTAATTAAGAACGCCAAACCCTTATTCCAGCATAACAGCACCGGCCGCCATCCCCCGGTCTGAACGCATCAGGAGACTTTTTAGTGAAAAATCCCAATAACTTTTTTTATTTTTTTCATTTTACATCTACTATATATTGTATCAATGTGTTATAATAATACACGATATGGGTCGTTTCCCAGTAAATATAAAGCAAAGAAGGTTTTAATGTCCAATGATAAGAGTAGTAAAAAAGGATAATACAAAGGAAGAATTTAATGTACAAAAGGTCATACAGGCAGTAGATAAATCTGCACAGCGTGCTCTGATTCAGTTTACAAATGAGGAGCACGATTTTATCTGTAAATTTGTGGAGGATAAGGTTCTTTCCATGAACAAGGAAGAAATCTATATCCGTGAAATGCATAATATCGTAGAAGGTGCCTTAGAGCAGACCAGCCCGCTGGTTGCCAAGAGCTACCGTGATTACCGCAATTATAAACAGGATTTCGTACATATGCTGGATGAGGTTTATAAAAAGAGCCAGTCCATTATGTATATTGGGGACAAGGAGAACAGCAACACCGACAGTGCTCTGGTATCTACAAAGAGAAGCCTTATCTTTAACCAGCTGAATAAGGAGCTTTACCAGAAATTCTTTCTCACCACAGAGGAATTACAGGCTGCCAGGGACGGTTATATCTACATTCACGACATGTCAGCCAGAAGGGACACCATGAACTGCTGCCTTTTTGATGTAAAAAGTGTGCTGGAAGGCGGCTTTGAGATGGGCAACCTCTGGTATAACGAGCCTAAGACCTTAAATGTAGCCTTTGATGTTATCGGCGATATTGTTCTTAGTGCCGCCAGCCAGCAATACGGCGGTTTTACCGTTCCCAGTGTGGATTTATTGTTAGAGCCCTATGCAGAAAAATCCTACAAGCTCTTATATGAAAAATACCTTTCTCTTGGAATTCCTTCCGAAAAGGCAGAGGAAGAAGCTCTTAAGGATGTGAAGATAGACTTTGAGCAGGGCTTTCAGGGCTGGGAATATAAATTTAACACCGTTGCTTCAAGCCGTGGCGACTATCCTTTTATTACCGTTAGTGCCGGAACCGGAAGAGGCCGCTTTGCCAGGATGGGCTCCATTGCTCTCTTAGATGTCCGCAGAAAAGGACAGGGCAAAAAAGAATGCAAGAAACCGGTACTCTTTCCCAAGATTGTATTTCTCTATGATGAGAACCTCCATGGAGAGGGCTGTGAGCTGGAAGAGGTCTTTGAAGCCGGAATCCGCTGCTCCAGTAAAACCATGTACCCCGACTGGTTAAGTCTTACCGGGGAAGGCTATGTCTCAGGCATATATAAAGAATACGGCCAGATAATAAGCCCCATGGGCTGCCGCGCTTTCCTTTCCCCCTGGTACAGGGAGGGGGGCATGTATCCTGCCAGTGAGGAGGATATCCCCGTCTTTACCGGACGCTTTAATATCGGTGCCGTAAGCCTTCATCTGCCTATGATTCTTGCAAAGGCCAGACAGGAAAGCAAGGATTTTTATGAGGTTCTGGATTATTATATGGGCCTGATCCGTAAGCTTCACATCCGCACCTATGATTACCTGGGCGAACTGCGTGCTTCTACCAATCCCCTTGCCTACTGTGAGGGAGGTTTTTATGGCGGACATTTGGGAATACACGATAAGATTAAGCCCTTGCTGGAATCAGCAACTGCTTCCTTTGGTATTACTGCCTTAAATGAATTGCAGCAGCTGTACAACAAAAAATCCCTGGCTGAGGATGGTACCTTTGCCATTGAAGTGTTAACCTATATCAACGAAAAGATTAACCAGTTCAAGGAGGAGGACCACCGCTTGTATGCCATCTACGGCACCCCTGCAGAAAGCTTATGCGGCCTTCAGGTTCAGCAGTTCCGCAAGAAATACGGAATTATTGAGAACGTTTCCGACAGGGAATATGTAAGCAACAGCTTCCACTGCCATGTTTCGGAAGACCTTACTCCTACAAAGAAGCAGGATTTGGAACACCGCTTCTGGGACCTTTCAAACGGCGGAAAGATACAATATGTTAAATACCCCATCGATTACAATCTCAATGCCATTAAGGCTCTGGTGAGACGAGCCATGGAGATGGGCTTTTATGAAGGCGTCAACCTTTCCTTAGCTTACTGTGACGACTGCGGCCATCAGGAGCTTGAGATGGACGTATGCCCGAAATGCGGCAGCTCCAACTTAACAAAAATCGACCGTATGAACGGATACCTTTCCTATTCCAGAGTAAAGGGAGATACCCGCCTCAATGCGGCAAAAATGGCAGAAATCAAGGAAAGGAAAAGCATGTAATGCGCTATCACAATATAACCAAAGACGATATGCTTAACGGTACCGGCCTTCGGGTAGTATTATGGGTAGCCGGCTGCAATCATGGCTGTAAGGGCTGCCAGAATCCCGTAACCTGGGACATCAACGGAGGACTGCCCTTTGATGAGACCGCCAAGGAAGAAATTTTTGACGAATTAAATAAGTCCTACATAGAAGGCATTACCCTTTCCGGCGGAGATCCCCTGCACCCTGTAAACAGAAAGGATGTGGAAGGCTTAGTCACAGAAATCCGTGCCAAATTCCCGGAAAAGACTATCTGGCTGTACACGGGCTTTTCCTGGGAAGAGGTAAAATACCTGCCCTTTATAAAGGAGCTGGATGTTTTGGTGGATGGAAGATTTATAGAAGCACTAAAGGATACGAAGCTTTATTGGAGGGGCAGCAGTAACCAGAAGGTTATTGATGTGAAGAAATCTCTGATAAATAATACGGTGGTTTCTATTATCTAACAGGTTAAGCTTAACATTATATCAGGATTGTTACTGGGGCTGTATACAAATGCACATCCCCCTTATTACAGGGACACTGTATAAAAGAAGCAGATATCTCTTTTATACAGTGTCCTAATTCGTCCCAAAGCCTTTATTATCCTTTGGTAACCATCCCTGGCTTTGGTACTATATAGAGTTTGTCATTACCTTCTGCCGGTCTTTCTTTTGTCCGTTCGTTTGTTCGTACATACGTCTGTTTGTTCATTCATTTTTTTGTTCGTTCATACGTTTGTTTGTTCATTTATTTGTTTACTCATTCGTTTGCTCATACGTTTGTCTGTTCATTCGTCTGTTTGTTCATAGTTTGTTTATTTGTTATATTTTTCGTTTATTTTTTATCTCTGTCTGCTACTATCATCCATATCAAATCATCAATCCTTTTATGGATACAGCAAAAGCCATGGCTGCTTAACATCGCTTCCATTTCATCAATATTTCCGAAGTACTCATCCTTTAAATCTTCTCTTTCTGCCTCTGTGCAGGCTTCTTCATACCTCCTGCGATTGCTGCTGTCCGTGAACATCAGGTCTGTAATAATAATTCTCCCCTGCCCTTTGAGGATTCTATTCATTTCCGAAATTGCAAGCACCTTTTCCTCGTGAGTACAATGATGAAAGGCATAGGAGGTTACAATGCTGTCGCATGTACTGTTTTCCAGCGGCAGATGAAGAAAGTCCCCTATTCTCAATATAATATCCGGGCATTTCTTTCTGGCCTCCTTCAGCATATTTACAGATTGGTCTATTCCGATATAATTTTCCGGTAAAAATCCCTTTTCCAGAGCTGCTTTTGCCAAGTTGCCGGTTCCGATGCCGATTTCAACCACCTTTCCTGACAAGATAGCATTTGCTGTGGTTGAAAGGACCCTATTGTAATTATGATAGAAATCCAATCCACTTCCTTTTTTACGGATATCGGTATCATAATTTTCAGCCCAGGAATCAAAATCCCACTTATCCTCCCACTCCTCAGAGATAGCAATAATCTCCGCAGTCTGCTCCATTCTTTCTAAAATATGGCTGTTCAGAACCGATTTATCCAACAGCTCTTCCACGCATTTCCCCAGGGTTTCCCTGACAGTACACATAGTGTGTATATGATGATTCAATATACTATACTGTGCTACAAACTGATTTAATAATTCCCGGTTCCTGTTATCCTGTACGAGCTTTCCGATTGCCTCTATTGAAAATCCCATTTTCCGATAAAGGACGATTATCTCTAATCTGCTGATATCTTCAACACTATAGTCCCTATAACCATTCTCTCCCCGGCAAGGGTTTACCAGTCCTTTTTCTTCGTAGAACCGCAAGGCATTAGGGTTGATTTTTAACCTTTCCGAGACCTGTTTTATTGTATACATATTTGTTCTCCTTATCTTTGATATAACAAAGATAAACCTTCGCCTAAGGCGAAGGTCAAGTATTTTTTTGAATACTCCTGTAAAATAAAATGAATATTCCCTTCAACGATTTGAATGTTCCTATCAAGTATACGCATAAAGACATATACAGTAATATACTGCCAAAGTAATATGCGGTCATAAATTTTCTAAGGATGTATCCCATATCCCGCTTCTTAAGTAGTTGTCCAGTCTTTTATTGGCCCGGCTTATAATATGGTCCCCATACCCCATCATTTTAAGCAGCCTGATGGCATTCCTGGAAGCAGATATTCCCTTATACAGCTTATAGTCAAAGGTAATTTCGTCCTCCTCCACTCTTTCCTGGAAATGATAATTGGAATAAAGACCCTCCAGCATATGCGCCAGTTCGATATCATGGGTAGCAGCTAAACAAATTGCATTATCACCGCCCAATTCCGTTAAGATCTCAGACGCTGCTGCTATTCTCTCCAGAGTATTGGTACCCCGGAGCACCTCATCGATACAGCATAGGGCAGGCCTTTCTCTGTCCCTTCTTTCCAGGATGCGCTTTATTGCCTTGACTTCAACTATAAAGTAGCTTTCCTTCCCTGCAAGATTATCCGTTAAAGCCATAGAAGTATATACCTGAAAGTAACTCCCCTGATAATACCTGGAGGTTGACAGAAATAATGACTGGGCTAATATGGCATTTATAGCAACAGCCTTTAAAAAGGTCGATTTGCCGGAAGCGTTGGAGCCAGTCAGGATTATGCTTCGACTCTCCTTTATTGAGTTCGCTACGGGCTGCTCCAGCAGTGGATGATATAACCCTTCAATCTCCAGGATTTTTTTATCTTCCCCGCAGAATACCGGTTTTGAGAAATAAGGCAGCTGCCTTTTATAGGAGGCTGACGAAATCATGGAATCAAGAAATCCGATAATTTCATAAAGCCTTTCCACTTCATCAAAATTTTCCTTAATCGTTTTTGACAGGCTGTACAAAATAATAATATCCGCATGGGTCAGGATACGGATATAATCCAATACCAGGTCTGCTGCATCCGCAATCAGCCCCACCCCGTTATTCGTTAAAAAGATGGATTTTAGCTGTACCCATTTAAAGCATTTCCTGATATCTTTCATTTCTTCCGCATATCTATTCATTTCACCGTCTTTTATCCTTGCTATCTGACGGGCTGCTTTCAGCATCTTTGCAAAGCACTTTAAATGCCAGTGATTAAACTCAGGCATTCTTCTCATTGTTATATGATAGGATATTACCGACAGGGTAATACAGACCGCAAATGCAAATACTCCAAGCCATACATGATAGAATAAAAGCAGGGTTGATGCCATAAAGCCTATAAATACGGATAAATGAGGATAAACGGAGCCGATATTTATCCTTCTGCATTTATCCAGGGTCTCATAAACAGAGTGGTTGTAGCTTCTCCCGACTTTCCATAATATCATTTGCAGCCCGATTCGCAGTTCATCCTTGTTATTTATGGCTTCGATAGCTTTGTCCCTTTCCTCTAAGATCTCCTGGCTGTTTTCTGTCTTACGGAGCAATGCATATAGATACTCCGCACCCACATTGGTAATGGAGGTGTTCATTTCATTAAACAGCCTGTTCATATCCAGGTCATTCCAGGTAACATCATCAACATCCGTACATGTTCTTTTGCTGTTAAAATAATACTGGATGCTTTCTATTTCACTTTCACAGTTAAACTTCCCCTTTTCCTTTCCAAAATCCTGAATCAGGGCAGCTTTTAATAATTTGTTCTTCCTTGCATTGGAAATTGATATGACTACAAGTATGGCTAAAATCAGTCCGATAATTTGCATTCGCGCTCTCCCTATCTATGTAATAATCGTAAACATACTATCTGCAAAAGGCTATTCACAGCCTGTTTGATAAGATCAATGGCATCTAAGCCAGGAAATTCTATAAATAATTTTTACTTTAGATGCTAACCGAAAACCTCCAAGAGCAGGACAAGTAAATATTTTACTGAATAATATAATAAATTCAGGAAAATTTCAATATCCGATGCTAATTCTACCGGCTTTATATTCCATAGCCCTATGATATATAAGTAATTAATACCTTTTTTAACAGGCAATTCAACAGCTTGCCTTTTAGGGAAGACTATTACCTGCTAAAAGCTGGGAGTACCTTTCATGGGATGATATTTCTATAATTCTTTTCCGGCCCATAATTTAACCGGCTGTAAATAAAAAAATCCTGCTGTATCCGTCAGGTTCTCGCATACAGCAGGCTCTTTCTTTTATATCCATTGAATTTTAGTTATCTTTCGCTGACATATTCCAGATGCATGGGCAGTCCGTTTACCATTACCGGCATTACTTCGCCCATAATCAGCGGTTTTGCATACCGGAGGAATTCCTCGCTCATTCCATCCTCTTCTTCCTTAATCCAGCTTAAAGGAACCTTCTTCTCCATATTGGCAATCTCTTTGATGTTGTGGGTCTCATAGGTGCAAAGATAAGGGGAATCCGATACTCTCTTAATCACTGCCATTACACCGGTCACTCCCGCAGCTGCCGCTATAACACCTCGTTTACCAACTTCAAAGGCTTCTTCAATATCGGTAAGAGAAGCTATGTGGGACGCACATCTTTGGAGGGTATTTAGCTCAATGGCCCTTGTCTTGCAGCCAATTTCCCTCTTTACCAGTGCCGACAGGTAAGCACCGGCACCGGTCAGCATGGTATGTCCGAATTCATCCACATAAAAGTCCTTGTCCGAAAGCTCGCAGACAAATCTTCCGTCTGCCAGATGAATTCCTTCCGAAACTGCTATTACAAGGGATTTCTTTTCTTTTTGCAGGGCAGTGATATCCTTTAGAAAGGCATCTTTATCAAAATCCTTTTCCGGCAGATAGATTCGGTCTGCTCCTTCGCAGTCATTCCCTTTTGCCAGTGCGGCGGCGGCTGTCAGCCAGCCGGCATGTCTTCCCATGATTTCTATAATGGTCAGGTTTTTCTGGTTATACACCAGACTGTCCCTGATAATCTCCTTTGTGGAGGCTGCAATAAACTTGGCAGCACTTCCATAGCCTGGGGTGTGGTCCGTTATTTCAAGGTCATTATCTATGGTTTTGGGAATTCCGATAAAACGAATGGGACTTTTTAAAAGCTCGCCGTATTCCGAAAGCTTCCTTATGGAGTCCATGGAATCGTTTCCGCCGATATAGAAAAACGCGGATATTTCCTGTTCCTTTAATATCTGAAATAATTTCTCATAATCCTTTGTATCCTTATTATAATCCGGCAGCTTATATCGGCAGGAGCCAAGATAGGCAGCAGGTGTTCTCTTTAACAATTCCAGATCCAAATCACAGGTTATTTTCTCGGACAGGTCAATCAGCTTTCCTTCCAAAAGTCCCTGGATACCATGGAGCATACCAAATACCTTTTCTGCACCTGCATCCTTCCCGGCCTTGTAAACGCCTGCAAGGCTGGCATTGATCGCCGCGGTCGGGCCGCCTGATTGTCCTACTATGATGTTACCTGTTATCTTGCCTAAGTACATTATACTATCTCCTTCTGAATTAGGGGGTTTTATCCGTTCTTGTCTGACTTCGCCAGTAAAAGATATCATTCTGAGGGAGATATGTCAATATAAAAGGGTGATATTTCGACATTATACAATGACTAAACAAAGGTAGTCTTATCCTTGCTTGTCGTAAATCAAATTGCTGAGAGCTGCAAAATCCGCCAAAGTAAGGGCTTCTCCCCTGATACTTGGAGAGAAATCCAGCTCTGTTATTGCTTCTGTAATAAGCTCCTTGGACAGCTTGATTTCTTCACTGTTGTTAAGGCCGTTGGCAAGGGTCTTTCTTCTTTGGTTAAAGGAAGCGCGAATCAGCTTGAACATAAGAGCTTCATCCTTAATGACCACGGGCTTATCCCCATGAAGTGTAAGACGGATTACCGCCGAGCCCACATTGGGCCTTGGCATAAAGCAATTAGGCGGAACATTGGCAGCAATATAGGGCTTCGCATAATACTGTACGGCCAGGGACAGGGCTCCATAATCCTTGCCTCCGGGACCTGCCTGCATCCTGTCGGCAACTTCCTTCTGCACCATAACCGTTATATTTTCCACCGGAACATGGGCTTCAAACAGCCCCATGATAATAGGAGTTGTAATATAATAGGGAAGGTTAGCAACCACTTTAACAGGCCTGCCGCCATTTCGTTCCTGTACCAGCCGGTTTAAATCCACCTTTAAAATATCCTCATTCAAAATCGTAATATTGTCATAGGCGGAAAGTGTATCCTCCAATATGGGTATCAGATTCTTGTCAATCTCAACCGCAACCACTTCCCTTGCTGCTTCGCACAGGTATTGGGTAAGGGTGCCGATTCCCGGCCCGATTTCCACTACCAGGTCATCTTTCCCCACCTCAGCTGCTTTTATAATCTTATCCAGAACATGGGTATCGATTAAAAAGTTCTGTCCGAATTTTTTCTGAAAATTAAAGTGGTATTTATTTAGTATTTCTATTGTTTCTTTTGGATTACCCAGTGATGCCATCCATTCACCCTTTCTGCGCTGAATCTGAAAAATATGGGCACTTTTCCTTTTACAGCTTTTAACTTATTTATTTTAACTCACTTATTTTTAACTTATCCCTTTATAACAGCCTGATTACCATTTACAACTCACTGATATGGTATACCTTCCTTGCGTTCTGCTCTGTTATGTCCAGCACGGTTTCATAATCCAAGCCCTTAATTTCAGCAATTTTTTGTGCTACATAAGTCAGATTTAAGGATGAATTTCTCTTTCCCCTGTTGGGCTCCGGAGCCAGGTAAGGTGAGTCCGTTTCCAATACCAGCCTTTCTATTGGTGCGTATTCTACGACTTCCTTTAATTTCTTTGCATTCTTAAAGGTAAGGACTCCTCCGATTCCCAGATAAAAGCCCATATCCATATAAATCCTTGCCATTTCCTTTGTGTAGGAAAAGCAATGTATGATACCGCCCACCGATTCCAGCTTGCTGCTTTGTATCATCTTAAGGGTATCCTCTGCGGCGTCCCTGCTGTGAATAACTGCCGGCAGCTTAAGCTCCTTTGCCAGCTCCATCTGCTGCAGGAACCATTCCTTTTGTACTGCTCTGTCCGGCGTGTCCCAGTAATAATCAAGCCCTATTTCTCCGATAGCAACTACTTTCGGATTCTTACAGGCTTCTCTCAGCCATTTGAAATTTTCTTCTGTCAATTCTCCTGTTTCACTGGGATGCACCCCTACCGCAGCATAAAAAAAAGGGTATTTATCCGCTAATTCCAGGGAAGCTCTGGAGCTTGAAAGGCTCGCTCCGATATTGACCACCGATACAATGCCAGCTTCCTTTATGGCATCAATTAACTCGCTTCTATCTTCATCAAATGCTTCATCATCATAATGGGCATGTGTTTCAAAAATCATGGTAAGAACTCCTTTCCAGAATACCTCAATGAAAATTTATTAAAAAATAAAAATTCCGTATACTACTGCTATATCATAATTCCATTAAGACATTATAAGTGATATCCTATCTGTTTGTCCATGATTTCTTCCATATTCACTAAGCTTTCCCTATCTTCTCTCAATTTACCTGAATCTTATCTTTTAGAGATGAGACACTATATATGAAGGACATTCTTTGTTCTTTTTTATTGCAGCTGTCAACACCTTATAAAATAATAAGAGCAAAAATTAGTATATGCGTTTTTGTTATTTTTAGAAAGGAGTCTACAAATGAACATCGCACAGGCTAATTACACGGTTATGCCAAAAGATACGCCTAACGAAGGTATTCCCTCCCTGCCCTGTGACAACCAGGGTCCCGATGCACCTGTTACGATGCCTCTTGCTATGGTGACAATAAAGAAGCAGTGTTTTAAGGATTTATATGATCCCAAGCAAGGGTTTCAGGCCGGTACCATCTTTCAGGAATATGACCTGCCCTTTTACGGAACAGGAGGTGCCTTGCTATGAAAGAAGGAAAATGCGAAGCAATGAAAAAACTTCAGGAAGTGAGCTTTGTCCTGGACGAAGTACGCTTATTTTTGGATACTCATCCCTTTGACAAGGATGCCCTTGCTTATTATGAAAGGTATAGGAGTGAAAGGGAAAAAGCACTATCCGAATACGAGACTGCCTATGGCCCCATTGAGCAGTACCGGGTAAAAGAAAATACAATGTGGAACTGGGTTCATTGCCCATGGCCATGGGAAGGAGCAGTGTAAGAATGTGGACCTATGAAAGAAGATTACAGTTTCCGGTAAAAATCTCAACCCCAGATCCAAAGATGGCACAGCTTATTATCAGCCAGTTCGGCGGACCTGACGGAGAGCTGGCTGCTTCCATGCGTTATCTCTCCCAGCGTTATTCCATGCCTTACAAGGAAATAACAGGCCTGCTTACCGACATCGGTACAGAAGAGCTGGCCCATATGGAAATCATCAGCGCCATCGTGTATCAGCTGACGAAGAATCTGACGGCAGAGCAGTTAAAGACCAGTGGCTTTGATGCTTATTATATCGACCATACCACCGGCCTCTGGCCCCAGGCAGCCGGTGGAATCCCCTTTAATTCCTGCTTTTTCCAGTCTAAAGGCGATGCTTTGACCGACTTGACAGAAGACCTGGCAGCAGAGCAGAAAGCAAGAACCACCTACGACAATATCCTACGCCTGGTTACTGACCCTGAAATCGTAGAGCCTATCCGCTTTTTAAGGGAAAGGGAGGTCATCCACTTCCAGCGTTTCGGTGAAGCACTGGTAAGAGTCCAGGAGCACTTGGATGCAAAGGACTTCTACGCGATGAATCCAGAGCTGGATAAAATTATGTCTTAATTTGCTAAACCCATTTAGAACGACCCTAATATTTAATTAGAAGAAGCAGCTTGTGCTATATTTTTTAAGATGTATAGCCAAACTGCCTCTTTTAAATTTAAATGAAATACAATACTCTGTTACTATACTAAATTACTAACATATAGCTTAAAACTAATCAATCTTATGCTTTGGCCTTATTCAGGTAATCTATTGTGACATTAATATCCTGATTATAGTTTCCAAAATTTTTACCAAAAATCGTGACCCCTCCTACATTTCCGGAGGTTTCTGAATTTGCAATCCTAAATACGATATCCTGCCCGTAGCTTATCCCAAGCCGGCCTATGGTAATATCCGAGATTCTGATACCGTCCATATAGCTTCCTTCCGTACTGACTAACAGTGTCTTTAATAAGCCGTGCTGGGTTCCATGGTTCCACCAATCAGGTGTAAACACTCCTTTGCTGCTGCCAAAGTCCCCTGGGGAAGTCCACATCCCGATTTCAATCCCATTGATAAAAAAACTGATGTCGGAAGGCCAGTTATCATTATAGCCGGGGGCTTCCGAACAAATTTCCATGGAAATCTCTATATACCTGGCCTCCTGGTTTCCCAGCAGGTAATTGGGAAGCCGGTATTCCACCCAGCCGCTTCCAAACCAAAGAATATTTGCTTTCGTATGCTCAGGGTCAGCAAAATACCTTGGATCATCCAGGAGACCGATGATTCTGGTGTCTGAGGATAACCCGCAGGTGGGAGTAATGCTGTAGGAGTGATACAGCCCAATTGGGATGGAATGTGTAATGGTGCTGTTCTGCTTACCCCTTGGCCGGAAGAACAACACTGCCTGGTCCAAATCCAGATTGCATATTTTCTGGATACCGCGGATACCGGAAGCATTCTCACATTTGATTATCCCGGCCTCCTCCAGCTGCTGGACATGCCTGGTTACTATGGCAGAGGACAGCTCCAGGGCTCCGGCAATTTCTTTCACATTCATAGCTCCGCCAGCCAGCATCTCCAGAATACGGATGCGGGTTGCTGAAGAAAGGGCTTCAAAAAATTTTATATTATCTGTGCTCACTTCTATATTCATAAAATCCTCACTGGCTGCTTTTTCATTTTCTATTCTTGTTCTGTTCTTTTACCACTCTTTTATCTTTTCTTTTATACACTGTTTTACTGTTCTTTTATGCTCTGTTTTACTGTTTTTTATGCTCTGTTTTACTGTTTTTTATGCTCTGTTTTACTGTTCTTTCATACTCTGTTTTTACTTTTATATGCTCATTTAATAACCTTTTTGTATCCTTATTGTATAACTAAATAGTTAATAAGTCAAGAAATCTTCCGCAGGCTTACTATTTCAGCCTATTGTCAGAATTTAATCTTTTTAACATTTTAAATACGGCATATTTCACTATAAAGTCAAAAGTTTTTATTGACAATTGAAACCGTATTTTTTATACTAAAGTTACATTTTAGTTATTTAATTAACTTACAAGTTATGTTAAAGGAGAATACTATGAATACTCAATTCAGAGCACCTGCAGTTCCCCTGGTTACGGTGGATCCCTATTTCAATGTATGGTCCATGGCCGACCAGTTAAACGGAGACTATACCCGCCACTGGACCGGAGCTAAAAATTCCATGACCGGAATTATTTTAGTGGACGGTAATCCATTTTTATTTGCCGGAAAGCTTCCCCCCAGTGCCGGGCAATCCGAATATCCTGACTGTCCCCCCATGAAGCAGACAAATCTGGAAATCAAACCACTTTCCAGTATATACACCTTTTCCGAGGGAGGTATCGAGCTGACTGCTGATTTTACGACCCCTCTTTTAATGGATAATCTTGACCTTCTGGCAAGGCCTGCCTCCTATATCACCTTTAAAGCTGCCTCCGCCGATGGAAAGAGCCACAGCCTCAGCATTTATTTTGATATCACGGCAGAGTGGTGCGTGAATACTACCAGCCAGGAGGTCCAAACAGGCAGCAGGAGCCTTGGCAGTGATATCACATGTGTATCTGCCGGAACCACAGAACAGAACATATTAAACCGTACCGGGGACGACCTGCGTATAGACTGGGGATTTGTGAATCTGGCTGCCAGGAAGGCTCCTGGCTCTGTTGTCCGTACCGGTGATTCCGGGTTAAGGAAGACTTTTATAACGACCGGCAGCATAGCAGGGGAAGACCTGCCGCATCCGTCCGCCCCTGTTAGGGAAGCATGGCCTGTCCTTGCCAGCTCAACCGATTTCGGAACCGTCACACCGGAAAAACCGGTATCTTCCTATCTGGTACTGGCTTACGAGGATATTTATTCCGTGGAATATTTTAACCAGAAGCTCCCCGGGTACTGGACCCGCACTTTCTCAAGCTTTGACGATATGCTCAGGAGCAGCATCCTGGAGTACTGTGATGTAATGGAAAAATGCAGTCATTTTAATGATACTTTGAAAAAGGACGCTCTTGCAGCCGGCGGTGAACGGTATTATGACTTACTGTCCCTGGCATACCGCCAGGCAATTGCAGCCCATAAGCTTGCAGCGGACCAGGAGGGGAATATTTTATTTTTCTCCAAGGAAAATTTCAGCAATGGCTGTATGGCTACGGTAGATGTCAGCTACCCTTCCATTCCCTTGTTTCTGTTATATAATACGGAGCTGGTAAAGGGTATGATGCGCCCCATCTTTCAATACACCGCTGCTGAAGCCTGGCCCTTTGATTTTGCTCCCCACGATGCCGGATGTTATCCCAAGGCAAACGGTCAGGTATACGGCATGGAGGATGGAAAGCTGCTTCTCAAATATCAGATGCCGGTGGAAGAATGCGGCAATATGCTGATAATGTCCGCAGCCGTAAGTATACAGGATGGAAATGCGGATTTTGCTTCCCAGAACTGGGCTCTTCTGAGCAAGTGGGCCGAATATCTGAAGGAAAATGGACTGGACCCTGAAAACCAGCTCTGTACTGACGACTTTGCCGGACATCTGGCACATAACGCAAACCTTTCCATAAAAGCCATTGTTGCCATTGCTGCCTTTTCCAAAATGAGCAGAATGCTGGGGAAAATTGATCTGGCTGACGAATATCTGCACCTGGCCAAAGAGATGGCTGCCCAGTGGGAGCAGAAAAGTGTGGAAGAGGATCATTATAAGCTGACCTTTACTGCTGCCGGAACCTGGAGTATGAAGTATAATATGGTATGGGACGAATTGCTTGGGTTAAATGTTTTTTCAAAGGATATTATTGAAAAAGAAGCCAGTTATTATAAAAAGCAAATGAACCAGTACGGACTCCCCCTGGATTCCCGGAACACCTACACCAAGACGGACTGGATGGTATGGGTGGCTACCCTTTGCAATTCAAAGGAATTATTTGAGGAAATTATTCATTCGATTTGGTGCTCTCTTTGTGAAACCAACAGCCGTGTTCCCTTTACCGACTGGTATGACACAGTCACCGGACGTCAGATAGGCTTTCAGAACCGCTCGGTGCTTGGCGGCATATTTATCAAGCTCCTGCGGGATATGACTGTATAGGCTGTAAGACTAAAAGAAAGCGGCTTCTTCGGCCGCTTTCTTTCTGATTATATTATAATGCTTAAATTCCCTGTCTTTAGCAAATTTCCGCTCCTGGTGTCATGTCCTTTTCCGGTACCATTAAAGCAAGGTCTCCGTTCTCATCCTCCGCACAAAGAAGCATTCCTTCTGAGAGGATTCCAGCAAGCTTAGCGGGTTTTAGGTTAACTAATACCATAACCTTTTTTCCCACCATCTGTTCCGGTGTGTAGTATGCCTTAATGCCGGATACAATCTGCTTTACCTGGCTTCCGATTTTTACCTTGGAGCAAAGCAGCTTCTTGGACTTTGGAACCTCTTCGCAGGCAATAATTTCACCTACCTGAAACTGCATTTTGACAAAATCATTATACGTAATCTCGTCTTTGGCCGGAAGGTCAATTACTGCTTCCTTCTTACCGCTTTCCTGCTCTTTCGTTTCTTCCCCGACACTTTCTGCAACCTTTTCGGCAGCTTTCTGTGCTTCTACTTTCTCAAGGACCTCCTTCATATCAAGCCTTGCAAATAAAATCTCAGGGGTTTTTGTAACCTTGTTTCCGTCAGGATATAAACCAAATTCCTTTAAGGCAACAATTTCTCTTAAGTCCGTATTTAACTGGGCAAGAATTCTTTCTGAGGTTTCCGGCATAAAGGACTTTAAGAGGCTGGCACCAATGGTAATACTCTCTACCAGGTTGTAAAGAACGGTCTCAAGCCTTTCCTTTTTATTCTCTTCCTTAGCCAGGGCCCAGGGCATGGTCTCATCAATGTACTTATTGCAGCGTTTAAACAGGGTAAAGATTTCTGTCAGGGCATCTGCTACTCTTAACTGCTCCATCTTTGCCACTACCTTGTCGCAGGTCTTAACAGCCAGTTCTTTTAATTCTTCGTCTACCGGCTCCTTTACTCCTGCATTTCTTACAACACCGTCAAAATACTTATTGGACATGGAAATTGTTCTGTTTACAAGATTTCCAAGAGTATTGGCAAGGTCAGAATTCATTCTTTCCACCATTAACTCCCAGGTAATAACACCGTCGTTGTCAAAAGGCATCTCATGAAGAACAAAATACCTGACTGCATCCACACCGAAATAGGAAACCAGCTCATCGGCATAGAGTACATTTCCCTTGGATTTGCTCATCTTGCCTTCTCCCTGCAATAACCATGGATGGCCGAATACCTGCTTCGGAAGGGGGATATCAAGAGCCATCAGCATAATAGGCCAATAAATGGTATGGAATCTTAAAATATCCTTGCCAATCAGATGGAGGTCGGCAGGCCAGTATTTGTTATACTTTTCTCCGTGATTGCCGTCTACGTCATAGCCAAGGCCGGTAATATAGTTGCTTAGCGCATCCAGCCATACATAAACCACATGCTTGCTGTCAAAATTAACGGGTATTCCCCATTTAAATGAGGTTCTGGAAACGCAAAGGTCGGAAAGGCCCGGAAGAAGGAAATTGTTCATCATTTCATTCTTTCTGCTCTCCGGCTGGATAAACTCAGGATGTGCCTTAATATGCTCAATAAGCCTGTCGGTATAATTGCTCAATTTTAAGAAATAAGCCTCTTCTTTGGCAGGCTGCACCTCACCGCCGCAGTCGGGACATTTGCCATCCACAAGCTGGGAAGGAGTAAAGAAGGATTCGCAGGGAGTACAGTAAAGTCCCTCATAAAAGCCCTTATAGATATCTCCCTTTTCATAAAGCTTCTGAAAGATTTTCTGAACCTGTTCCTCATGATAAGTATCCGTGGTACGGACAAATTTATCATATGAGGTGTTCATCAGATCCCAGATATCCTTAATCTGTCCGGCTACTCCGTCTACAAATTCCTTTGGGGTAATTCCTGCTGCCTCTGCCTTATTCTCAATCTTCTGGCCGTGCTCGTCGGTGCCTGTCTGGAAAAATACATCGAAGCCCTGCTGTCTTTTAAATCTTGCAATGCTGTCTGCCAATACGATCTCATAGGTGTTGCCAATATGGGGTTTCCCCGAGGTATAGGCAATGGCAGTAGTGATATAATAAGGTTTTTTACAATTACACATAAATATGCCTCCTGCTGTAATTTTATTAATCCTGCATTTTAACAATAAAATTCAGGTGATTGAACTGCTTGTTTCAATAGATTTCCTTCCCGGGTTATGTGTTCCTATAAACTAAAAAAAGCCCCCGCCTTATTTAAAGACGAGAACATGCTCCCGTGGTACCACTTTAATTCAGCCCTGATAAGGCCCTCTTCCCTGCCGATCCAACTCTGTATCAGATTTCTTCTATTGAGTATCTTACAGGTAATCATGATAACGGGTGCTCCCGTCGCAGCCTAAAGGTCTCCCATTCGGTGCGAAGCTCCAAGACCATCTTCAATAACTTTTCCGTGACCCTCTCTCAGCAGCTGAAGGGCTCTCTGTCCGCGCAAAACATTATCTACTCTTCTTTTCACAGCCTTTAATTATTAATATAGTATTGTCAAATAAACTCGACATCATACATCAATTGAACTTTAGCATAACACCAGGCTCAAATTTTGTCAACTGCGATTTTCCATGCAAAGCCGGACCTCTCTCATTCCGCTTTCTTCTCTCTGATACTCTATCTCAGTACCTGCCTGAGCGGTGATATCCTCTATATGGCTTTCACCCTTGCCGTCTTCTGCCACTGCAAAGAAGGAATATACACCGTCGGAATCCGCTCTGAACTGAATGGTTCCGCCTTCATAATCCATTAACTTTGTTACTTCTCCGTTTTTATGATTCATAACATAAATAGAAACCTGTTCATTCTCTTCCTTTTCAATCATCGGATTTTCTATTACTAAGGCAGAGTTTTCTTCCAGGGATACTCCCTGCTCATATTTTCTGTAAAGGAGGTCATTAATATATACTGTGCTTTCCTCAGGCATACTGCCGGAGCCATAGATTTCATTATTATCGGCAGGTAAGTTTTCTATTGCGGTTCCTTTTTCCTTACTGTCACATGCGGTGAGCAGGGCCGCAAAAAGCAGAGTAGCCATTACCACAGATACAAGCTTCTTCATATATTTTCCCCTTTCTACTAATCTATTTATGTATAAATTCATAAATTTATTATAAAACATCTATAATATATTTTACTTTCCTATATTATAATCTTGAATTACAGCTTCAGCCAAAGGGCGGGACGAACAGAACAATTTTCTGCATTTACCTCATCTGCATACGCTTCAATGTAACCGTCAAAATTGACACAGCTTAATACTTCATAGGTTTCGTCCTCCTCATCTTCATCCTCCATATACTCGGGATAACGAAGCCACCATGAGCCGTTACCATTGTAGATATCATTTTCTTCAGAAAGATACCATGCTCCCTTTGCTCTTGTGTAAGCTGTCGTTTTCGCACAACGTTTTTCAAGCTCGAAATAGGTCTCTGCTTCATTATTGCTTAATAGAAAAATACGGTCTTCAGTAGCTTGGCAAGGATTTTTAACATCTGAAACAAGTATACGCTTTTGCTCTTCCGCAGTAAAAGCAAGGTTGTAAAAATCCTCATTTAACCACTGCCGTAAAGTGCATGTTGCCCACGTTACTTTTTCAAGCTCCTTATGATAAGGCTTACAGTCAAGTAAATACTTGCTGGTACAAAATATACAATCATCTTTTCTATCAAGCACAAGCCATTCTATCGGCTCTTTTGCGGAAACATCTTCACTGTTTTGCGGATAAGCACCAAAAATCACGATTTCTCCTTTGTTTTCCATCATTAATTAAAACCTCCTTTTTACAAATCCGGTTCATAGCTCTACGCCTTATATTTCCATTGCGTACTTCCGCAAAATTTCTCCCACTCATTTTACCACATAATCCCAAACCTGTCATTTGTATCTTTTCCTGAATATGCTGTCTTTATTTCATGAATGGTTTTCATTTGATTGTCATAAATTATACTAACGGGGGCACTAAAATTTGGCCTGAATGCTTGACAAACTGCCAGAAACCTTATATGTTGCATATAGGTGTTTCTAACGGCTCCTATTTGCCCAAAGGAAGGTATGAATTTATGAAAAAATGCAGAAAGCTCTTTCTGGTCTTCTTTTCCCTGCTTTTGATTATGCTGATGGCGGCAGGCTGCGAAAAGAAAGTAAATACAGAAACCACACGCAAGGACTTTGACAGCTTTACCAATGAGGTTTTTAAAAAGGAGGTAACCCAGGACACCCTTACCCTTAACTTCTCCCTGGCTAATCCTAAGAATTACGGAATTACCAAGTCTCCTGTCACCTTCGGCCATTATTCCATAAGTGAAAAGAAGGATTCCCTCTTAGCGGCTGAGAATTACCTTGCCGCCTTAAAAGGCTTTTCCTATCGCGGTTTAAATGACAGCCAGAAGCTGACTTATGATATATTAAAGAAGCTTTGGACCCTTCAGCTTACAAGCGGCAAATTTCCGCTGTATAATGAAATCCTTGGCCCCACCACCGGTCTTCAGGCACAGCTTCCCGTCCTTCTTGCCGAATATAATTTTTATACCAAAGAGGACATTGAGACTTACTTAAAGCTTCTTCCTGACATATCCCGTTATTTTAAGGAAATCTGCCAGTTTGAAAAGCAAAAATCCAATGCGGGCCTTTTTATGAGCGATACGGTTGCAGACAGTATCTTAGCCCAGTGTGAGGCCTTCGTTGCCGATAAGGATAACAACTACCTGATTGAGGTATTTAATGATAAGGTATCCTCCTATGACGGTCTTACAAAAAAAGAAATCAAAGCTTATGAAAAAACCAATAAAAAAGCAGTGCTAAACAATGTAATACCCGCCTACCAGCTCTTAATCGACACCTTGAACAGCCTGAAGGGAACAGGAACAAATGACGGCGGCCTTGCAGGCCTTCCTAACGGAAAGGCATACTACCGTTATCTTTTGGCTTCCAATACCGGTACGAACCGCTCACCGGAAGAACTTATTAAGATGCTAGACAGCTCCATTCTCAGCAATTTAAAAGACTTAAATGCACTGGCGAAAAAGGATTCCAAAATCTATCAGGAGGCCTCCAGCGTATCCTATCCCCTTTCAAAGCCAAAGGAGATTCTGGAGTATTTAAGAAGTGCTGTAAACGAGGATTTTCCTCCCTGTCCCAACGTGAATTTTACCGTAAAATATGTACATAAATCTCTGCAGGAATATTTAAGTCCTGCTATGTATCTGGTGCCTGCCATTGACAACTATAAGAATAATGTTATTTATATCAATGAGAATCCGGACTATAAGAATCAGCAGATATTTAATACCCTTGCCCACGAAGGTTATCCGGGACATCTCTACCAGTCCGTATATTTCAGAAATACCAATCCATCCCCTATACGAAGCCTCTTAAGCTTTGGCGGGTATGCGGAGGGCTGGGCTACCTATGTGGAGTTCTACTCCTATCATCTGGCAGGCTTTCCGGAATCACAGGCCTCATTCCTTGACCACAGCATGGCAGCCAATATGGCTCTGTACTGCCGCCTGGATTTGGGAATCAATTATGAAGGCTGGACGGTGGCGCAGACTGCCTCCTATCTCCAGCACTTTGGTATTACGGATAAATCCACTGCCAAGGTTCTATTCTCCACCATGGTAGAAGAACCGGCCCTTTACCCGGAGTACGGCATTGGATATCTGGAATTTATGGCAATGCGGAACAAGGCCGAAAATGCCCTGGGTGATGATTTTAATTTAAAGGACTTCCACAAATTTGTCCTGGATATAGGACCTGCCCAGTTTGATATTATCAATGACCGGATGGATGGATGGCTGAAAGCACAGAAGTAGACCCAACGGCAGCACATGTACCTAATATAGCATAACACCCATGAAACCTGCACAAAGAAGTTCCGGGACTTATTTGGTTAGCCGATATAAGTCCCGGAACTTCTTTTATTTGCTGAAAACTAATTAAAAATCAACTTAATATTGCTGGTTAGCTGTGTTATTCACCGGACGCCCTATTACGACCCTGTTGATTTATAATGCCTGATTCCAAACCTCCAAAAGAGATAGCAGGGCACTAAAAACAAACTGGCCAGAAGGGGCAGACCCATATACCAGCTCCGCTCACTCTTTCCCAACAGATATAACAGGGGATAATACTGTATCAGGGCATACGGCACCACAAAGGTACAAAACAAAAGCACCTTCCTGCCATAAATACTGATGGGGTACTTCCCATGCTCCCTTGCCCCATCTGTCAGGATATTCATAAACTCAAGGCCCTCCAGTGTAAAAAAGCAAAAGGCCGCATAAATTAAAAAGATACCGGCGAATACCGCCGTTCCGCCGACCAGCATAAAGACTACCGTAAGCACCCTGAAAGGGTTCCAGGCAACTTCACTTTTCGCAATGCCATAAATAAGCATAAGGATTGCCTGAAGCATACGCCCTATCCTGGTAAGCTCTATCCTGCTGCCAAGTACCTGGAGAATCTCATTTCGGGGTCTGACCATTATTCTGTCAAAGGTGCCGTTGGAAAGAACGGAAGCAAATCCGTCAAAGCCTCTTGCAAAGCATTCAGCCAGTGAAAACTGCATCAAAACAATGGAAAAGCACAACAGTATTTCACTGAAAGTAAAGCCCTTTACTTCATGAAACCGCTGGAACATAAATAATATTCCAAGAAACACATTAAAGGATGCCAGAAATTGTCCCATGGCCGTCAGAATAAAGGAGGTTTTATATTCCATGGTACTTCTTAGCTGAATGGAAAAATATTTTAAATACAAGCCCATAAATTCTCCTTTCTGCAATACCTGTCCATCTCTTCTCCTCATCCTCCCTGTACCGTGACCTTACATAAGGACCTGTTCATCAGCCATTTGCCCCAGGCGATTAATACCGCACACCAGAACAGCTGTAACAGAATGCCTTCATAAAGCTTTACACCGGAGACATTTCCGCCGTAAATCCGCAGAGGGAGGTTCTGCATGGAAGCAAAGGGAAGGTAATTTACCACCCGTTCTACCTTTTCAGGAAAGAACGGCAGAGGTATAACGGCTCCCGTCAGAAACTCCGACAGCGCCGCTGCCACCAGACGCACCCCAAGGGACGATATGGTATAAAAGCAGGTGATATACACCAGCATGCAAAAAGAGATTACCACTAAAAAGGCCAGGAACAGGGACAGCAGGAACCAAAGGGCTGCCCCGGTATCCTCCGGCAGTGACAGGCCGTAAGGCTTTGGTAAAAAAGCTGCCACCAGTAATATGGGAAAAGCGCGCAGTACCGCCTTAGACAACCTGGAGGCCATATTTCTTACGAACCACATGTCATAGACATTTATGGGCCGGCACAGCTCATATGCCACGTTTCCGCTGGTTATCAGGTCAAAGAGTTCATTTTCATAAAACCATACCATGTACAGGGATAACAGTGCCTGCTGCAGCCATATATACGAAGCAAGGGCAGAGAATTCCATGGGGAAGGCTGTTTTATCATAGTCGTAAAAAGCCTTGAACATCAGTATTTCCAATGCTCCCCAGGCAAACTGGGTCATGATGCCCGCCAGAGCCGCCGCCCGGTACTGTAGCCCATTAGTAAACCGTATACGAAAAAAGGAAAGATATTTCAAGCCAGACACCTCCCTATATTTCGTATTGCTTGTAAAGCCCTACGACCACATCATCCAGGGAAGCTCCTGCCACTGAAATATCCGTTATTTCCGTCTGGGAGGACAGGCAGGATATGGCCTCCGATACCTTTAGCACCTCCGTATTCACCTGGACATGGAGGATTCCCTGTCCTGAGAGCCCATAGTCCCTGTCCGGCTTATCACCAGAGGCTATATCCATTCCCGCTGTCATGACCGGTACTGCCCCGGTATACTGGACTGTCAGCTGCTTTACCCGGGAGAACCTGTCCTTTACCTCGTCAAGCCTTCCATCCAGTAGAATCTTTCCCTTGCCGATCAGAAGAATCCTCTGTGTAAGGGCCTCGATATCCTGCATATCGTGGGTAGTAAGAATAACGGTGGTTCCATGCTGCCTGTTCAGCTCCAGAATAAAGTTTCTGACAGCTATTTTGGATACGGCATCCAGTCCGATGGTAGGTTCGTCCAGAAAAAGGATTTTGGGGCTGTGCAAAAGGGAAGCTCCGATTTCACACCGCATCCTCTGTCCCAGGGAAAGCTGTCTGGCCGGTGTCTTCAGAATCTCACTTAAATCCAATAATTCCGTAAGCTCTTCCAGCTTTTTTCTGTAGTCTGTCTCCTTTACCCGGTAAATATCCCGAATCAGCTCATAGGAATCCAGTATGGGCACATCCCACCAGAGCTGGGAACGCTGCCCGAACACAACTCCGATATCCTTTACATGCTCCACTCTTTCCTTCCAGGGCACTCTGCCGTTAATCAGGCAGTTCCCCCCATCGGGAGTCAGTATACCGCTTAGAATCTTTATGGTGCTGCTCTTTCCGGCACCGTTGGGACCGATGTACCCCACCATTTCACCATCACCTATGGTAAAAGAGATATCATCCAGTGCCCTTACCTCCTGATACTGGCGGTGCACAAAGGACTTTAGGGCTTCCCCTAAGCCTGCGCTGCGCCTTGCGACCTTAAAGGTCTTAGTAACTCCCGTTACCTCAATCATATTCAATTTCCTCCTGGTAGTAATATTTCACATCTTTCATCATCAGAGGGCATATCCGCAAACAGGCATATTCACATACACAACGAATTGCTGCTTCCCGGACAGATCCATAAACGAATCAAATTTCCATATCTTGCCAAGCTATCCTTCCTGGATTTTGCCAGAAAGGGGGTGGTAGTACGAACTTTGCGAAAGGACTTATATTATAATCCCTATGGGATTTTGTGTCAATCTCTCACAACAATATATAATTAACTTTTTGCATTAAAACAGAATATTTGTCAGAAATACACTGGCAACGATACCAGCTATCGTTGCAAATAGCGCACCTGTCAGGGTATATCTTGTTTTCTTAACACCTGCTGTCATAAAATATACACTCATCGTATAAAAGATTGTTTCCGTGCAGCTCATTATAATAGAAGTAAGCCTTCCGATATAGGAGTCTGGTCCGAATTGCTTAAAGATATCCAGAACAAGGCTGGTGGCGGCAGAGGCCGAAAACAGCCTGACCGTAACAAGGGGCACCAGCTCCGAAGGAAAATGCAGCAGATTTGTAAGAGGCTTCAGGGCACCGGTCAGCAAATCCAAAACCCCGGAAGCCCTCATAATGCCAATTGCCACCATTAGGCCTACCAATGTGGGCATAATATTTAAGACTACCTTAAAACCATCCTCCGCCCCCTTCGTAAATTCCTGAAAAACCGGAGTTTTCATTAATAAGCCGATTCCAACTATGTAAAATATGACAAAGGGCATTAAATAATCGGATATATATAAGATAAACTTCAAAAATCGTTTCCATGGACTGCCTTATTGCAATCCTGCCACTGTTTGTGAAAGAAGCTTTTGGCATCCTTCCTTCTGAATTTTCCTTCACCTTTATCCTTCTTATTTTTCTCTTGCCAGCTTTCTTGCAACCAGGGAGAATAAGATTCCGGCCACCGTTGAAACACTGGTTGCAACAAATGCCGCTCCCAGGATTTCCGTAGGGTTTACAGAGCCATATTGTGTACGGTAAGCAATAATGTTGACTGGAATCAGCTGAAGGGCCGATATATTAATAATCAAAAAAGTACACATATCGCAGCTGGCGCTTTCCTTGTCTTTATTTAATTTTTTTAATTCCTGCATTGCCTTAAGTCCCATGGGAGTGGCTGCCCAGCCAAGGCCCAGAAAATTTGCAATCATATTGGATGCTATGTATTCCTTGGCCGGATGTTTATCCGGAATATCAGGAAATAAAAGCCTCAGCAAAGGATTTATGGCCTTCGTCAGAGCGTCAACAATGCCGGCCGTCTTGGCCACCTGCATAATTCCCGTCCAAAGGGCTGTAAATCCCAGCATTGTAATGCATAATATAATAGCTTCCTTGGCAGAGGATAGGGCAGCTGCATTTACCGCATCAATTTTTCCGTTTAAAGCCCCCACGATAACACCAATAATTATCATAAATCCCCAAAGATAGTTCAGCATAATAACTCCTTTCAATTTTGCACGATTATGCACAACTTTCTGTTTCAACCTTTCACTAATACTATATTCCCGGGTTTCTGAAATAATTCTTGGTCCTGTATAAAATACTTTCTGAGTATATGTCGTTTTGAGTCGATAATTTTGTTGAATCCAGCTTTATTTTATCTAAAATTAGCGAAATTCAGCACACATCACCCCTTTAAACTACTAAATTATCGGTTTTCGTGGCTATTTTTCGTTACTTTTTAATACTTTTATTACAATTATTTCTATAAAATACTAAATAATTGCTTAATTTTATATTTCATTTATTGACTTTCTAATATTTGTATGGTATTTTATTTAAGTATTGTAGGAGGTACATATATATGAAAAGCACAGGAATTGTTAGAAAGCTTGATGAGTTAGGAAGAATAACGCTTCCCATCGAGCTCAGAAGAACACTTGGAGTTGGGGAAAGAGATCCCCTTGAAATCTTTGTTGATGAGGACAGAATCATATTAAGAAAATATGAGCCTGCTGATATCTTTAACGGATCCAAAGATAATCTTATCGATTATCACGGAAAGAAGATTTCTAAAGAATCCATTATGGAGCTTGCAAAATTAGTAGGTATTATCGAATAATACAGCTCAAAGGAAAAGCCTGGAGAGATATGTTTTCAACATACAGTTCACTCCAGGCTCATTCTTTGCCTGAAATTCGTTTCCTTATTCCGATAACAGCTGCTGGTAAATCTCTCTCTTGGAAACACCTCTGTCGGCAGCTACTGCCTTCATGGCTTCTTTTTTATCCATCCCTTTGTCAAGGTAGAGCTTCATATGGTCATTAAGAGACAGGTCCGCATACTTTTCTCTTTCTTTTTCGGCCAATTCTTCAGCCTTCAGGCCATCTATTACCAAAACGCATTCACCCTTTGGCTCCTCTTCCTCATAATACCTTACGGCCTCCGCAAGGCTTGTAAGAAAAGCCGTTTCATGCTTCTTGGTCAGTTCTCTTATAACGGTCGCCTTTCTGTCTCCCAGATTCTCCGCCAGCTCCTTTAAGGTCCTCAGCAGTCTGTGGGGAGCTTCGTATATGATGATGGTTCTGGTCTCCGTCTTTAATCCTTTTAATATATTCTGCCTTTCCTTCTTATCTGAAGGCAAAAAGGCTTCAAAAGCAAAGCGCCTGGTAGGAAGACCGGAAAGGGTAAGCGCGGTAACAACCGCAGAAGGCCCCGGAAGGGAGGTTACGGCAATTCCCTCCTCATAGGCCATTTTAACAAGCTCTTCCCCCGGGTCTGAAATCCCCGGAGTACCGGCATCGGTAATCAGGGCTATATTTTTCCCTTCCTTTAAAAGTCCTGTCAGGTAATGTCCCTTGTCTATCTTATTATACTCATGATAGCTGGTCATGGGCGTATTTATTTCAAAATGGTTCAATAGCTTAATGCTATGCCTTGTATCTTCCGCCGCAATCAAATCCACCTCTTTTAAAGTACGAAGGACCCTTAATGTGATGTCTTCCAAATTGCCTATGGGGGTGGCACACAGATATAAAGTTCCGGCCATGGCTATCTTGTCCTCTTTTCTATATCAGTTGAATTCTGGTTTTTTCCTCTTCCAGATATAAAAGCCTGGAATATTTGGAATTTCTAGACTGCTGCAAATTGTATTCACTTCCGGAATTTAATAACCGTAAAGGTCATAGATTTCATCGGTATAGCGGTTCACTTCCCTGTAGACAATGAGCGGAGGTTCCACACTTAGCATGGAGCCTCCTCCCTTTACTGCTTCGATTAATACCATGTTAGGTTCTTTATCAACAAAGGGATGAACCATCTTCATCCTCTTGGTTTCCAGTTTATAGGCAGTCAGGGTATTGATGATTTCAATCAGCCGGAAAGGCCGGTGAACCAGATAAAACCTTCCGCCGGTCTTCAGGACTCTGGCCCCTTCCCTTATAACATCTTCCAGCGTACAGTATATCTCATGCCTTGCTATGGCCTTTGGCAGGTCCGGATTCTTAAGCCCATGGAGATTATTCATATAGGGCGGATTGCTGGTAACAACATGAAAGGAAGCTGCTCCGAAGATATTTCCCGCTTCCTTGATGTCTCCCGTTACGATGGATATCTTTTGTTCCAGCTTATTAAGCCTTACGCTTCTCCTTGCCATATCGGCACTTTCTTCCTGCAGTTCAAGCCCTGTAAAATGCTGCCCCTTGGTTTTCGCTTCCAAAAGTATCGGTATGATTCCCGTTCCGGTACCAAGGTCCAGCACCTTTTCTCCCTCTTTTACTTTCGCAAAGCCCGAAAGAAGTACCGCGTCCATGCCAAAGCAGAACTTTTTACTGTTTTGTATGATCTTATAGCCGTTACGCTGCAGCTCATCTATTCTCTCCCCTGGTAAAAGGGAACCTTCTTCACTTAGAGAAGCATCTTCACTTAAGGAACCAACTTCACTTGTGAAATCATCTTCCCTTGGGGTATTATTCTTATCACTCATAGCTTATACATCATCCAGATGGGACTTCCCTTCCTTCATCTCAAGCATTTCAAGAACCCGCAGCTCTTCGTCAAGAGCAACCTTTTCTTTCCGTTTTTTCGCTGTGAACTTAAGAGTAGAAGCCTTGTATTCCCGAACTTCTTTTTCATCGTTTTCAAGGGTCACGATTACCTTTACCAGCTGTTTTAATACCGTGACGCTCTGCACTTCACCCCGTAGGCCTTCACTTGTTGTAACCATATCACCAACACTGGGAAGTTTGCTGTTCAAATCCTCATAAGCTTCCTCCTCATGCTTTAAGCAGCACATAAGGCGCCCGCATACTCCCGAAATCTTGGTGGGATTCAGAGAAAGGTTCTGCTCCTTTGCCATCTTAATGGACACCGGAGCAAATTCAGAAAGGTGGGTATGGCAGCATAGAGGTCTTCCGCAGATACCAATGCCTCCGACCACCTTCGTTTCATCCCTGACCCCAATCTGTCTTAATTCAATACGGGTCTTAAATACACTTGCCAGATCCTTTACAAGCTCTCTGAAGTCAATTCTTCCGTCTGCTGTAAAGTAAAATAATACCTTATTGTTGTCAAAGGTATACTCCGAATCTATCAGCTTCATTTCCAGCTCATGCTTTTTAATTTTCTCCAGGCAGATTTGGAAAGCTTCCTTTTCCTTGACCTTATTTCTGGCCTCTATTTCATCGTCCTCTACAGTGGCAGTCCGGATAACCGGCTTTAAGGGCTGGATAATCTTATTTTCTTCCACATCCCTTGGCCCTATGACAACATTTCCATATTCAACCCCTCTTGCAGTTTCAACAATTACGTTGTCACCCTGCTTTATCTCATATCCGGCAGGATCAAAGAAATAAATCTTGCCGGCCCTTCTGAAGCGAACTCCTATTACATTCGTCATACTGATAACCATACCTTTCCCATATCCTGCAACCTTTGAGCCGCAGGCACTTTCCTTAGTTTTCTTTTATGGTAAGAAACATAAGCTCCATTACAATGTCAAAATTCACGTTGGCTTTAATCCGAACTTTTGCTTTTTCAACTGCCTTAATAATTTCCTCCAGGCCTTCATAGCTCCTCATATTAGCCTGCTTTAATATCTCCGAGTATTCACCCTTATATAATAAAAGGTTGATATCCTTTGTCACCTTGAACATCAGAATGTCCCTGTACCACAGGGTAATAAGATCAAGATATTCCTCTATGTTTTCTTTTTGCTCCGATATATCCTTAAGTCCCTCTATTAATTCATACAGCTCCATCTGGTCGATATAACGCAGCAGATGAAGAACCTTGTCCTTCATGGCTGCAAAGTTCTCGCTGGAAGCATAAGATACTGCTCTTCCCAGATTCCCCTGGGAAAACGCAGCGCTGAGCTCTGCCTGGTAATCAGGAATCTTATGAACCTCCATCAGATAGTTTTTGATATCTTCCTCTCTCACAGGATTTAATTTGAGAATAACACATCTGGAAAGAATCGTGGGAAGAAAGGCATTGATGTTATTTGTAAGCAAAATAATAACTCCATAGGCGGGCGGAGTTTCCAAAGTCTTAAGAAGGGCGTTCTGCGCCTGCTCCGTCATCTTTTCTCCCTCCTCTACAATATACACCTTTCGGCTGCTACTATAGGGCTTTACTAAAATATCGTTATTTATCTGATTTCTGATATCATCCACACCAAGACTGGCTTTTTCGTGGGTTACATAGATGATATCCGGATGATTTTTTGATTCCGCCTGCATACAGGATTTACAGCTGCCGCAGCTGTCCCCGTCTTCCTTTCCGCTTTCGCACTGGATTCCCCTGGCAAAAGCTGAGGCCAGTGTCCTCTTTCCCATGCCGTCTTCCCCGGCAAGGATATAAGCGTGGGAAACTGTCTGGGTCCTGATGGCAGTCTTTAAATGTTCTATTATTTGCTCATGACCAATTATCTGATGAAATCCAGCCATCCTTAACCCATCCCTTCGTTACGCAAGTATATCCAAAAGCAATCCCTTAATTTCATCTATTTTATTTAGTATCAAAATGGTATCCTTCTCATCCTTGATTAATTCCAGCGCCAGTTCATCCAGATTCTTATCGATGAGCTTTATCATGCCGTATACCCTGTGGCGGCCCCTTCTGTCCAGAAAATTTTCTCTGCTGAACTTATGGGAGCGGTTTACTATTTCGTTCATGAATTCCTTGATGAGCTCCCGGTATTTTTTCATGTCCCGGACATCCATGTGTTTCCCCAGCTTCTTGCCCTGCTGGGTAATTTCCTCCATCATCAGGTTCAGACGTTCCTTCAGCCCCTGCTCCTCAATATTGCTGATTAAAGTAAATTTAAAAGAGCCATCCGCCTCCGGTAGAGGTGCTGCGGGCTGGGCCTGTGTGACAGGCTGCATTTGATTTACCTTTATGTCCATCCTTTCCTCCCCCTTCCCTGGGCAGTTACATCCCTTAAATAATTTATATGAATAAAAATGAATATACAATTTCCAGTTTCCATTATAGCATAACAAAGGTAAAATAAATAGAAAAATTTTAATTTTCCATATTTGCCCTGATGTCCCTTATGATTTCCTCAAGGCAGCTTTTACTGTCTTCGTTTCTGTACCTTTTACCGACTCCAAGCTCCTTTAAATATTGTTCCTTAAAATCCTCTTCATCTGCCAGGAACCGGCGGCAAAGCTCTGCATACTTGGGCATTTTCTGAGTTTTCTCACGAAGGAGAGCCCTTTCTAAACGAAGCCCGTCTTCTACCTCCAGATAGACCGGATAAACTCTGTCTTCCCCGAAGTATTTACGAATCTGCCTATAGGATTCCAGGGTGCCGATCATAATAGAGCTGCCCTTTTCCAGGTCGACCTGTCCGTCATCCACGGTAAAATAATCCCATACGCCATGCATAGTATCATAAGCTCTGTGCTCAATGACCTTATCCGCCCTCTGATAGTCGGAAAGCCTTTCCTTGCTTACAAAGAAGTATTCCTCTCCATCCTTTTCCCCATCCCGTATGGGTCTTGTGGTGTAGCCTACGATTGTTTTCAAGGAAAGCTCTGAACTATGTGTGATTTCCTTAAATACCGTGTCTTTTCCCGATGCGCTTTTGCCCATAACAACAAACAGCTTATGCATACTCTTACCTAGTCCTTTTATTTATATTTGCTTCGGAGGTCAAATCTCAACTCTTATCCGAAGCATATTTTTGGTTTCAGTCCACAACCTTTATCCTATTGGCGCTGAAATCACACATTCCCTGAAGTGTAAGCCCCTGTTCCTTTAATGCTGTCATTTTAAGAAGAAGCTCTTCCGTTATTTCCTCCCCCGGTACCAAAAGAGGTATTCCCGGCGGATACAGGTATACATATTCCGCGGAAACTTTTCCTTTACTATTGCTTAGGGGAATACTTTCAGACGGAGCATTCAGTGCCTCCTCACAGGACATAATGACGGGGGGAGAGATAAATTCCATATTCCTTTCCTCCTGCACATCTTTCCGTACATCCTTCTGAATATCTTTCTTCCCGGACATCTCTTTATCTATTCTGAAAAGGGCCTCCCGCAATCTGTCGAAGCCTTCTTTTCTGTCACCAATGCTGGTCATCCCCAGGCAATAGTCCCCGGATACCATTTCCATCTGAATCTTATAGGTATTTAGAAGCTTCTCATACAGCTCTGTTCCGGTACACTCTGTTCCCTTTACGCTGAGAACAAGCTTGGAAGGATCAAAGCCAAAAGCGCCTTCCTCCCTTACAAGGTTATCGGTTAATAACCGGATATTCTTAAACTCTCCTGCTGCCTTGTAGAATTCCATTAAGAGATTATAATAGCTGTGAAAAAGTTCCTCTCCCCTGTTCTCCAAAAGCTCCCTGCATTGCTCCATACCTGCCATTAATATATAGGAAGGGCTTGTACTCTGGTAAATGGATAGGTATCTTAAAAGCTTTTCCTCCTTTACCAGGCTGCCGTTGGCATGAAGAAGGGCACTTTGGGTAAAGGCAGGCAGGGTCTTATGGATACTGTGTACAACAATATCAGCTCCCTGGGTGACAGAGCCCTTTGGAAATCCGGGATAAAGCCCCAGATGGGCACCGTGGGCCTCATCCACCATAAGAGGTATTCCATGGCGGTGGGCAATTTCGGCAATCCCTTCTATATCAGAGACTACCCCTTCATAGGTCGGAGAGGTTATGACGATAAGCTTGATGTCCTTCTCCCTCTTCAGCAGCTCTTTTGTAGCTTCTAAGGTAATACTTCCATTTATTCCAAAGGTCTTAATCATACGAGGATAAAGGTATATCGGTTTTAAGCCGTTTAAGTATATGGCATTGTAAACGGATTTGTGGCAGTTCCTGGCTACCAGGACCTTATCCCCTCTATTGGTACAGGCCGAGATGCCGGCCAGGATTCCCGCCGAGCTTCCTCCCACCAGGCAATAGGTATGCCTGGAATGATAGATTTTTGCCCAGTCCTCCATACCGCTTTTTAAAATACCCTCCGGCCTGTGAAGATTGTCAAAGCCCTCAATTTCTGTAATATCAATGGAATAGGGATTTACCATGGTAAGCAGCTCCGGATTTCTCTTATGCCCCGGCATATGCATGGGATAGCAGTCCTCATCCCTGTATTTTAATAAGCTGTCATATAGATTCACCTGAGTGTACCTGCCCTTTCGTCCTTGTGCTGTTCTTCTGATTTGTTATTTAACATCCATTGTATCAAATCCCCTGATAAAAACAATCTTTTTTCCTCTTTTCCGGAAAGAAATTACGTGATATGATTTATTAGGTAAAAACCAATATTACAGGAAACGAGGTGCCCTATGAAGGTTTTACTAATTAACGGAAGTCCCAATATACACGGCTGTACTTATACAGCACTGGAGGAAATCGCCAAGGTCTTGGAGGCAGAGGAGATTACAGCTGAGATATTTCACATAGGAAATAAACCCATCAGAGGATGTCTGGATTGCGGAGTCTGTTCCAAATTTCCCGGCAAATGTGCTTATGACAACGACACGGTCAACAAAGCGTTGGACCTGGCAAAGGAGGCCGACGGCTTTATCTTTGGCGCTCCTGTTCACTATGCTTCTGCCGCCGGAGCCATTACATCTTTCTTAGACCGCTTCTTTTATTGCGGCAATGATTTTTCCTATAAGCCGGGAGCTGCTGTGGTAAGCTGCAGGAGAGCCGGCTCTACGGCTTCCCTGGATCAGCTGAACAAATATTTTACCATTTCCAATATGCCTGTAGTATCTTCCCAGTACTGGAACATGGTACACGGAAATACGCCGGAGGAGGTTAAGCAGGATTTAGAGGGTATGCAGATCATGAGAACCCTGGGTAAAAATATGGCCTGGCTGTTAAAGTGCATAGAAGCCGGAAAGAAAGACGGTATTACTCTGCCTGAGAGGGAAGAGAGGGTATTTACAAATTTCATAAGATAACTGTTACTGACATAATTGCCTTAACCGAATTAAGTTAAAAGGCTGATAAAGTACATTTTGATTTTTAAACCAGCTACCAGTGCTTATTACAAGCATCCATAGATACCACTAAAGTAAAATGCAGAAAATACATAGCATTTTTATAGCCAAAGCAAGGGCTTCCTGTTTTCATCTCTAAAATTAGAGAAGTGAAGACATGAAGCCTTATTTTTTATAAGTAAATTTGATTCGGGTGTCAATCTCAGCTTTCATCTATGTATATTTGGAGTATAAAAATGCAACGAAGCGACTTTCACGGAGCTGAGTGTATTTTTATACCCCATGTATACATTTCTTAAACGTAACATTGACTTATGACATCTGAATCAAATTTCCCATTCACTATAAAATTATGTATGAAGCCTTGCGTAACCAAAGGTTTGGAATTATAATGTTTATATATTCCATATTATGGAATTATACTTTGTATAATAAGTAAGGAGGCTCTTATGAAAACAAGATTTCGTAACCTTTTGTCTGTACTGCTTACTCTGGCTCTGGTATTCGGATTGCTTACAGTTCCAGGCAATACAGCAAAGGCAGAAAGCAGCAGTGATGTAACCTTTACCCTGCTGGAAACCACAGACCTGCACGGACATATGGCAGAGGTCACCAATTTATCGGACAAGTCCACCAATCAATACCGTTTGGCTTATATGTCGAAGGTATTCGCTGACTACCGCAGCAAAGGGAATGTAATCCTATTAGACAGCGGTGATTCCTTCCAGGGAACCCCAATCTCCAACTTCTCCTATGGTAAATATGTGGTACAGGCATTCAATGCAATGGCTTATGATGCCCACGGACTCGGCAACCATGAATTTGACTGGGGCCTTGATACCGTTTTAACCAAGGACGGTACCTATCTTAACAGCACCGCGCCCGTACTGGCCTGCAATGTATACGCTGCGGGAACGAATAAAAGAATCCCCTATACCAAGGATTATACCATTATAAACCGCGGCGGAAAGAAGATTGCAGTCATAGGCTGGGCTGCTGAATACTCCGTAGATATCATGGCAGCCATGGTCGCACCCTACACCATCAGTGAGGATGTAAGCCTGGTGAATAATCTTGCAAGGAAATTAAAGGAAAGCAAAGAAGCAGATGCCGTTATCGTACTGGCCCACCAGGATGCCAAAGAAGCAGCTGAATTATTTGACCATACTTATGTGGATTTCTTATTTGGCGGCCACAGCCACAAGATAGAAAGCGGTAAAGCAGACAGCGGAATTCCCTATGCGGAAGGCAATTGCTATGGTTACGGCTATGCAAAAGCTGATATGACAATAAAGGCAAACGGAACCGTAACTGTGGAGAATCCGTCCTATGTATCCGTTTATGATAAAGCTAACCTTTCAAACCTGTTAAATACCCCTGAAAATGCCGCCAATCTGGACAGCCAGATAGTGACTATCAGCAACCTTTCCATTGACAGTGTTGGTCCGAAATTAAATAAAGTAATCGCAGACCTGCCGGTTGCCTTGACCAGAGATTACATCGGTGATTCCCTGACTACAACTATGGGAAACTTCGTAACAGACCTGATGCTGTACGGTGAGAAGGATGTGGATTTTGCCTTCTGCAATGACGGAGGTATCCGCTGTAACTTTGATGCCAAGAAGCTGACGGCATATGACATGTATACGGTCTTTCCTTTTAATAACCGGTTGTTTAAGGTCCAGATGACAGGCACCCAGGTGGTTAAGCTTTTGGAGCAGGTTGTCGGAAATGATTCCTCCAACATGCAGATGGCAGGTCTTACTGCCAAATACGACCTCACCCGCCCGGAGGACAATCAGGTATTTGATGTCCGCCTTGCTGACGGTACCCCTATGGACTTACATAAAACCTACACCGTCCTGACCAATGAATATATTGCTACAGGCGGAAACAAATACACCGTATTCCTATCCGATATTATTTCAAATAAGAATACCAATGCCCTCGACAATGAGACCGTCATAGCCTCCCTTAAGAAAATCGGTGAAGAGGGCATTTTAAATCCTGACCTCAATGCCAGATTCATTAAGGGTACCATGGAAATCCCCAGTACTACAGAGAAAGCTGCTATCTATGAAGGGAACAGCCTGCAGCTGGTATTGAATAATTTACTCGGAACTGCCAGGGTCAGCTACAGCAGCAGTAACAAGAACATTGCAACGGTAAGTACAAACGGATTAATAACCGCTATCAAAGCAGGTACCGTAACCATTACCTCTGCCGTTACCCAGGGAGCTATTACCTATAAGCTCCAGACCAATATTATAGTTAAGAAATCACACCTTACCCTTACTGCTTCAACCGGAACTATCAAGCTCGGTAAGAGTTTTACCTTCAAGGTAAGTGCCACCGGTGTAGCCGGTACTGCTAAGTGGACTTCCAGTGATAAATCCGTAGCTGTTGTTACAAGTACCGGCAAGGTAATCAGCAAAAAGGCGGGAACAACTGTAATTACTGCATCCATCGGAAGCCTTACGGTATCAAAGAAAATAAAGGTCGTAAAATAATAACCGGCATTATCCTTGACCCTGCACGATGAAAAAAATAACTGGTTGGAAAAGCTTTAACTTAAGGCTTCCCCAACCAGTTTTCTTTCTAAAAGAGGATACGGTTGACAGAATTTAATTTTTATCAGATTATCCATTGATACCCGAATCAAACTGATTAACTAAAGTATAAAATCTTATCCTTTCCGAATCTTTTATCAATCTCCTCCAAAAGGAACCGTTCTCCCTCTTCCCGTAATTCCGGCCTGTAGCAGTATTTTCCCATTCCCCTGCCCTTCATAAGCTCTTTATCATAAAGCTCCAGAGCTTCGGGAAAGGCTTCGTTGTTAATGCTTCTGTGAATAAAGCTATAGGTCATGAAAATAATTTCAATGAACATGGTTTTCTTTACCCTGGGTGAAAGCTTTTCCGCCAGTATATCCAGAAGCTCCGTATAAAGCGCCTTCCAGCCCTCTGTAAAGATAACCGGGGCTATTAATATTCCCACCGGGTAATCTGCTTCTGCCACTTTATTTAAGGCTTCTATCCGGTTGGCTAAGGATGCCGTTCCGATTTCCACATTATTGATGATAAAGGGGGGATTTACGGACATTCGAAAGATAATCCTGCCCTGATGGTTTATATTTAACATAGGCTCCACCATGCTGAATTTCGTTGGAAAGGTCAGTTTGCCCTTTTTTGCCTTTAAGAATTCTTCCAGTATCCAGGGAAGATTCCCCGTAACCGTATTTTCCAGCAGAAGGTCACTGTTGCTGCCTATTTCAAAGACATTTTCCTTCTCACTCTTTTCAGAAAACCGGATAAGCTTATTCATCATTTCCTCTCTGTTTACAAATACCCTGAGATAGGAGCATTTATTATAGTTGCAGACCAGGTAACAGTAAAGGCACATGGCTGTGCAGCCGGAAGAGGTAAAGGGTACCAGGTAATCCGACACCTTGAAATTCGGTGAATATTTATGGGTTTTCCTGGTGCCAAGGATAAGGAGGGTCTTTAACTCCTTAAACTCCTTGTTTTCCTTTGTTCTAAGCTCTTGAATATTGTTGTGGCTTTCGATTGGCACCCAGGGAAGATCTTTGTATTTCTCCTGCAGTTCCCTGCCTAACTGATAAGTTAAAACATCCGGCTCATAGTATATCTTGGAAGGTTTCATTCTGCTATCCTTTCTTTTATCTATCCGATTTATGATTGAATCTGCTATTAGTATCTTCCAAGACTTTATTATTTACTATTTTCAGGAATGGTTTTTTTAATTTATATTGATTTGGGTGTGTAATGTCATGTTTATTGAACTTATATTTGATTCGGGTGTAATAAGTCAATCTCAGCTTTTATCTATGTACATTTAGGGTATAAAGTGCAGCAAAGCGACTTTCACGGAGCTGAGTGTATCTTTATACTCCAAGTATACTTTCATTAAACATAACATTAACTTATGACATCGAATCAATATTTTTAGTATTAGAGCCAATCCGTTCTACTCCATATATCCGCCTTTCATAGGTGATACCGCATGCTTTGCATATATGTTTAATACACCAGTCCTGTACTTTGGTTCCCTGGGCTTCAGATGCTTTCTTCTTTCCTCCAGAACTTTCTCCATCTCTTCTTCCGTTAAGGGCTGTCCATTTACTCCTGTAAGCTTCAGAACACGGTTCTCGATATCCAATAATATCAAATCCCCTTCTTCCACAAGGGCAATGGGTCCCCCTTCCGCTGCCTCCGGTGAGACATGTCCGATAGCGGGCCCTTTGGAAGCGCCTGAAAAACGTCCGTCCGTAATGAGGGCAATTGTCTTGCCTAGCTCAGGGTCGGAAGAAATAGCCTCCGTAGTATAGAACATCTCCGGCATACCGCTCCCCTTTGGCCCTTCATAACGGATAATAACCCCATCTCCCGGCTTTATCCTCTTACTGAGAATTGCCTCTATTGCATCTTCCTCACAGTCAAAGGGTCTGGCAGTAAGAACCGCCTTATGCATTTCCCTGGGAACTGCCGAATGCTTTACCACAGCTCCTTCCGGTGCTAGGTTTCCCCTTAGAACTGCGATTGTTCCGTTCTTTCCGATGGGATTATCATAGGGACGGATAATATCTTCTTTCTTAAGGCCTGTCCCTTCCAGATAGGAATAACATTTCTCGTAGTAACCGTCTTTCTTTAATTCTTCCAGATTCTCTCCCAGTGTCTTTCCGGTAACCGTTAATACCTCCAGATGGAGGCTCTTCTTGATTTCCTCCATGATTGCCGGCACCCCTCCCGCATAATAAAAATACTGTGCGGGCCATTTTCCGGCAGGCCGTATGTCTAAAAGGTAATGGGCTCCCCGGTGGAGTCTGTCAAAGCTGTCACTGTCAAGATCTATTCCAAATTCCCTGGCTATGGAGGGCATATGCAAAAGACAGTTCGTAGATCCGGATATGGCCGCATGAACCATAACCGCATTCTCAAAGGATTTCAACGTTACAATATCCCTTGCTTTTACTCCCTCCTTTGCAAGCTTTACAACCTGTTCTCCCGCTGCCTTTGCCTGGGCCGGCAGGTCCCTGCACATGGCCGGCATCAGAGCACTTCCGGGAAGCATAAGTCCCAGAGCCTCTGCCATAATCTGCATACTGGAGGCTGTGCCCATAAAGGAGCAGGCCCCGCAGGAAGGACAGGCATTGTATTTATAATAATTTAACTTTTCTTCCGTTATCTCTCCCCGCCTGTACATAGCACTGTAGGCTCCTATCTGTTCCAGCGTTAACAGATCCGGTCCCGCATCCATTACTCCTCCTGTAACCATAATGGAGGGTATATTTACCCTGCCAATTCCCATCAAATGGGCCGGGACTCCTTTGTCACAGCTTGCTATAAAGACCCCGCCGTCAAAGGGAGTTGCCCCGGCATGAATCTCAATCATATTTGCAATGGTTTCTCTGGATACCAGAGAGTAATTAATCCCGTCATGGCCCTGTGCCATGCCATCGCAGATGTCCGTGGTAAAATATCTGGAGGCCTTGGCTCCCGTTTCCTCAATCCCCTCAACCGCCTTTTCCACCAGTCCAAAGAGATGGGCACTTCCCGGATGGCTGTCTCCGAAGGTACTCTCTATCATTATCTGCGGTTTCGATAAATCCTCCACACTCCAGCCCATTCCTCTTCTTAATGGGTCCAATTCCGGTGCAATCTTGCGTAGTCTCTGGCTTGGCAGCTTTTCTAAATCCATCTTATGTACTCCCTTCTGCGATTCCTGTTGATATTTTAAATAATTTTCATAGTTTCTAAAATATTTTTATATTATTTTTCTATATTATTATCCTGCTCTCATTACACTCATTTTGTCAATACTATCACTGCCGTTTTTTCTCAAAAGGGATATATCCCTGCATACATAAAGGCAGTTCCAGATGATTGGCTTCCAAAAGCTCCCTGTCCTTTAGAATGTCCACTGCCGGACCTTCCTTTACAATCCGTCCTTCGGAAATCAATACCACTCTGGAACAGGTCTCAAGAATCAAATCCAGGTCGTGGGAAGCAATCAGCTTTGTTAACTCCAGTCTGTTAAGGACATTGATAAGGGTCCTGCGGTTACTTGGGTCAAGGGCAATAGAAGGCTCATCAAATAAAAGAATATCCGGTGTCATAGACAGCAGGGTAGCAATGGAAGCCATCTTTTTCTCACCGCCCGACATTTTATATATCTGCTTGTCCTTTAAATGTGTAATGCCCATAGTGTGAAGGGCATCCATAACCCTTTTGTCAACCTCTTCCTCTCCAAGGCCATAATTTCTCGGAGCAAAAGCTACGTCCTGGTAAACGCTCTGGGTAAAAAGCTGATTATCGGAGTCTTGGAACAAATATCCCGCATGGGCTCTTACAGCCGCCAAGGTATCCCTTTTTACAGGAATCCTATCTATGAGAACCTCCCCGCCGAAAGCTGTTTCAAGGCCTACCAGGATTCGGAGAAGGGTGGATTTACCTGCCCCATTGGCACCTACTATACCAACAGCTTCCCCTTCCATAGTGGAGAACGTAATGTCCTTCAGTATTTCCGCCCCTTTCTCATAAGAAAAAGACAGCTGGCTGCATTCGATTAATCCCTTAAACTCATTCTCATCGTTTCTATTCTCATTGGTATTACTAATGGATTCCCTTCCCTTTGCCAACCTCATATTTACACCCATTGATACCGCAGGCAAGCCTGCGATACTGCCACAAAATAAAACGAGTGAAAGAATCTGTAAGTGGCATCCTTTCAAAATGATTTTTCCTTTCACTCTTCCCAATGCCTCTTTTTGGCATCACAAAAATAATGCATCCCAGACAATGCTGGAAGTCTTTCCCTAAATTAACAGCTTTATGCCAACATAAAGCACAGCAAACATTCCAAGCCACACAATAAGATAGACATAATCCTGTCCCCGTGCCTTTGTTCTCTTTATATAAGTAAATTCTCCGTTAAATCCACGCAGCAGCATACTTTCATATAGATTTCCCGCTCTGTCGATGGAGCGAAGCAACAACTGCCCCAGAAGAGAGCCCCATATCTTATATTTTACCCCTTTCTCTCCCGGTGCCCTTAAGGAATAGGCCTGGTATACCCCGTTGGCTTCCGCCATAAGTACCGTAATATAACGGTAGGTAAGCAATAGCTGTGTTACCAGTATGTTGGGCACATGCAAAAGCCTTAAGGCATAACAAATACCGTCAATCCCCGTAGTAGAAATTAAAAGAAAAGAGGCTGCTATACAATACATCCCCTTCAGGAACAAGGTAATCATGGAAATAACACCTCCGGATATTCCAAGACTGCCCATATACACAAGTGGTGCTCTGTCAAATATAGGATTGAAAATCCCTATAAATAAAAGCAGGGGAAGCAGTCCTTTTATTTTTTGCAGGCAGGTCATGACCGGAATGTCAGACAGCTTTAGGAGAAGTAAGGGATATAGAATAAACGGAAGCAGACCCAAAATATTATATTTATGAAAAGATACTACTATTATCATATATGTTAAGGTAACGACAAGCTTTACCAAAGGGTGCACCCTGTTAACCTCAAGCTTTCTTTCTGCCATTTCCTCCAATTCATGGACTGCAAATATAGCATCCGTAATTTTAGCCATAGTGTAGCTCCTTTCGTAAATAGCATATCTTGAATGATGGATTTCTATATGATGCATGAATAGGAAGGCAGTTCCCCTCTATGAAGAATCCGCCTTCCTAATTAAACCTGCTATCTTGAAAAATAAATTTCGATTCGGGTATCACACTAACTTTCATACCTTCCCAACGCGCCGCAAGATTGGGCTGAGGATTAGTAACTATTCAATATACATGACATACTTTTTCAATTATTAAGGATAAGTCTATGTAGTACTATCTTTTTTCCGGAACATTTTAAATAATACACTGCATCCGATGGTAAGAGCCGCCACGATTGCTGCCCCGATTATTCCGGAAAATGAGGTTCCGGCCGGAGAACTGCTGTCCGGGAAGGAATAATCCGGTAAGAGTGCGGTTTTTTCCTGTACCTTGGCTGCTGTCTCAACCGTATCTGCATATTTATCTTTTGTATCTACTTCGGTATTGCCTGTGATTTTTTCAATCGACCATTCAAGGCCGTCGGGATTTTTTGATGCCGCTAGGGATAAGCCGCCACCAATTAAAAATACTGCTATGCCAAGAATCACCATGACCTTTTGAAAGCTGAATTTTCCTTCCGGCGCATCCTTTTTAAGAAGCTCCGGTCTCGTATTATACAGGAAGATAACCACCGTTCCCGTAATCAGTCCCTCTACCGTACCAATGGCAAGGTGAATCGGCTGCATCAGTGCTAAAAACTGTCCAAAGGAAAGTGCCGTAATGCCGGAAAGTAATGTTTCCAATGTCACGCTGAAGGCCCCCAGCTGCAAGCTTATAACACTTCCTAAAACAGATGCTATCATAATTCTTTTTCGATTGAAAGTCTTTTTCGTCAGAGGACGATAGATTAAAAGATATCCTACAAAGCATCCGTAAAAGGCCATATTCCATATGTTAGCGCCAAGGGCTAATAAACCTCCGTCCGCAAACAGCAGGCATTGTATCAGAAGAACTGATACCATGGAAAGAAACCCTGCGTAAGGTCCCAATAATATGGATAAGAGCAGCCCTCCGCATAAATGGCCGCTGGAACCGGTGCCTGGGATGGTAAAATTAATCATCTGGGCAGCAAAAACAAACGCTGACATAATACCCATGGTCGGTATTTTCTTAGGATCATTTTCAAGCCTCACCCTTTTAATCGAGAAGGCCGTTGTCGCACCGGAAGCAGCATACATCGTTGCCGCAACAGCGGGTGCAATCAGAGCATCTGCCATATGCATAACTGATAATCTCCTTTGTGTTTATTAATCGATTAATCTATCCCCATGCAAATCGCAAGTTTACTTGCGATACTGCTTAAATAGAAATTTGAAAAACGCTCCGCATTTTTCAATCTATCTGAATTATAGCGGACTTCCGGCAGAAAACAAGCCTGTGGGGGGGATATTTTAGAGAAAAAAATAAGAGCAATTCAGATTGGTATTTAAAGGTATTCCGGGAGGTAAAATTCCAGAATTAAGATATTTGGAAATATAATATGCCCCGGATGGGGATAGGGGCATATTGTAAGACTGCACTTTAATATTTGCAGTAAATGTTCGTCTTATTTATTTAATAAATCTGTCTATGGCTTTATTCAGGTTCTCGATGGATTTATTATCCCCTGACTCAATAGCATCCACAATGCAGTTCTGTATATGGTCTTCCAGTATTATCTTACCCGTACTGTTAAGGGCAGCAATTACAGCAGAAAGCTGAATAAGCACCTCACTGCAATCCTTTCCGTCTTCTATCATACGTTTAACGGACTCAAGATGGCCTGATGCACGGGACAGACGGTTTAATACCGCCTTTGTATTTTGATGGCTGTGCTTATGTTCCGTACCATCCTCATGGCTGTGGACGCAGGTGGTACCGTCCTCCATAATATGTGGATGCACTTTGCTATTGGAACGGGCCGTATTTTTCTTTTCCATTTCTTTTCCTTTCTAATAAAAAGGATTTTCTTATCATGTCAGGAGCAAACCAGCAGTACTTTTGAAATCCTTTCATAAGCAGATATTACCCCTATCATAACATACTTTCCGTAAAAGCAACAGAATTTTATAGATTCAACCCCTCTTCCTCCTGGCAGCCAAGCATCAGGTTCAGGCATTGAATCGCTGCACCGGAAGCTCCCTTGCCCAGATTATCAAACTGTGCGGATAAAACAACCCTTTCCCCATTGCCGGTAACATAGATTTTAAGGCCGTCCCAGCCGGAACAGTCAATTCCGCTTAAAAAGCCCTTTTTCTCAGCTTCCCCGCCAAATGGCATGACCTTTATAAATAGCTTATTTTTATAATAGTCGGCAAAAAATTCATGAATAAGCTCCGGTGTCTGCTTTGCTGCCAGCATATCCGTATAGAAAGGAAGGGAGACCAGCATACCGCTGTAATAATCTGCTACAATAGGTGAGAATAAGGGCTCCCTTTTAAGTCCGGTTATAACCTTCATTTCTTTTAAATGCTTATGCTGCTGGTTTAAAGCATATTCTCTGGGCGCATCGTATTCGGCCGGACGGTTTTCCTCTTCATATTCTGCAATCATCTTCTTTCCGCCGCCGCTGTATCCGGTAAGGGAAAAACCGCTGACAGGATAGTCGGCAGGAAGAATTCCCTTTGCAATTAACGGATACACCAAAGAGATAAAGCCTGTTGCATGGCAGCCGGGTACAGCAATGCGTTTTCCCTTTTGAATCTTAGCCCTGTGCTCCGGGGAAAGCTCCGGGAAACCATATGCCCACTCGCTGTCCGTCCTGTGGGCTGTAGAGGTGTCAATAATTTTTACCTTCTCATTTTCCACCATGGCTACGGATTCCTTCGCAGCCGCATCAGGCAGGCAAAGGAAAGTAATATCGGAAGCATTGATAAGCCTCTTCCTTTCGGCTTCATCCTTTCTTAATTCCGGTGATATGGTCAGCAGCTCAATATCCTGGCGTTTCATAAAGCGTTCATGTATTCGAAGGCCGGTAGTTCCTTCACTTCCATCCACAAAAATCTTCGTTTTCATCTGTGATTCCTCCTCTGACTGGGCTGTTTTTCTTGCACATGTATAATTATTCAATGTTGAAACATACTACCATTGTATGTACGGTAACATATCTGTATCTTTAATATTGATTTTTCAGTATGTATTATAGCACTCAGAATATATTTCTGCAATAAAAATGTCATCTATATGCATTTTTATAAAATTATTATTCATTTTATTAACATATTCCTTTTATAAAAATCATTGCATAATATCCATGCATTTCACAAGTATATTTATGACCCTGGTCATATTTCCTTTTATGCGTCACACCATTACCAATCAACCTATAATAAAAGCTCCAATCCCAGATAGTAAACTTCTAAGATGGAGCCTGCAGCTGTGTGAATATTTACTTGAATAATTATCATATCAGACATGCTGTTTTAATGTTTTCAATGCTTTTACACCCAGCCATAGCATTGAAAATTCTTGTCATACTCCATCTCCAGGACTCCTCCGTATGCTATCACTCCTATGCCTGTATACCTTCTGATGACACCCCCATGAGCAACAACAATAATCTTTTCATACCCCAAATCATAATACTTATCCATTACAGGCTTGGTACGCAGTATGATTTCCGATATTGTTTCCCACTTTCTGGTCTCACCCTTTGGATATTCACCCATGCATTTTATAAAATCCTGATGCAGCAATGAATTCTCTTCCTCGCCCTTTACCATAAATGTCTTATCCGGAAAGAATTCATGTAAATCAACTTCAACAAGGATGTCAAGTCCAATATTTTTGGATATGATAGCCGCAGTATATAAGGCCCGTGTATAGGGGGAGGAAATAATGATCTGTCCTCCATGCAATAATGGACTGCCAGAAGCTTCCTTCGCCTGGGCAATTCCCGTATCTGTCAACGGAGCCATATCCCTTCCCAGTCCAATAAAGCCCTTTTCATCCACATAAGTTTTATCCGGCTCCCCATGTCTTACAAATATAATTTTCATAGAGCCTCCTTTCACGAGCAGTTAGTCTTTTGTATAGGCAAAACCTCTATCGTTTCACCGCGATATAATCAACAAAGCCCTGGCGGATGGGTATTCCTTCGAATATTCTTTCCACCACCCGGGTCTCCTTGAACAATATCTTCATATCTTTAAAATAGACGTCCGCTTCCTCTTCCTCATAATACGAATGTATAACCGGCATATTATCGTCCAGCTGTTCATATTGATTATCTCCCAGGTTGCCGCCCTGACCGCACCGAAAATCCTTTACCGTGAGAAAGTTAACAAAAAACAGTCCGTCTTTTTTTAATACCCGTTTCATTTCGTTGACGGACTTTAAAACTTCCTCCTTTTTCATATGAAACACTGAGTTATATGAATAAACAAAGCTGAATGTTTCATCGGCAAACTTTAGTTTTCTCATATCACCCTGTTCAATATTCAAGTTCTGGTTCTTCTTTTTTGCATACTTTTCCGCTTCTTCAAGCTGGCTTGTACTAAATTCAATTCCTTGGGTAAGGTATCCATATTCTGAAAATAAGCTTAAGGGCGGACAGTCTCCTCCGGCTCCGCAATCCAATACCGTTTTATCCAGTCCGGTATCATCACAATATGAAATAAAGCGGTACAGTGGTATTTGTTTAAATATTTCACTCATTGACCTTTATTCCTCCTTTAAGATAATTTCTAATACCTTTTAAAATTTCTGCTCCAAGGTTTCTCGAAAGATTGCTTTCAAAATCTCCTCCGGAATTGCCTGGTTATGATAAATTTGCAGCATGCCCTTTGGCGTTATCTTATATTCCCCTAATTCACCCTTACGAGAAAGGACTGCCTTTGCTTCTATATTAATATGGTCCTTAAATGGAATAATGCGAATAAAATTATTCTTCACGTAAAAGGACGGCAGCTTAGCCCATAACTTCTCATTGATACTTTGGGAGGTGCTTTCATAGATAAGTACATAAAGCTTGTGAAAACGCTGTCTGGTTTGTTCCTCAAACTTATCCAGACAGTTACAAACCTCTTCTGTCATTTATTCTCTCCTTCCCTTTCTTAACAAGTTATTTCAACCGATAATGGAGTATCATAAATTTTTTTGTGTGGTTTGTATTAATTATATAAAACTTTCCAGAAATTTTCTACCTTTTCTACTAGTTAAATTCTATAAAATCCCATTATATCTTTTCCTTAATAAATCCGTACAATTCCATTTTATCCAACCACTCCTCGGTACCTAATTCAAGTTTCTTTTTATTTGAACCACAGGGTTTATTTTCGTATAAAAAGGGACTGCCCACTAACTACTTTGCGGGGCAATCCCTTTTTACTTTTACCTTTTTACTTTTACCTTTTCAATTTATAACCCTATATTTTTAATTACAGCATCACTGCTATTCCAAATCTCTCTATTTTCTCCGGATACCCAGTATGTCAGCCACATCCATGATATTTTGTACATCTCTTTCCGATAACCTTCCCCGGGTGTCAGGGGGGAGGTTCACCACCATCAGATTATCCTGGGCTGTTACCTGCCTGTAGCAATCCGCTATATAATTCTTATCAATTAACGGTTTTTCCTCATATTGATCGGAATAGAACCAGCTGAAACCGTCTCTTGAGCAGATGGTCTGTTCAAAGGGCATATAGTAATTCTTTCCTTCACAGGTATAGATCTTAGGATCATCCTTTCTGCAGATATGGGGGTCCCATAGCCTGAAATCCGAAGGGTAATTTCTGATTGGGTCATATAACTGATAATTTTTCGGAAGATAACGCTCGTCCGGGTCACCAAGGCCAGGCTCCCCAATTGTATGGTTAATGCCTATCTGGCACTGGGGCTGCAGCCTTTTCACCAGATCATAAATCAGCTCATAACGCCACTGGGGGCACAGCTTCTTCCAGGGCCCGTCCATCCATAACTCAACGACTTCACCATATCTGCCATCCATCAGTTCTTCCAGCTGCTTTAGCATATAATTGATATAGCCCCTGTCAAAATTATCTGCAAAAGACGGTTCATGCTCATCCCACAGGGAATAATATAAGCCGAAGCTCAGGCCATATTTTTTGCAGGCCTCAGACACTTCTTTTACCACATCTGCCGTGTTTGGACTGTATTTAACACTGTACCTTGTCGTATCCGTATCCCACAGGCAGAAGCCGTCATGGTGCTTGGTTATCAGAATCACGAAATTCATGCCGGCTTCATAGGCCGTTCTGACCCATTGTTCCGCATCGATTGCAGCCGGCTGGTAGCTTTCTATGGGAATCTTTCCATCCGACCACTCCACATTGCCGAAGGTATTTATACCGAAGTGAAGAAACATCCCATATTTTCTGGCAATCTGCCTTTTCTGAGCTTCATTGGGCTCTGTGGATGGTTCCATTATAATTTTATTATTGCTGTCTCTTAGCATAATAACTCCTTTCCTGAATATTCGTTAATCCAGTCGAATAATCCAGTTTGTTTTAATACGCTCAATTTTTTTATCCCTTTACCGCCCCCGCCATAACACCGCTGATAATATATCTTTGCATGACCAGATATAATATAATAATCGGAATCATCGCCAGAACAAAGGCGGCAAATGCCATATTTAACTTAATACTGTATTGTCCGAAGAAGAAATACTGGGTCAGAGGAATTGTTCTGACAGCCTCCTTTTGTGCGATAATCAGGGAAATCTGAAAATCATTCCATACAGCCAGGGCATTCAGTATCAGGGTCGAGGAAACGATAGGCTTTAGCAGGGGGAAAACAATACTCCAAAAGGTCCGTAACCTGCCGGCACCGTCAATAAAGGCAGCCTCTTCCATTTGTATGGGGATACTCCTGATAAACCCTACGTAAACAAATACATTATATGCCAGCTGGAAGCCGCTGATGGTTAATATAAGCCCCAGCCTGCTGTTAAGCATTCCCGTACCTTTCAGCTGAACATAAAGAGGAAGCATAACTACCTGGAAGGATAAAAGAATGGCTCCCAGAAATATATAATAAATGCATTGATAGAATCTGGAGTGCATATTTCTGGCGATTACATAGGCTGCCATACTGCAGGCTATCATCAGCAAGGCCACACTGAAGACTGTCACGATAAGGCTGTTTTTTGTTGCATTCCAGAAATTAGACACTCTGATTGCTTCGGTGAAATTCTCCCAATGTATGCCAGTTGGAAATGCAAGGCCTGTTCTTGCTTTTTCCTCCGGAGATTTTACTGCGTATACAACAGCAATGTAAAACGGAGCCAGGAAGACCAATGCCATTGCAATCTTTCCAAGAGAAGCTGCGGCTGTTTTCAGTTCTTTTCCCATTACATGTCCACCTCCCGCTTTCTTAACAGTGTCGTAATCACACCGGTTACAATGAATATGGCAAACATCATCAATATGGCGGCTGCCTGCCCGTATCCCGCCCGGTTATAGGGGAAGGTGTAATTATATACATAAAGTGCCATAGTCTCCGAGGCTCTTCCCGGGCCGCCGTTGGTAGCAGCCATAACATAATCAAATACCTTTAAGCCCCATCCCAGGAATAGGGTAATATTAATGGTTATGGCAGGCGCCAGTAAAGGAAGGGTGATGTTGGTAAACCGTTTAAAGGCTCCTGCTCCGTCAATCTTGGCAGCTTCGTAATAGCCTTCGTCAATCCCCTGAAGCCCTGCCAGATAGATTAACATGGAATATCCGGTATCTCTCCAGACGCCCATAATGCAGACGCCCAGCATAACTGTTTTGGCATTTCCCAATAAGCTCTTTATGCCGAAAATTTTATATAATACGTCACTGTACATATAGCTCCACATAAATCCCGTCAGCACAAGGCTGATTACAAAGGGCATAAATACAAATGTACGCAATGTTTTGTTTAATTTTGTGTTGTTCTTTAAAGCCATCGCCACCAGCAAGCCTAACACATTATCTACGATAACTGTTACTACTGTGTAAAAAACGGAATTTTGAATCGGTCTTACAATACTCGGGTCCTTTAAAATATTGGTGTAATTTTTTAAGCCAATGTAATGATAAACCGGTGAGAATCCATCCCAATCCGTAAAGGAATACCTGATACCTTTAACAAAAGGCACCGCAACCGCAAATAGAAACAAGGCCATGGCTGGAAGTAAAAACAACAGATTCACCGCAGTTCTTTTTAAATGTGATTTCTGATACATATTAACTCCCATCTGTGCGCTTTCCCGCACATAGTAAACTGCCGCCGGCAGCTCTGCAATAGTACTGCCCGGATATATTTTACCGGGCAGTACCAGTGACTATTTACCGCTGACTTGAATTGCCTTTATCTCATCATCGAGCTTTTTGATATATTTGTCCACGTCTCTGTCCGTATCTGCTGCAAATTCTTCCTGCCATTTACGGAAGGTCGAATCAAACTGTCCTGTAAAAATTCCCTGGGCTTCATAATTATAGACCTTACCGTTTTTCTCGATATCAACAATTTCCTGTACAATCGGTGACAAAGTGCTGCTGTCAACCTCCAGGGAGCAGGGAATATCTTTTCCACCGGTATTCCACATGGCAGCTCCTTCAGGAGTCGCTAAAAATTCAATGAATTTTAAAGCTGCTTCCTTATGCTCGGATTGTGCGCAAAGCATATAGCTTCCATCGGAAGCAAGGCCAAGCACCGGGTTACTGTCATCAGAATTAGGTGTTGCAAAAAATCCAACCTTGTCATCCGCACCAAGATTAATAAATTCGCCAATTTCCCAGTTACCGCTGACAAGCATGGCAGCCTTTCCGTTAATCAGCATTTCCCTGGCCTGGGCACTGTCGGTACCAAAGTCATCACCGCTTTCAAAGCCCAGTCTGTCCGCTGTTCTTTGCACAACTTCCCTGAATTCCGGATAATCTGCAAACTGCTTTTCACCGGATTGGATTTCCTCAAACATCTTAGGGTTTTTCTCCAGGCAGTAACCATATAAATCACTTTGGATTTCACACTGTGCCGGCCAGGAATCCTTGTAGCCGTGTGCAAAGGGATAAATACCTGCATCCTGGAATTTCTTGCTGGCTGCCAGTAATTCCTCATGGGTCTTTGGAATTTCCACCCCATTCTTTTTGAAGACCTCTTTATTATAGAAAATACCCATTCCGCTCATATTGGTAGGTACGCCGTATACATTCCCGTCAATTGTCATGGACGCAAGGGATTCCTGTGAGACCTGGTCAAGGAAAGGCTGTCCTGATAAGGATTCAATATATCCGGCATCTATCAGATTCGCATACATTTTGGGCCGTCCCATAATGATATCCGGTGCATCTCCTCCTGCCAGTTTTGTCTTTAATATCGTATCATACTGGCTGTAATCGATGCCCTGTGCTTCAAACTTAATGCCCGGATTTCTTTCCTCCAGCAGTGCAAGCATCTTATCGAGATTATCCCTTCCGGTCTGCTCACCGATGTGATGGAAGATGGTTACTGTAATCTCTTTTTCGCCGCCTTTTGTGCCACTGTCATTTTTGGCATCACTGCTGCCGTTTTCTGTCTTTGCAGCATTGCCCGTACCGCTGTCAGCAGGTTCCGATTTGCTGCATCCGCCAAACATCCCAATTACCATGCACAAAGATAATACCAATGTAACAAGTTTCTTTTTCATAACTTTCCCTCCTTCATTTGATATATCCATTGTAGCTTTTTGGGATGGTAAAACCATTTTACTATTTTTACAATATATAAGTTTTTTTTACGGTTTTTATCAATTCGATGTATTTATTCACTGCTTAATCTGTCTGCGGTATTCACTAGGCGAAATCCCCTCGCTTTTACGGAATACTTGAAAGAAATATTCATAATTATTGTAACCGACAAGCTCTGTGATATCGGTAATCCGGACTCCCGGTTCATGAAGCAGCTGCTTGGCCCGCCGTATTCTGATATCCATCAGGATGTCCGTAAAATTTTCCCCGGTCTCCTGCTTTAACAGGCGGCTTAAATAGGAAGGGTTTACGGCAAGAAAGTCCGCCACCATAGTCAGGGATATGTCTTTCCCGTAATTTTCCTGGATATACTTTATAGCATCCTGCACCAAAGGATTGTACTGTACCCTTTCCTGCTTTAAATCCTTTCTGATTTCATCCATAAATTCATTTACATAGGCTCCTGCTGCTTCCAGATTAACCAGATTATCGATTTCATCAATCAGCTTTGTAATTTTCTCGTCCTTTCCCTTCTGGTTATAATGCCGGAGCACCGTAATACACAGCTCACTGAGCAGGCATTTAATCTGAAAGAGGTTGCCCCCGGTTCCCCTGGCAATATCCTCCACAAGCTTCTGCACCTCTCCCCTGATATTCTCCCGGTCGGAAGCTTCCAGTGCCAGAAACAGCTTATCAAAATCAGGAATTCTATAGCTGCTTTTCTTTCCCTTAAGCAGCTGATAATTTTCAACCTCCAAAATCTCTTCTTTTGTCATAAAAAAGTTATATTCCAGAACCTCCATTACCTGCCTGCCGCATTCCACTGCCTTCTCCAGCTGATTCGTCACATTTCCGATACATGCACAGATTTCAGGAAGCAGCTCATTCCGCAGCTGCCTGTTCATATAGATAATCTGATTCTTCATATATATTTTATGGGATCTGGAGCTTTTCTTCTCCTTATCCAGGACAAAGAACAGGATATCCTTCACGTTCCTCACTTCAAGGACCCTGACGTTTTTCGCTTTCTCATACTCATACATGTAGAAAATAATCTGATTCCAGACAGCCGTGCTCATTTGTTCATCCGAGGAACGCACTCTTGCCCCAAGGACCTGGATATGAACACCTGCAAGTCCCATTTCCTTTAGATACTCTTTGGAATACTCCCCGGAATTTCCCCTTCCCAGAAATAAATCGGAAAGTATTTTTCCCTGTATAGCCCTGATGGAGCTTCTGACCTTTGTCTGATAATCCGCATTTTCCTGCAGCAGCTTTTTCTCATACTCGGCGCGCTTTTCCTGCTGCCTCAATTCCTGTACGGTTTCGGCCACCACCCGCATTACATAATCGTTATTCAGAGGCTTTAAAAGGAAATCCTTCACATTCAGCTGTAAGGCCCTTCTGGCATATTCAAATTCCTGAAATCCGGTTATAATGATTACCTTGGAATCCGGCAGTATCCGGTTACTGTATTCTGTCAGCGCAAGTCCGTCCAAGCCGGGCATCCGGATATCGGCAATAAGTATTTCCGGCCTGATTTTGTCTATCATTTCTTTTGCTTTCAGCCCATCCTCCGCTTCTCCTGCAATGATACAGCCCAGCCGCTCCCAGGGAATCGATTTGATAAGTGCTTCTCTTATTAATGGAGTATCATCTGCTATAAACACTTTATAATGCTTCATCTTCTATTTCCCCCTCAAACCGGATCGGCATCCTGACTATAATGCTGGTTCCTTTTCCTTCTTCGCTTTTAATCTTTAACCCGTACTTTTCACCATAAAGTATCTGTATCCTTTTATGGACCGACATAATGCCCACCTTTGTATGCAGGGGGCTCCGGTCATCCGTTTCCATCAACAGGCCGTCCTTCATCTTCTCCGAAACAATTCCCATGCCGTCATCCTTCACCACAAGCAGCATATCCGTTCCTTCGCATACTGCATTCACCCATATATAACCCTTTCCAACCTTTGGAGCGACCCCGTGAATGAACGCGTTTTCGACCAGCGGCTGCAGAATCAGCTTTGGTATCAGCGTATCTGTCAGGGATTCCTCTGCATGAATCAAGATGTCTATTTTGTCTCCGCAGGATACCTTCTGGATTTTGATATAGTTCTGGATATTCTCAATCTCTTCCCAGAGATATACATATTTCCGTTTATTGCTGATGGTATCCCTTAAATAATTTCCAAGGAGATAAATGCTGTCTGCAATCTGTTCTTCTCCGTTGAGCTTTGCCATGCTGTTAATGCTTTCCAAGGTATTATATAAAAAATGGGGATTGATTTTAGCCTGTAGGGCATCATATTCGAACTGCAGTGTCTTTATCTCTGCGGATTTCATTTTTGTTTTTTCCTCACTGACTATCTCAATGAGATTCTGAATCTGCTTTGACATTTCATTGAATTTTAAAGCAAGCACACCTATCTCATCCTTGGATGCGGGAATGATTTCCGTTGTAAAATCCCCTCTTCCTATCATTTGGATTTTATGAAGCAGCTGTCCGATAGTACCTGCAATTCCCCTGGAAATCCCCCAGGCAATCAGCCCTGACAAGGCGCTTGCCAATATTGCGATATAAATAAAGGGCTTTAAAATCTTTCCCGATTCCTTTGAGATTACATCCAGGTCAATCAGCTCCATCAGCCAGAGGTTGTTGTCCTTTGAAAACCAGGTCACATAAATATAAGGCGTATCATGGTAATAAAACCTCCGCTGTCCCTGTACCGACGGCTGATAATACTTGACGGTAAGCTCGGCAGCCTCCCTTTTTGTCTCATCGGAAGACAGCATTATCTGATTATCGTCATTGAACAGAATTAAGGTATTGGCTTCCTCCGTTAAGGCATTTTTATAAAGCTCTTTCAGATATTCGGCATCGATTCCTATTGTAATGATACCGACCTTGTTCATACTGTTTTTATCAATAATTGCCCTGGATGCGAGAACCACTTGATTGCCGCAGGAATACAACTCGGTCTTCCCCCACCTCCCAAGGGTTTTCTCATAAGGAATGCTCCCGGTAATGTCCTGCTCCTTCACCGCCAGCCTGCTGTCTGCGGCATAATACAGTGCCTCCTTTAAATTTGAAATGACCACAAGCTTGATATTGCTGTTATAATTCATCAGATTATAGCTAAAGCTGCTGAAGAATTTATTCATCTCATATTTTTCTTTCCTCGTGGCCTTCCCATTGGACAGGAAGCTTACCAGCTCAGAATCAAAATACTGCCGGAACACAAAATCTGTAATCGTAGTTATGGCAGAATCATAGTTCTCACCCAGCTGCTCTACCACGCTGATGCTGGAAGTCTGGGATTTTTTCGTCAGCAGGTTCTTTACAAAAAGGTAGCCGGTCAGGCCAAGAAGCACCGTCATAATCAGAATAATGCTGATATTCATGATGTATAGCTTTTTTCGGATACTGTAATCCATAAATCTGTGATACAGGTACATAAATCTTCTTTTCATCCTTTACCCCCAATGCTGTACTTAAATTTCAGTCCTTTGGTAAACCATATCTTCCCTGCTAAGTCTGTGTAACGAATCCCGCTTCAAGTCCATAGCTTTAGTTTATCATAAAACATGAATTTTGTCAGTTTTGAAAGATAAATAGCATTTAAAGAGTTATTTGTTGTTAAAAAATACTTATGGTTTTATTAAATTCCATTACTGTTCTTAAATGCTGCACAAATAAGTAGAGTAAAATGCTATTCCTTTCATACCGGTGCTTGCAACCTATGACCCTTCTGGTACTGTATATTAAAAAAGCTGCGGTAACTCCAGTTAATATCAGAAAAAGCAAGAACTTTACTTTTACCGTATATAACTGCAATCACAACAGCTTCAGGTATTTATTATTTTGATATCTGCTTTAATTTACCGTCTAAAGCAACGCCGCCTCCGGCAGGAACATATATTTCCGTCAGAATATCCTTATATCTTACTTTGCAGTGTCCTCCTGTCTTAGAGGAGATAACAGCCCTTTCCAGTCTTCCCGTTTTCCATTTCATATCAACGGTAAAACCGCCCCTGGCACACAAGCCCATAATGGCATCAATTTGCAGGACGTCTTTTACCAGCAAGCTTGCGCCAAATGACTCTTGCCATAGCGGAGCAGCGGATTATTTTAGTCCGCGCCTTTTATGAAAAGCTGTTAAACGGAGCCTTTAACAATGAATTGGAGATTCTGGTAAATGCAAAATACCTGGAACTGGACTTAAAGGCTGACATGTATGCCTTTATCCTGTTTTCCTTTGGTACCGTCTTTCTATGAGGATATGGTAACGGAGCCCTCCTATTATTTCTATCCTAACGTAATAGAAATGAAGCTAAAGGGCCTTGTCGGCGCCGGAAATTTAGAAGAAACGGAGCAGTTACTGGATTATATCTTTACCGAGAACCTAAAGAAGAGGAACCTCTCACAAAGTACCATCATAAAGCTGTTTATGGATATGCAGACCGGCATTATCCGGCTTTTGCAGGAGTTCAAGCTGAATATCCATATACACGGGCTGTTTAAGGTTAATTTGAACAATCTGAATCCTGAGAATGAGTGTGACCGTATCCTGGAAGCATACAGGCGCATTATCGCTGCCATTAAGAGCACTCCTTCTGACAGCCTGCTCTTTGAAGATATGCTCCACTTTATAAATGAAAACTATCATGATAATTTACTGAGCGTCAGCCTGATGGCCAGAGAATTCCATATGTCGGAGTCCTACTTTTCCCAGTATTTTAAGAAATACGTGGACCAGACCTTCAGTAAGTATCTGGAGGCATTAAGAATTAACAAGGCCTGTGAGCTGATAAAACAAAGGGATACTACCATAGAGGAAATCGCCGAAAAGGTCGGCTATACCAGCTCCTTATCCTTTCGCAGGGCTTTTAAAAAGGTGGTAGGCATACCGCCTTCCGGTTACCGTTAGCTGCTATATTGGGGAATGATTGCTTTTTTGTTTAACAGAATTTTCCTAAGTTCCTTGACAAGCTTCAAATGCCCTACTACAATTAACTTACCGGTATGTTAATTATAGTAGGGAGGGATAACAATGACAAAGGATGTATCCAGGCACACACTCATTCAATCAATAATTCTGCACCTTTTCCCCGGAATTATAATGGTAATGGTAGACTTTCTTTTGGTGCCCCTTATCATGGGTTACGGAGTCCCAAACGATTTAGCCTATAATGCCGATACCGTACTGGCTCTGGTCCCTATACAGCTGGGAATATTGCTTTATGTTACAAAACGGAATACCGGTACCTATAAAATAGCCAGCCAGCTGCCCTATCTGGAAAAATCCAGCCTGAAAGAATACCTGATTTTCATACCCCTCATGGCTATCTGGGCAATTGCGGTAAATGATGTACTTACCCCTCTTGAAATCAATTTCAGGGATACTGTATTTACCTTCATTCCCACCAAATATTTTATTGGCAACTATGACCTGTCCTCCTTTTCTAATTGGAAAATCATCCTGACAAGCCTTGTCTGCTTACTCTTAAACGGCTTTACGGCCCCTATTATGGAGGAAATATATTTTCGAGGATATTTACTCCCACGCATTAATCTTTCCCAGAACAAGGCCATTCTCTTAAACGCCGCTCTATTTTCCCTATATCACTTTTTTACACCCTGGCACTTTTTCAGCCGCCTTCTTATGACTATTCCCCTGTATTACTGGGTCGTAAAAAAGAGAAATATCCGCTTTTCCATCGTCGCCCACATTATTGCCAATAGTGTAACGTCTTTGTCCATGCTGCTCTATTTGTCCTGATACTACAGCCGTTACTTTTCGGGTTCAAACGAAAAATGGGCATGCATTACTTTCCATATTCCATTGGTACATTCCAAATACAATGTGCTTCTGACCGCTGGAACAGGAAAACTTTTATATCTTGAAAGAAAGCATAGGCAAGCAGCCTCGCCCTTATGAAAAACATTGAAATTTTCTATAATGAGGGGTTCTACCTCACCGACTTCCGTTAATTTTCCATTGTTAAAAAAGTCAGATATCAATTTCAAATGTTCTTCTAAACTATAGGTATCATTATTTTTATGATTATCAAAATATATCAGGATATTATCATTTGTATCATAAAACTCTTTTAGACTGGCTAAATCCTTTTTGTAAAAACACTCGTTATATGCATTCAAAAAGTCCTTAAAAAGTTTTTCTGTGTGTTTATCCTGCAAAGCTTCTCCTATCGTTCTTTTAGAAAATCCCTGATACCCTTTTTTCATTTCTTCTTCCAGCCCCAATATCCCCTTTGCCTTCCAGCAATCTACCAAATAGAGCATTCCGCACATGCATGCATATTTATCATAATAGTTACCATATATTGCATCGTATAAGTATTTCTTTTGCTCAAGACTGTCAGTAGCAAATAAAGCCGACCTCATCATGCTTTTGCTTTTTGCTTTTACCTTCTGCAAGCTTTCACTATCCCATTGGACCATGTCGATATCCTTGTCATCATAAGAAACAAGATGTGCGAAACCTTCATGAAAGGTATTAGCATCAAGATTTATTATATAATCGCTGCTTTCTATATCAGCATCAATATCTTTAATTGTTTTTCCTATGCACACATGACATAATTCATGTGTAAGCAGATTATGTATAACACCTGTAATATCACATTTCCCTTCATATTTTGTCCATAAGCCTAAATCCAAAATAACATTATTCTGTCCATCAGGTTCTTTTAACACCGTAGCGTCATTAGGCTCCGGATACCCAATAATAAGATTAATTATAACGCTATCAAGTATTTCCTTCCAATTTGGGAACAAGGCATCCCATATTTTAAGATTGCAGGGGATAAAATTATCAATACTGTCTTTTATTTGTGTATAAATTCGCCTCACCGATTCTATATGGTCACTTTCATATGATGGTTCTGCATAGGAATAGCCCTGTGTATTAAAAAACCATTTATCACTATATGATATAATAGACTTTCCCTCTATATAATCACGTACAATATCTGCATTGATTTTCATTTGAACCTCCACGAAATAAACATTTAATTTATAAATTTACATAATATAATGCCTTCTAATTAATTAATGCTGTAAATTCCTATCTATCATTAGAAGCAGATCAATGTTCTAACCATACATCCGCATGATGGCCGCCCATCATATACCATCGAGGGCTGTCTAACTTCCATGGTTCTTTGCTGTTATACTTCTTCAGCAAGGCATTGGCAGCCTTGTGAGGGATAAAGCAATCGCGCACAGTTTTCATTTTGCCTTTTACAAGCTTCTCCTCTTTCACATAAATACCGACAGCAGTTATAATCTTATCACCCTGTGACTTTGCAGAACTGCTCACATTCCAATGCAAATTATTAGAAATGACAAATTGACCATTAATATATTGATAAATAGAGTAGTCGTGATTGTCCGCACCCGAACCTCCGCTGGAATAAATACATTGCTTATCCCAGTCAATAGCGGGGTTGCAGATTTCGGTAAAGGATTTGGAATAAATAAATGACGATGTCTTGGTATCCCACAGCCAGCAGTCATACCATGAATTAGAGTGAGCGCCGCTAAAACTGTTCAAAATAATTACATCCTTATAACCGTCGAAGTTTACATCAACAACGTGCAGACCCATCGTGTCTATCATTTGGTAGTATATTAGATTTCCTTCTACCTCATTCAAAGTGTCCGTAAAATCTTTCGAGAGAATTGCTGAACCGTTTTCATCGTAGACGGACAGACCCGTCACAAAAGCTGGTGCCCAATCACCCTCTGACATCGCCACATCTGTCGCCTTCCCCGTTGCAACAAAATGGTACTCAGGGAGACTTTCATGGAGACGGGCACGGACTTCGTATGTATATGTTTTCGGTGCGGGTTCTGACTCATTCTTTAGCTTTAGCGTTTCAGAAGGTGCAGATGATTCGCTATGACCTGTAATTATCTCCGGGGTATTGGGCACATTTCCTGCACCATTCTCCACCCGGGTACTACAGCCGCCTGCGCTTAGAAGAATTATGAGAAGAACAGAGATATAAACGATTTTTTTCATGTTTCACCACTCCCACTTTATATGAATTTTCTAACACTTTAATTGCTTTACTAAATTCTTATTTTATCGTTGGATTACTTCAATAATCTATTGACTCGCCCTGTCGGGTATCACCACTTTTAATCCAATAATTTTAACAGCTTAACCCCTAAAACAGTTGCAGGAATTCTGTATCCCGGAGGAAGATTGGATAATATTACAACAGCCGTACCCTTTTTTAAGTTGAATCCAATATAACTGTTATAATTATCAGTTCCTCCGTTGTGCCAAATTATATTATTTTCTTTATCTATAATCCATGCCATGCCTATTGCATCCATATTGATATCCATCATTTTATATTCTTCCGTTGATGCATTAATTTCCTTAATACTTTCATGGCATTGTTTAAAATAGTTATCTTCCTCCAGTTGCATCTTCGCATACGCTAACATATCAGAAATATCCGAGGTAATCGCTCCCGCTGATAAATAAGCATCTTTTTCTTTCCAATCCCAGTAATTGCTCAAATCACCATTTTTATCAGAAATTCTTGTATTTTTGAGTTGTAAGTCCTCCTCAATGAATTGGTTCATTAATACCCTATAATCTTTTTGGTATACTTTTTCAAGTAATAGACCTAATACGGCATAACCATAATTGGAATAATGAAATGGATGTTCATCAGCCGGTAAATCTATTGCAGATGCTTTATTCAAAACCATTTTCTTTGTGATACCATAAAAATCATTTCTCCTATATAAAAAATTTGAACTCATTGGATTTTCAAAATAATATGCCTTATACCCAGATGTATGGGTTAGCAATTCTTCTATGTCAGGATAATTCTTTCCTTCAGCCAAAGGAAGGTATTTATCAATCGTATCGTTTATATCTATTTTACCTTCTTGTATTGCTTTACTTATCATTGCAGCGGTGAAGGTTTTCGTAAGTGAACCAATCTCATAGGTGTGCATTTTTGCAGGCAGCTCTTTCCCATTCTCTCCATAGAGTGTATAGGCAGCTTGACCATCCTTAATAATTCCAACCGATATGATTGCATCTTCATTATTTTTCGTGGTATATTCAAGTGCATCTTGAAATGATAGTTTAGGAATCTTTCTCATTTGATGCATACCCCAAATATACCAGCCAAATACAGCAAGTACTGCAAAACCTGCGATACATATGATCACTCTTAATTTTTTTCTGTTCTTCATTTTTCTTAACCTCATTATCCCGCCAAGGTTATGCCCTATTACTGTCTCATAGAACTGATGATGATCATTCTCATAGACCCACTCACTGATATCAGTTACTTCCATGGCCTTTATTTTTTGTTTGTTCACATTTTTGATTATTCTTTTGCATGATTTAGTGGGGGTATTTTACATAATCGACCTCATACTCACTTAAATATAATATTAATAGCCCCATGCTTTATTAATGTAATTTACTCCATGCATCATTAACAATCCTATATTTTCCTTTGATATGAACTATACCTTATACGATAAAAATACTAATTTAAGATTAATTTTAATTGAAAGTATTTAACTTTACTATACCCTAAATGATATATTATCAGCTTACCATCCCGGACGCAACAAAAAGCCCTAACCCAGCAGCTCATCCGTCTGCCAACCTAGGACTTCATAGTGCTTTTTAGGCATATAGCTTGTATTTTTTGTTCGACTGGCACAATCTCCCTGTTTTGTACATAATAAGAAAGGGCCAACATCTGGAAGTTCATCCAGATGTTGGCCCTCTATAAAGTTATTAGTAATCATTTTTTTTACAACTTAATTAGAAAACTGGAATTTTTTGGTCTCGTATTACAGTTTTCTTGCTTTAAAGCATAGTGAAATAGGTATCATTTTTGCTTTCCTTGTCTTATCACTTATATCTTCCATTGATTCCATTGTTGCTGTGTCGTTTTGTTCAATCATCTGTTCAATAACAAATCCAGCCTTAGCCAAAGCATTAACATATGTTGATATTTTACGATTACATAAAATTATTTCACTATCATCAACAGGCATTGTAAAATACGATTCATCAAAATAGCTTTTACTGAAAACTAATTTGTCACTTTCAATAATATCTTTGCGTTCAGCACAAGACCACGCTACACAATAATTTAATGTATGATGCCAACTAAAGATTAAAATCCCATCTTTCCTTAAGTAGGAAGCTATCTTATCAAAAGTACCCTGTAAATCAGTTGTCCAACCTATTCCATAAATCGAATATACATAATCAAAATAGTTCTTAGGGACATCAAGTTCTGCTTCCATAGGGGAACATATAAGTTTTGCTGTATATCCGTTTTCAGATAAAAACTTTTCCGCATTATCGAGCTGTTTTTGAGATAAATCGACACCCCAAAGTTCACCTGCGTTTCTATCTGCATGATATTTTAATGAATGCCCACTACCACAACATATTTCCAACATCTTCTTACCCGAGACGTCTCCAAACAAATGCAAATCATCTTCTGTCACAAATTTCACTCCATATTCTGGAAGGGCGGTTGTTCCAAACCAAAAATCAGCATTTGCATTCCAATAGGATTTGTTATTTTCAATAATTTTACCATTATTCATCAAAGTTTCCCTCTCAAACAAATTCAAATTTATTAATGTTTTTCATCAATAGTTTTAGCCTATATCAATTTATGTAATTTTAAAACAAAATACATAATTTTACCATACCCAAATACTCCAAATACTATTTTAAGAAAAACCCAAATCTTATCCTTACCTATTCCAGATTATAATATAATCTTAAACATCTATTAGATACCTATTCCCCAATCACTTTCTACTATATTATAACATTCTTTTCACCCAATCTTTATTTTTTGACCGACGCTTGACCAACGAAAAAACAACACATTTTTCAGATTTGACCGACAAATGACCGACAAAATCATCTCCCCGACCTGTTCAGTATCAACTTGCCATGTCGGGTATCATCCCTTTAAAGTCAATTTTTCTCCTCATTCCACACTTCCCCGCAACCCCATGCAAACCCTCATTTTCACAGACCTTTTGTTGACTATCTCCTTATCAACCCGAACACAACAAAAAAGCCCTAACCCAGCAGCTCATCCGTCTGCCAAACTAGGACTTCATAGTGCGCCAACATTGGATTAAGTCTCTTTTTCTCTTAATGTATATATTTTTTATTCTCTTATTTTGCGACTATATTTACATATACATAGTAGCTCATGTTATATTTTCCCAAATACGGCACCTGTGTTTGAATTACGAAGCCATATCGACCAAGTGGTGCATTATTGGTAACATTGCTATTAATAATAATAGAGTTGTCAGTAACTTGGTAATCCACTCCTTCTACAAATTTATCTAAAAAGGGATTAAAGCCATTTTCATCCACTGAATCCATTACTAAATTCCATATAGCAGTGATGTCCTCAGCACCATTTAAATTATTCCATGCCTTTACATTAAATGTTATTGCACTACCCGTTGTTACATTTATGACTGTCTCGGGATTTTCAAGCTCAAAAGTATTAACGGCAGCTGGTGCAGATACCGGAACATAGTATTTCTTAGCAATTCCAAAATCCTCTTTATTCGTAGTAAACTCATAGTAGGTTCCATCAGCATTTAATGAAGGATAATCTGCTACTAACAGTTCTTGCATTATAACATTGGTAAAGTAAGGATTGTCTTTTATATAGCGTTCGTTTGATTCAAATATTTCCTTTGACTCTTTTTGTATTTCAGCGTAATTACTTTCTAATTCCGGAACCGTTTTGCTATTATTTATTAGACCGACCCATTTTGCCTCATTTCCATTAAGATATGCTATCCACTCACTATTAGATTTGTATTTATAAATTTTATCTGATATGTCAGCAACCGCATCCATGTACTTTGATTGCAGGACAACCAAAGTTGTGTCTGGCGTCGGAGTTGCAGGGGTTGATGGCGTGGAATTACCACCGCTTGAGTTATTATCGGAAGGAGTGCTTGTAGGTTCCGCTGTAGGTGTTGGGGTTGGGGTAACTGTTGTTTCAGGTGCAGTTACTTTCCGTCATTCACCGTTGTACTTTTGAATTCACCATTATTCACTATCGTTGCGTTGGGTGCTGTAACAATTAATTTTATATTGGTGTAACTTCCTTCGGGAATAGTCAGCTCAACATTAGCTTTCGTGTTAATTGTAACTGCAGTGACCTAATGCTGCTGCCAATTCAGGGCTATTGATTAATCTTCTTTCATAAAGTAAAGATGTCTTACGTATTAACCTAGATTCAACTACCTGGATTCTTTTCTTTGCTAATTCCGCTTGAACTGGTATTTTTACATCTGAAAATTTTCGTAATAGCATAAAGTCTTCACTTTGGTAAACTGTTTTCCCCATGTCTTTTCCTCCCTATTTGCGCACAATAAGAAAGAGCCAATACCCAGAAATTATTTATCCAGGTATTGGCTCTTTTTATGAAGTTATTAGTAATCATTATTTATACAACCTGATTAGGCACATTGAAAGTTAGCAATCTTTCTTATAAATAAACATTCCATTGCCATAAGGGTCATCTTCAGCTCCAAATTCTTCCTTGGCAAATTTGTAACCATTCTTCTCAAGAACTCTTATAGATGCATTATTCCCATGCATAACACGACCATATAAAACATTTATTTTAAAAGTCTCAGCTATAAATTCTGACATTGACCTTAAAACTTCAGTAGCATAACCTTTTCCACTATGTTTCTTACATATTCCGTAACCTATTTCTACTTCATCTGGGTTTCCTTCAACTTCGTTTACACCTGTATCACCTATCAGTTCACCTGTTTCCTTTAACTCAACAGCTAATACATATGGTAACTGTTTGTTATTCACACAATTAATATAGAAGTTGATAGCTTCTTGCGTTTCTTCAATATCGGCATAACTTTCATTTGGAATCCATTTTTTAACTTCTGATTCCAAATGGTTTTCATATAAGCATTGAGCATCTTCAATCTCGAATTTTCTAATTCCTAAATGCTCTGTTTCAAATATATAATCCATTTTTCTCCCCCCATAAATTGGAATCTATCGCAGTAAGCACAAACTACAACTTTTTCTTTAAGTACATTCCATAATCCATTTCTTTCAGGAAAATATACCCGTTTTTAGAATATAATCTTTGAGCAGGTTCATTCTCTTTTGCCACAAATAAAACACATTCCTTACAACCAAATTCTGTGGCATTCTGTTCCATTACATATAGAGCCTCTGTCGCATATCCTTTTCTACGTTCTAATTCATCTATTACTAAATCACATAAAAAAACCTGCTGAACACCATGGGTCTCTTCATACAAATACCACATAAACCCAACGTTTCTATTATCTAATACATTTTCTATAACCATCAAAGAATTATTTTCAGTATTTATTCCATCAGGGAGCATCTCCTTTACTTCCACTTCAGTTTGACTTAATGCATCCTCTAAAGACATATTCGTATCTTTTATCAATTCTTTTACATGATTATTTCTACTCCATTTGAAAAATTCATCATATTCGTTTGATGTCATTTTTCTAAGACTAATACTCATTGAATAAACCTCCTCAGTTAAATTCTGACTTGTCGATGATTTGCATTAATAATCTTTATTTTGAATCACATCATGTAAGTATAAATCAAAATACATAATTTTAACAAATCTCAAATACTATTTTAAGAAAAACCTAAATCTTATCCTTACCTATTCTAAATTATAATATAAACTTTAATATTCATTAAATACATATTCTCCAATCACCTTCTACTATATAAAAAAGCCTTCTTCACCCAATCATTATTTTTTGACCGACGCCTGACCAACGAAAAAACAACCCTTTTTTCAGATTTGACCAACAAATGACCGACAAAATCCTCTCCCCGACCTGTCCAGTCCCTCCTTACCATGTCGGGTATCATCCCTTCAAAGTCAATTTCCCCCTTCTCCTCACACTTCTCCGCAACTCCATGCAACTCCTCATTTTCACACGTCTTTTGCCGACTATCGACTTGCCATCCCGGACGCAACAAAAAAGCCCTAACCCAGCAGCTCATCCGTCTGCCAAACTAGGACTTCATAGTGCGCCTCCAGGGGCTCGAACCCTGGACACCCTGATTAAGAGTCAGGTGCTCTACCAACTGAGCTAGAAGCGCTTGTTCTTATTTCCCGAACGCAAAAATGATTATATAATATATATAAACAAATTGCAAGCATTTTTTTAAACTTTTTTAATTTTTATTTTTATTCTTTATAAATGCTTTATTTTTCTACAAAATATATCCAATTCAGCCAACCCCTTTTACCCTTTTATCATAGCCGGCAAATATAACCATTAAAAGGAAACAGAGCCCTTCTGTTAATAAGAAGGGCTCTGTCCGATTAGGCTGCCTATTTAATTTATAATCTTTATTTAATCTTTTCAATCTTATCCGTTAACTGTGCTTTGGGTACAGCACCGATTACAGTGTCTACAACCTGGCCGTCTTTAATAAATAAAAGAGTGGGGATTGACATTACCCTGTATTTGCTGCTTATGTTAGGTGCTTCATCCACATTAAGCTGCCCTACCTTAACAGTTCCTTCATATTCCGCTGCAATCTCTTCAATAACAGGAGCCATCATCTTGCAGGGGCCACACCAGTCCGCATAAAAGTCTACCAGTACAGGAACCTGAGATTGCAGTACCTCTTGTTCAAAATTATCGTCCGTAAATTTGTGAGCCATATTGACTTCCTCCTACGTTTATTCACTTTTTTATTTTTTAAGTCCGCTATTGTTTTCCGCTGCCTTTCTTTTTAAAACCCTTACCTAAAAGGCTATTTACTTCATCCAAGGAATTCTTCATCTGAATAGCTTTTTTATTAAGTTCCATATTGCTGCTAAAGGATTTAGCAAGCTGAGACTTTATTGTATTCTTCATTTTAATCCCCTATTTAGACTTCATATATATTATATGCAGTTTTTTATGAATTGTACAGGGGTAATTAAAACAGCTCCTAAGACGGAAGCTTCTGCCCTATCACCATCCGGTGTATGGGATTTCCAAGCCCGGAGAATTTCTCTTCATACTCTGTCATAACATTGCCCTCTGCGTATTCACTTCCATGGAGGTCATAGGTGCAATTCTTAAGCTCCCAGCCGGCAATATCCGCTTCTTCTAAAGAAAAATCAAAAAGTCCGCGGTTATCCGTTTTGAATATGACCTCGCCCTCTTTCTTTAAAAGCTTTTCATATCGGGATAAATACTCTCTGGAAGTCAGTCTTCTTCTGGCATGCCTGTCCTTGGGCCAGGGATCGGAAAAATTCAGATATACCCTGTCCACTTCCTCTTTATCAAATACATCGTTTATAAATTCCGCGTCCAGTCTCAAAAAGTAGAGATTCGGAAGCTCAAGCTCCTTCCTTTTCTCAATCCCACGGATTAAGACACTGGAATATTTTTCAATTCCCAAAAAATTAATATCCGGATTATTTTGGGCCAGCTGGCATATAAACATTCCCTTTCCCATACCTATTTCTATGTGAAGGGGATTTTCATTCCGGAAGAACCTATTCCAGCTTCCCTTATGCTGTTCCGGTTCATGGACAACAAATACATTTTTTTCTATTTCTTCCCTGGAACCGCGTACATTTCTCAATCTCATAATAATGTCTCCTACAAAACTACAAATTATTATATTATACGACCTAATTCTTATTGAAATTTTTGCTAATTCATTATATCATACAAATAAAGAATAACAAGTGATTTATACACGGCAATTTATATATGATTTTATATGCTTATAATAATTTAATTTTTTCATTATTTCATTTAATTATTATTAATAAATTGTTAATAAATTATCGAAATTTGTACATTTTAACGATAGCATTTTTTAATTTCTGTAGTATTATATAGCTGTGTTCCAGCTTGAAAATAGGAATTTTATTAACTATTTTTTGTCTGGTAATAAGGTCACATGCTTTATATTCTTTCAAGGTTAATTCTATCTGGCTTACAATTATTATATATACTGCGTATATTATACGTAAGCCGAACAAAAAATAAACGCAAGGAGGTTTAACATGGAAAATGTAATTGGTCTTTTACACGACATTGAAGAAAAAGCAAATCTTATCATTGCACGTGCCAACGATGAAAAAGTGAAATTACACGAAGCCTTAAAAAACGATTTGGAAAAGTTGGATAAAGACGTAGCTGATAGCACTAATGCAAAACTTCTTGTATTAAAAAATCAGGTAAGCAAAGAATTAGCCGCCGAAAAAGAAGCTATAACAAAAGACTGGGAAAAACAACTTGCCGACTTGGAAGCTAATTATACCATGAACCATGATATGTATGTCGATAAGATAATACAGGAAATCATAAGTGAGTAAACAATTAGTTCAGGGAGGTTTGTTATGAGCAATTTATTAGTCTATAGCGGGATTGTTACAAAGACCAGGGCCCTGGAGGCGAAAGCTGTAAAAGGCGCAGAATATCAGACAATAGCAAACTTTGAATCTACAGCTGATTTTATTGCGTACTTAAAATCTCATCCTGGGTATGACACTATATTTGGGGGAATTGATGAGAACCTTATTCACCGCGGACAGGTTGAAGCAATGATAACCAACTGCCTGTACAAGGATTTTTCCAAATTATACAGCTTCTCAAATCCCGAGCAAAGAAAAGTACTTGATATTGTCTTTCTCCGCTACGAAGTGAACATATTAAAATACTGTATGCACATGGTCTACAATCAGCACAGGCAATATGATCTGGACAGCATAGCCGATTTCTTTCACAGGCATTCAAGTATTGATATTACGTCACTTGCCACTTCAAAAACCATGGAAGAATATGTGGAGCATCTTAAGGGAAGTGATTACTATCAGGCCCTTACCAGTATCCAGAAAACGGATATTACTTCCTTTGATTATGAGATGAAGCTTGATATTCAGTATTTTATGAAAGCATGGAAGTTGAAGGACAAGGCACTTTCCGGCGATAATTTGGATTATGTTACTACTACCTTGGGTCTTGAAATAGACCTGCTAAACATAATGTGGCTATACCGTTCCAAAAAGTTTTATAATCCTCAGATTAAGGATTCATACGCCTACATTATTCCCATCACTTATAAATTAAAAAAGGATAAGTTGATAAAACTGATGGAAACCTCCACCATTGATGAGTTCAGCGGGGTATTAAGAACAACTCCTTATGAGTTTATGATTCCTTCTCTCGCAAATGGAACAGTCGAAAAGGTATATCAGAAGACTCTATATAAGAATTATAAGCTTTTTAGTGATAAATACCCGAATTCCATGGCACCCATCAGTTATTATTTGTATCTTAAGAAGTCCGAAATAGACAGGCTTACATCCGCACTGGAATGTATCCGCTATAAACTGGACCCTCAGGATACACTAAAATACATTACAATTACTTGAATCGGAGGTGCAATAATTGATTGAAAAGATGAGATTTATCACCATTACCGGTCCAAAAGCTGAGTTTGACAGAGTTGTAGGCGTATATTTGAACAAATATGAAATTCACCTTGAAAATGCTCTATCCGAACTTAGTTCCGTTCAGGATTTAAAGCCCTTTGTTGAAACAAATCCCTATAAAGATGTTTATTCAAAGGCTCTTGAACTGGCAGAAAGGTTTGATAAGAAGCAGCCCGCTAAAGCAATTAACATGACCCTTTCCGAAGCCTCCACGATTATACTGTCGGCTTCCAGGGAAATGGAAGATTTGACCTCTCAAAAGAAAAAGCTGGGAGTCGAAAGAGAGCATTTACTGGAGCTTCAGAAAAGAATTGAACCCTTCCGTCCGCTGGACTACGAAATTGATAAAATTCTGGCTTTCAAATTTATTAAATACCGTTTTGGACGAATTTCCACTGAGTATTACACCAAATTCTCAAAATTTGTGTATGAAAGCCTGACCACAATGTTTATTGAATGTGGAAAAGATACGGACTATGTCTGGGGTGTGTATTTCGTACCGGAAGCAGAGGCTGAAAAAACAGATACTATATTTTCCTCTCTTCATTTTGAAAATATATCCCTTACCTCAGAATATGAAGGAACGCCGGAACAGGTCTATAATTCCATCATCAAAAAATTGGAGGATAACCAAAAGGCAATTGACAGCCTCAACGAGGAAATGAAGAATCGTCTGAGCAGCAGGTCCGAGCAGATATTAAATGCCTATGAAACCATCTGTGTATACTCCAATAATTTCGATGTCAGAAAAGTGGCTGCCTGTACGACTGTTTCAAAAAGAAATGCCTTTTATTTCATACTCTGCGGATGGATAGCGGAGGACAGTATTGAAGAACTGCTCCGCGACATAGACAAAGACAAGAACATTTACTGTATGACGGAAAAGGATATTTCAAATATCAAGACAAAGCCGCCTACAAAGTTAAGAAACCTTAAAATATTCAGGCCCTTTGAAATGTTCATAAAGATGTACGGCCTGCCTGCTTACAATGAAATAGATCCTACGTTTTTTGTTGCGATTACCTATTCGATCATCTTTGGTATCATGTTCGGAGATGTAGGGCAGGGACTGTGCCTTGCAATAGGCGGTTGCCTACTTTACTATTTTAAAAAGATACCTTTGGCAGCTATTATAGCCACAGCCGGTATTTTCTCCACAATAATGGGCTTTATGTATGGCAGCATATTTGGATTTGAAGATATCCTTCCCCATATATGGCTAAATCCAATGGAGAATGTCATGACAGTGTTGCTGATAGCCGTAGCTTTCGGTTCCGGCCTTATCATAATAGCCATGGTCATTAACATCATCAACGGAATAAAAATGAAAGATGTTGAAAAGATTTTCTTTGATACCAACGGTGTAGCCGGCCTTGTATTTTACGTCATGGTACTTGTATGTGTCGTATTGGTAGCAACCGGTAATCCTATGCCTGCCGGGATTGTACTCCTTGTCTTCCTGGGAATTCCTCTTATACTTATCTTTTTAAGAGAGCCCCTTTCCCATTTGGTAGAAAAGAAGGCAGAAATACTACCCGAGCAAAAAGGAATGTTCTTTTTGGAATCATTTTTTGAACTGTTTGAAATTGTTTTAAGTTATCTTACAAATTCTATTTCCTTCCTGCGTGTCGGTGCATTTGCAATCAGCCATGCAGCCATGATGGGCGTCGTTATGTTATTTGCCGGAGCCCATTCAGGGAACCCTAATATATTGGTTGTAATTATTGGTAATATCTTTGTAGCAGGTATGGAAGGCCTGATTGTTGGTATCCAGGTACTGCGTCTTGAATATTACGAAATGTTCAGCCGGTTCTACAGTGGGACAGGAAAAGGATTTAAACCATATAAAAGTAAATAATAGTTAAATTTAAGGAGGAACATATTATGACAATGACAGTAAAAATCATCTTAGTAGTAGCATTAGTATTAAGTATCGCAATTCCCTTTGGAGCATTCTTACTCAGTGAAAAGAAAAAAGGCAATTTCAAAGCAACCGTACTCGCAAACACATTTTTCTTCTTTGGTACCTTAGTAATCGCTCACATTATATTGTTCACCGGTAAAGTATCCGCAGCAGATGCAACTGCTGCAGCCGCTACTGCTGAAGGTTGGAAATACTTAGCAGCCGCTCTTTCAACCGGTTTATCCTGTATCGGTGGTGGTATCGCCGTTGCTTCCGCTGCTTCCGCTGCCTTAGGTGCTATGAGTGAAGATTCCAGCATCATGGGTAAAGCACTTATCTTCGTAGCTCTTGCAGAAGGTATTGCTCTCTACGGTTTAATCGTATCTTTCTCTATATTAGCAAAATAAATATGATAAAAGGACGTGTGAAGGTAAACTGCTTTCACAATTGCTTCCCTTGCATACCGCAGACTAATCTGCGGTACTGCCTTAAATAAGGGAGCAAAATGTGAAAGCGCCTTTCTTTCGCACCTAACTTCATGTAAATCGCAAGATAGCTTGCGAAACTGCTTAAATAAGGGGTGTAAAAATATATATTGCTTTTACACTGCTTTGCATAAGGCTTTTCTCTTACTAATTAAGGAGGTAACTGTATGCGTATGTTTCTTATCAGTGATAATGTTGATACCTACACCGGAATGCGTCTTACAGGCGTTGACGGGGTTGTCATACATTCCAGGAAACATTTAAAAGAACAACTGGATAAAGCGCTTGCAGATAAAACCATCGGAGTTCTTCTGATTACAGAAAAATTCAGCCGTGAATTCCCTGATATTATAAATGATGTAAAATTAAACCGAAAGCTTCCGCTGATTGTTGAAATTCCTGACCGCCACGGAACGGGAAGAAAGCCTGATTTTATTACTTCCTATGTAAATGAAGCAATTGGAATAAAGTTGTAAAGGGAGATGTCTATGACTTTAGATGAAAAATTAGAACAATTTTATAATTCTGCAATGGAAAGCGCTACTAGTCAGAATATTGAAATAATAGAAGAATATCAGAAGTCTCTGCAGCTGATATATGATGAGCACAAGGAAGAGGAAATAAGGAAAGCTGACGCAGCTTACCGTGCCGAATCCGAAAGGCTTCTTCGTGAAAAGAACAAGGATGTGGCCAGTGAGTCCATCAACCTGAAAAGGAAGTTAAGTGACAGGGCATATGATTTGAAAGCCCAGTTATTCGGGGATGTATCTACTAAGCTGCAGGGCTATATGAAAACTTCTGAATATAATGATCTTTTAGCAAGGCAGATAAAAACTGCAAGAGATTTTGCAGGCAAAGATAAGATCACAATCTATATCAATCCTACGGATGCTGCCCAGAAAGCTTCTCTGGAAGCCTCAACCGGCGTGGAATTAACCGTAAGTGACCGTGATTTTATAGGTGGTATAAGAGCTGTTATTCAGGAAAAAAGCATTTTGATAGATAATTCATTTCTGACCAGAATGGAAGAATCCAAGAATAAATTCGCTGTAGGTTAATTATTAATAACTTATAAGCCAGTATCATAACTAAAAATGCCATGTGAAAGAAGAAAGGGGAGTTATCTCCATTATGAATATAACAGGAAAAATATACGGAATTAACGGACCAATTGTATATGTGGCAGGCAATCAGGGCTTTAAAATGGGCGAAATGGTTCTTGTTGGCAAAGAAAAGTTGGTCGGAGAAGTAATCGGTCTTACAAAAGATAGGACCACTATTCAGGTATATGAAGAGACCACTGGTATGAAACCTGGTGAAATAGTATATTCAACAGGTGCTGCTATTTCCGTAACCTTAGCACCCGGTATTATCAGTAATATTTTTGACGGTATAGAACGTCCTTTAACAGAAATCGCAAAAGCTTCGGGAGCCTATATCTCCAGAGGTGTAAGTGTTGATGCCCTTGATACCACTAAGCTTTGGGATGTACATGTAACGGTAAAGGAAGGGGATAAAATATACGGAGGCACTATTATTGCCGAAGTTCCCGAAACCCGTGCTATTGTGCATAAATCCATGGTACCTCCGGATGTTACCGGTGTTGTTGTAAAAGCCGTAAGGGACGGACAATATACCATAAACGATACCATTATTACAATTAAAACACCCGAGGGTGAAGAAAAAGATTTAACCTTAACACAGAAGTGGCCTATTCGTGTTCCAAGACCTACTTCCAAAAGATATCCTGCCGACCGTCCTTTGATTACCGGACAGCGTATCCTGGATACCATGTTCCCTATTGCAAAAGGCGGTACTGCTGCTATTCCCGGCGGTTTCGGAACCGGTAAGACAATGACACAGCATCAGCTTGCAAAATGGTCCGATGCAGATATCATCGTATATATCGGCTGCGGTGAGCGTGGAAACGAAATGACAGAAGTATTGGAGGACTTCTCCAAGTTAGTGGACCCGAAATCCGGCAATCCCTTACTTGACAGAACAACCCTTATTGCCAATACCTCCAACATGCCCGTTGCCGCCCGTGAAGCAAGTATTTATACCGGTATTACTTTAGCGGAATACTACCGTGACATGGGATACCATGTAGCAATCATGGCGGACTCCACATCCCGTTGGGCAGAGGCTCTTCGTGAATTGTCCGGACGTCTGGAAGAAATGCCTGCAGAAGAAGGCTTCCCCGCATACCTGGCCTCCAGGCTGTCAGCCTTCTATGAAAGAGCCGGCTTTATGCAGAACTTAAATGGAACAGAAGGCAGTGTATCCATTATCGGTGCCGTATCCCCTCAGGGCGGTGATTTCTCCGAACCCGTTACACAAAATACCAAGCGTTTCGTTCGCTGCTTCTGGGCTTTGGATAAATCCCTTGCTTATGCAAGACATTTCCCCGCCATTCACTGGCTGACCAGCTACAGCGAGTACTTGAATGACCTGGCTCCCTGGTACACAGAAAATGTCGGCAGCGATTTTATAGACTGCAGAAATCAGATTTTAAGTCTGCTGACCCAGGAAAACCAATTAAATGAAATCGTAAAGCTTATCGGTAGTGATGTACTTCCCGACGACCAGAAGCTGGTACTTGAAATTGCCAGAGTAATCCGTCTGGGCTTTGTTCAGCAGAATGCTTACCATCCTTCCGATACTTATGTACCTTTGGATAAACAGCTTAAAATGATGCATACCATACTTTACCTCTATTCCAAATCAAAGCAGCTCATTGGTATGAATATGCCTATGTCACTGTTAAAGCAGGAGGATATCTTTGAAAAGATTATATCCATTAAGTATGACGTTGCAAATGACGAACTTTTCAAATTTGATCACTATACAGCTATGATTGATGACTTCTATAATCGCATCATGGCCAAGAACGGTTAAGGAGGATTAAAACTATGGCAATAGAATATTTAGGATTAAGTGAAATAAACGGCCCTCTTATTGCTATTGAGGGTATACGTGATGCCTCCTATGATGAAATCGTAGAACTGACCGTAAACGGAAGTAGGAAAATCGGTAGAATTGTAGAAATATACGAAGACAAAGCAGTTATACAGGTATTCCAGGGAACAGAAGAAATGTCCCTTAACAACACCCATACCAAGCTTACCGGCCATCCCCTGGAAGTAGCTCTTTCACCGGATATCTTAGGCCGTGTATTCAATGGTATCGGCCAGCCTATTGACGGCCTTGGCCCCATCGTACCCGAGGTCAGCAAGGATGTAAATGGTCTTCCCTTAAATCCCTGCACCAGAGAGTACCCAAGAAACTATATCCATACAGGTATCTCTGCAATTGACTGTCTGACGACCTTGATTCGTGGTCAGAAGCTTCCTATCTTCTCAGGAAATGGTCTTCCCCATGACCAGCTGGCAGCACAGATTGTTAAGCAGGCTTCCTTAGGTGAGAACAGCGATGAAGAATTCGCTATCGTATTTGCCGCCATGGGTGTTAAGCATGATGTTGCTGATTTCTTCCGCCGTACCTTTGAGGAAAGCGGTGCAACACCTCACGTAGTAATGTTTTTAAATCTTGCAAATGACCCTGTAGTAGAAAGATTAATCACCCCCAAGGTAGCGTTAACCGCAGCAGAATATCTTGCCTTTGAAAAGGGAATGCATATTCTCGTTGTATTGACCGATATGACCTCCTTTGCAGAGGCCATGCGTGAGGTATCCTCCTCCAAGGGTGAAATCCCCAGTAGAAAGGGTTATCCCGGTTACCTCTACAGTGAACTGGCAACTATTTATGAAAGAGCCGGTATCGTTAGAGACCGCAAGGGTTCTGTTACACAGATTCCTATCCTTACAATGCCAAATGATGATATTACCCATCCTATCCCCGACTTGACCGGATATATTACAGAAGGCCAGATAGTACTTGACCGTTCCATTTATCAGAAAACGGTCTATCCTCCTATCAACATCCTTCCTTCCCTTTCCCGTCTTATGAAGGACGGTATCGGTAAAGGATACACCAGAGAAGATCATCAGGATCTATCCAGCCAGTTATTTTCCTCTTATGCCCGCGTGGGAGATGCAAGAGCCCTTGCCAGTGTAATCGGCGAGGATGAACTTTCTCCTATCGATAAGAAGTACCTGAAATTCGGTGAAGCTATGGAACATGAATTCATTGCCCAGGGAATGAATGAAAACCGCAGTATTGTTCAAACTCTTGATTTAGGCTGGAAACTGCTTCGTATGCTTCCAAGAGAAGAGCTGGATAGAATTGATACCAAGATTCTGGATAAATACTATATCGAATCAGACGCTTCCAAATAAGTACCTGAATTAAGTTCATCCGTGAATACGGATGCAGCAGAAAGGCATGGGTGTAATATATGGATCCGAATACCTTCCCCACCAAGGGAAATCTAATATTAGCAAAAAACTCTCTTGCCTTAGCCAAACAAGGTTACGAGCTGATGGACAAGAAAAGAAATATCTTAATCCGTGAGCTTATGGAGCTGATTGATAAGGCAAGGGATATCCAGACAGAAATCGATGGAACTTTTACCAGTGCATATTCCGCTTTGCAGAAAGCCAATATTGAAATGGGAATCCGGAACGTAGAGGATTTAAGCTTTACTATTCCGGAGGAAAATTCCATCGAAATAAAGCAAAGAAGTATTATGGGTACGGAAATCCCCCTGGTCGAATTTGAACTGGAGGATGAAAAGCCTACCTATTCCTTCTTCAATACCAGAGTATCTCTGGATGAAGCTACCAGCAGCTTTCGAAAGGTAAAGGAGCTTACCCTCCGGCTTGCCACCATTGAGAACTCAGCTTACCGTCTGGCAGCAAGTATAAACAAAACCCAAAAACGTGCCAATGCCTTAAAGAACATCACTATCCCTAATTATGCCCAACTTGTCCATGACATACAAAATGCCCTGGAAGAAAAGGAAAGGGAAGAGTTTACAAGGCTTAAGGTAATTAAGAACTGGCGCGATAAATAATTAATCTATATAATTAATCAAAAAAATATATCAAAATATGCATTATCTCTAGTAAAACTATTTAGAGATAATGCGTTTTTTTTACTTACGGATATTAATTTTTTCTTAACCTCTGATAAAGTCTTGATACAACCTGTGAAATCATCTATAATATATTAATATAATGTAAACTCCGTCTTATACCGGACAAACCGACAACATAGAGAAATTGCATCTGAGAAAGCTTTCAAGGAAGTTAATTCTTTAAAAGCCAATTTGAATAATAACTAATAAATATCAAGAAAAGTCTCATACTATAATTATTGCCTTTAAAGGAGCTGTTATGAAAAAGTCACTCTTTCTTATAAGCGCATTATGCATGCTTATTTTAAATACAACCCTTACCAATGTACAAGCCCAGACTATCTCCTCTGATCAAACAGTAAATACAGCGTCTGCCGCCGATAAAACAACGGACACCCCGTCAAAGACCTCTACCCCTGATGACAAAAAAACTACTGAAAAGAAAAACACCACGACCTCAAAGAAGGAAAATCCCGCTCTCAATGCAGGAGATAAGCCTTCCGTAGCTTCAGAGGCTGCAATCGTCATGGAAGCCTCTACCGGTGCCATACTGTATGCCAAGAATATACATGCAAAGCATTACCCTGCAAGTATAACCAAAATACTGACAACCCTGGTAGCACTTGAAAATTCAAATCTCAGTGATGTCGTGACTTTTTCTAAAAATGCAGTATACGACGTGGATTTACAAAGCAGCCGTTTAGGCGTTGATGTAGGAGAAAAGCTTACTATGGAACAAAGCCTTTATGCCGTAATGCTTCAATCGGCCAATGAGGTTGCCTACGGTGTTGCCGAACATATATCCGGCAGTGTTCCCGCTTTTACAGCACTTATGAATAAGACTGCTAAAAGCCTTGGGTGTGTGGACTCCAATTTTGATAATCCCCACGGACTTCCGGATGAAAACCACTATTCCAGTGCCTATGATATGGCTCTTATATCAAGAGCAGCAATCAATAACGAAGCCTTTCGAAAAATAACCGGAACCAGAACCTATGCTATTCCTCCCACTAACGTTCATACCGATACTACCTATTTAGCAAACCACCATAAAATGATTAAAGGTGTCATCCCCTATGATGGAATCATCGGCGGTAAGACAGGATATACCTCTAAGGCAAGATATACCCTTGTAACCTTCGCAGAGCGTAACGGTATGACATTGATCAGTGTTATCATGTGCTGTGACAGTATTCCCAATGAATACGGCGATACCAAAGCACTTCTCAATTACGGCTTTGAAAATTATAACCTTTATAATATATCAAAAGAAGTAAACCCTGACAAAGAGGGGTCAGATTCTTTATTTACAAAATATGCTCCTTTGTTTAACAGGGAAACTTCCTCATTAAAATTAAGCACCAAAGGAAGTGTCGTATTACCCAAAGGTGTGGCCTTCTCCAAAACAAAGAAAACCATCTCCTATACACCTGCTGAAAATATTAAAAGCGGTGAAAATGTCATAGGAGCCATGCGTTTTACCTATAATAATACCTTTGTAGGCTCCGCAGACATCGTATATACCAAAACAGCGTCCTCCAATATGCTAAATAATAAAATCATCCCGGAAACCCCTAAGACCATCGTTACAAAGGGAGTTAAAATGCCTGTGGACAGTAATGCCAATAACCATAGATTACGTATCATTATCATATCAATTATTGTCATCGTAATCCTTGTATCGGCGGCCTTGTATCTTTTATTTGTGGAATTGCCCTATCGAAAGCGCAGGAACGCTTATACTGCCAAAAGAAAGAAATCCAAAAGCTACTTCTCTAAAAATGACTATTTGGACTTATAAAGATATAACAAGCAAGAAAGAAACGGTTCCTTAATAGATATTGGTAAATATGAAAAATGTATCCCATTATTGATAAGGAACCAGAAATAAAGGCTGTTGAAGAAATTCTTCAACAGCCTTTCGCGTTCCCGACACGATTTGAACGTGCGACCTATCGCTTAGGAGGCGATCGCTCTATCCTGCTGAGCTACGAGAACGTGCTTTTATAAGCAGCTGCCTGCAATGGACATTACAAATGGCAGCAAAAATATTCTACTATTTTCAGGACAAATAGTCAACCCCAAAACATAACAAAATTTCAATTTATGCATTATTAAAGCTAAAATCAACAAATCCCTGGAGCCATATATTTCCTTTAAATCTTCTTCCCACTAAGGGCTCACCGTAAAGGTCATTCTTATTAATTGCAACCTGAAAGACAACGTCATTACAGGAAATGCCCAGGTTGTAAATCTCTTCACCGGTAATATCATTCTTTAAAGTCTCAAAATCAAGTATCGTTCCCAGAATCGTATAATTATCGGATTCCGAGCCATAGGGCGTAAAGGAGGTCTCAACTATTGTATAGATATCCTCCACCTTGGCACGCCTTGATATCATAGCATACATATCAATATCATCAATTGTAAGACTGTCTATCGCTTCCTGGTTTCCCTTTTTGGCCTCTGAAATCAGCTGCCTTCTGTATTGAACCTCTGCCGAATTGCTTTTAGCCAGCTTCTCATCTCTTTCTAAAGGCAGCAATACCTTTCCGGATACTGAAAGGGCCGATAAATATATTGGATATGGCCGATCAAGCTGTTTTTTATTTTTTATTTCATCAAAATAATCCACCACATTCTGCAGATAAAAGATTAATGAAACGCCTAATCTGACATCATCGCTCATGCCTGTATATGCGTCTGTATCCACCCTTTTAATAATAGATACATCTTCCTTTGTACTCATATAGCTTCCTTTGATATAGGGGAAATAATGCTCCATATAGAACTTACCCTCTTTATCAAACTCACCTCTGACAGTAATGCCTATTTGCTTGCTGAAAAGCTTGGTAATCTCAGCCAGTGTCCTGCCATCCTGTAATGTATAACTTCTCTTTTCAGAAGAAGACTCAGTAATCAACTGTATTAAGTTTTCTAGATCCAATCTATCTTTAACATTTGAAAACCCAATTGCTCTCAAAAAACTATGCATAATAACCTCATTTCTGAATAATCAAGCTCATTGAATATTCACTAATACGTAGCAGTTCCCTTTTTATATCCCTATCTTTCATAACCGGAATATCAGGTTAGCGTGTGAAAATGACCTTGCATTTACACAAATACCCTTTGCAAGCCGCATCGGTTAACTTATGGCTCTGCTATAAAATAAAAGTGTAAAATGTATTGTTTCACACTAACAGCTATGCTTTCCCAGCACGCCGTAAGATTGGGCCGAGGATTTCACAGGCACAACAATCTTGTGTGTGAAAATGCTTTTTAATTTTCACACTACCTCCTGCTAAATACAATAATTAGATTACCTTATTATATGGAGGTTAGCTTATTTAACATACCCATAAAAATAAAAACAATAAATATGAATTACTTATAACACATTTTATGAAAGCTGGCAAGATAAATCGCTTGGTTTTAATAGTATTCTTCTGTATCTAAGGCATCTACTATCATAACGGAAAGCTCTACCTTTAAATCCTTTTCAATCCAGTTGACAAAGTCATTGCCATCGGCGTCTGTCAGCATACGCAAAACCGGTCTTGTAGGGCATTTTGTGTTTTGTCTTAATACAATTCCCTTCTCACCTTCATTGGTTATAACGATGGTTCCATTGGGATAAGCCGCTACCAGCTCAATAAAACAATTTACAACATCAAAATCAAACTTAATGCTTGCCTGGCTCAGGATATAATCCAGCGCATGATGCACTTTAAGCTTTGGCATCATAAAGCCGTAGGTCAGACTGTCAAAAGTATCACAAACAGCTACTATTTTACTTCCTATTTTTATTTTATCTCCTTTTTTATGAAAAGGAAAGCCTGTACCATCATTTCTTTCATGATGGCAGAGAATAATATCCTTGGAAGCTACCGGGAGCCAGCTCTCCTTTATAACAGAAGAATAACCATAAACAACATGTTTCATTAATTCCTTCTGTTCCTCTTTGCTTCCATTTAAATAATTGAAATCCTGATAATCGATTTTGACAAGGTTATACCCCATATCGTGAAGCAAGCTTCCTATAGCTATCTGCCTGACCTTTTCCTTAGGCAGCTTCATCCTTAAGGCTATCAGAACAGACATAGCGCATACATTTAAAGAATGGGAATAGGTACTCTCACTCTTCTTCCGAATGCCGGATATGCTGTATAATACGTTAGGAGAATTAACTATATCACAAATGATATTCTCTGCAATATTTTTAATTTCCTCAAGCTCACCATAACCCTGATAAGTATACCGTTCAATAATATCCCTTACGATATCCTGGCATTCTTCTTTAATTTTTTCTTCAAGATTCTCTTCTTCGTTTATACCTCTGGATAACTCATCTTCCACACAGATATAACTATATCCTAACTCTTTTAATTTTCTGGCATATTCTATCTTTACAGGGGAACCTGCTGTCATTATCACAATACCGCTATCTGAAACAACATCCCTCGCAAGTAATTCATGACCCTTGATTGAATCAAGTAAAACCTTTCTCATACAAACACCTCATGTATATACAAAAGGAATTTGCCATCATCCTTTGTATTCTCTAATAAAGATTGATATATTTGGCTACTACATAATACAATATCTAATAATTCTTACTATGTCAATAAGGACATAAAAAATTGTTTTCTTTACTTGTTAATAAAATAACAATATTGTCCTAAAAGCAATCTTTTTTTATGCAAAATAACCCATGCCAAATAAAATGCTGAGGGCATTGTTATAGCACTTGTGCATGATGTATATTTTCACTTACTAATGGATATAATATTAGTTAGTAATTTATGCATTGTTTACAAATGATTTGTTTGACAAAATAATTATAATCTGGTATATTGAAGATGTTAAGAGATACAAATCAACTTGTTAATTATTTAACACATTATACATTGCCACAAAATAAGGAGGATTACCATGAGTGAAAAGAATCAACCTACCCCTCAGGAACATGTAGATGAACTGGTAAAAAATGCTCAAGTAGCTTTAAAGGAATTCATGAAATACGACCAGGAGCAAATCGATGTTATTGTTCATGAAATGGCCCTGGCAGGTCTCGCTAAACAGCAATATCTTGCAAAATTAGCTGTGGAAGAAACCCAAAGAGGTATTTATGAGGATAAGATAACAAAGAATATATTTGCAACAGAATATATCTGGCACTCTATTAAATATCAAAAAACTGTAGGCATCATTGAAGACAACGAAGAAGAAGATTACATGACAGTTGCTGAACCTATCGGTATCGTAGCTGGTGTTACTCCGGTAACCAATCCTACTTCTACTACAATGTTTAAAATATTATCCTGTATTAAAACAAGAAATCCTATTATCTTTGGTTTCCATCCAAGTGCCCAGAAGTGCTCCAAGGCTGCCGCACAGACCTTATATGAGGCAGCTATTAAGGCTGGTGCTCCGAAAAACTGTATTCAGTGGATCGAGTATCCTTCCGTAGAAGCAACCTCCGTACTTATGAATCACCCCGGTGTTGCTTGTATCCTTGCTACCGGTGGACCTGGTATGGTAAAAGCTGCTTACTCTTGTGGAAAGCCGGCTCTCGGTGTTGGTCCTGGTAATGTTCCTTGCTTTATAGAAAAAACTGCTGTTTTAAAACGTGCAGTAAATGACCTTGTTTTATCAAAGTCCTTTGATAACGGTATGATTTGTGCTTCCGAGCAGGCAGCTATTGTAGAAGCACCTGTTTATAAGGAAGTAATTGAACTTATGAAAAAAGCTGGCTGCTTCTTTGCAACCAAGGAAGAAATCAAGAAATTAGAGCCTGTAGTTATTAATATGGAAAAGAGAAGTGTAAATCCTGCTATCGTAGGCCAGTCTCCTGCAGCTATTGCAGCTCTTGCCGGATTCACTATTCCTTCAGATACAAAAGTACTATGCACAGAGATCGAAGGCGTAGGCAGGGAATATCCACTTTCTATTGAAAAGTTATCCCCCGTTTTAGCAGTAGTAAAAGCAAAAGATGTGGAAGATGGTATGGTTCTTTGCGAAAAGATGTTGGCAAATGGTGGTATGGGACACTCTTCCGTACTTCATTCAACAAATCAGGCGGTTATTGAAGAATTCTCCAACCGTATGAAGACAGGCCGTATTATTATAAATTCTCCTTCAACTCATGGAGCAATCGGTGATTTATATAACACCAATATGCCTTCCCTGACACTTGGCTGCGGTTCCTATGGCGGAAACTCCACAACGCATAATGTATCAGCCGTTGACCTTGTAAATATCAAGCGTGTAGCTAAGAGGAGAAACAATATGCAATGGTTCAAGATTCCTAACAAGATTTACTTTGAATCAGGCTCAACAGCTTATCTTGCCAAGATGCCTGATATAACAAAAGCTTTTATCGTAACAGACCCTGCCATGACACAGCTTGGCTATGTTAACAAGGTGCTTTATCAGTTAAGAAAAAGAGAAGAATATGTTCACTGTGAAATATTTGACCAGGTTGAACCCGATCCTTCATTAGAAACAATCATGAAGGGCGTGGATTCCATGAACAAATTCAAACCTGATGTAATCATAGCATTAGGCGGTGGTTCAGCAATTGATGCTGCAAAGGGTATGTGGTTATTCTACGAAAACCCTGAAGCAGATTTCAAAAACATGTCACTTAAGTTCCTGGATATCAGAAAGCGTGCCTATAAATTCCCTGAGTTAGGAAAGAAAGCTAAATTAGTAGCTATTCCTACAACCTCCGGTACCGGTTCAGAAGTAACTTCCTTCGCCGTTATTTCAGATAAAGAAGAGAATAAGAAATACCCTCTTGCTGATTATGAGTTAACTCCGGATGTTGCAATCATTGACCCTGATTTTGTAATGACAGTACCTAAGAACTCTACTGCTTGGACAGGAATGGATGTATTGACCCATGCAATTGAAGCTTATATATCAATACTTGCTTCAGATTATACAGATGCCTTAGCTGTTCATGCAATTGAAATGGTATTCACTTATATAAAGAGATCTTACGAATTTGGCGAGAAGGACCCGGTTGCAAGAGAGAAAATGCATAACGCTTCTACCATTGCCGGTATGGCCTTTACAAATGCATTCCTTGGAATAAACCATTCCCTTGCTCATAAATTAGGCGGTGAGTATCATGTTCCTCATGGCTGTGCCAATGCAATATTACTTCCTCACGTAGTACGTTACAATGGTACCTCCTGCCCCACCAAATTTACTTCCTGGCCTAAATATGAAAGCTATATTGTAGGCGATAAGATCTTTACCTTAATGAAGAAATTAGGTTTTGCACCTAAGAATAATGATGATGCGGTTGAAATCCTGGCTACTGAGATTGAAAAGTTAAATGCCTTTTTAGGAATACCTGCAACATTAAAAGAATATGGTTTAGAGGAAAAGAGTTTCCTTTCCAAAGTAAACAGTTTAGCAGACTTAGCCTTTGGTGATCAGTGTACAACAGCCAATCCCAGACTTCCATTAGTATCTGAGTTAGAAGAGTTATATTTAATCGCATACTATGGAAAGAATAATATACCTGCCAAGAAATAATAGATAAGTGTTATACAAGAAGGCCGCCTTGAAAGGCGGCCTTCTTGTTATACTAACTCTATTTATTTTTATATTTCTCTTTTATATTTCTCTTTT
>NZ_FRAC01000058.1:9232-10530 GCF_900142215.1 Anaerocolumna jejuensis DSM 15929 | reverse complement strand
GAAATATGAATCTCTTACAAAACGCCGTGGCAAGAAAAGAGCCATTGTTGCTATCGCTCGAATGATTCTTACTGCAATCTACCAAATGTTATCTACTGGCGAAGAGTGGAATCCTAGCGATTTATACAAAATCGATATGCCTGAAGCTTTAATTGAAAAGCAGAAAGCAAAGGCTATCAAACAAGCACTGAAGTTATTAGAACGGGAAGGATTATATCCTCCGCCAAAAGAACCTCTGGCTTCCTAATCATCATTAATCATCTACTTTCTCAAAAGTAGCCATTTTCGACAGCTTGTTCAAGTGCGCCACTTTTTGGCTGACCTCTACTTTCTTTCACACTACTCTCCTTTACTTTTTAACACTATACACAACCTCAGCATCTATATTAGGATACATTTGTTTAAGTATCGATATTAAGTTTATTAGTAACTTCTTGCTCTGCCGGATTCAATACTCCATTATTTAACTTATTCCGCAGATATGATTCCAACTGTATGTTTTTGCCTTTAATTCGTCCCTCGTCCATAAGAGACATGATTCTATCGGCAGCTTTTTTACAGATGTTTCCGCTGGAATCCACATAATACACCGGATTGTTGGCACAGTATGCATAAATGTTCAGCCCATCTCCCCGGTAGGTATTCTCCTGGGTGAAGCGTTCAATGACCGGATTATAGTATCTGGCTCTTAAGTAATACTGCTTGCTGATAGAATCGAACTGCTGTCCGTTAAACTTAAAACGGTTTTCTGCCTTTTCCTGGCTTTCCGTTACATTTCCCCATGCGTCGTATTCATACCGGTTGAGGACTTCCTCTCCCTCTGTCACATGGGTGATACTCCCCAGTTCATCGCTTGCATAATGGTAGTAGGTCCTTGCGCTCTCTGCATCGAAAGCTAACAGGACATCGGAACGGATGTAACGTTTGGTTTCTCCTTTGTTTTCTTCGGCTGCGACCTCAGTTCCCCTGAAAATGAACTGCACCAGGTTTCCGTTCTCCTCCATCTCATGGCGTAACCCTTCCGCATCATAGCGGTTGATCTGGATGTTTCCGTCAAAGGTTTCCACCCTGCTTGTCCGATGAAAGGCATCATAAGTGTACTGATTCTTTCCGTCCTTTAATAAGTTTCCGGCATTGTCATAGGTGTAAGCTTCTGTGTTGCCATTTACGGTATGGCTGGTCAAGCGGTTCCTGCTGTCATACTGGTAAAGCTCTTCCCCACTTGGACTGCGTCTTCCGGTTCGGTTCCCGGCTTTGTCATAGGTCAGTTCCTCCCAGCTTCCCGGATACTGTACCTT
>NZ_FRAC01000058.1:0-9222 GCF_900142215.1 Anaerocolumna jejuensis DSM 15929 | reverse complement strand
GTCAAACGGTTCAAGCTGTCATAGGTATAGCTGGTATCTCCCTGAAGCTGGTGCTTTCTGGTCCGGTTTCCATTGCCGTCATACCGGTAATGGTTATCTGCCAGGACTTCTCCTGCCAGTATGTTTCGCAGCCCGGTCAGGTTCTTGTCCTTATCATAGGCATATTCCGTATAGAGGCTTTCCCCATTTTTCAGGTTCTTTACCGTTCCATCTTCGTTATAATTATACTCTGCTAAAAGCTTTCCGTCATCCCAAATTTCCTTGATTTCATCATTTATAGTATAGTGGTATTCTGTCAGCTTTCCGGTGACATCCTTCTGCTTCCACAGGTTGCCGTTCTTATCATAGGCAAAGGATAACAGGGACCTTCCGCTTGCCTTCTTTTCCGTCATTCGCCCCATTGCATCATAGGAATAACTATAGCGCATTCCTTCTGCTATGGCCGACTTTAACAAGCCCTCCGGGGTGTATTCATACACTTCGGAAAGTTCCCCTGCCCGTCTGCTTTGTATATTTCCGTAAAGGTTATAGGTATAGGCGGTCTCTACCCCATTCCTGTCAAGCTTTTTAAACAGCCGCCCTTCTTCCTCATACTGATACTGCTCCATTTCCCCTGCCGGGTCCGTTAGGGAAGAAAGAAGATTTGCTGCATTATATTCATAAATAGTACGGTTGCCTTCTCCATCCACGCTCTCAGTGATATTTCCGGCATAGTCATAACCGTAGCATTCCTGGCTTCCGTCTGCTTTCTTAATCTCTGTAATTCTGCCCCACTTATCCAGGACATACTCTGTCTTGTTGCTTTCTCCGTCACACAGGCCGATGATGTTGCCATAGGCATCGAAAGTGTAGCTCTGGGTGGCTTTCCCTTCGGTTTCAATCCGAGTTCTTCTTCCCCCAAGATCATACTGGAACCTTGCTCCGCTTCCGGTTCCGTCTAAGGTCTGGATCAGATTTCCGTCTGTATCATAGACATGGCTCTCCTGAAGCTTTCCGTCTGGGCGTAGGATGGTAAGTAACCGGACTGATGTGTCATAGGTATATACTGTTCCGGCTCCGGCTTCTTTTGAAGCTTCGTATTCCTTCGGACGGATTACCTTGACTAACTGGCCGTTGGTGTCATAGAACTGTCTCATTATCCCTCCGTCCTGCTCGGTCCTCTGGATTTCCCCACCGGAGACTAATACTACCCGGGTGTTATTGCCGTTCTTATCGTATTCATAACGGACGGATACCGTTTCTTTTCCACAGCCCTTTTGGTCGGCACTGCGTGATAACTTGACAATACGGCATCCCGCATCATGCAAGTTTAGGGCTATAAAATTCAATTAAATTTAATACTGTATTTATACTCATTTCTTAAATATCTCCTTCCATGTATTACTTGTTGAATCAAACACATTTATGCCTCTTATATTATTATTAAATAAATTTAGTCCCTCTTCAATAGTACCTAATCCGTAACTCTCTACACCCTTCCTCTCAAGCTTAACCTCTACCTGCCCTCTACCTGGTTTGAATGTAGGTAAGTCAGGAAATCTATCCTATCATTCTTTGGGATAAAATGCTATTAGTTTTCCTTCTGGAAAGTTTCCCTCCCATCCACATGGCCATCCACCTGACTTATATACATTATACAATTTTTCAAACAAACTATCATTCTGTCCATAAATTGCTCTACAAATCGCACAATTTACTATATCAGCGTATGCATCATCCCATGTCTCTCTATATTCTTTAGCAATCTTTAGGTCTTTTCTTATCAATAATTCAATATCATCTATTTTCTTATTGAATTCCTTGTAATTTTCCATTGTGTATTTATCCTCATTAACATTGCTCATTACAAGTTCTCTTATGTCGACCCAATTATACCCATTTTCAGAGTTCATCTCATACTCTAAATTATCATATGCTAAGAATTTCGCTTTTTCATAATCGTTAATCACTAACACATTTTCTATATTTGTAGAATTCTGCTTATATAAGTTCATTGTTTTTACAGATTTTATTATCTCCTCTACCAAACTTGTGTTACTTCCAAACATTATTTATTAAACCACCTTTCCCATAGGTCTATGCTTGCACCCTCTTTTTCATACATTGGTAGTCCCTGTTCCATAAGATATTTTCCTTTTTGTTGCAAATCAAAAACCTGTCTTTCTAATTCGCTAGTACTTAAATTAATATCTAAATTATCCAATTTACCTTCAATGAATCTATTATATACCTTATGGAAACCTTCATGCCTTGACATTGGACTTACACCACCACTCTTTCTATTTCTTAGGAATATTCCATTAGATACATCATCAAAATCCATTCCTATCTTTTTTATTACAGGATGACTTCTAAGTTCTTTAGGAATTATATGCATTGCTTGATAAGGTGTTCTACTAGTTGTTCTTGGTAATCCCATATCTTCAAATAAATTCTGACCAAGTTTAGTTGAATTGCCTCCGGTAACTATTCCATCTTCTCCAGGTATAAGCCTAGCTTCACCCGCCCCCTTATTGTCAATATTAATATTAAGTTTATTAGCAACTTCTTGCTCTGCCGGATTCAATCCTCCATTATTTATCTTATTCCGCAGGTATGATTCCAACTGCCGTTTGTTTTTGCCTTTAATCCGCCCCTCGTCCATAAGAGACATGATTCTATCGGCAGCTTTTTTACAAATGTTTCCGCTAGGGTCCACATAATACACCGGATTGTTGGCACAGTATGCATACAGGTTCAGTCCATCTCCCCAGTAGGTATCCTCCTGTGTAAAGCGTCCAATGATTGGATTATAATATCTGGCTCTTAAGTAATACTGCTGGCTGATAGGATCTAACTGCTGTCCGTTAAACTTAAAACGGTTTTCTGCCTTTTCCTGGCTTTCCGTCACATTTCCCCATGCGTCATATTCATACCAGTTGAGGACTTCCTCTCCCTCTGTCACATGGGTGATACTCCCCAGTTCATCGCTTGCATAATGGTAGTAGGTCCTTGCGCTCTCTGCATCGGAAGCTAACAGGACATCAGAACGGATATAGCGCTTGATTTCTCCCTTGCTTTCTTCAACTGCGACCTCAGTTCCCCTGAAAATGAACTGCACCAGGTTTCCGTTCTCCTCCATCTCATGGCGTAACCCTTCTGCATCATACCGGTTGATCTGGATAGCTCCGTCAAAGGTTTCCACCCTGCTTGTCCGATGAAAGGCATCATAGGTGTACTGATTCTTTCCGTCCTTTAATAAGTTTCCAGCATTGTCATAGGTATAGCCTTCTATAACACCGTTTACGGTATGGCTGGTCAAGCGGTTCCTGCTGTCATACTGGTAAAGCTCTTCCCCACTTGGACTGCGTCTTCCGGTTCGGTTCCCGGCTTTATCATAGGTCAGTTCCTCCCAGCTTCCCGGATACTGTACCTTGGTCAAACGGTTTAAACTGTCATAGGTATAGCTGGTATCTCCCTGAAGCTGGTGCTTTCTGGTCCGGTTTCCATTGCCGTCATACCGGTAATGGTTATCTGCCAGGACTTCTCCTGCCAGTATGTTTCGCAGACCGGTCAGGTTCTTATCTTTATCATAGGCATATTCCGTATAGAGGCTTTCCCCATTTTTCAGGTTCTTTACCGTTCCGTCTTCGTTATAATTATACTCTGCTAAAAGCTTTCCGTCATCCCAAATTTCCTTGATTTCATCATTTATGGTATAACGGTACTCTGTCATCTTTCCGGTGACATCCTTCTGTTTCCACAGGTTGCCGTTCTTATCATAAGTAAAGGATAACAGGGGCCTTCCGCTTGCCTTTTTCTCCGTCAATCGCCCCATTGCATCATAGGTATAGCTGTAGCGCATTCCTTCTGCTATGGCCGACTTTAACAAGCCCTCCGGGGTGTATTCATACACTTCGGAAAGTTCCCCTGCCCGTCTGCTTTGTATATTTCCGTAAAGGTTATAGGTATAGGCGGTCTCTATTCCATTCCTGTCAAGCTTTTTATACAGCCGCCCTTCTTCCTCATACTGATACTGCTCCATTTCCCCTGCCGGGTCCGTTAGGGAAGAAAGAAGATTTGCTGCATTATATTCATAAGTAGTACGGTTGCCTTCTCCATCAACGCTCTCAGTGATATTTCCGGCATAGTCATAACCATAGCGTTCCTGACTTCCGTCTGCTTTCTTAATCTCTGTAATTCTGCCCCACTTATCCAGGACATACTCTGTCTTGTTGTTTTCTCCGTCACACAGGCCAGTGATGTTGCCATAGGCATCATAGGTGTAGCTCTGGGTGGCTTTCCCTTCAGTTTCAACCCGGGTTCTTCTTCCTCCAAGATCATAGTCAAATCTTGCTCCGCTTCCGGTTCCATCTAAGGTCTGGATCAAATTTCCGTCTGTATCATAGACATAGCTCTCCTGAAGCTTTCCGTCTGGGCGTAGGATGGTAAGTAACCGACCTGCTGTGTCATAGGTATATACCGTTCCGGCTCCGGCATCCTTACTGGCTTCGTATTCCCTCGGACGGATTACCTTGACTAACTGGCCGTTGGTGTCATAGAACTGTCTCGTTATCCCTCCGTCCCGCTCGGTCCGCTGGATTTCCCTGTTCAACAGGTCGTATTCGATTTGTGTCTTTCTGCCCTGATTGTCGGTGATACAGAGGAGATTCCCGGCCTTATCATAAGCAAAGCCCGTAGTGTTATGAATCCCGCTCTTTTTCTCCCTATGGGTTTCCTTGATGAGACGGTCAGCTGCGTCATATTCCCGGAGGATTTCCCCGCCGGAGGGTAATACTACCTGGGTATTATTGCCGTTTTTATCGTATTCATAACGGACGGATACCGTTTCTTTTCCACAGCCCTTTTGGTCGGCGCTGCGTGATACCTTGACGATACGGCCTCCCTCATCATAGAAGTAGCGGAATACCTGCTCATTACTTTGATTTATCTTTCTCTTTTCAAGAGTTCTCCGGCCCTTTCCGTCATATCCGTATTCCAGCACTGCTCCCGTGCGGTCACTGACCCTGATTAGATGGTCTTTCCTGTCGTATTCATAGGAGATGGTATGGACCTCTCCCTGATGGCTCTCTCTGGTCTGGTAATCGCAGTATCGGAGTTCCTTGATCCGGTTCCCTGATAGGTCGTATTCATACCGGATGAGCTGATACCGGACAGCTCCGTCCCTTTCTTCCATGGGGGTACGGCTTTCCAGCAGCCAGCCAAGGCTGTTATAAGAATACAATTCCCCTATGGCCTCTTCCTGCTCTGTTCTGACTCCGGTTCTGTTTCCAATTCTATCTCCGGTGCTATTTCCAGCTCTATCTCCGGAGCTGTTTCCGGTTATATCTCCAGTGCTGGTCTCCTCTGCTTTCCGGCAGTTCTTTCCGTGTACTGCCTTGATCAGATTTCCGGCAAGGTCATAGGTATACTGGTGGAGAAATTCCCCCTCCGGTCCTGTTATCTGCACCAGGCGGTCTGCGCTGTCATATTCATAAAGATAACCTGGACCATCATCGGTTTTTTCCTCATACTGCTCCGGATTGCATACCTTCGTGATATTTCCATTGGCATCATACCAGAGCCGTCTGGTTCCTCCGTCCGGGTACTGAATTTTATATTTATTATCACTGGCATCATACTGATTGATAATCCCCTCCCCGTCCTTGTCCTCTATCCGGTAAGTGTTAGGATGGATTTCCTTTACGGGATTCCCTTCGCCGTCAAGGTGCAGAGCATAGACCCCACCGGCGGCATCGATATGCATGGTCTGGTGGTGGAAGGCATCATACCGGTACCGGTCTCCCGATTCCGCTCCCATGGTCTCCCCGTACTGGTTGGCTCTTACCACCTGTACCAGGTCAAGGACTCCGTCATAGACGTACCGTTCCGAATGCCCTAAGGGATCCGAGGCCTGGCAGAGTAGGTCAAAGTGGTTATAGGTATACCGCCTGGTTCCGTCCATGTCCGTCCGGAGCATTAAACGCCCGGCCTCATCATAGCCGTACAGGGTCTTCTCTCCCCCGGCATTGATGTAGATCTGCTCTTCCCCAAAGAGATGGCCGTACTCATAGGTTTCAAGGCTGCCCTCCGGGTCTTCAAAGGCTGTGATCCTTCCGTAGCTGTCATAGGTAAAACGGTAGCTACGGCTCTTTTCCTCCTCTACTTTTTGAATTTCCTCCTTCAGGTTCCCGGCTCTGTCATAGGTATACCGGCTGTCCATTCCGGTATTGTCCCATTTATGGATGCAGTTTCCGGCTTCATATTCATAGGAAAACTCTCTGCCCGAGGGTTCTGTCAGCTTTAACAAATGTCCGGCTTCGTCATATTCCCTTCTGGTCTCGTTCCCGTTCCTATCCTTTTCCCATACCCGGTTCTCCCAGGCGTCATAGCCGTATTCCTCGGTGGTACCGTCCTCATATTCCGTTCTTACCAGTTGTTTTAACAGGTTGTAATGGTGTCTGGTCTCCTGTCCGTTCTTTGGCACCAGATAGGTATTGACCCGGTCCTCCTCTTCGTAGAATAAGATATATTCCTGGCCGTTTGACAGGCTCTGCCTGGTCACCCGGCCCTTTCTGTCATATTCGTTATGGACGTAGGTATTACCGTTGGCATCGGTGATCTCCTTTATCCGTCCTGCGGTATCGTAGCCGTAGGTCTCTGTCCCTCCGTTCACCATGGTGACAGCGGTCAGGTAACCATCCTCATAGCGGTACTCCACGGTCCGTCCGATACAGTCCTTCATACGGATGATCTTGTCCCCCTGCCAGGTAAATAAAAGATACTGCCCGCTGGTAAAGCAGATCTTTGCCAGGTTTTCTCCGCTGTATTCATAGAGGGTCCGGTTGCCGTTCCGGTCCGTGGCAGAAAGAAGCCTGCCGTCCTGGTCATAGAACCAGCTGGTCCTTCCGTTTTCCTCCGTCAGCCGGTAGCCTTCTCCTTCTTCTGTCAGGGTAAGTCTCTTGGTTCCTCCCCTCCGGTTCCGGTAGCCTTCTGCTGTTTTTAAGAAGGTCTCCGTATGCTGGTCCGGAAGGAGTATCTCTATCCTTTCATCGTAGAGATAGGCCCGGCTGAAAATACTTAAGGTCCAGCCCTTTCCTACCGGGGATTCTTCTCCTGACAAAAGGGATTCATAGGTACGCTCAATGGCAGTGCGGCCTCCGATGTCATTGATCAGCAGATCGCACTGTTCAATGAGGTAGCTTCCGGTGACCATGTCAATGGGCTCCCCTTTCGTACAGCGGTTTGCCGAATATTCATCCAGCTTCGCCCGGGTCTTTTTCCTGACATTGTCCACAGCGCCTGCAGCTGCCTGCACCCGCTTTTGTCTGGCATCCTTTCTTCCCTGCCGCTCGGTCTCTCGTTCTCCCCGGCTCTTGAAACGTTCTTTTCCGTTCTTGCCTCTTGTTTTTGATTTCCCGAGTTTGTATTTTGCAAGGCTGGAGCCTCCCTGCAGGATGCTCATGACATCCTGGCGGCACTTCGGATCGTTCATATCAAAGGTCCCGTCCTTGATCGCCGTACCGATATCCCCGACTGCCATGACTGCAGTAAGGGCAAGGTTCGCATTAATTGCTCCGCTGCTGAACTTTTTGACAGCGTTTAGAAGGGTGCCGGCTGCCTTCATTTTTTTCCCCAGCTTGGCAATGCCGGATGCTCCTTTGAGCATACCGCCTACCGTATTGGCTCCGGGGATGAGAGACAGGGCAGCGGTCCCGGCGGATATGGCGGCTCCCACATAATCCCCTCTTGCCAGGCTGATTCCGGCATTGGCAAGGTTCGCCACCGTGGATACACCCGGGATGGGAAGAGCACCTACGATATCCAGGGCGCACTGGGTCATATCCAGGAACATATCCTTCCAGGTATAGTTGGCATCCTCCAGATGTTCATACGTGGCGCTGCGGTCCGTTCCAAGCTGCAGATAGGCATTGGTGCGGATCTGGATCACCCCTCCGGCAAAGGTCACACAGGTGGTACCTACCTGCAGTACCAGCCGGTCCAGTGACATAATATGCGCTGTCCCGTCTTCAAAGACCGGAGCGGCTTCTGCCTCTCCTCCCCCTTCTGTACCGGCGCTTCCTCCAATCTTTCCGGTCAGCTCCTTCAGGGTCCCGATGACCTGAAAAGGGGCCTTCAGGTTCTGATCGATGTTTTTCTTTAAGGCATGATAGCTTCTGGCTGAAAGCAGGGACAGGGCATCAAATTCCATGGTTCCGCCCTCCGCTTTGTATTTCGTATCTCCTTCGCCGTACTTCTGGTCGAACTTCTGCTTTACTTCCTCTATTCCATTATAGGACCCCTTCAATGCCTGTAAGGTTATCTTTTCTTCCGCTTTCAGGCTGATGTCCTTTGTGCTCTGTATCTCGATTCCGGTCTCATCATTGAAGATGATCTTGGCCTGTTCCCCTCCGCTGCCGTCATATTCTGAGCGGTTTCCAACCAGATCGACTTCCTTTTCTGCAAATTTCACCATCCGGTTGTTCGCCGTCATCATCTTATTCTTGGAATTGGAAAAGTCGGGGCTTTCATTTACATGCCGGCTTCCCAGACAAACTACCTTTTCGCTGTCTCCGGTCTCATAGTATACGAATACCGTATCTCCGATATCCGGCATGGAATAAAAATAGTTGCTTACCGCACTGGCATAGGGCATCCATCTGGGCGTATCTCCCGGTGTATGAAAATCCACCATCACGTTGGTTCCATCCACTGCCGTTACCGTACCCGTCAGGATACTGGAGTGCTTGGTCGTTCCCTGGGAACGGGCAGCCTCCGGCATGACCCCTTCCCCATGGACCAGGGTGACCTCATTGACCAGGGTCCCCTGACTGGCATGGATCTCACTTCGGGTGACGGTCTGTGTCCTCCCTTCATAGGAAATGGCATACCCGGCTCCTATGGTAAGATCACTGACGGTCAGAGTGGTCTCTTCAAATTCAAAGACCGAGGCACTTTGGCTGACCCCTGCCTGTATAGCCCTTACCTTGTCCACATCCCTTCCCAGGGACGTGGAAAGAACGGCTCCCGGTTCCTTTACGGCAAAAGGCAGATTTCCCACGTGGATCTGGCAGCCTGTTGTCTTACTGTTGACGAATACCTGCTTTCCATACTGGTTGGCAATCCTGCAGTCAAAGCCCCAGTCCGTTTCAGCTTCCTGGGAAAGCATTTCCGGCACCGGAAGGTCTGAATCCACCTGTACCAGTGTTCCATTCCCGATCCCCTCCTTCAGAATTCCTGTCA
>NZ_FRAC01000023.1 GCF_900142215.1 Anaerocolumna jejuensis DSM 15929 | reverse complement strand
GCATGTGTTAAGCACGCCGCCAGCGTTCATCCTGAGCCAGGATCAAACTCTCAAATTAAAGTTTAATCATTTTCAGAATTAACATTGGCTATTTAGAAGCTTATAATTTATGAATAAATCAAAACTTCAACAAGTTAATTTCCGTAGTCTGTGGTGTTACCCACATACTTTTACTGTTTTAAGGTTGTATCATTTCTGATACTGTTCTTTTATTAAAGATTTCTTACTATTCATTTTTGTTCTTATATAATAGGAACAAAATCATGATTTCTTAAATCCTTAAATGAAATTTTAAAGAAAATTTCAGGGTTGTTTCACTGTTCAGTTATCAAGGTTCTTATGCATCAGCGCTAACAAATATGTCTGTTTTTTTATGTCCTTTAGCGCGTCAGCAAAATGTATTATAGCACCATAATTTATCAATGTCAACACTTTTTTCTATAAAATCTGAATTTTTCTTTGCTTATTGATACTCTTTTATTTCAATAACTATATTTCTAATATAATGGTACCCTTCGTTACTTTAACCTCTCTATATTTTATTTTTTATAACGTTTATATCTATCTTCGTTTATACTTTAACAAGTAATAGTTTATTTGGAAATGATAAGCCTCTGAAAGAAATGTTATCTTGGTATTTTTAGCAGGTAATATTCAATATGGGAAAGAGAAGCATTTGATATAAGATATTATCTTCATTTCTCTTTTGCAAATCCTACGAACCAAAAAAGCTGTCAGGTTTTTATCTTATTCCCCTAACAGCTTTGTATTTTAACAAATGGTATGTTTTATACTATTTTTGAATTAGATGTACCGCATATCCCCCTATTTCTTCCTTCAAATATACAGCAGTTCTTTTATTCCCTTTATCATACTTGGAGGTTGCTTCGTCAAAGTGAAATCCGCGGCTTTCAAGATGGTATACCGCTCTTTCAAGATAGTTGGCCGCTATTGCTATATGACCATGATTACCAAGGTAAGGTACTTTCATGACTTCGATACCAAGGCCTGCAAAGATTGAGGCATTACCTGTGTTTTTTGCAAAGCCGAAAAGGTTTTCAAAGGTGGATGCTATGCCATCTGCTTCTGTTTCATTTTTTGCATTTATTCCAATATGCCGTAGTTCAAAGCCTAACATTTTCATTACAGCATCCTTGGTAAGTGCTTTTATTTTATCAAATTCACCGTTGTTTAACAGGGTCTCATTTACCATCCAACTGCCTCCGCAGGCAATGACTTTGGGGAAATCCAAATAGGACAGGATATTCTTTTCAGTTATGCCTCCGGTGGGCATGAACTTCATACTCACATAGGGTGCTGACATGGCTTTTATCATATTTAGCCCGCCGGCTGCTTCCGCGGGAAAGAATTTTACCACTTCCAGGCCTAATTCAATCGCCTGTTCAATATCACTGGGATTGGAACAGCCGGGAGTCACCGGGATTCCTTTCTCCATACAATATTTTACTACCTTTGGGTTAAGCCCGGGACTTACGATAAATCTGGCCCCGGCATTTACTGCCCTGTCAACCTGCCCGGTGGTTAGTACAGTACCTGCTCCGATTAACATATCAGGAAATTCAGAGGCTATAATACGTATGGCCTCCTCTGCCGCATTCGTACGAAAAGTAACCTCCGCACAGGGAAGTCCTCCTTCGATTAATGCCTGTGCTAATGGTTTGGCGTCTTCTAATTTGTCTATCTTTACTACCGGTACAATTCCAAGCTTTTGGATTTGTTCTAGTACTTCATGCATCTTTTGCAGCATCCTTTCTCTATAAACCTGTTATCCTTTTATTTTTTGCTATTTGCAAGGTTTATTATCTTTTGTTTTATTTTATAAATTTTATGATATTATGATATAAAGTATAAACTATCCTGTGCTTTATTTCTCCTATGATGCTGAACAATTTCTTGCTTTTTTTATACATTCCATATAAGTTGAATTAAGAAGTTAAAAATCTTAATGCAACTTATTTCACAGCTACAGCTGCCATACTTATGCCAGCAGAATCTGGCCCAGGTTTGTGACGAATTTAAGGAGCATATTGTTATTGTACAATACACTTAAAAAGGTATTGCTGTTTATCAATTCAAACATATCCTGTCCGACTTTAGTTCCTGCAAATGCTGTTAGGATAAGAAAGCCTATCCAGACAACCACAATTCCCTGTATGAGTCCCGTCAGCAGCCCTGCTGTTTTGTTAAGACCGTTTATAACAGGAAGCTTGCTGATGATGTCCAGCGCGAAACAGATTACACCAAGTGCAATGCTGATGATAATAAATACTATGATAAATACCCCAGAATTTATTATCATTCTGCTGATAGATTCACTGACATATTCTTTAAAACTCTTTACAGCCATTGTTTTGTATACTTCTTTGTTATTATTCTCTACCAAAGACTCTTTCATGGCTTTCGGCATGGGAAGCTTATTAATAAAACTAACTTCGTCCGTAACCTTATTTCCGCTATCCTTAAAATCTATTATTTTAGATATTTTCTTGGTGGTGTAGTCCATGAATTTTTCATTTTGCTGTACTTGTTTGTTTATAATCGGGCTTACCCATACCGTAAGCATAATGGCAATAATTGTTGAGAAGAGGGTAAATACTGTACGGATAAACCCTATTCTCCTTCCATTTATGGTAAACCCTATTAATATAGCCACTACTGCTATTAACAGCCAGTTTACAGGCTCTCCCGAAGCAAATGCTGTCATTTTAGTTTCACCTCATCAATGGTTTGATCATTAATCATTATGAATCTGTTTCTTCCAGGGGCAGGCAATATATTTGCTATCTCATTATCAAAATGGCAGCTCATTCTAACTTTTCCATTTAATTTATATATCAGCCAGTCACGGCTTGAGGTTAAAAGAAGTTCTTCACCGTTTAATGAGATGCTGCTATAGTCAAAATCCGTCTTTTTGTCAAATATAACTTTTCCTTTTAAATTATATATTACAATCTGATTATCGGTGCTGCTCTCATTATCTCTTAATACAAAGCCTATGTAATTCTCATTGTAGAAAACATTCTTTATCTGACTTTTCAGGGCATTCTTAAAAAGAAGCTCCGGAGTTTTATCAATGGAATATACTCTGAATTTATCATCTCCAAAAGCACAGACTGTGTTATTGTTTATAAATTCCACATCCGGGACCAGGGTTTGTCCAAAATTAGAGGCTCCTACAATATTATCAATATAGTTTTTTCCTAAATTATTAAAATTAAGAAAGGTGATTTTATCAGACATCTCCCCTTTAATAAAATTCACATAACTTGTTACTAGTTTAGTTCCATCTGCTGATATACTTATATCTAGCGGAAAACCATCATCCTTTTCTACCGTTCTTCTGTTTATTATGCGCTTGCCTTCTTTCGAATAATACCGAATATAATCTTCTCCTTCGCCGCTGAGTAATACGGCCGTAACACCCTGGGAAGCTATGACACTTTTAATTATTGGGTAATCTGTCTGAACGGAAGATTCCTCTCCCTTGGGTCCATATATCTGTAAGAGCTTACTGCCCCTGTCACTGACACAGACATAGTCTCCCTTAATGTCCATCTGTGGATCCTTCATCTGATAGGTGTCATTCCAGATTTGATTCCCGCTCTTGTCAACTGCCATTATTCCATCTCTGCTCATACGGATATATCCGCTGCCATAGGCATAATACCTTGCCGACCCTGTGTCTTTTTTCTGGTATGAATGAAGCACCTCATAACTTGTATATTTTTTATTATTTATCGTATAGTATATCCCACCAATTAATACAGCCGCAACTATCAGAGAAAGCAGCAGTAAAATAACGACCATCTTATGATGCTGGCGTTTTCTGATTTCGTAAATCCTAAGTTCCGGTTTTTCCAATATTACTGCCATAACTGCTTACCTTTCTACATTGCTATTTTTCCTTTGTTTGTATTATTATAACTTATTTCCGCAATAATAACATCTTTTTTTTCTATGAAAAATGGAAATAGAATAACACCCCATACCTTCCCAGCCCGCCGCAAGATTGGGCCGAGGATTTCGCAGGCTCAATCTTGCGTTTGAAAATTGTTTTTTATTTTCAAACTAACAGTCATACCTTCCCAACGCGTTTGAAAATTGCTTTTTAATTTTCAAACTAAGCCCCATGATTTTCCTTCATCATCCGTTTTTGGACAAGGTTACAGGAAAGCCATGGGGCTTTCTTCATTCACAATGCTCGGCAATAACTTTGCCTCCTTTAAGGTACTCGAAGCTTTTGGCCGGCTAAGATTTTATTTTCATCTTCTATATTATTCAGTTTCATTATTTCATCCATATAGGTATAGGTTTTATATAGCTTATAGCTGATACCTGCCAGTGAGTCTCCTGCTTTAACAGTATAATATTTTACTGCTGCGGAAGCAGGTGCCGTGGTCTTTTTGTTAACACCTTTGGATGTGGAACCCTCTTTTGGTGTGGAGTCTTCTTTGGTACCCTCTGTCTTACCCTTATCATTTTTATCCGGAGTTTCATTTGTCTTTGTGGCTTTATCCGGGGCTTTTGTCGGCTCCTTCTCTCCGGCTGATTCCGGTTCCTTTGTGGTCTGTGGTTCCGGTGTCACATTTCCGTCTACCTTATCCACTGTTACGGACTGTGAGTCTGTTGACTTGCCGTCATCTGTGGTCTTTCCGCCGTTTTTATCATCTCCGGTATCCTTATTTGTTTTATTGCTTCCATCTTCCTTTACGGCACCGTTCTCCTTACCTTTGTTATCCTTGGATGCCACCTGCTGGTCATCCTCTCCTGCTGCCAGATTAAGATTATTGGAGATGGTGCTTAAAGCTGATTCCATCTTCTTCATTTTATCGTAGCTGTCCAGCATGGTAGCTGCTATAACAAGGACAATAATAGCAAGAAGAGAGCTGGCGGCATAAAGAAGCCTTACTACATTCCGGTCCTCCTTTACCTCCTTTTTGTCCTGAATAACACTCCTTATCTTTTTCGTTGTCTGGTCATTATAAATAGCTTCTTCCCTTGTTATTGTATCTTCCTTATACTCTATCATGTAATTTTGCATTTCTTCATTTTTTTCATAATAGATGTAAAATCCCAGCTGTTTTATGAGCTGGTTATTTTCACAGAAATAAAAAGACTCTTCTCTTTCCATACTGTCCATCTTCAGTAAGACTTTATCGATACCTGAAAAGTTATCCATATGGACTTTTCTGATCTTGTCATTGCTTTCAAGGTAAAATCCCGGCCCTATCAACGCCCAGCCTACAATTTCCACGTCAGTAAAATACTTCTTTATATTTTCATAGACACTTGTCCAACCGTCATCTGTCAGTGTCATACCGGCACCAAAGTCGGTATTCCCCATTGCTACCGCTCCTTTGATGAAAACATTCCTGGCTTCTTCTGTTTTTACGCAGTAGCCTAAAAATACCGCAACCCTCAATTCTCCTGGGTCGGTATCCGCCAGCTGTTTTATGAAGGTCATTACATAGTCTTCCACATAAATGGTTCTTCCATGGTATAAGACATTTCCCACCTGTCTGATATTTTTAGGCATCTTTATGGTTACGGCATTACCGTTTGTCTGTCCTTTCTGGTATGTATTGTTGTCCATTATCAAATCCTCCTGACACTTGTTACTCTCATTTTTATTTTTTATGGTAGCACAGAAGAATTAATAATTATGTCAAAACAAACTCAGTAATTTATAAATATTACCTATTTTATTAGTATTATTTCTCTTATTTTTTCTCTTCTTTACGATTGTCCACCGAAACCTTACACATATTTGCAGTATTTGCAAGGGGGTTGTTGAAAATTAGTTTGTTAATTATTTCTAATTCCTGACTAAATAATATTTTAAAGGTAATACTTTTGTTAAGTAAGAATAAGGTATAGTGTACGAGTTAATAGGAGGTTCTGATGAACAAAGAATTGGATATAGAGAGGAAATTATATTATTTCAATACAAAGGAACGATATTCCGTTTATGATTTCAGCAGCAGACTGCAAAACATGATACAGACCAAGCCCAGTAAAAACCGCCCTCTGGTTTTTCTTTGTATCGGTTCTGACCGGGCAACCGGTGATTGTCTGGGACCGATTGTAGGATACAAGCTATCCAAAATGAAGCAATACAACATGGCACTCTATGGAACCCTGGAGCAGCCTGTTCATGCTAAGAATCTGGGCGAGACCATAAATTATATCCAGGTTCATCATCCGAATGCTTTTGTAATTGCTGTAGATGCCTCCTTGGGAAAATCCAGCCATATCGGCTACATCACTCTCGGTGAAGGACCTCTGCTCCCCGGTGCCGGTGTTGACAAGGATCTTCCTCCTGTCGGCGATATTTTTATTACCGGAATTGTTAATTTTTCGGGCATGCTTGACCATATGCTGCTGCAGACTACAAGACTTAATGTGGTCATGGCATTGGCCGATTATATTTGTACCGGTATTAATTATTGCTTTTATCAGCTTACAAAGGATTAGATTAAAAAATGCGTTGCATTTTTAATCTTTTTATTTAGGCAGTATAAGAAGCGAACTTACGATATGCATGGGGCGGGCCATACCTGCCCCTATTTCATAGCCCATATTGTCCATGTTATAATCATGTTCCTTCATAAATGACCAACTTTTCCATGAGCTTTTTAGTATCTCCAGTTGTATTTGGCGTAAAGACATTCTTTGTTCGGAAATCGCATCTGCCCGCTCTATGGATTGCAAGATAGCAAATATTGCTTTTCAAGGTAAATGCAATACAATTCAGCAGTTTTTCTGACCATGGAACGTGCACTATAAGATTCTGCCGGATAGTTGTCTTTCAGAAATAAAATGTAATTTTCTTTGTTATAGTAAGATAGACTACTTCATTAGACAGAGAGCTCACGTGGAGATGGTCTATTTTATGAATACACATGCTTGCATTAATTATATAAGAAAGCTACATAATCATCATACCCAGGTGATATTTGTTATCTGGGTTTCTTTCAATAATACACATTGTCCTAAGGCTTGTATGATATTGTGGGTATTGCTTGTATATTAGCTTTATTGTATGCTAACTTCAGTGATACCAATTCGGTTGTTTTTGAAGTAAAACAGTTCAGACTATCGCAACAACATCGTTATAAATAATAAATTATAGTTCATGTAAACTGAACTGGTGGTAAACTGAACTATATTCTTAGTTATATATACTTTAATTATAAAATATGTAAATTTCTATGAATATATAGTACTTTTTACCATTTTAATATTAAAGCGTTGTGCTATACTGGATATTGTAGCCATTATAAAACATATATTTCCAAGGAGGTCGCTTTATATGAAGAAATACTTAAAATTCCTATTCTCTTTTTTTGCTATTTGCTTTCTAATGTCGCTTTCAACAACCGCATCTGCAGCTGAAAAACAAACATCATTAATTGATGAAAATGCAACTTTACTTTATCAGGGCTATACAGAAGATGGGATAAAATATGAAGTATATGAGAATCCTGAATCTAAAACCCCTAATATGGTAACCCCTGATACAGTAATTACTCAATATGTTACTAGGTATATACGTTACTATTCCGCAACTATAACACCAACTCAGCAAGTTTTCTGGCAAGAAAATTTAGATTCATATACCGTCATGTCAGGATGGTTAACTTGGACTGGCGCATATCTTAGGAATTATATAGATAATTACACTGATGCTACATATACAGGTTATTTAACTGGAAATATTTAATATTTTTAAAAGTATAGAACCCAATAGTAATCTTGCTATTATTGACATTGGAATTGCAACATTACTAAAAAAAGAAATAACTGAATAAAATGCATTTTATATCCCTGTTTTATAGCAATCCACATCTGCAAGCAGATGACATGCTACAGGAGTTAGTATAAAAAATCGGTGTAACATAATGAAGAGAAAATCTCTCTGTTATGCTGCACCGATTTTTATTTATCTTAATGCTGTGATACTGTGGTTTCCGTCTGCTCTGTTCTGTAGCAGGTTATGGCTTCCGATATGGTAGCTATATTTTTTTCCTGCATAAGCTGAATGAGCGCATCCAGTTTTTCCTTTGTCAAAAATTCTTTTCCTATATATGCCTCATATTCGGAGGCTATTTCAAGGGAAAGATTTTTTATTGATTCCTGCACCTCTTTGATGTCGCTATAAGCTTTTGCATATTCTGTCTTAAGCCCTAGCAGCTCTTCCTGATGCTGCTGGTTAATTTCTTCCCTGATTACATTACGGGTAGAATTCTCAAAGGTACTTAAGGCCTCTTTCTTTCCGGCGTTTATTTTTACCAGCTCCTGCTCAAGCTCTTCCAATTCCCTGTCAAAGTCCTCTAAATCATAGGTGCTCTCGTCCTTATCCTTTAAGATGCCCTTTTTAATGTTTTTAATCGCCCTGCGTGTCAGCCTCATCTGCCTTCTTATTTTCTGTACCTGGGCAAAGGTATTCTGATGCCTGTTTTTGATGTTATTTTCAATCATCAGATAGATTCCGCCAAATACAAGTACTATAAGTGCATATAGTAAGAAAAGGTATAACAGCTTTTCCACCGGCAGCACCATAGTATAGATAAAATAAGGCAATGCCAGAAGCAATAAAGCCACTGTCAGTATGATTATCAGAAAATCCAACGGCTTGCCGGGAAAGAATAAGGCATAGAATAAACGGTTATGAAACGCCAACGGTATTTTATCGCTTTTGTACAAGTCCCGTATTTCAAGGTTGAACAAACGGTATTCTTCCTTGGTTCCTGCTGTTTCATTGTCGATTCTTTCGTTAACCTTTTCTGTTTTTGACTTCATTTTTCTGTTTTTGATTTTTTTTATCTGCTGTCTGGTAAGGTCAAGCTGTGCATCATAGGTCTTTTCAATTTCCTCTTTCCGCTGTCTTAGAGTGGTTCCGATTTCATCCGCAATATCCTTTTCCATCCCCTTGATGCTCTTTTCAAGCCTGGCCTCCTGTAGTTCAAGGCCTTCATTCTGGTTCTGGCAAGCAGTTAAATCCGCTAATTTCTGTTTGACAGCTTCCAGTTCTTTTATACCGCCGGATAATATATTGCCTTGCATCACTTTCACTCCCTTTGCATGGTTTCATTTATTTTTGATTTTACCCGATTACCCTACAAAGGTCAATCCTTTTAGACAAAATACACGGGGTGAAACCTTGAAAAATCCCCATGAATTTTTTAAATACTTTCCCATATTTTATAATTTGAATTTTCCAACTACTGACTCTAATTTTACAGCAAGTTCATCCATTGTCTTACTGGAATCTGCTATTTCCTCCAGAGATGCTGTCTGTTCTTCCATGGCTGCGGACAGCTCTTCGGTGGATGCGGAATCTTCCTCGGCAATTGCTGAGAGGCTTTCCATGGTTTCGATAATTCCCAACTTGACCTGCTCCATTTCAGCGCCGCTCTTATTCAGCTCTTCGACCGCATCATTTGCCTTTAAAATCGCTTTTGCTATTCCTTCAAAGCTCTTTTCGTTGTTATCCACGCTTTGTGTCTGGTCCTTTATGGCAGCTCCCATCTTTTCGATTGTCAGTACGGCACCTTTGGTATTTCTTTGCAGTTCCTCAACTATCCTATCAATTTCATTGGTGGAAGCGGAAGACTGCTCTGCCAGCTTTCGGATTTCCTCCGCTACTACTGCAAAACCTTTTCCGGCTTCTCCAGCCCTCGCTGCCTCAATTGCCGCATTCAGTGCAAGAAGATTAGTCTGTTCTGCAATTTGAGTTATGACTTCACTGGCCTGTCCGATAAGCTCGGCACTATGGTTGGTTTTTTCTATCACTTCTTTGATTTCTTCGGCAGCAGCATTATTTTCCGTAGTCTTAATCCGAAGGACCCGCACTGTCTCATTACCCTCTTCCAATAAAGTGATTACCTTCTTGGTTGCTTTGTCCAAGGTCTTAAAGCTGCTCTGGTTCTTCTCAATTGCATCACCCAGCTCCTGGGTCTTCACACTTCCCTCCTGGGTATGCTCTGCATGATTGGTAGCTGCTTTCGCAAGCTCTTCTATTGTAGTTGACATCTCCTGGGAGGACGCTGCCGATTCTTCTGACATAGCAGCCATTCTGCCTGCCGTGTCAGTCAACTGACCGGAAGCTCCTTTTAATTCCGTTACAATTCCGCGAAAGCTTTCCGTTATATTTTGAAGCGCTGCTGCAAGCATACCAATTTCATCTTTTCTCTTAAAAAACTTCTCATTCATATCAGTACTGGCGGAAATCTCAAGCTTTGCAATCTTTTCTGACTGCCTGACTATTTTTGTAATAGGCGCTGCAATACTGTTGCCCACCATAATGGTAATAACTATACCGATACTTAATGCTACGATAAAAACCACCGCTATTACTGCAATAAGACCGTTAACCCTGGACAATGCTTCATTCTTATCCGCTGTCACTACATAATACCAGCTTGTATTAGGTATCGGAGCATAGCTGGAATATAATTGCTGCCCTTTATATGTATATTCATAGGAGCCCTGCTTTTCCTTTAATATCCTCTGAAACAGGTTTGCGACGGAAGTCAGGCTTTTATCGCTTTCTACCTGTTTGATAGGGTTAAACATATTGGAAACGAGTTTTTTATCCCGGTGTGCTATTGTCGTTCCTTCCCCGTTTATAATATATCCATACCCATTCTTCCCGTATCCCATGTCACTGATCATATTACTGAGCCTGTTAGCATCACTTCTTGCCAATACAAGCCCTTCCAGAACATTATCCCTGTATACGGGTGCGGCTATCATAATAACCGGTTCCTTGGTAACCTTACTGATTATTACATCGGAAACTACTGTTTTTCCTTTCAATGCTTCTTTGATATATTCTCTGTCCGAAAGATCTGCCTGGGAGTCATCCGTATATTGTGCGATTCCGCTCTTACTTACTATTCCCAGTTCAAGAAAGTCTGTTTTTTTCAGGTATTCCAGCAATACAGGCTTTTGTAAAAGGAATGACATGCTTTGTACATAGGTCTGGCTGGCAATATCTTCTACTATAAGCTTCTCATTCTCCATCCTGCTCTCAACAAGTTTGGCATCATCATCTACCAAAGTACTTATCCCCTGCTTAACCTGTCCGCGTAAATTCGCTCTGGCAGTCTGGATCGATATCAGTGCCAGGCTTCCTGCCACCAGTATCAGGATGGCTAGATAGTTTACCAATAGCTTTGTCTTAATAGTTTTCATGTAGTTATCCCCTCCTCAAAACGTCTTTTCTACAAAAAGCATTGCTTTTCTACATTTTAACAGTTCATTACATGAAATACCATGTTAATCCTGCTTAATTTCCGTATAAATCCTGCTTTTTTATCCTTTTCAACTGAACATTGGGATGGAATTTTTAAACATAATTGGTTACCTATTTTTTGATATTATTAATAATTTTTCTAATCTCTTAAGTATTTTTCACTTATTCTTAATAGTTTATCCAAATTTAAGACACATTTATCCTTTATGATATATACAGAAGTCAAGGGAATCCCTCTCCCTTGTTCATATAGATAATGCTTTTTCATTAAGCCACAGTTTACTGTCCTTCCCCTCAAGCAGCAAACCTGTGGCTTTCCCCCTTTTTATGGGACATTCATTTATTTTTTATTTCGGTTCCTTTATCAGTTCCAAATATCCTGGCAGTCTGTTATGTCAGGTTTTTTTTGCAGCGGGCAGAAGGCTTATACATATCTTAAGAAGTTTATCCGCATATTAGTAAAAACCATAGAACTTTACATGGAATCGTGGTAAGATATTGATACAGATTTCTTCACAAGGAGATAAATTTCATGAAAAATAAGATTGTTAGTGCTCTTCTGATAGCAATTGTTTTTACCCTGGCTGTCATTCCATCCTCACAAGTCCAGGCAAAAGTACAGGATTTCTCTGATGTCAATATAGAGTTAACTCTTCCTGATGACACCATTGTGCTGACAAAGAATACCCCTGATACGGACAAGGGCTGGGTAAGTGCAGGTATTGCAGACATTAAAAGCGAAAAAGATAACATGAGTAAAATGGGGGTAAAGGCAGTTTTCTATGATCCTAAAACAAAATCTTTAATCAGGTTCCTCCAGAAACAGTCAAGCCAGACAAGCAAAATATTTAACCTGTCTTTGCTTTCGGAGAAAGAAAAGACGGATTTTTTTAACAGCCTTTTGGCTACAAAAGATGAAAATACAAAGACAGCAATTGAAGAATATCCGCAAAAGGAAGCTGTTTTTTTCCGTTATAGCCTTGAAGTGAATAAAGATAACAGCAATATGACGGAGTTAGTCTATGGAACAATCGTAAACGGATATACCTTTTCATTTGATATCTACCAGAGTACGAAATCCGCTCCCATTGACGAGACTTTTATGAAAACGCTGGTTGACGGCACTCATTTCACAAAATTTCTTGATAAAGCGGAAGTAGAAAAAGAAGTTAAAAATAGTATTATCCGTGCCTTGGTGGAATTTGCCGTATTTATCGTTCTGATTGTCATATGGATCATATACCGGAAAAGGAAGAATAAAAAGCAAAAGCTGCTAAAGGATGTAAAGGGAGCGGCTCTTTCCAAATTCTATGCTGCTAAAAAGGAAAGAGAAGAACAAAACATGAAAGAAGAAATTCTTTTTACCAACCGTACCAAATATACAGAACAGATTATTAAAGATTTTTGCTACTACAACCGGTTTTTAAAGAGAATCGTTACCTGGGCTATCATGGCGGTGCTCTCCCTGGTCGTTCTGGTACTGTTATCCCAGTCAAAAGTCGGATTTTTAGGCTGTATAATAGCAATCATCCTTATTTTTATCTTTGTATATTATCAGGGCGTCAGTGTTGAGAAAGTAGTTGAACGTACAGTGAAATCCTATGATAAAAGCAAGGGAATGGAGGCTGTATATACCTTTTATGAGGACTATTTCACCATATCCGGCATACAGTATATCTCTGCTTTCCCCTATCTGCAGATTACTGAAATGAAGCAATATAAGGACCTGATCTATATTTATCTCGGACCGGATAAAGCCTTCTATCTGAAAAAGGACGGCTTTGACAAGGGTTCAGAGGACTTTATAAAATTTATGGATACTGCTATAAAAGCAAATTAACCGGAAGGGAGTCTTGAGGCTCCCTTTTTTATTACTGATTCCATGCAGGAAGCTGTTCTGAAAGACACTCACTCCTATGAACAGATACCAGATATTGAAGCCAAAAATTCATTGCATTTTTCAAACCATACCTGCCATATTGTGGTATAATAAAAGGAACATTATTTAAGAGAAAGAAATTTTTATTAATCGAGGTTATCCTATGACAACAGCCAATAAATTACTATCACTGTTACTAGCCATTATTCTGCTGTTTACTGCTTTTCCTGGTAAAATCTATGCAGGTAATCTCAGTACGACAGCCAGGGACTGGTATTATACGAAAAGCCAAAACCGTAAAACCCCCGCTGTTTCTGATGAAGTCAAGGATTTGCTGAAGAAATACGATGCTTACTATGTTGGCAATACCAAAAAGAAGATAATATACCTGACCTTTGATCTTGGATATGAAAACGGATATACTGCTGATATTCTTGATGTGCTGAAGAAGCATGATATTAAAGCCTCTTTCTTTGTCTGTAAGGCATTTATCGACCAGAACCCAAAAGGCCTTAAGCGGATGATTAAGGAAGGGCATGTTGTAGGAAATCATACTGTTAACCATATTTCCTTCTATAAGCTGTCGGACAGTAAATTGAAAAGTGAACTAAACGGTGTGGAACAGGCTTATGAAAAGGTCATGGGAGAAAAGATGACTAAAATTGTACGGCCTCCTTCCGGCAGTTACAGTGAGAAATCCCTGGCAGCCCTCCAGAAGCTGGGATATAAGACCTTCTTTTGGAGCATTGCCCTGCCAAATGACTGGAACCTCTCCAATCAGCCTACCAGGGAAGCCACCCTGCAGCTATTTAAAGTACAGCGCCATAAAGGAGCCATTGTATTGCTTCATGGTGTATCTCCCGCGGTAGCCGGTAATCTGGATACCATGCTGTCCCAGCTGGAGGATGCCGGGTACCAGTTCGGACTTGTTACGGACATACCCGCAGCAGCTGATACTACTAAATCTGATACCACAGTATCTAAACCATAACATCTGACACCACAGCCTCTGTGCCCTTTCTGCTTATATTCTTTCTTCATAAAAGTGTCATGGTTTACTGCCTCTGCATACCATGACACTTTTATACCTTGTCGACTTCCATTCTGATATCTGATAAAATAGGTTTCATAAAAATCACATGAAGGATGGAGAAGGATGCAGAAAAAACAAATACTTGTTATTGATGATGACACCGATTTGTCCTATATTATCAGTGATATGCTGGAGGACTACGGATACAGCGTTACCTGTGCGGAGGATAGTGATACCGCCTTTTCCCTGCTTACAGACCACACCTATCATATCATTCTTATGGATATCAATCTGCCTGGAATGTCAGGCTTCGAGATATTAAGAGAGCTTCGGAAAGTGTCAAAGGTTCCGGTTCTCTTTGCCAGTGCCAGGACCAATGAAAGTGACCGGATTACCGGTTTTGACATGGGAGGGGATGACTATCTCCCAAAGCCCTATTCCTTAAAAGAGCTTTTAGTCCGGGTAAATGCCCTTATCCGGCGTACCTATGACTATAAAGAAGAAGAAAAAGTCTTGCAGTTCGGAACTGTTAAGGTCCATACTGCTGCCAGGCAGGTTAAGAAAAAGGAGGAAATCATATCCCTTTCCCTTAAGGAATTTGACCTCCTTGCTTTTCTACTAGAAAATAAGAACACCTCCCTGTCCAAGGAACGGCTGCTGTCAGAGGTATGGGGCGCTTTTACGGAGGTAGAACCCTCGACCTTAACAGTACATATCAGATGGCTCAGAGAAAAGCTGGAGGATGACCCGAAAAACCCTCAGTTTATCAAAACCGTCTGGGGATACGGCTATATGCTCCAAACACGTTGAAAGGAAAGATAGCATGAAAGGAAGATTATTGGCTGTCACCGCCTGCTTTGCAGGTGTTATACTCGTAATTTCTCTGCTGCTTGCATATACGATGAAAAAAGAATACGGCGTGGATAAAAAAGCAGAGAATATTGTTGCATTGAATGAAATCTCACAGTTGTCTCAAATGGCCGTCTCAAATAAGGATACCTCTTCCCAGAAGCTGCTTCAGGAAAAAATCGCTGCCCTGGACAGGGAACTCCGCCTGGAAACCTCCCCTGATAAAAACAGCCTTTATCAAACAATTCTAATTATCGGAGCAGGTGCCATCCTGTACCTGTTACTGATATTCCTTTATATTTACTTTTCCATTCTTCGCCCCTTTGATAAATTAAAGGGCTATGCCGAGAATATTTCCAGCGGTAACTTTGATGTTTCTCTTGATTATGAGCGTTCCAATTATTTTGGTGCCTTTACCTGGGCCTTTGACCAAATGCGCAGGGAAATTACCAGAGCCAGGGTCTGTGAGCAGGAAGCAATCGATAACAATAAAACCGTTATTGCAACTCTCTCCCATGATATCAAGACTCCTATTGCCTCCATCCGGGCCTATGCGGAGGGACTTGAAGCCAACATGGATACTACAGCCGAAAAACGTGTCCGGTACTTAAGTGTAATTATGAAAAAATGCGATGAGGTCACAAAGCTTACCAACGATTTATTTCTTCATTCCATCTCAGATCTGGTCAAGCTTAAGGTCGTTACGGAGAAGGCAGAGCTGGGCAGCTATCTTTCCGCTGTCCTGGATGAAATAAATGCAGGGCAGGGAGACGTGTTCTTTCCTATGCCATCCTTTGAGGTGTATGTGAACATTGACAAAAACAGATTCCTCCAACTGACAGAGAACCTGATCAATAACGCCAGGAAATATGCAAAAACAAAAATTGAAGTCACTTTGAAAAAAGAGGCTCACAACGTATCTGTCAGCTTCCGGGATTACGGAAGCGGCGTTGCCGGTGAAGATATTCCCTTCCTTTTTGAGAAGTTCTACCGGGGAAAAAATTGCGGAAAGGAACAGGGTTCAGGACTTGGCCTTTATATTGTCCGTTATATTGCAGAGCAGATGAAAGGAGAAGCAAGGCTAATCAACCACCGGGACGGATTGGAAGTGGTGGTAAGCCTGCCTCTTCTCTCTTAAATCCTTTAAGGATTTCTTAATAACTCCTCTGATAAAATGCTTTCATAACGAAAAGAAAGGACTTGAAGGTATGAAGGATAGTATTCTGTCTGCCAGGGGCCTGTGCAAAAGCTATGCCCACAACGGCGGACAAAACCACATATTAAACCATATTGACCTGGATATCTACCGGGGAGACTTTACTATAGTAATGGGAGCTTCCGGCTCCGGTAAATCGACCCTTTTGTACACAATGAGCGGTATGGACTCTGCTACGGCAGGAAAGGTAATTTATCAGGGAAACACCATAACAGACTTTAAGGAAGATAAGCTTGCCAAATTACGACGGGGGGATTTCGGGTTCGTATTCCAGCAGATGCATCTGGTTGGTAACTTAAGCTTATTCGAAAACGTCGCTGTGACCGGCTATCTGAATAAATCCCTCACTGCCTCAGAAGTTGATAAAAGAGCCAATGGACTCCTGGAAGAAATGGGCCTTTCCGGCATGTCAAAGCGGCTGCCCTCCCAGGTCTCAGGAGGAGAACAGCAAAGAGCTGCCATTGCAAGGGCCGTTATAAATAAACCCTGCCTTTTATTTGCCGATGAACCTACCGGTGCTCTTAACCGCAAAAATACCGTTGAGGTTCTGAATCTGCTGACCGGCCTTAACAGAGAGGGCCAAAGCATTCTTATGGTGACTCATGATATAAGGGCAGCCCTTAGAGCCACCCGATTATTGTATCTGGAGGATGGCAGGATTATTGGCGAGCTTACTCTTCCCCCCTATGAGCCCGAAGAAGAGAAAGCCCGTGAAACACAGGTGGATGTCTGGCTTTCCTCCATGGAATGGTGAGGCGGCCTATGGAAATCTTAACATTGTTAAAGGCAAATATCCGGTACAAAAAAGGAGCCTTAATCAGCGTTGCAGTTCTGATGCTTATTGTGACAGCAAGCCTTACGGCCGTTATTAGCGCCAATGATAACTTCGGCAGAAATTTAAGAGATGCCCAAAAGGAAGTTGATGCCGGTGACCTTATGCTTATGATTGAAGATAAATATACCACCAAGGAACTCCTTGATAAAATTAAAAATGACCCTGATGTAGGGCGGGTACGGGATGTGGAAGCTCTTACTTCCGTAGATTCAGCAATAAACGGAAAGGAGGTAACAAACCATATAATCTGTATACCCTTTCAGGAAAAGGAGCGGCAATTTTTCCTGTTCAATGGAAAGGGAAGCGAATTTGTTACCAAAATAGAAGCTCTCGGGCAGGGAGAAATATATGTTCCCTCCAGTTTTCAGCAATTATACGACTGTAAGACCGGCAGTACCGTTACATTAAAAACAAATCATGGGGATATGGAATTTCGCATTAAGGGGTTTATTGAAGAGCCTTTCCTGGGCGGTTATTTTATTGGAATGAAGCAGGTCTTCCTCTCAGGAACTGATTATAATAAGATGCTTGCCGGGAATGCAGATACGGTATCCGATACGGAGCCCAGGCTCACAAAGGACCATATGCTGCACATTTACCGGAAGGATGGCAGTTCTTTATCCCTCGGAGAATTCAAGAGGCAATTAAGTAAAAGCACCGGTATCTCCGATTATGGTACCACTCTTTCAAAAGAGGAGGCTATTGGGTATACTCTTATTTTCAATAACATAGGAGGGGGAATTCTCTATGTTTTCATCCTGCTTCTGTTCTTTATTGTATTAATTGTGATGGGACACAGTATCAGTACCAGTATCGAAATGGATTACGTCAATCTGGGCGTTTTAAAGTCCCAGGGCTTCACCAGCAAAAAGCTGCGGCTTTTGTTCCTGCTCCAATACCTGTTAGCAGAGGGCCTTGGTGCGGCAGCCGGCATATTCGTTTCCATCCCCTTTGTCAGGCTTCTTGGAAGAATCTTTCAACCCATTACCGGCATCCTTGCAACTGCAGAGCTTTCCCTTTTCAAATGCCTGCTTTTAATAGCCGGAATACTTTTAATTGAGGTCCTGTTCCTTCTGGTAAAAACCATACGGATCGGAAGGATATCACCGGTAAGGGCGATATCCGGCGGCCTGGCCAGCATCTACTTTGACAGCAGGTTAAGGTATCCGCTTGGAAAGCGGGCATTGACTTTACGAATTGCTCTCAGGCAGTTTACCTCTAATAAAAGGCAATATGCCGGTACCATTGCCATCGTTTCCATCCTTGCTTATTTTATGATATCCATGACCATACTTGCCAACTGCATGCTGCCGGAAACCGTACAGGAGAGCCTGGGAGGTATCGTTACTGATATAAATTTATCCTTAAACAATTCCTTTCAGATGGATAAAACAAAGGAAATCGAAACGGAAATTGAAAAGCTTTCCCCCATTAAGGAATTACTTTATGCGGATTACAAGTACATTGCCATAGACGGCAACGAATATAACTGTGTAATATACAATGACCCGGAGCAGTTTAAGAGTATTCTAAAGGGAAGAGCTCCCCTTTATCAGAATGAGATTATTATTACGAAAATACTGTCCGATGAAATCGGAAAGAACATCGGTGTTACCGTAACCTTATCCTACCACGGAAAAAAGGGAGAATACCTGATATCCGGGCTGTACCAATCCATGCGGGATGTGGGAAAATGCTTCTCCATGAGCCTTGCCGCAGAGCAGCAGCTAACAGACGAGCAGCCAAGTGACGGCTTTGTTAAGCTTGTAAAGAAAGAAAAAACAGCGGATGTGGTCTCCATGCTGAATGAAAAATTCCCTGCTCTTTTAAAAGCCAGGGCATCCGAGGAGGATAAAGGAATCGATAATATGATACAGCTTGCTTTAAATATGATTGCAATTACGATTTATACCGTATCCATCCTGGTTATCCTTGTTGTTGTAAATATGGTCTGCGGTAAGGTCTTCCTGAAGGAAAAGAAGGATATCGGAATTTACAAGGCTTTAGGCTTTACCACCAGAAGGCTGCGTCTGCAATTCTCCCTTCGGTTTCTCCTTGTTTCCGCCCTGGGAAGTGCCGCCGGTGTCTTACTATGTATACTGCTTAATAACCGGATGCTGAGTCTGCTTCTGCGTACTGTGGGTATCACGAATTTCATAACGGAATACAGTGCTTTCACCCTTCTGGTACCAATTGCATTAATCTGTTCCTGCTTCTTTCTCTTCTCCTACTTCACTTCAAAAAAGGTAAAAAATGTGGAGATAAGAGAACTTATAACAGAATAACCTGCTGTTACTCCGAGGACTTCAGCAGATTTTTCGGGGCACTTTCAAATAGGGCAGCAATTAAATTTGCCAGCTCCTCCGGTGTTTCCTTCATACCGCCCCTCAGCCATTCGCCTATGATACTTGTCTGGATACCGGCAATAATGGCGACCATATAGCGCTGAGGGGTCCTGAGATGTGTCTCCATATTATTTTGATTCATTAAATCCTTCATCATCTCAGTCATTTTATGAAGAAACCTGGGGTCTCCGCCTTCCTTTATCATAAGTGAAAAAAAGCGGGAATTGTCACTGATATACTGGTACACCGCAATAAGAATTGAAATTGGCTTGCTGTCGGCAAGCCCTTTTGTTCTCATAATTTCAAAGGGCATTTCCTTTACAATATCCTTTACTCCGAGTAAGGTTTCATCTTCGATACTATTGAGCAAATCAAATTTATCGGTATAATGCAGGTAAAAGGTATTTCTGCTGATAAATGCCTTCTTCGTAATTCCCTCTACGGTTATCTTTGCAAAACCAACCTCTTCCATCAGTTCTAAAAAGGCATTCTTAATCATCTGCCTGGTCCGTACTACTCTTAAATCCGTATGGTTACCCAAAATAATCACCTCCTGTAAATAATGAACAGATTCAATTAAAATGACTATTGCCAATTAATATACAGGTGTATTATAATTTGCCCAGAAAGAAAAATCAAATACTTTTGAAAAGAGGCGCTTATGGACATTACAGGCACAAATATTTGTAAAAGCTTTCACAATAAACCTATCATCAAAAATATATCTATCTCCATTTCATCAGGAGAGATTATCTGCCTGCTAGGTCCCAGCGGAGCGGGAAAGACCACTTTAATCCGCCTGCTTATCGGGGCCATACCGGCGGATGAAGGAGAAATCCGCTATGGAGAAACCTTAATACCCAGTCTGAAGCTCTTAAAGAAAATCGGTTTTATGCCTCAGAATGATGCAATTTATGACGATTTATCCGGCAAGGATAACCTTTCCTTCTTTGCCGAGCTTTATGGTATGGGAAAAAAGGAATATGCCGGACGCATTGAAGAGGTGTTACAGCTTGTCGACCTGAAGGGGGATTCCAATAAACCGGTCAGGGAATATTCCGGAGGGATGAAGAAAAGATTATCCCTGGCTGCCGCGCTGCTCCATGAGCCGAAAGTGCTTCTGTTGGACGAACCTACGGTAGGCATTGACCCAGTGCTGCGAAAGGCTGTCTGGATACAGCTTAAGAAGTTAAAGGAACAGGGGAAAACAATCATTGTGTCCACCCATGTCATGGACGAGGTGACAGAATGTGATAAGGCCGCACTTATCTATCAGGGAGAGCTTATACAGTATGACGCAGTCGCAAATCTTTTATCCCTGACTGAGTCCCATAAAATAGAGGAATTGTTCTTTATGGCGGCAGAAAAGAAAGGCGGTGAAGCATTATGATAAGCCTTGCCAAACGAGTGATACGCCAAATCCTGGGGGATAAGCGTACCTTGATGCTGATGATATTTGCCCCTTTATTGATTTTCACCCTTATTTACCTGCTGCTTGGAGATTCTGCCTATAAACCGACTATTGCTGTCAATGAAGATAAGCTGCCGAAAGCTCTGGTAACTGCCTTAAAGGAGCAGGATGCTGATATTATCAATGTAACAGACGCCGACTCCGACCCGGATAGCTATCTGAAAGAAAACAAAGAGGTGGATGCCCTGTTTACCATGTCAAAGTCCGGTTCAAGCATCACAATGTACGAAGCTTCCAGCAAGAGCGGAGAAGCAATGCTAGCCATCCGTTCGGCTCTGGAGACCCTTAACCCTGCTATGAAAATGGATACCCGTTATATTTACGGCGCAGAAAATGCATCCACCTTCCAGACCATGGGCTATATATTCCTGGGCGTGATTTCCTTTTTCTTTATTTTTATTATATCCGGCATGGCACTGGTAAGGGAGCGCAACAGCGGAACCCTGGAGCGGATGCTCATGACACCAATTAAGAGAAAAAGCATAATTTATGGTTATACCATGGGATACGGATTATTTGCCATCCTGCAAACGGTAATACTGGTCCTGTTCAGCCTTTATGTCCTTGGCCTGAACAGTGAAGGTAATACCCTTTGGGTAATTTCCATCATGCTGCTTCTTGCCATAGCGGCAGTGGCCTCCGGTGAATTTATCTCCATATTTGCCAATTCCGAATTCCAGGTAGTACAGTTTATTCCCATTATCATTATTCCCCAGATATTCTTTTCGGGGCTGATACCACTGGATACACTGCCTTACCATCTTGGTGTCCTAAGCTATATCATGCCTATATATTATGGCTGCTCTGCTATTAAAAAAGTAATGATATACGGAAGCGGATTAAGCGGAATCTGGCTGTTCCTGCTTGCTCTTATACTATATATCCTTCTGCTGAGTACCTTTAATACGATAGTATTGAAGAAATACAGACGGTTATAATAAAGGCTCTGGCAAATATCTACCGCTTAAGTGTAAGCCATTTCCGTAGAATATTTTATGAAAGAATAGGCTCAACGCTTTTTATATTAACTCCAGCAAAAAAACTGCCGCCAACAGCTCTTGTTTCAGACTGTTGGCGGCAGTTTTTTAATCCAAATGAAAAACCATATCTAAATCCGTGGTCACGGGGCTGTTATCTTCATTGGTTTCCATGATATCCGCCATGTAATCCCACCATTTACGGACTACTTCCGTATTTGCACTTTCATTCCATAAATCCTCGTTCTCGATTTCAAGCGTTCCGAATAGAGTTCCGGTTTCCCTGTCCAGAAATATCGTATAATTTTTGCCGCCATAAGCATGTATTGTTTCTACCATTTCCGGCCAGATTTCATTATGCCGTCTTTCATATTCCGCTTCCTGTCCCGGATATAATTTCATTTTAAATCCTTTTATCATCTAATTCTCCTCCTTTCGTTGCTTCTTTCGTGGATATCCAGTCTTTGATTTGATATCCTGCATCAGCCAACGTTTATAATTATTCCAATACTATCTGTTCAGGATATGCTTTGATTACTTCTTTCATGCTCTGACGAAGAGCATACTTTCATTGTCACTTGCAGAAACGGCTAACAGCTCTTTCAATTCTGCCTGTTCTGCTAACTGGATGTCAGCTTCCATTCAAAAAGCTCATTTCGGTCACAGTAGAGCCTTTCTCCGTCCGTCGTAAGCCTGGCGGCCTGGATTGCCGTGAGCATCTGCCTGGAATCCGGTGCCTCTCCTCTTATCTCATTTATCTCATTTTCATAAGGATGGCAGAAATAAAAAATATATGCTTCCTCTCCTGCTACCAAAACATCCCCATGATGTCCCAGTGCATGGTCACAGGCTCTGTTTCCCGGGGTATCCAGAAGGGTGCCGCATCTTGTCCATTCAGTAAAATCATCAGAGGAATATACGCCTAAGCCACTCCAAAAGTCGGTTATCATCCACTTCTTCCCGCCCAGCTCAAAAACATTGGGCCCCTCATGAGGGCAGTCTGAAACTTCACACCCTGCTGCTTCCCAGTCATATAAATTGGTGCTGAGTGCCGAGTAAGAGGCAGAGTTATTATTTTCATCCTTATACCACATCTTATATAATCCAGGTGCGATTTCATAAACACAGGCATCTATGACACGGTTGGAGGAAAGCTTTATCTCACCTTCATAATTCCAGTTCCACAGATTTTCTGAGGTGTAGTGCAGTATTTTACGCTCATATTCCCAATCGGTTGGTATTCCGGTTATATAGGATACATACATATGATAGCAGTCTCTGGCATAGATTACTTCAGGCGCCCAGAAGGTATTATGTCCGGGCTCAAAATCCAGATTGGAAAGAGTCCCTCGGTATAACCATTTCGTCCCATCCACGGAGGAAGCAATGCCTATTTTGGAGCCATGGATGGAGGAAACTCCAATCTGTACGGAGGTTGCCCTTCTTTGTGTATAAAACATATAATAGCAATGCTCCGCCCGGTTCCATATAACTGTGGGGTCAGATGCCCCGTCGTATATAGGATCCCGAAACAGGGGTGCCTCTACTGTTTTTGTATTTTCTCTCACAGGCCGGCCTCCTGGATGCTGGATTTTAAACACTCAAATACCCTGACCTCATAGGCTGCCAGGCTCATCTCACCCTTTGCCTCCGCCCCTCCCTTTAGATCAAGCATGGGCTGCTTAAGGACTATATTTACAGGGTTTTTTGAATAATTCAATACGAATAAAAATGCTTTTTCACCTTTTGTGCGTACAGATAATTCACATTCCTCCGGCAAATCGATTATGTTTCCATAAGGGGAAATGACTCCGGTATATTCTAATAAAGCCTTCACATTTTCTCTTGAAAAGGCCGCTCCATAATAAATTACCTTTCCTTTTCCAAAGGGATGCTCCACGACAGCCGGCCGGCCCTTGTAATAATTCCCAAGGTAGGTGCCAAGTACCCTGCTATTCTCTGCATTGACCTCAAGAATGTCATTAAATATAGGTGCCTCCTGACGTTTCCCTAAAAACTCCATATACACGTCCTCATCATTTGGCCCTACAAAGGTATGTTCCTCAACTGTCATACCGGCTAAATCCGATACCTTCCCCGGCATTACTGTCATCGGGCATTGTCCCGTTTCATCCTTCAAGCCGGTCCTGCAATTCAGTATCAGACAGCCTCCCTGCCTTACATACTCCTCTAACAGCTGTACGTTCCTGTCTGTTAAAATGAAAGCATGGGGGTAAAACAGTACCGGATATTTCAGCAGCTCCTCTGCCAGAGTATCCTCCTGAAGATAGAGATAATCCATTGGAGTATGGGTCAATTGGCAGGCCGCAAAAATCTCCATGCCGCTGTTTTTATCCAGACGCTGATGCCATTTATCCAGCTGGGAATCAAAGATATTATTGTAATCCCTCAGAACACCAATATTGGCACAGTATTCTGCTCCTGTTACCTTTGCAAGCTTTTCCGTCCATTCACTGATACCCTTTATTTCCTCCAGTTTACGGTTGTCCCGGTTATCGTAATCAAGGATACCATGCCAGTATATCTCCGTACCCATGGTACAGGTCCTCCATCGGAAAAAGCTGACATAATCAGCCCCATGGGAAATACTTTGCATTGCCCAAAGTGTCATCTGCCCTGGTTTCGGAGCCGGTGCTTCCATGCCGGTATTCCATCCGTTGGCCCCGCTCTGCTGCTCCATAATCCCGAAATGCGGACAGATGGAGCGTACCTCTGACAGATTATTGCTCCATTTCCGGTCATTTAAGTCAATACTGTTCTTGGGGTCAGCTCCCATTCCAAAAGCAAAGTTTGGGTAGGAATCATAGGTATACACATCCAGGCAATCCTTTTCCAGCCTGTGGTTATCCAAATTTCCGAACATGCCGTTTGTCGTTATAAATGCATCGGGGCGGATGTACCTGCGCAGAATACTGCTCTGTATTTTGCAGAAATTGATTGCGCTGTCAGAGATAAATCTATAATAATCCAATACTTCATGGGGATTTGTAGAATCACTGATGGTATGCCGGGGAACATAGATCTCCTCCCAGGCTGTATAGGTCTGATTCCAGAAGGTAGTCCCCCATGCCTTATTCAGCTTTTCCAAAGTGTGATATTTTACCTGCAGAAACCTGCGGAAGGACAGGGTGTCACTTTCCGAATAAAATTCGTTCATTTCACAGTTCAGCTCATTATCAACCTGCCAGCCAATTATATTAGGGTGCATGCCATAATGTATGGCCAGCTGCTCCACAATTCGGGAGCATAGCTCCTGGTACTTTGGTGAATTGTAATTATAGTGTCTTCTTGCACCATGACGGAGCAATATTTCATCCTTCGTACGGTTTAATACCTCCGGATATTTTTCTGTCAGCCAGATTGGCGGTGTAGCGGTGGGAGTGCCGAATATAACCTTCATTTCCGTTTCCTCCGCTGCTTTTAAAAAGCTGTCAAAAAAATCAAAGGTAAAATTACCTTCTGTTGGTTCAAACTTGCTCCACGCAAATTCTGCAATCCTGATGGTTCCGATACCAGCGGACTGCATCCTTTTTAAATCCTCCCGCCACAGCTTTTCATCCCAGTGTTCCGGATAATAGCACACTCCGAGAGATAACTTATCCCAATTATAGTTTTGCTTTTTCCCCATATTTACCTCGTTTCTGCTGATTTTGCCCTGTCATACTTGCACGCTCAAGGCTGGATTGACATGTCCTCTATAGTTTAAGACCATATTAATACCAAGTAAATGTCATTTCCAATCAATTATCATAGATTATTTTTCATTTTCAACTTAAATTGAAAAGGATGGCAGTAAAAATGATGTGCTTTCTTCGAAATTCAGGAAAAGGCCGGACTGCCGTTTATAGCTTAGAACTTGTCCAAATGGTTTTGTAAGGAATCTACCAATTTTCCGATATGTACTCCATCTACAAAGGAATGATGTACCTGAACGGAAAATGGAAGTATCTTCCTGACGTCCCTGTCAAAATATTTTCCCCAGTCAAATAAAGGCGTGGCATTATCTTTTTTGCCGGAGTTGGTGTGTGAAATATGCGTATACGATACCCACGGCATGGGCGAAAACTGAAATATGTCATTACCCAACGGTCCGGTAAAATACTCTTTTTGAGCTGCAGCCTTTTGAGTTGCCGCAGAAACATAACTTTCCAATGTATCTTGTAGCTCAACATTAACAACTTTAAAGAGTTCTGTATTCTTGTCCAGATAGGTAAAAGCTGTGTTTATTTTATCATAAAGTACAATCTGACCGTCAAGAAAGCGGTACCTGAATTCTTCAATATCATTTGCACATTTTGTGGTAATGAAGATAAGAGAAAAGGTAAAAGATAATTTCGCTGCTTTAATTTTTTCCAAGAAATTGGTTATATCCAATTCGAAGGTAACACAATAGGCAGGTTCTATACTATTTCTAAATATTTGACAGTGCAAAGCCCTTTTCCATTTGGTTTCATCAATTACCCTATATTTATTTTCCATAAAATTTATCGCCCTTTCTTGACCAGCTATATCAAGTAACCTGCACTATATTTCATAATTACATTATACAATATTTTCCTTGCTTTACAATCTAAATGCACTTCGGACCAACTTGAAGGCTGTTGACAAAGTCCACCTGCTAAAAACTAATGAATATCGGTGATTATTTATACAAAACAAAGAAGCAAGGCGTATGTCCTGCTTCTTTGTTAGTAGATTAATATTATATAGATAATGCGTTGCATAGATTAAATCTCATAGGGCCGCATTAATGGCGGATAGTTTGAAAGGTTTTACTGATTAAAAAATGCCCCCATTTTCCATATCAGTCTTATTCACAAAATCCATATGGTATAGTTTTTCCCAATGATTAATGTTTAATGTTCCTTTCGTGAGACGGATTGCTAAAATGCAACAGTTTTCATCCTTTTCATTATTTGCCATATCGTACCATTCGGCAAAAGCTGTACGGAGTTTGGACCTTATTTCGGCATTATTTGGAGCAAGCACCCAACCGAGGTTTTCACCTACTCCATTAGCGGTGAACATCTCTAAACAACCCGCGATGGAAACTTCCGAATTTTGTGAGATTTGCTGCATTTTGTTTGATTTTCCATGTGTTACAACATAAAATATGCCCTCTTCATAATAGGCGTCTACACTACGGACAACCGGGCGGGGCATTCCGTTAGCGCCCGGCTCCCGCGCAATCGTCGCGAGGGAAATAACATTGTCTTTGCCGTTTCCGAACTTTTCTTCGATTAATTTTAATCCTTCTTCGTAATTGCTCATTTGTTTTTCCTCCAGCATACATTATTTATTTTTCTCGTTTCTTAAAAGGAATCCACAATTCTACATAAGAGATGTCGGACGTACTTTTATAGTACATCTCAGGGAAGAAGCCATCGGCAATTAGATTGTGCTTTTTAAGCCAAAACCGAGTGTATTTCATTGCCTTACCCAAATCAATTATCATCTGTTCGTGATTTTCTGATTCAAAGCCACAGACGACATATTCTCGTATGGGCAGTTGCCAATCTGCAAATCCGGGGTTTTCCCCGCCTTTTTTCACTTCTGCACCAACAAAATAACTCGAATAACCGTCCGGTGCATCGCCGTGATAAGAAACACCAACCCAGCGCCCCTCTGAGATATGCGAGATATTCGGAAGAATCCTATAAAACCTGTCCCAAATCTCACCAACCGTGTCAACACCGGTTCTTTCGCCGACCATTTTACCATATTTGAATGGATAATATCCTGTAACACCAAGAAAGTTAATTGGTTCTTCAAGAAATTTACGGTTCATTTCCAAAACCAATCCATCACTAATCAGTGGTACACCTTCATCAATCACAATATAACCAAGCAATAAATCGGGTTTGTCAAAATTCTGTAAGCCAATCGGTTTATCCCGGTACTGCGAAGGGGTAATCCCATAGGTTTCTTCAAAAGCTCGCGTAAAGGTTACGTGACTGCCAAAACCGTATTCCATTGCAATGTCGATAATGCGGTTTTCTTTATCACGCAGCATCGTGAGAGACTTTGCCAATCGGCGTAGTTTAATATAATCTCGAACCGATGTTTTTACCAATCGTGTGAATAATCTCTGATAATAAAACAGTGAAAGTACGGCAATTTCTGCCAGTTCTTCTATTTGGATATCTTCACCAAGATGTTCTTCGATGTGGTTCAGAGTTTTTTGTATGGCTTCCCATGCGTGCATATAGATTCCTCTCTCTAAAACAATATACCATGGATGAAAAACAAATGCTTAACCGTGTCTGCTCTTTTTTATCTAATGTATAAGTATAAAATAATGTGCACCTGTTCATACCGAACTTCTATACAAGTTATAGCAATAATTGTCTATTGCAAATATTATATCAAGATTTATGACTTTTTGAAATAATGAAAAATTAATAGACAATATCCAATTGGAAAATATTTGATGGACTTTGTCAACACCTCGAACTTGGCCCGAAGTCCCGGAAAGGATTTTTCTATGGAAGAAATTATTAAATACGAAAATATTTCTACTCTCGCCGTTTCGGCCGCGGCTATCTGAAGTCGGTTTCTAACGGAAATCCTATTTTCCTAGAAAGGTATGTATTAATTGCGGTCAATGACGATGCGGACACCGGGTGCGGAGAAAATGATTTTTGCTGAAAATTACCGTAAGCAGGAAAAGGGAGCATGAAGGGATGAAGAAAATTCGATTGAGGAGAAATTATAATAAAATAGAGGAGTGGCCAGCAGGCTAGCCTGCTGGCCGATTTATGAAAAAGTTTATGTCAGCAAGGTGGGGAACCTTGTTGTTATCTTATGAACTAAGTATACCGTTCATATGTGTCCTGGATATGAAGGGTTATTGAAAAGATTGTGAACAGTGACAAAAGGAAGTTATTCCATTTTTTTAAATTTTAGGCGTCACTCGGGGTGCTTTTTCTATAAGTTAGGTTGCAGCCTATTTAAAATCATGATACTATATGGACATACAGGACATACTATTAGAGGGAGAGCCGATATGAATAAGTCAGTATTGCAGCAAATTACATTACAGATTTTTAGTGTGCTGCTGTTTTTTGGATTGATATACTTCTGGGTAGAAGATAAAGATCTCGGAAAGTCAATACATTCGACCATTGTTTATTTCATAATTGTTATCATAATCAATGCAGTCAGATATTTGAGAAAAAACAAAATATAAATTAACAGATAACTTTAAGGTACTTGTTCAAGTGCCTTTTTTTTATACATAAAATTACGCCAGCTAGGAAGGTGGGCGATTTGTATTTAAATCCAACTAAATACAACCTAAAAGGGTAAGGTTTTGATGGCTTTTCAGCTTTTGGTGAGTAATGTCAGGGCGCCTGATTGCTAAAATAAAAAATCAACCTGAGAAGGGATAATTCTCAGCCCATCCAGGTTTTTATTTTTGTGTTAGACACCAATTTCTCTATCAGCAGAGATAAAATTAAAATTTAGCAGAAAACAAGGCTTGGAATAAACAAGCCTTACCTCAGTCCCCAAACATTGCTCATTGACATGCCCTATTTATTCCAAGCCTTATTACAAATGGAGAAGCACTATATAATTTTACTGTAATTATCAGCTGATTTCTGGGCAGATTCCCTGCGTGCCTGGGAAATTGACTCATAGTTATCAATCAGCAAAGCACATATTTCCGGGGAAATTCCGCCATTTGCCGCCATCCCCTGAAGGACTGTTACTGCCCGTTCCTTGGGCATGCCCTTGCGGTAAGGCCTGTCCTCCGATATTGCCGCAAAAATATCCGCAACAGCCATAATCCTGGCTCCAAGCGAAAGGCTGTTTGCCTTAAGGTGAAAAGGATAACCCCGGCCATTTAATTTCTCATGATGATATGCTGCCCATTGGGCTATGGACTCAAATCCCTTTACCGGTTTTAAAAGGCGGTATGTATAAAAAGTATGGGCTCTGATAATATCAAACTCCCAAGGCTCCAGCTTATCCTGCTTTTCCAGTATTTCCTTGGGAATTGCCAGTTTTCCGATATCGTGGAGGTTACCGGCTATATTCATCATCTTACATTCATCCTCAGACAGTCCGGACAGTTCGGCAAGCTTGATTGCAACAGCGGCTACTCCGGCCGAGTGCATGGCAGTAAAGGGGCTTCGAAAGTCAATGATCTGTGAAAATATTTTTGTCAGACTGACCACTTCATCCAAAGTAAGCTTTATTGCTTCAAGGGATAAATCATTGGGAATATTGGAAATCATCGGCTGATAGTCAAAATCCAGCCACAGAGCCTCTTTATCACATATCTGCAGAAAAGCATCCACAAATTCCGGGACAAATGCCGAATCCTTCCTGCTCTTAATATATTCTTTGATTGAATTAGTCTGACTTAGTATAAACACATCCCTGTTTATATGAACAGCAATCCTGTCTGCCAGATGGATGATATGTGACAGTAACGGCACACTTTCTCCTTCATAGTATTTGCCTTCTCCATTGTTCCAGGGAATATGGTGAAATTTAATTATTGTTGCAATATTAGAAAGAATGGGCGAATCTGAAAACAGCCTTGCTCCCAGAAACGCATGTTCATTTATATTAGTATGCTCCTCTTCATTAAAGTCCAGCCTGTCCTGTAATGCAATGGCACCAACATCATGTAAAAGTGCGGCAATAACCAAGGAGCGCTTCTGTTCCAGTGGAAGCCGGAGCGCATCTGCTATATTATATGACAGATATGCAACCTGCTGATGGTGATCGGTAACGTTAGGGTTGACCAAATCAATTGCTTTCGTTATACAAACCAATAAATCGTTTAAATTAGAAAAATACTGATTGCCGTAGGGCATATTCTACCTCCATGCCATTCATTCGTACTAAAATTCCTAACATTTACCTGAAACTGCTGTAAGCCAATTGCTGGGATATTGCAAAGGGGAATATGTACTGGTCCTCTTTTATTGATATCCCTGTAAAGGCAGTAATAGACTATTGTGGATGGCAGTCTTGCCATGTATTATGATTGTTCGTCCAAAGGGAATCTCTTCCACCCAGCAGTTCATTTAACGAAATATTATTATACAGTAGAAATAGAAAAATGGCAATTTATCGTAGAAAACTTATTATTTTGTCTATAATAGTCGCAGGCGATTCTCTGAACCTGACTTTCTGGAATTCTTTCATTTCAAAGCTTTAGAAAAACCGGAGCACCTTTGACATTTCAATTACAATATTTTTGAATGTTATTACTGCTAATTACATGTAAATCCAATGTATCCTCATTACCATATTTTTTTATTAAATTTTTATATTTCAGCTTTGAGGTTACTTTCTTGTTGATATAGTATATATCTTTTTTTCCATTAAAGTCTTTACTTTCATAATAGCAGCTTTCAATTTTTTTCAACTTACCGTTTTTGATTTTATAATATGTCGTTCCATATGCTTTGGAATTGTCATCAAATACCATAATTCCAATTGCATTCTTTTTAGAATATGTGTTTAACATTAATATGACTCCGTAAGAAGCTGTCACCAATTTTACTTTTTTATTATAATAGGTGTATACTTCATATGCATCAAACCTCACATTCATATCCCGAACAATTAATTCCTTTATGCCGTCTCCATTTAAGTCCAGTAAGCAAAAGCGAATTGATTTATTCCCACTATAATCAATTCCTTCATCACCGTATTTTTCATACCATTCTTTTTCGATAGAATTAAGCTTTTTTGCATATAGTTTGATGTAGTCGGTTTTATATGCTGCGTATACATTTGATTCTGAGAATAATGTTATGAATATTACCATTACCATAAATAATGCTATCCCGGATCTTTTTCTCATTTTATTTGATATTCCCATAATGAAATCTCCTGTTTTTTATTTAATTTTAGCGAAATATCTGTTAAAAATCAACGTGCATTACTAAACCGTTAAAAACTATTCTCAGACAAAATGTGTAAAAAAACAGACCTGAGGCGGTGCACTTCACACTGTCTATGTCTGATTTCTTAATTATATTCGTATTTTCTTTTATATCTGTCTATGAGGATAATGTGGCTGGCACAACGATAAGATGGAGTGCCTTGGTACACAGTAGTATTGGACTAAAAATATCATATTAAGTCAAACAAGCTTTTGCAATAAAAATCAAAAATCATTCATTGTATCTTATCATATCTTTATTAAGATATATATCTTTCCGCTATCTTCTTTTTCATGGTCCCATCAAGGTTCATAATATACTCTTCTATCTTAAGTGTGTTTTCAACCCAAACAGAATAATATATACAGTTTTTATAAACACTTATGTTCGAAACATTCTTTTCAATTTTACAAACTGCTGAAGTTTTCTGCGTTTTTAAATTAATCCTGTATAAATTGTTATTGTTTATATAATACAAATATCCATCATAGATTGAAAAAGCAGTTGAAGACATTTTATCTACAACCTTTGACTTGTCTTTTCCTGTACTTTTCTGCCTGTAAATATAGTAGCTATCCTTCCCCGTATTGCCCACATAATAAAAATAATTATCATAAATAGCATCATAGCCGGAAACTATAATATCTGTAACTTTATAATATGGCTCTTGAGTTACGTAATCATTTTTACGATAGACCGATGAGCTACTGACTGTAAGTATTGCCTTCCCCACTTCAACAGCCTGGCTTTCTAAAGTATTTAAATTCAACTTACATTCTTGATTATTATCATAATCATAATAGTACATAATATCACCTACTATATATGTACCATTCCCTTTCAGTAATTCTTTTTTATTTGTACCATCTTTTTTAACCCTATAAATATAGGCATCCAATTCATCGGAACCATATGCTTTATCCCATACATAATAGATATAATCGCCTCTCTTGCTTATGCAATATATTCCATTACTTTGGTTTACTGATACAATTTTTTCTGTCTTATGAGTTTTTATATTTGTCTTATAAATTCCATCTTGACTGGCAATAAATAGATAAGTTCCATCACTACAGGAGAAGGGGCCGCCATCTCTGCTTAAATAGTTATTTGTTGTATTGCCCAACTCGACAGTCATTCCAAAAGCTTTTTTCAAATTATTTTTTGAATCAACATTATCCATTACAATTTTTGTCTTAAATTTTGTTATAGCCTTGTACACATCTTTATAATTTGCTGCTTTGCCATATAATCTGTTACCGGAGCTGGGTCCTCCATTTATTTTTTCATATTCTTTTATCTGACTGGCAGATAACGGAACCAATTCTCCTGTTTTATCATAGTCAAAATAGTATTTGTCATAACTAATGTAGCTTTCTTCTAAACCCTTGTCTAATGAAATTCTATCATACATTTGAGGAATACCCATCGTATCAGTACCTTGAACCGAATAAATACAATTGTTTCCTTTATAAAGACTATGAGATACTTCATCATCATCTTTGCAGACCAAATAAGCTTTCCCATTTTTATAGGAATATACTTTAGTCATGCCTCCTATATACGATATGGAATCCCTTTTGTTTATTACCAGTTCAGGTGCACCTGCTGAATCAATATTTACAATACTGTAATATGTCGATTGAGTATTATAGTCATGAGATTTATTATATTTCTCGTCCTCATTGTGCTCATTATTTATCAATTTCTCGTAGGCAGTATAAACATCCTTCTCATTATAAGCTTTTGCATGTATTGTTGTAAAAGGGAAGCCTAAAATACATATTAAGCTAATCAGGCAAAAATGTTTCATTTTATTTTTTCCATAGTACATTCCCATATTCTCCTTAATGTAATGATAACTCCCAATGACACAAAATTCACTTCAATTACAGCTCCACTCTGCCCTCTAAAGCTCGCAGCAACGTCACCTCGTCAATATACTCCAGGTCTCCGCCAACAGGCACTCCGCTGGCGATACGGCTTACCTTAATACCGGTAGGCTTAATCAGTTTACTGATATACATTGCGGTGGTTTCCCCTTCCAGGCTGGAATTGGTGGCAATGATAACCTCTTTGATATCCCCTTCCAGTCTGACAATCAGCTCTTTTAGCTTAATCTCGTCAGGTCCGATACCGAGCATGGGAGAAATAGCTCCGTGAAGGACATGGTATACTCCGTCATATCTTCCGGTTTTCTCATAGGCCGCCAAATCCCTTGGATTTTCAACCACCATTATGGTGTGGTGATCTCTTTTATCACTGGCGCAAATGGGGCAATATTCACTATCCGTCAGGGTATAGCACTCCTTGCAGTATCTTACATTGGCTTTGGCTGAGGTAATGGCCTGGGATAGGTTATTTACCTGATCCTGGGGCATATTTATGATGTAAAAGGCAAGCCTTTGGGCTGTTTTTGCTCCAATTCCGGGCAGCCTTGATAATTCTTCTATTAATTTGCTGATTTGACTGCTGTAATAATTCATATATCCTCTTTCTGGAAATTTTTCTTTTTTCTGCAGCTGATCTGCATACTATTATCATCATACTTGATTATTTTTCTGTTTTCAAGAATAAACTTCAAAGTAAAAATTAACCAAATAAAATGGCTGTTCAGGAAGCTTTTGGGTACAGTCTCTGCACCCCATGTGAAAAACCTTCTGTAACAGCCATTTTTTCTTTTCATTGTTTATTTCATAAAATAGATTGGAAATTTTGCAGGAAATTACTTTCTATAAAAGCAATGTGATTGAAAACCGCTCCTTAGAAAGGAAAACCGCCGCCAAGACCTCCCAGGCCTCCTGTTATCTGTCCCATTACTGACTGGGATTCTTCTTCCATCTTACGAAAAGCTTCGTTGGCAGCCGCCATAATTAGGTCCTGAAGCATTTCGATATCATCGGGGTCTACTACTTCCTTTGACAGGGTAACAGCTGTTATTTCCTTCTTACCGGATACCTTTACTGTTACTGCTCCGCCGCCGGCAGAGGCTTCCCACTCTTTTTCCTCTATTTCTTTGGTCTTTTCCTCCATCTGCTTTTGCATTCTCTGAGCCTGTTTCATTAAATTATTCATGTTGCCGGGCATTGCTCCTCCCGGAAATCCTCCGCGTTTTGCCATGTTAATGTTCTCCTTTTCTATTAATCTTCATATTCTATGTCAATGTTTTTTATAATCCTTCGTAAGTCAAAGGCTTCTTCTGCCGATTCCTTTTCAGCAGTTATGAGCTTTGTTGTAACCTCTACATCCTTTGGAACAAACCTTGCTATGGCACTTTTGAGCTCCTGCATATGGGCTTCCTTCTTCAGAGCTTCCAGGTCCCACTCATCGGTAAATACCAGAAGGAGTGTATTATTATTTCCCATACTTGGCCTGGCATTTCCCAAAGAAACCTTCGTGATGCCAGTGGTCGTGGCCACAATATTACTCCAGTTTTTTGCTACCAGCTTTAAGTCCTCCGGTATGGCCTTGGGTAATTCCACAGGAATTTCCTCCCTTTTTGCCGGCTCCCTTTCGGTTGTTTCTTTTTCTCTAACTGTTACTGTGACACCATTTTCAAGCTTTGCCTCTAACTGCCTTATCCTCTCTAAGATATCCTCGTAGCTCTTTTCCATCTGAGGCCTGCACAGCTTAATCAATGCTACCTCCACCATAACTCTTTTCTGGGAGGCATAACGGATCTGATTGGATAAATCAGAAAATATCCGTATATAGCGTATTAAGGTGTCCGTATTCCATACCTTTGCCTGCTCTTCCAACAAAGCGAGATTTTCTGTGGACACTTCAACGGCTTCACTGGCATCCTCCGAGGTCTTTACCAAAAGCAGATTCCTTAAATACCAGGTGAAATCCACCGTGAACTGGGTAAGCTCCCTGCCGCTTATAATCAATTCCTCCAGGATAGCCATGCATTGTCCTACATCATTTTGTGCAATAGCCTTTAGAAGTCTTGCAAATACTTCCACATCAACTGCGCCAAGTACCTCAAGTACCTTGTCGTAAGTTAAAAGCTGTCCATAATAAAAGGCAATACACTGGTCTAAGAGGCTTAAGGCATCTCTTAAGGAACCGTCACCCATCCTTGCAATGTAGCGGATGGCCTTTTCCTCTGCCTCAACCCCTTCTGCCTTTATCAGCTCTTTCAGCCTGTCTGAAATAGTGTCTATGGTTATCCGTTTAAAGTCATATCGCTGACATCTGGACAGGATGGTAATGGGAATCTTCTGGGCTTCTGTGGTCGCCAGTATAAAAATTACATAGGAGGGCGGCTCTTCCAGGGTTTTTAACAGTGCATTAAATGCTCCTGTGGAAAGCATATGGACCTCATCTATAATATAGACCTTATACTTTCCCTCCGTCGGAGAATACCTCACTTCCTCCACGATTTCTCTGATATTATCCACACCGTTATTGGATGCGGCATCTATTTCAATTACATTCATAGAGGTGCCGTTTTGAATGGAGCGGCATGTCTCACATTCATTGCAGGGATTACCGTCTATGGGATGTTCGCAGTTAACTGCTTTGCCAAGAATTTTGGCGATGGTTGTCTTTCCGGTTCCTCTGGTTCCGCAAAATAAATAGGCATGCCCTATCCGGTCTGATTTTATCTGATTTTTCAGAGTTGTAACAATGTGGTCCTGACCCTTTACATCATGAAAATCAGTGGGGCGGAATTTTCTGTAAAGCGCTGTATATGACATGCTTACACTTCCTCTTTTTATGTTTCTTTCAGCTTACATTCTGTTCCTTATCTGCTTCCTATCTATTTTACCAATGGTTAGAATAGTTGTCAAAGTATTCTTACTCTTTCCCAAAAGATGTGGTGCTCACAAGATAATTCTTTTCCCTGAGAGCCCGCTCTATCTGATCCAGAATCTCCTCTGAGTCAGCCTCCACCGTATGTAAATGGGTTCCATTGGTCAGGTCCTTTAAAGGTACCGTTCTTTTTGCTTTTACCTTTTCTACAAAGTCTGCAACATCTCTGCGGTTTTTAATTATTAAATCAACCGATATTTCACCATAAAGGTCATGCATAACGATAACATCCAGCACCTTGCCGCCGTTATCCACTATTGTATTTAACTCATCTTCTATTTCTTCCGTAGTGTGCCTTGTAGCAAAGCAACGGTTTACCTTCTGCTTTTCCTGTTTATAGATCAGATACCCCTTGGTTGTAGACAGGATATTCTTATTAACCGCCCTTAAAAGTGCAATATCCTGTACAATTACCTGGCGGCTGACCCCTAATCTTTTTGCTAATTCCGTACCGGATACCGGTTCCTTCGTCTCCTCCAGTATCCTAGTCAGTTCATTCCTTCTGTCCTGCCCCTCCATAAAAACACCTCACTTTTATAACCTTTCTCTGTTATTCATTTACAACAGCCCTTTTATACCGCTCCCTACTATATTTCTATTGTATTATAATAAAAGAACAAAAGCAACGGCAAACAGATGGGTTTGCCGTAACTTATGCCCTTTCAGCTTTCGTCTTTCCTTGATTTTACTAAAATTCTTTCACGTTGTTGTCACCAAATTCCGAAGGCTTGTCAATGGGAAGTGGTTCCTGATAGGACGGATACTCGTCTCCATCCGGAATATTATCTATATTGTCATAGCCTGGTTCAGGAATGAAGGAAGGATTGATAACCGGGAGCTCTTCCTTCATATAAGGTATCTTAGATTCGTCATTCTTATTCATTTTACTCATTTCAACACCATTTGCCATAGTGAAAACAGGCTGAAAGAATCACCATTGGGCATCCTTTCTTTTATTCATTTTTCCTTCAGCCTAAGGTTCATACATATCCCAGGCAAACCTGCGATACTGCCAAAAAAAGAATAGCTCTCTTTTTTATCTGATAGGATTTCCTATTTTTTAAGTTTTATGTAATGTCTGAAACCCGGCAAGTTTATGTTATAAAAATACACTCCGCTCCGTAAAAGTTACTTGGCCGCATTTTTATGCCACAAAGATGCATAGAGGAAAGCTTAGACCAACTTATGGCACACGAATCAATTTTAGGGATTTCAAAAAGCAAATGACCATGGTATACTTAAAACTAATCTTTCAGGGCACATTATAGTCCTATAGATATTTTATTCAATACTATCAAATTGAAAATTTGATAGCCGCGAAAGGGGTTATTATGTTTCGTTTATGGGCAAAAATATTCAAAGAAAACAGAATGCTATCCGATATGGTCATTGAAAATGATGATGCTTCCTTAAACCGCACAAGGAAGGTCTTTGCTGCGGTAGATGAAATATGCTATCAATTTGATTTATCCAAGCCGATATGGCTGGATTCCACAGTGGCTGAATTTAAAAAGCATGATAAGGCAAGATTCCATCAGGATAATTTCATTGACCCCATTGACTTTGATTATCTTGAAATTCATGTAATAGAGGAAGATTAAGAAAGAAGGAGGGATTCTTATGCTTTCCGGAACAAAACCCGGTAAAGGAAAATACTCTGGCAGACGGTTGTCCTATTTCACAGGCTTCCTGCTTCTTGCCCTTCTGATTTCCTTGGGCATCAAAACCTATGCCAAAAGCAGTGCAGAAGCTTCCGCCCTGTTAAACAGAAAATCCCTGGATACTTTAACAGCCGGCTCGATTCTGGACCCTGCCAGGGTAAAAGGCGGAACAGACAGCTGCTTCTATGCACAGCCAATTAAAGCTTCCGTGAAAAATAGAATTATGGATAAATCTTATAAGAAAGATGGGAAGGTGGCTCTTTCAGAATTACGGTATGTCAGGGTTTTATATTATGGATTTGATAAGGAAACCCACATAGGGGAGCTGATTGTGAACAAGAAGATCGCAAAGGATATTTTAGCCGTCTTCAAAGAACTTTACAATGCTAACTATCCCATCGAAAAAATGGTGCTGGTGGATGAATATGAGGCCGATGATGAAGCTTCCATGAAGGATGACAATACCTCCGCTTTTAATTACCGCACCATTGCAGGCTCTAATAATTTATCAAAGCATGCTCTGGGCCTTGCAATTGATATCAACCCTCTTTATAACCCCAGCGTTCAGAAATCAAATGGTAAAACTGTGGTTTCTCCGGCAGAGGGAAAGAAATATGCCAACAGAAGCCTTGAAAATCCCTATTATATTAAAAAGGATGACATCTGTTACCAGGCATTTATAAAGAGAGGCTTTACCTGGGGCGGCTCCTGGTCCTCTCTGAAGGACTATCAGCATTTTCAAAAGAGTATTAGGTGATAGCAATTCCGCTTAAGATACCTTATATCTACTTACATACCAGATAAAATACGGCCTGCTGCATAAACCTAAGCAGCAGGCCGTATTTTATTGACTTATTTATAAGTAAGTAATTGATTTGGATGTCTTTAGTCAATGTCAATTTTATTGAATGTATACTTAGAGTATAAAAATACATAGATAAAGCTAAGGTTAACTTATGACATCTTAATTATTTATTCCTGGAGTTCTCCCGGGGATTCTCTTAACTGTCTTAGAGTCTCTTTAAGAGTTCTTCTCTCTGCTTTTCAAAGCCAGGTTTTCCAAGGAGGGCGAACATATTCTTCTTATAGCTTTCAACACCCGGCTGGTCAAAAGGATTTACTCCTAAGAGATATCCGCTGATTCCACAGGCAAATTCAAAGAAATAGAACAGCTCTCCTAAAGATTCCTCATTCTGTTCCGGAAGGTTCACGATTAAGTTGGGAACATTTCCGTCCGTATGAGCTAAAAGAGTACCCTTCATAGCGCTCTTATTGATGAAATCCATGCTCTTTCCTGCCAGATAGTTAAGTCCATCCAAGTCCACTTCTTCTTCCTCTATATAAATTTCACAGGAAGGTGTCTCAAGGTTAATAACTGTCTCAAACATGGTTCTCTGGCCGTCCTGGATGAATTGCCCCATGGAATGAAGGTCAGTGGTCAAATCTACGGCTGCAGGGAAGATACCTTTCTTATCCTTTCCTTCACTTTCACCAAAGAGCTGTTTCCACCATTCTGATACATAGTGAAGGGAGGGCTCATAGTTGGCAAGAATTTCAATACTCTTGCCTTTTCTAAGAAGGATATTACGAATGGCGGCATAATGCAGGGAGTCATTGGTAGCGAAAGGCTGATTTAAGCATCTTTCTCTCATGGCTGCTGCTCCCTCCATAAGCTTTGTAATATCCGCACCGCTTACGGCTATGGGTAAAAGACCTACTGCTGTTAATACGGAGAAACGTCCTCCGATATCATCAGGAACTACAAAGCTTTCATAGCCTTCCTCGGTAGCAAGGTTCTTTAAAGCACCTTTTGCTTTATCCGTGGTAGCATAAATACGCTTTGCGGCTTCACCCTTTCCGTATTTCTCTATCAGAAGCTTTTTAAATACACGGAAGGCAATAGCAGGCTCTGTGGTCGTACCGGATTTACTGATAATGTTGATGGAAAAATTCCTGTCCCCAATTACTTCAATCAGATTGCTGATATAAGTACTGCTGATATTATTTCCCACATAATAGATTTCAGGTGTCTTTCTGATTTCCTTGGAAACAGAATTATAAAAGCTATGTCTTAAAAATTCAACTGCTGCACGGGCTCCAAGATAGGAACCGCCAATACCGATAACTAAAAGAACCTCGGAATCACTCTGGATTTTCTTTGCTGCATCTTTAATTCTTGCAAATTCCTCTTTGTCATAGTTAACCGGAAGGTCAATCCAGCCCAAGAAATCATTCCCGGCACCAGTTTTGCTTAATAAGGTCTCTTTTGCACCCTCTATTGCTTTTTCAATCATTTCTATTTCCGTATCTGCAATAAAGCTTTTCGCTGCTGAATAGTCAAATGTTACTTTAGCACTCATTTTTTTTACACTCCTTTTCATTGTTGTAAGGATAATAGATACCTTTTTATTCGCTCTTATTTTATCAAAGTAAGGAGTGTTATTCAATATGCATTTTCCATAGAATCAGGGTTAATCGTGTAAAAAATTTATTTTCTGACCCTCTTTTTCTGCATTTATCTTCCTATTCTGTTATTAACTACAATTTCTTTTACTGATATATCTTCAAAAAGGGCAACTGCAAGATTTTATTTGTAATATTAACAGCCGTACTTAATGGGTTCCGGAGGAAATGTAATCTTCCTGGACGCTGTGATTGGCATAATAGATTACATAATCTCCATCCTGGAAGTTAAAGCTGATTCCATGATAACTGGTCTTCCGGTATTGGTAGCCTTCCCTTTTCCACATATTGCAGTAGCCATTTTCACTGTTGGCAGCGTTGATGTAGCTTAGGTTCAACTCCCCGTCTTTTACGGTGGTGATATCAAAGTTCACAATAATATAGCCTTCCTTCAGCCAGAATTTCTCATGATAATCAAGTCCTCCGTGATGAAGTGCATAGTTTGATACATCATACCCCTTTGGTACGATATGGACCTCCGCCGGCAGATAATATTCTCCATACCAATGCTGGACGCTGGTGGCCGCCTGTTTTTCTGTAACTGTCTGCGGTATAGGGTCTACAAAGCCGATAAAGGTACGAAGGGTAAAGGGCAGCATGATATTCATGTAGTTATAGATCTTCTTTGTCTGGGATTTCCACTTTCTTAAGGGAACTCCTTCATAATAAGCCGTTCTTTGCAATTCACTTTCCGGTATTCCAAGATAGGGGTCTCCGGTCTTTATGGACTTATCGTTTTCCAGGTCAAGGTTCCCGCCCATTTTTACAAGGATATGTTCCTTTCCGTTAAAGCTTTCGGTATAATAGATGTCTGCCTCCCGGCGGTTCTTTCCGTCTTTGTCTGCGAAGTAGAACTTTGGCTTAATCCTGACATAATCATCACTATCTGCCATACTTCCTACTGTGGTGAGAGAAAATCTTGTCATATAACCGGTTTTTAGAATACCCTGGTTTTTGTAATTGGGATGACTGCCATTTACCATAGTGATTGTAAATTGAGGATTCTGTCCGCTGCTTTCTCCGTTCTGATTCTTCACCCCTACGGTATAATGAAAGCCTGTTAATTTCAGAGAATTGGGAAGACGAAATACTTTTTCCCATATTGGATAGTCTGTTACATCATAGATGTTTAGACCATAGATTCTTCCAGATATTTGTACGATTGAACTGTCTTCTGCCACATAGTTGGCAAGACTGATATTGGCTATATCTTCGCTCTTGCCGTATCCGTCATTGGCCGCCGCATTGATGGCGGTACTTCGGAATCTTATTTCATATCTTCCTTCCGTGACCCAGGCAGGAACATAAAAGAGAGTGTTTTCAGCCACGCCGGTCCAGGTATCCTTGGGGATAAAGGTTCCGGCAGTGGAACTGCCTTTATATGTATCAAAGGCAAACTTGACTTGCCTGCTTGCAATATATTTTCCATAATCCCGGTAGCCATAGCCCTGTATATCCCGATGCATTCCCGTTGTCGGCAATGTCACATAGAAAGGCCTGTCCAACACCAAGGAAGCCCTTCCGGCATCCGGGGTTATCATCTGATTGTCACTGCGGTTATCCTGCACCATACCGTCACAAACCACCGGGGTATGTACTACTACCGGATTAACATCATTTATTTCATAATCCGTATCCACCTCCAGGGCTTCCCTGTTGCAGATATTCACAATAGGCTTATAGGTAATAATTCCTGTGCTTTCATATGCCTCATTTGCCCTCGTACCCGGTATCACCAGATTTGACTTATATAATACGTTTTCCCCGATTTCCTCTGTACCTTCCGGGATGGCAATGGGCATATCTGCTGCTTCTTCTTTTCTGGTATCTGACATCATGGTTTGCCCATTGAAAAGAAGCTTATCATTCTTACAAAGTATTTTATCAACAGCAGCTTCTGCATAAGATTTCAAATTATCGTCCGGAACGGAAGGTTCTGAATATCCTCCATTAATGGATTGAGACAAAGCCGCAGGTGTCTTTATTTTAGGTTCTGTAATATGGTCCGATTCCGAAGTGGAATTGGTGTAGCTTACCGTTGGGGCCTTATATCCGGATGGTGTGAGGGTGATGCTTTTACCGGGTAAGGCGTCATTTTCTATAATTGCCTTGTCCAGCCCATATACCCCGAGAAAATCAATATACCAATAAGAATACTTTCGCTCGATGTAATAGGTTTTGGGAACCGTCCTGGTATCTGAATGAGGAAGGTCCGGCTTCCCCACCTCCCCTTTGTCCTTCCAGGTAAGAGTATACGTCTTTGTTACAGTTACCGGATATAATTTGGTTCCCTCTACTTTTTTGAAACGGTATCCGGATAGATATTTGCTTGTGATAGCATTGGCATAAAGGCTTTCTGTTCCCGGTATCCCCTCCAGGACATCATATGCTTCATTCCCTCTGGTATCCGCTTTGATAACAGCCGTAGGGTCTATGGTCTCAAATTCCCTCTCCATACTGTCTCCGCTTTCCGTTGGTTTCTCCGTAAATCTGCGGTACATGGCTGTTATTTTGAGCCCCTTATCTTTTATTGTATATTCACGGTCCCTTAAGTAACTAAGTGCATCCTTATATTCTGTTGGAGAAAGGTATGGATTTACACTGGTCTTACGGTTTCCTACGATTTTTTTCGGGTCGCGGAGGTTGGTATAATACAGACGGTAGAGATAGTATTCCTTTCCGTTGGTGTTAATCTTATTTGTTACATTATGCCAGGATGTTGAGAACGTGGTATTCTTTTTCTGTTTTGGGTAATCTGTATTGTCGTATAAGGTACTTGTACTATTACTGTAAATTCTGCGTTCTATTGTTATTGGGTATTTATTGTCACCATCATGAAATAGTACTGATAAATCAAAACGATCATCAAAGTCTTTCGTATCATTCCAGGGAGCAGCAGTAGCAATTCCGTAAGGTTTGCCCGAGAGATTATAGTATATATGTTCTTTATCTTCTGTACCATTATAAATAATATCAAAGACACCATTAAAATAAATAATGTCATTATCTTTAATTTCATCTAACTTAGTATTTTTAAATGCAGCATTTACCTGGTCTTTATCAAATTTAAAAGTTACTTTTACGTGTACACCATCTCCGTAAGGATATTGGTCTTTTTGCCCCTTTTTTATGTCAAAGTATGCCCAATCCTGTGTTTTGGAGTCTCCATCGGTATCTTTTCTGGGATATCCTTGTGTAGGTTCACGGCATACAGTAAAGCCTATGGTATTCCATCTAATATTAGTTGTTGCCTTTGTGTCTATCGTAGTAAAGGTAAACTCACCCGTTATTTTATCAAACGTTACTTCCGGCTTTTCTGCATGAGCTGCCCTTCCAGGTGCTATTAGACCAATTATCAAAAAAAAAGCTAAGAGAAATCCCTTTATTCTTCTTTTGCACTTCATCCTTACCATTTCCCCTTATAAAAATAATCATTTAATGAATCATCAAATACTGCATAATCACTACCATTACTATTTCCATTAGCTGTGGCAAGCTCTATATCGTAAACCCCTTCAAACCATTTATCTTTAGAGATATTCTTAAGTCTTATAAACTGTTGTACAAAGAAAAGTTTATCTTGAGGTTTTTTCTCTCCTTTAAAAGATATCTTAAATTTTACATAGACCCTTACACGATATGCATTATCAAAATATAATGTAGAAGGTTCCACTGATATCACTGAACTTTTGATGACAATATGATTCTTTTTTACATATGGCATATATTCTTTGATATCATCCGTAGTTTTTTTATCAGCTGATGCAATATCATATAAAAAATAGGTATTTCGCAGACCATTTAACCAATTATTATCTATAGCACGATAATCAACGTTCAGACGATATTTTAAATTATTTTCCACCTTTTTCATCCAATCATCTACATAAATGCATCTTCCATTTTTATCGGTTTCAAATATCTTCATTCTTTCATTTACTTTTATAGGCCTTGCATAATCTTTCCCTTCAACTCTTGTATAATTCGATTCTGCCCACTGATACATAAACTTCATTTCATAAAAAGAGTTAGGAAAAGCCGCCAGTATATAGGGATAATCCTTTGCATTCTTCGGAAGATTAGTTGTTCGAATCAACTGACCGTCAGGGCTCATTTTGGCTCTGCCTTTTGTATTCTTAAGCAATGCTATTAACTTCTTTGCATCGCCAGTCGTTAGAAGATCATATCCATTAAAGGAACGATTTTGTATGTACAAGCCATTGCTTTTTCCTACTATGAAGCCTTTTGTATATATCTTAGCAACAGCATTTCTTTTTCCTTCCGGTATCTTATTGATATCAGAAATGCGCTGCTCTAACACAATCTTTAAGAGCTTCCCATCCACTGTATCTCCATGCAGATATTCATCTGCTCTGTTAAGAAGTACAGCTGCATCCATTCGGGTTATATAGGCCTCATCATCCTTAAAATCCACCTCCTTTACAATACCTGCATCCATAGCGGCTTTCATATAGGGACTGGCTTGTGCCTTATCAATCTCAAGTTCTGTGGCTGATACCAGGATTTTAATAAAATTATAAATTTTAATATTACTGCTGGTTGCTGCTTCTGCGGATTTGGCAGGTATCATGCCACTTAATACCATAACAATAACCAGCAATAGGCTAATTCCTTTGCACATTATGTTTCTTCTCATTTTAGTGCTCCCTTCATCTTCTCTTTATTTTATTGTGTTACTATTTTCAGACTGCCTTATGTATGGTTTTTAACGTCACTAATACTATTATTCTATTTTTTATTGTAAGCCTGCTGCTATGAAAACAATACTATGACTGCCTTCAATAGCAGGATTCAACCTGATTATATCTGTTACAAGGTAACGGTTTATTTAATTTTATATACATGGATTTTTAATAGAAGATTGTTTACGAATTTTAATGGTGAATTGATCTTCATGAAATGAATTAAGACTAGCTATGAATCACTGTTTTGAATTTTTATTATAACGTTTTCTTTGATAATTATAAGATGAAATATGTAACTAAAGAATATTATCCCAATATAAACAGCCAGATAAAATAGGATAATCCTATGACTATGCATGAAAGCTCAGATACAAGCTCATTATATAACTTCCCCCTTGAAATACTTATTCCTCTTTCCCCCGATAAAATTCCTGCTCTTGCTCCCCTATTTAATCCAAACTATAACATGTTTTTCAGGAAAAATCAAGAATGTATTTCCTCTTAATTCCATCTTGTTTTTTATTTCTCATAAGGTTAGATAAAATTAATACCCTTTTCACACACATAAGAAGATACTATACCCTGTTCTATACAACCCAAATACAAACATAAATATAAGGTACCGTTTTAATTCAGGCAAATGCTATCAAATGCCTCAATTAAAACAGTACCTTCTTTTTAAGCGAATATATCTTTTAAGATGTCCTCAATAATCTTTTCTTCCTCTTCCGAGGTAGGTTTAACAATCTCGTACTCTTTATAATTGTAACCTCTTCCATCCTCAAGGGCAGCAGCAGTCCTATCATCGTGGTAAGTTATGTCTTGTTTTGCTGTTACCGGCTTTGTCGACACTGGTTTTGCTGCTACCGATTTTGCTGCTACGGGCTTTGTCTTGATATCCCGTACTTTTGCTGCACTGACCTCAGCCACCTTAACCTCAGCGGCATTTGCCTCCACGATCTTAATTTCTTTGCCTGTTTCTACCTGAACTTTTACCTCTTTTACCTCCTCTTTTTTATAGGACTTTGTCTCCTCTGCTTTCTTTGGCTCTCCCTCTTTAGCGGACACATGCTCTATTCTTTCCTTGCCTGAAGGATTCTCTTGACTGCTTTCTGCTTTACTTTCAGTTACTTCTTTTGAATTATCAACCTTTCTGCCAGAGAAATGGTTTGATGAAGCATTTACTGACTCCTGTTCATTCTCTGCTTCTCCAACCGTTTCAGCTGTTTTAGTCTCCCTATCTCTTCTGTTCTGGATTTCCTTCAGAAGATTCTCCTTCTTCTCCTGTGCCGTTGTCCTGGCACTATACCCCCTATGCTTCTTTTCCAGCTTTAATACCCTTTTCAATTCCTTTTGCTGCTGCTTTTCTTCCTTCTTTTTCTGCTCTATCTCTAAGGCCTCTGCCTTAAGCCTTGCTGCCTCCTGCTTTTTGGCTTCCTTTTGCTTCCTCGCATTTAGTTCTTTTTCCGTCCTTTCATTCTGCTTTGCTTCCTTTTCAATAGTTCTTTGTTTCTGCGATTCTGCTTTTTTATTTAGCTTTGAAAGCTTCTTATTCTCCTGCCTTTTTGCTGCTTCATCCTTCTGTCTGGCTTTCTGGTTCAGCTTTTCAAGGCGTTTTGCTTCCCTGCTCTTGTTTTTCTTTCTTTTTTGAAAGGGTCTGAGCTTGTCCCTTTCCTGCTGCTCTTTTGATACTGCTGTAAAGGAGGAAGGCTGATATGCCTTTTTATACTGCTCCATTAATTCCGGTTGGCTTTCTTCCTGTACCAGCCTGACTTTCAGCACATTCTCCAGATAATCTTTCATATTGAGCCTGATCATTTCCTTTTTTCCGGTGGGATTTACAACTCCCTCAAAAAATATCAACAGACCGCAGGATAAAATACCCACAGTAAATGTGGTTAATATCTGATTTTTTCCACATTCATAAATAAGCCCTAAAATAGTACTTATTGCACCTACTAAAAGGGACAGGACCAGAACTTGTCCACATAGGGTTTCCCAGGTTGATAAAAAAATTCCACAGAATTTATAGTGAAAAAAGTGTTTATCCACAAAGATATCCACATTATTCACACCCAGCTTAAGTTTATAGTAAGCTTCAAATTTTTTCTTCATGTTTTTTGCCAGTTTATTTTTTGAGGTACTCATGGTTTCAGAAGCCTTTAGCAGTCTGGCATACAGCACCTGTACCACAAGCTTCATAAGGATACCGCAGCCTGTCAGCGCCAGTAATATGTAGATAAAAACATGGTTATCAAATAAAGTCCGTATCACAAAACTCCCCGCCTTTCCATTTATTAACAGTTATTATACTTGATAATAACGGCTTTGAAAAGGCGGGGAAGCTTATATTTCATTGACACGGAAATCCTATCTTTGGTAAAAAGGCTAAAGTTTCCCGAAATAATTTATGAAATTCCCTTGTATTTTATTTTTATAAGGTGTTTCTTGTCGTCCCATGTATATCAAAAATTGGACAAGCACTCTGCTATAAAGCTGTTATCAAAGCCTTTACAAGCTTTACCGTATGCTCTATGGCTTTTGCCTCAAAGGCACCATAGTCCATATGGGCACTGTCATCGGCCTTATCGGAAATTGCACGTATGATAAGGAACGGCGTATTATTTAAATGTGCCGCCTGGGCAATTGCACCACCCTCCATCTCCGTGCACAGCCCGTGAAAATGCTCCGTAATCCATATTTTCTTTTCCCTGCCACTGATGAATTGGTCTCCGCTTACTACCCTGCCCGGAAAAACTCCGATATCCGGATTTACTTCCTTACATACCTTTACAGCCAGAGCGGTAAGGCTTTCCTCTGTCTGAAATACGGAGGTCTCCATTCTGGGTATCACACCAAAATCGTAGCCAAAACCCGTAGCATCCACATCATGCTGGAGAGCATCACTGGAAATTACCATGTCTCCAATATTGATTTCTGCCTTTAGTGAGCCTGCAACACCAGTATTGACAACTAAATCAACGCTGTAATCATCAATCAGTATTTGCGTGCAGACAGCCCCATTGACCTTACCGATACCGGAACGAACCACTACGCAGGGTCTTCCTTCAAGGGTGCCTTCCAGGAATTCCATGCCAGCCTTCTTCCTGCTGCTGACCCCTTCCATAATATTCTTTAGCTGATTTACCTCTTCTTCCATGGCTCCGATAATACCTGTTTTTTTCATTTCCTGCACCAATCCCCTCTGCTGCACTTGGGGGTATCCTTTCTACATTTAATCTGTTGTTATAACTCTGCCGAAGCATCATAAATAATACCAATTAAAATTATTATATCGGACTGTACCTTTTCCTGCAAGCTATAAAGAATTTTTGCTTCGGCTTAAAGAATTTTTTCTCCAGCAAAGCCGTAGCAAATACCTGGGAGCAATTTTATGGAATTGCTGCTTGCACTGCCTTAAAAAGATGCTATAATAAAAAAGTATGTTATTATTCATACCAGCTCAATGCTTATTGCAAATAACTTTTTAAATATCTAACGTAATGTTTTATTGAAAGGATTGGTGTACATATGATATATAAGACCAGCGGTGTATGCTGCAGCGATATAGATATCGAAATTGAAAATGATATTGTTAAAAAAGTAGTATTTAACGGAGGCTGTGCCGGAAATGCGGCGGGCCTGTCCAAACTGGTTGCAGGAATGAAAGTTGAGGACGTAATTGAAAAACTTGAAGGAACGAAATGCGGACGCAAGGCTACCTCATGTCCCGACCAGTTATCAAAAGCGTTAAAAGAATGGAGGAAATAGAAATGAAGCGCATTGTCTTAACCGGAGGCGGTACAGCAGGGCATGTTACACCTAATATTGCTCTTATGCCGGCATTAAAGGAAGCAGGTTACGATATTCAATATATCGGCTCCCATCAGGGAATAGAGCGTTCCCTGATAGAAGAACTTAAGATTCCCTATTATGGAATTTCCTCTGGAAAACTAAGGCGCTACTTTGACCCTAAAAATTTCAGTGACCCCTTTAAGGTATTAAAGGGTTATTTTGAAGCTTCCCAGCTAATGAAACAGCTAAAGCCGGATGTGGTGTTTTCAAAAGGCGGTTTTGTTTCCGTTCCTGTTGTATTTGCTGCCAAGAAAAGAGGCATTCCGGTAATTATCCATGAATCTGATATAACCCCAGGCCTGGCCAATAAGCTTAGTATTTCCTCCGCCAGTAAAGTATGTGCTAATTTTCCTGAGACAGTCAAATACCTTCCTGAGGGAAAGGCAATCCTTACCGGTACCCCCATCCGCCAGGAACTCTTTGCAGGCAATAAGCTGCTAGGCCTTGATTTCTGCGGCTTTACCAGGGAGAAGCCTGTTCTTTTGGTTGTAGGAGGAAGTACCGGGTCCGCAGCAGTCAACGGAGCCGTGCGGCAGGCATTACCGGAGCTGTTAAAGAAATACCAGGTTGTGCACCTGTGCGGCAAAGATAAGACGGATGAAAGCTTAAACGGTACAAAGGGATATGTCCAATTTGAATACATCAAGAAAGAGCTAAGTGATTTACTCGCTGCTGCCGACGTTGTTATCTCCAGAGCCGGTGCCAATGCTATCTGTGAGCTTCTCTCACTTAGAAAGCCCAATTTACTGATACCCCTTTCGGCTGCTTCCAGCAGAGGAGATCAGATATTAAATGCGGAATCCTTTAAAAAACAGGGCTTCAGCTATGTGATAAAGGAAGAGGAGCTTACTACGGATACCTTGTTAAAGGGCGTAGAGAACGTCTACGATACGCGCAGTGAATATATAAAAGCTATGAGCCAAAGTAAACTTAATGACTCTATTGATACGATCGTTAAATTAATCAAGGAATTGACAAAGCAGGGAAAGTAAACCGGAAAAATAAAGAAAGAATGTCATAAAAAGAAGGTTGCTGCAAAATAGCTTTATACGTAAATCAGCTATTTTGCAGCAGCCTTTTATATTTTTCACCATCCGCTTTCCGACTTAAAATTCTTTTACCTTCCTGGCCAGCGTCTCTGCTAAACCTTGCATCTCGCCCTCTTTATATTCTCCGGGAGTCCAGGTAAGCTTTATAGTATCATTATCATATCTGGGAATGATGTGGACATGAAGGTGAAACACTGTCTGGCCAGCCGCCTTGCCATTATTCTGCAGGATATTGATACCGTCACATTGAAGCTCTTCCTTTAAAACACCGGCAATCTTCTTTGCGACAGTAAAAATGTGAGCTGCATCTTCCTCCGGCAATTCAAAAATATCCTTACTGTGCTTTTTAGGTATCAATACCGTATGTCCTTTTGCAGAGGGCGCTATATCCAGTATGGCTATCACTTTTTCATCCTCATATATAGTAGCAGAAGGAATTTCGTGCCCAATAATACTACAAAATACACAATTATTAATCATAATTCTCTCTCCTTTTCCTTTCTTCCTACAGCTGTAGGACAAAAATGCATGCAATCCTTGATTTTACAAGGAATTTCTATGAATTAACTGTCGTTTCCTGTAAATTAGATTTTATTGTAAAAAAAAACATATTCTGATAATATAATCTCAGGAGGTGGACAATATGTTATTTTCCAACGAAGAGCAACATAAATTACAGGATTTAATGAGTTCCAATGATGATTTTGCTTATTTTATGACCAAAAGCCTTGATGGGTATAAAAGCATCTCCTCACAGATTTGTCATGAGCTGCGCAATCCCCTGACATTGATAAAAAGCACTTCCCAGCTTATTGAAGCCAATAATCCGGAAGTAATAAATATCAAATATTGGGAGCAGCTAAAAGATGATATCCATGAATTAGAGCTTTTATTGGAGGATTTTAGTACATATAATCACAGCAATGCTGTGAACCGGCAAGATCAAAATATCCTTCTACTATTAAAGTCCATACTAGCCAGTTTCCAGGCTGCTGCCAGTCAGAAGGGTGTGGAAGTATTACTTTCCATTGATAATGAAAATATCCCCTGCTACACCTTGTATTCTTTTGACCGCATTAAAATGAAACAGGTAATTATCAATATTCTTAAAAATGCTTTGGAAGCTACTGAAAAGGGCGATTACATCCGCATTGCCTGTAAATCAGAGGACCCATCCAATCTTCTGATTACCATAAGCAACAATGGAAGCCCAATTCCAGAGGATGTCCTCCCTACTATTTTTACTCCTTTTGTAACATATAAAGCGAACGGTACCGGGTTAGGCCTGGCTATATCATCCAATATAATCAATGCCCACGGCGGCTCCCTGACCGTAAAATCTGAAAGGGAAGAAACCTCCTTTTATATCAACCTTCCCTTGTAAGAGAGTAACTCCCTGTTAAAATAAACCTCCCCTTAAGGTTTATTTTCCACGGAACTTGAATGTATTTTATCCACTTTGTCTCAAAGGATTACCTGCCCCGGTAATCCTTTGACTCTCTTATGAAGCCTTTTTAAAGGGAAAAGCCTGGTCGAAGATCCGAAGCAGGCTGAAATTGCCTTTCGCCGTCAGCTCTCCTGACATAAAAGCCATCTGCATAGTAATATTCCCTGCTATGACTTTTTTCATAACACCTAAAGGCAGTTTTACTTCTACGTCCGCACTGCCGCTTCCCTTGCCATAATAACAGTTAAGTTTCCCGTTCTTTATCTCTGCCGTAATAATTTTATCGGAATCAGAAAATGTGATTTCATAAATTACGTCCGTATCCTTTATACTGTGGTAATTTTCAATAAGCTTTGGCAGAATCTCCTCATTTTCCTCGTCCTTGCCGCTTAACATTCCTTTAAATATCTGGGCCAATTCTTCAATATCTTCCTTTTGCTTCTTCACATAGGTATCATCCGACACATATACGGAAAGCTGCTCACTCTCCTGGGGTGTCAGGTCATTAATACTGCCCTTTAGTAATTGCCTGTTCAAGAGGAAATTGCTTCCCGGCAGCATCTTGGCTTTTTGATTTACAGCTTTATAAAGCTGTTCCGCATATTTTTCTATCATAAGTCCGTATGCCTTGTTGGTCTCAAAATCCACATGATCCTCCACATAAGCCCTTATGCCATCCAGAACATTGCCTTCCAATACTTCCCAGGCTTTAATAAGATAGCTTTCCGCTTCTCTTTCTCCCCCGGCAGTAGCTATAACCACAGGGAGCATGTAAAGCTTTCCGATATGCTCCTTGTCTGCATACAGCCAGCAGGCATCCAGGAATTGCTGCATAAAGCCGCCGATTCCAAACCATTCCACATTCACAGCAAGAATAATCCCGTCTGCCTCCTTTAATGTCTTTGGAAGCATGGCGATTCCATTCTTTTCTTCATAAAGGTTATATCTTGTTACATTGACCCTGAGCTCTTCCAATACTTCGGTCAACTTGTGGATTACATATATGGTAGAGTCTTCAATCAGTCCTCTTCCTCCGTAATAAATATTAATATTCATATTTACCTCTCATTCTGCCGCCCCTGGCGGCATATAATCTGATGAATGAAACCGCATGGCGGAATCTTTTAGAGTGAAAATGACATCTTCAACACTTATTCCATTGATTAGCGAAGGCTTGTCTTAGATTCCGCTATAAATAATGGGGTGAGAAAGTGCCTTTCTTTCACGTCTTTCATCCAATATGATTTTTCTTTTGTTTTCTATAAAGAAGTGCCGCCAGTAGAAAACCGCTTAAAAGCCCTCCGATATGGGCGGCATTGTCAACTCCCTGACTGGTCAGCCCTCCATAAAGACTGAATATTACAAACCATACAAGCTGCCTGGTGCTGATATTTTCAAGCCTTCCCCGGTTAACAGCTACAACATATGCCATTCCGCCTACTACTCCAAAAATGGCTCCCGAGGCACCAATTGATATAATATTATTAAATTTTATCATATTATAAAAAATAGAGACAGCCCCGGCTAAAATTCCGGAAGCCAAATATGCCGTCAGGTATCTCCACTTTCCCATGGCCCTTTCCAGATTATCTCCGATAAACAGCAGCACTATCATATTATTTGTCAAATGGCTTAATCCGGAATGTAAAAACATATAGGTGATCAACCGGTAATATTCCCCGTTCTCCAATATATCCCGCCAGGAGAGGGCTCCCTTATTTACATATATATCTCCTGTACTTTCAGGCAGCAGATTGTTTACAATAAGAAATACCAGTATATTTGAAAGAACAATCGCTGTATTAACCGGAGAAAAATACCTCGAAAGGTTACTTTTTTCCTTGTACCTTAAAGGTTCATGGGGCATCTCTTCCTCTTTTCCAGTCTCAAAGGGACTATACTCCCTTAATATGAAATCCTCCAGTCCTCTTCTTATACCGATAAAATTATAATTTTGGTTTTCATAAATAATCAGCCTGTAATTCCCTGTATCAATAATCCAGGATTCCGCTTCCTTGCCTGTAATCTGGCAGGCCCTGCTGACATCCCCGGTTACCAGAATCGTATGCATATAGACTCTTTTGGGGCTGCCTTGTGCCAGGCTGTCATAAATCTGCCTTTTGATATTTTGGTATTGCGAAGCAGTAAATTCTGCTCCCTCCGGGCAATCAAAAACTATAAGTGCATAACAGCCCTCTTCCCTATCCTGATAATAGAGAGAAATTCTGTCTGCATTTACCGCTATTGGTTTTAAATTACTTTCCGCAAAAAAACTTCTGATATCGTCAATAAACATACTAGCTCCCATTGCATGCCGCATCTGCCTGCAGCTGCGGCAATGTTATAAATCAGAGTGAGAAATATCTTTTATTTCACACTAAGCGCCATGCCTTCCCAACGCACCGCAAGACTGTGCTGAGGATTTCGCAGGCACTTGTGTGATAATTGCTTTTCAAATTTTCACACTGACTCTCATGCATAACCTATTTTACGCTACTCTTCTTCCCAGCCAAAGGATCTTCTTACGGCTCGGTTCCATCCATGAAGCTTTTTCTTTCTTAATTCCTCTTCCATGTCCGGTGAAAATACCCTTGACCCATCTCCGTGTTGTTTAATTTCCTCTTTGTTATTCCAATATCCCATAGCCAGGCCGGCAAGATAGGCTGCGCCCAGCGCAGTCGTTTCCACACAGGAAGGCCTTGACACCTCTATGTCAAGGATGTCCGCCTGAAACTGCATCAGAAAATTATTGGAGGAGGCTCCTCCGTCTACCTTTAAACTTTTAATTTCTACCTTTGCGTCCTGCTCCATTGCCTTTAAAACCTCATAGGTCTGATAGGCAATAGCTTCCAGGGTTGCTCTGATTAAATGATTCTTATGAAAGCCTCTTGTGATACCTACAATGGTCCCTCTGGCATACTGGTCCCAGTAAGGCGCCCCTAGCCCCGAAAAGGCCGGAACCACATAAACACCGTTGGTATCTTCTACTTCCATAGCCGCTTCTTCTGTTTCGGCAGCATTTCTGATTATCTGCAATTCGTCTCTTAACCATTGAACTGCTGCTCCGGCAACAAATACGCTTCCTTCCAGGGCATATTGTATTTTCCCTTTTTCCGAGGCTGCTATTGTAGTAAGCAGCCCGTTATTAGATGCTATCGGCATATTTCCGGTATTCATTAAGAGAAAGCATCCTGTGCCGTAGGTATTCTTAACATCACCCTTTTCAAAGCAGCATTGTCCAAATAGGGCTGCCTGCTGATCTCCTGCTACTCCGCAGATAGGAATCTTACCGCCAAGAAGTCCCTTTTCCGTATATCCAAATACATGGCTGGAGGGCTTTACCTCCGGCAGGATTTGTTTGGGTATATCAAGTGCCCTAAGAATTTCATCATCCCAACATAACTTATGGATATCATAGAGCATGGTTCTGGAAGCATTGGTGTAATCCGTAGCAAATACCTTTCCGCCGGTTAATTTCCACATAAGCCAGGTATCTACTGTCCCGAAGAGAATATTACCCTTTTCTGCCTCTTCCCTTACTCCCTTAACATTGTCAAGAATCCATTTAATCTTGGTGGCAGAAAAATAAGCATCCGGAATAAGCCCTGTGCGCATCTTTATCACCTGGTCTAATCCGTTTGCTTTTATTGTCTGTACCATATCCGAAGTTCTTCTGCACTGCCATACAATGGCATTATAAACCGGTTCCCCTGTATGTTTGTTCCACAAAACGGTCGTTTCTCTTTGATTTGTTATCCCAATGGCAGAGATATCCTCTGCTCCTACTCCCAGCTTTGCCATGGCTTCTGCTGCCACACTAATCTGAGAGGACCAGATTGCCATAGGATCCTGTTCTACCCAGCCTGCTGCCGGGTAAATCTGCTCAAATTCTTTTTGTGCTTTGCTTACAGCTTCTCCCTGATTATTAAATAGAATACATCTTGAACTGGTAGTTCCCTGATCAAGAGCCATGATATAGTCCTTCATACACCCTCCAAAATGACACTTACATTATAGTATACTCTGTCTGTGCCACCCTATAATGGTAGATTATACTATTAATCCATGACTTATACAAGCTTTCTGCATTTTTGATCAGCTTAAAATTCTTTTACCTTAAATAGAAAAACCTCTCTGGAAAAAGCCAGCTCATCGGAATTATTTATCAGGGCCGGATGATTCTTTTCCAGTTTCTGTCCATTCACAAAGGTTCCGTTGGTAGAACCAATGTCTGTTAAAAATACCTCTTCCTCTCTTATAGTCACTACTGCATGGAGCCTGCTTACACTGCTTTCCTTCAAAATCAGTTGGTTACGGTTCTTATCCTTTCCTATGTAGAAGGGAAAGCTTTTAATGGGAATATCAATGGGATTCTCTTTATTCTTAGCTACCAGACAGTAGGACGGTTTTGCAGCCTTGGCATATAAAATTTCTGTCTTGTCCTCCTCTGCTAAAATCTGTGTAACGTACTCTCCTTCTTCATCAATCATTTCATTTTCTTTCATTCCATTTTCCTTGATACTGTTTTCTTTTACAGCGTATCCTCTTTCGCAGTTTTCTCTTACATAGTTTTCCCTTCTATAGTTTTCTCTAACATAGTTTTTTCCAGTATAGTTTTCACCTGTATTGTTCTCTTCCGCATGGTTTTCTCTTCTATAGTTTTCACTAGTATTGTTTTCTCCTGCATAGTTTTCTTCTAAATAGCTTTCTCTTCTATCTGCTTTGTTAAAACGCTCTTCCTTCCCTGGATTGAATGGTCTATTTTCCCTAAGGCTATTTCCTTCCCCCTTTTTCTCCTGCTCTTCTTCATATACCACCTTTGTAACCATCCTGGTGCTCTTCATTTTAGGATCAAATAATTTGGAAAATACATATCCCACCAAACATACTATTACTGCAATTCCTGCTGCCACCTTTACTATATCCGGTTCTCCCATCTGGTTTGATAGTACACCGCTTTTATAAAGTATTATTGAAACACCTATTCCAACAGCCGCAACAGCTCCTGCTATTATATAGGTCTGTATTTCATAGTAGCTGATTTCTTCCTGTTTTTCATATTCGCCGGAAAGATTTACTTCGGCTTCGGCTTTTTCTTTTCCTTCTTTTAATTGGCTATCAGTTTCTCTTTTTAGGATGTTCGTTTTAAATAAAGTATTAGACTTCAGCAAGGCATTGGACTTTGAAAAAGCATTTGACTTAGATAAAGAATCGGACTTTTGGAAAGCATTTGGCTTTGATAAAGAATTGGACTTTGGAAAGATATTTGACTTCATTATGGTATTGGGCTTAAGTAAGTTATTGGACTTTAGTAAGTTATCAGACTTTGCTAAGATATTGGACTTGTCCCAAATATTGGTTTTTTGTAAAACACTGGGCTTTACAAAATTGTTTACTTCTTGTCCTACCGCTGCTTCGCTTTCAAGACTTTTTACCTCCTGGGGCGAAATCTTTTTAACTTTAATTTCCGGATGATTGTATGCCTTTAATATTTCCTTCAGCTTATAAAGGGTGGTATTATTCTCCCTGCTTTCTTTATAAAGGGCATATATTAAAAGCACCAGCGGCTCTTCCTTATAGTCTGCCTTATTCATTATAACCTCAAACAAAACTGCCAGCTGGTTCACGATATTTTCCCCATAGCCCGGGAAATAGCACAACTGAAGACTTTTCAGACCTTCTTTCACAAACAGATATTCCGGATGGAGGATAAAATCATCCTGCTCTAAAAAATATTCCTGACCGCTGTCAATTGTTTGAAAGATTCCTTCCAGAAGGTCCTTTACCTCTGAAAAATGAAAAATTCTATCTTTGCATATGGCTTCAACTGTTTTTAAATCCGTTATGTCATAATAAAAAAGCTCAATATTATCAATGCTTCTGATTTCTGTCCTTAATAGGCCTGGAATGGTATACTGTGCCAGCATTTTATTCTTATAACTTCTTTCAGAGCCCTCTCCCTTTAGAACCAGATAGTTGCTTTTCATATCCTTTATAAATTCTTTTTTCAGTCTGATGTCTGCACCTTCCATAAGCACCTCATTTCTCCTATTGCAGTACCTTAATTGATTTTTGCAGCATATTTAAAATGCTGTCCGCCCCCGGCAGTTCCTCCCCCGAATCCCTTGCTATCTGAAAAACTCTGATAAATTCCTCATTATTATCAAAGCTCTTTATCTCTTTATAACTAAATTCCGTACCTCCGCTTTTAAAGAATTCCCATATTCCTCTTATTGGCATATCAAATCCATAATTTACACAGACATTAGCTTCGTTTTTCTTTATTTCAACTGTAACATTTGATATATGGGCAATCCATACTTTTCCTGTTATGATATTTTGAAGCAATGTTTTCAGGGAAGCTTCCTCTTCCCTGTTGTCATATAACAGCCGAAGGATTCCTTCCTTTATATAACTTTCATAATTTATGGCCTCAGAAACCGGGTCCATACTCTTTTTGACCGTTTTTTCTCCCTCAAGAACAGTATGGTGTACAGCGCCTTCTATTGCCGCCTTATCATGGAAAAGAAAGCAGGTGTATAGAAGTGCGGTTATTATAAATAGAATCATCGGAAATAGAATTGCTGCTTCCAGGGTATAGCTGCCCTCCTGTTTCTTTTTCATAATAGGAATAGCCCTCCAAGATAGGAAAGAAAAATAAAAGGAATAAAGGGTATGGTATCCTTCTTCCCTGCCTTTTTAAGAAGCAGCAGTACTAATGACATAAAGGCTGCAATAGTCAGGCTGAAGACAAAAAGGCCCAAATTATCCCGAAAGCCAAGGCATAGTCCGGTTATACATATTACAATTCCGTCCCCTAAACCTATCTGTCCCTTTAGCAGCTTGCTTAAGAGTAACAGTAAAAGGCCTGTCCCCAGCCCCAAAAGACGGCTTGTAACAGATATCCCCCCTGCTGCCAGAAAAATCACCAATAAGCAGCTGCCTGCTGCTAACATGGCTATGGATATTTTTTTCTCTTTAAAGTCCTGCCACCCACATAAAAAAAGCCACAAACTCATTAATATCTCTGATAGTACCTTCATCTTCCCACCCTTTCTTTCCTATTTCTTTCTGTCCCTTTTCTCATTACTGCTTTGAGCCCTGCCGCTTTTGACACCTTTTGCACAAGCTTCTATTGCCCACTTCCGAAAGAGGTATTTTAAGTACAGTCCTTTTCAGCCCACTGCAATTAATATCACTATGGTAACGGTCACCTGTATCGGTAATGTAAACCGTTCCGGTAGGTTTTACTTCGTCACTGCACAATTCACAGGGGTAATATTTACCGCCATAAATATTGCGGAGATTCTTTATATTAGAAAAAGGTACATCCCTTATGGACAGCTTTAAATAGGAACAGTCCTCCCATAAATGATACACACTTCCGTTCTCCGTAATATAAACATATACGTTATCTTCCTCTCCTTCTCCCTCTTTTTCTCCGGTATCAGGCCGGTATCCGTTCCAGCCCCGTACACTGACTCTCTGAAGGATGAAAAAATCACCTTCCTTTGGCAGTGCAATAGGTGGTTTAATGAAGTAGGTAAGTATGATATCTATCCGGTCATCCTCTCCCATAAAATCAGATAGATAGGCAGATATACCATCCATTCCTCCCGCTATGATGGATTTATTAATATAGTCCTCATTGACATAATCATGAAGCTTAAAGTGAAAAAAGGCTGCGTTAATGCTTTTTGTTATAAGAAGGTCTTTGAGTGTATCTGATTTTCCGCAATCTTTCGATTCTTCATGGGTATCTATGCTGCCAGGTTCTTGCTTATTTTCGCCCTTCTCACCCAGATCTCCTTTTCCCTCATAATCCTTTATATACTGATATACATATCCATATCTGGCAAGGTTAAGGCCTTCTTTGGTAATTGCCTGCTGGAGCATATCGTGCAAATGATAGATCTGCAGGAAATACATGATTGCTAACATTGCATAGAGAAACAGCGGAAATACCAAAGTGCATTCTACTGTTAAGGACCCTCTGCAATTACGATTATTACTAGTATTTATGCCCATCTTATTTCCATTTCCATAAAGTAGACAAGGATATCCGCCCATGTATATAGTGGATGATGCTTCCCGGAGAGAGATTGCTTTTATATTGGTAAGACGGATATCCTTGTCCGCTTTATTTTGATATTATTTTGAAAAATGCAATGCATTTTTCAAATTTTATTTAAGCAGTATCACAAGTAAACTTGCGATATGCATGTGGATTAGTGTGAATTATTGAGAAGCATAATTCACACACAAGATCGTGCCTGGGAAATCCTCAGCCCAATCTTGCGGTGCGTTGGGAAGGCATGGCAATTAGTATGCATAGTCCTTCTTTATGTGGTAACTGTATACCCCATCTGCCAGCTCTTTGTCCTTTGTTATAAAAGGAAAATCAATGAACCTGCTCTCCATCTGAAATTCACCTTCTGCCCCAAAGCCTGCCAGACAATTTTTAATGGAAAAGCTACCCTCATATTCTGCCCGAAGATTTTCCTGAATCAGGTCCATAGAATGGTAAATCTTACTCTCTCTGTTCTTTAGGAATAAAAATATATTCAGACAGGTCTCGTAATCCACATAGCCAAGTCCTCCATCTGCTTTCATATGGGATGTTTTTTCTATAATTCTCGCTTTTGTCAGTCCCAATATATCCGTAAGTCCCAGTGAAAAGTCTTTCTTCTGCTTGATTACCGGCACGCTCTTTCCTGAAAAAAGAGCTGCCGTATCCACAAGTGCCTCGCAAAATCCCCAGGTTACAATAATTACGTACTTCACAGCTTCAATAATGGCAGGCATTCCGGTAAAGCCTACGAAGCCTGCTGCCATCACCTGCGCCTCTTCCCTGCTTTTTGTATCTGTAAGGAGCGTTATGGTATCCGTAAGGCTTCTTAAAAGTACAATTTTATTTATAATCTCTTTCAGATTCTCTTCATCCTTTTCCTCTTCCCCCAGGATATACTCCTTTTCATAGCTTAATACCTTTGTACCAGACTTCTGCCCTTGCAAATAATCACCAAAATGCTCTTTTACGTACTCTGAATATAAGGCATTGTTCAGGATATCAGTTCCTTCTTCCTTCAGATTCAGGGAATCCTTTAGGGAAGAAAACACCGGGGAATATACCTCCTTTTTGTTATCAAGGCCAAATTCTTTTCCAGGCGTATTCTTTTCCTTTTCTGCTACTCCTGAATTCATAATGCTTGTGGGAAGTTCTGAGGTGCTTATCTTGTTTTTTGAAACCCTGTCCGTATCCTCAATTACCAATTCCATTAAGCCATTGCCCAGGATTTTGTTTACTCCCTCAAAAAACGGATTACTGTCCTTTGGCTTCATGCAGCCAGAATAGGAAAACTTAAGAGGGCTAAAATCAAGGTTCCTGACGCATTCCTCATAGACCTGCAAATTTTTCTCATAGGTCTCCCAGGAAGTCTTATTGGAGGATAGTGATAAATCCTTCTGCTTAAGACAATTTTCTATCAATGATTTATTGGCAGAAAGGCAAGCCTTCATTCCCTCAAAGTCATATTGAAGCGCTCCCTCTGTACCAGGCTCAGCCATAGAAAGAGCTTCAGGTATATTTTCCGATACCCCTTCCTTCCTGTCTTCCTTGTATTTTTTTAATGCTTCTCCATACTTTGCTGTCTCTTCTTTAACCTTTTCACTTAAAGGCTTCATCTCACCTAATATCTTAAGAGCATTATTTATAGAATTTGTTTCATCATCCAAAATACCTGTCAGATAAGCTCCCTCCCTGTTAAGATTCTCTATTAATCGTTCTTCTTCCTCTCTGTAATTTTCTATATCCTCCTGTACTCCATCGATTTCATCAGCAAGGTTTTCCTTCTCTTCCCTGGTATATTGAGAGGTATCAACAGCTAACAGCTGCTGATATCTTCTGCTTGCTTCTTCCTGCATATTTACGCAGTCAGAAAGACTTGATAATTCTCCCCTTATTCCTTGTATATTCGTAAGAGGATTTTTATAATGACTTTGTACGGATTGAAACAGCCAGTCATTATCGATGCTAAGACTATTTCTGTCAACTGTCCCCGTCCATACCTTCTTTATAAAGCTGTCCTTTATTTTAGCCATATCCCCATTGGTTTTTACTCCGTGCTTCTTCATTTCAAAACCGTCAATAACCTCCATAAGCTTTAGTACCCTGCCTTCAAGCTCTGCTGCCCTTTCTTCCGCTTCCTGCCTTTGTTCTAAGATTTCCCCTGTTTGCTTTGCGCTTTCCGTAATTTTAAGATTTTCTAGCAGGCTTTTGATACCATCCTCCGGAATTCTGTACTTCATATATTCGCAGGCCTGCCTTGCAAACAGCTCCCCCTTTTTATCTAACAGGGTCTGGGTACTTGTGATATCAACCTTCTTTATTGTTATGCCATAGGGTTCAAAGGAGGAGGGCAGGCTAACAGGAAGCTCCTCCATGTCCTTTCTTGGATAAAAGGTATAATCCATATATTCCTTCAGCTTGTCTGTCAAAGCATTGTAATCTGCATCCTTCCCGCCAAATCCTGTATCAAGTCCGAATATATGATATTCCTCATACAGCGGAGAATAATACCCTGCAAATGCTGAATCCATGGCTGTATCAAAGGCCCTGTCTGACATGACATACCCACCGTTAAGCCTGACAGCTTCCACAGTTGTAAGAATAAGTGCCAGAACCGCAAGCAATATGATACTTAAAAGTACTGTAATAACACCGCTTTCCTTCTTTTTCATATACACCTCATATATATTTCGCAGGCACTTGTGTGAAAATTGCTTTTTAATTTTCACACTCTCCGCCATGCCTTTCCAACGCGCCGCAAGATTGAGCCGAGGATTTCGCAGGCTCAATCTTGTGTGTGAAAATTGCTTTTTAATTTTCACACTCTCCGCCATGCCTTTCCAACGCGCCGCAAGATTGAGCCGAGGATTTCGCAGGCTCAATCTTGTGTGTGAAAATTGCTTTTTAATTTTCACACTCTCCTTACATACTTCTTTAAACGCTGTCACTATCTGTTTTAATTCGTTTAATAATATTACTGAGGATTCCTGTAATACCGTCTCTGAAAATTATTACAAGTCCAATCAGTACCACCAGGATTAATACTACCTCTACTACACCTATGCCATCTTCTTCACTTAAAAATTCCTTTAATAGTTTCATACTCGCTTCCTTTCCTGTTCCGGTATTTATAAACATCCTATAGCTGAAAGGAGGACAAAGCCGGAACCAATATGATTGCCATAACTAAAACAAGCATTATCACCATGGGAATCAGCAGCTTGGTACCTGCTTCCTCTCCGGCCTTTTTGGCCGCTTCCTTTCTTTCCTCAAAGGCCTTAAGGGTCTCCTCCTCCAGTATTCTTATAAAATCCGGAGAACCCTTTTGGATATTTTGAGTTAAAAGGGTACTAAACCTGAGATAAGGCATCAGCTTAATCCGCCTTCCGAATTCTTCATAAGCCGTACTTTCTGATACTCCCATCTTAAGCTCCTTTACCGTAAATTCCATTTCTTCAAAGGCATACCGTTTATCTCCGTTCTTTTTCCGGTAATCCTCTGTGATTTTAACCCATGCATTGGATATGGACATTCCTGCATTTACAAGGAGTAAGAACTTATTGATTATTTCCGGATAATCAAGTAACAGTTCCCTTTTTCTTTTCTCTGCTTTTTGGGATACCTCCCTGTTTGTCAAAGGACTACTGAAACCTGCTGCCACCAGGCCAAGCAGGAACAATTTAATTGCCATACTATCCTTTTTTTCCTGCCAGCTGACAGCATAGCCGAAAATACTCCCCGGCAAATTAAAGCGTCTTTGGTTCCTGCTGGTTTCATCCTCATCCCTTAAGGTATTTTCCAGTTCTTTTACTGCCTTTTCTTCCTTTGTATAAATCTTTGGCTGTACCATATATGCCCTGGTAAAGGTCATACTCCTGTCCTGTAAGGCCAGTTTCGCTGTAACCTCTATAAGCTTCTTCCCTTCCAGCTCTTCGTTATGTACCGTTCCATCATTTTCAAGTATTTCCATATCACTGCTGGACCAGTTTACCTTGATCTTCGTATCTGGAATTTTCTTTGGAAATTCCAGGGAAGAATAGATAAGCTCAGCGGATTTGTTATTTTGAAGGGTATTCTTATCAAGATAAGCAATTGCCTTATCAAATTCCTTTTCTATCTCTTCTCCTGTAAGACATTCCGCAGAAACAGGCACTTTAAGCTCTTTTTGAAATAGTTTTCCGGCAGTATCCTTCATCAGGGCCGTTAACGTGGCAGAGGTGTCCTCTTCCTTCCAGGATGGCCTTTGAAGGTATTTCCCCTCGATTAGTTTACCGCCCTCCTGATTGAGTCCGCCAAGAAAAGCCATAGCATCAAACAGAATAAACATGAAAAGAGCCAGGGCAAGCTTTCTGCCTCTGTGTATGCGTACTGCTCTTTCCAGATTTTCTCCAATATGCAGGGATTTTAAATTTCCCTGTAATTTCTCATTTCCAAGGGATTTTATAGCCTTTGAGGGAATTATTTTGCTCTTTTTCAGAAAGCCGTCTGCTTTATCCATCAGAAAAAATGTTAAAGGGTATAAAAACAGCAGTGGGTGTTCTTTTTTTATAAGAGAGCTGACAAGCTCTTTTTCATAATTTCTTACTGATATCATCAGGAAGAGAAATAGGATGATTATTACACTCAGAATAATTACCATGACAACCTCCTTTCTAAAGCAGCTATACCCGTATGTCGGTCAGCTTCTTTGTGACCCGGGTAATTACATAATAAACAGCCAGTGCAGCTGTCATCATAAACACCCCCGCAATGTTTCCATAGAGAGGAGCAAGAAACCCCGGTGAAGTAATCCTTAAATAGCAGATAATCCCACAGGGCATGATATTCATAACCTTAGCTTCCAGCCGTTTTCCTGAAATCAGGGTCTGAATCTCCTTTTCAACCTCAATCTTATCACTTATGGTTTTTTCCGTACTCCGCATAATACGGATAATGTCACCGCCCGTTCGTTTCGCTGTACGAAATACCTCTGCAAAATTCTTAATATCCTCCACATTGCTCCTTTCTCCCAGGTCACTTAAAATATCCTCTGTGTTCTGATTCATATGCAGCTTTTTTAAAATTCCGCTGAACTCTCCCACAATCAAAGAATCCTCTCCATACATCTGTCTTAAGTCAACCACTGCCTGATAAAAGGCATTTTCAACCGAGTAGCCTGCATTTAAAGCTGCAATAAGACTTGAGAGCGCATCCTTAAACTCCGAGTTCAGCTGCCATTTCCTCTTACTGATAAAATCATCCTTTTTACCTTTCACAAAAACAATAATAAGTGGGAGAAGTATGAGAATTCCAATAAGACTGTTGTAAAAAAGAAATCCAAAGATGATACAAAGAAAAGTTCCCTGGAAAGTTAACGCAGAAAGCTCCTTTTTACTGTATTGATATTTATTATAGTCATCTATCACCCCGATACCTCTCCTTTTCATCCGGCCTGGCTGGCCTGTTTTGTCTGTCAGTATTGTTTATTTAACTCTTTTTTTACTTACCCCTTTTCCCTGCTGTTTTCCTTATCCTAATCTATTTCATTTTAATATTCATGCATATCCCAAGCCTGCTTGCGATACTGCTTAAATAAAAATATGAAAAATGTATCTCATTTTTCAATCTGTCTCTCCACTAGCTTTACTTTACTTGCATAGCAGCCCCATACGAAAGCCCGGCAGCTTTTAATTTATCCTGATTCTTAAGAGCATTACCGGTAGCTTTTAAGCCGCCAAGGACTCTTCCCCTTCCGTCTTCGCCGGTCTCCTCAAAAGCATAGAGCCTGTTTAACTGTATCTCTCCTTCTTTCATATTCAGCACCTCCGTAATCTCAAGAACCTTTCTGGACCTGTCTCTCAGTCTTCCAAGGTGTATCATAATATCAATTGCCGAGGCGGCCTGTTGCCTGACTGCCATGAGAGGGATATCCGCTCCCATTAATACCAGGGTTTCCAGTCTGCTTAGCATATCGGCTGTTGAATTAGCGTGCCCGGTAGAAAGGGAACCGTCATGTCCGCTGTTCATGGCCTGAAGCAGGTCAAGGGCTGCTCCGTCCCTTACTTCTCCCAAAATAATTCTATTTGGCCTCATACGAAGGCTGGTCTTAATAAGCTGTCGGATGCTTACCTCATTTTTTCCCTCTACATTGGCATTTCTTACCTCAAGCCTTACCAGATTGGGAATATTTTTAAGCTGCAGCTCCGCAGAATCCTCTATGGTAATCACTCTTTCATCAGAGGGAATATATCCGGACAATACATTTAAGAAAGTAGTCTTGCCGGAGCCGGTGCCTCCGCTGATAAAGATATTGTACCCGGCCTGTACAAGCTTCTTTAAAAACATAGCAGCTTCCTCCGTTACGGAACCAATCTGTATCAGCTGCTCCATGGTAATGGGCTTTTCGGGGAACTTACGGATGGTTATGACGGGGCCTTCCAGCGATATGGGCGGAAGTACGATATTTACTCTTGAGCCATCCTTCAGGCGGGTGTCCACAATAGGATTGGCCTCGTTCACAATACGATTTGTTTTCGCAACTATTTGCTGTACAATATCCTCCAGCTTTTTTTCAGAATCAAACTGCTTCTTCCAGGGAAAGATTGCTCCGGCCTTTTCCACGAAGATATTTTGATAACCATTGATCATGATTTCCGTAATCTGAGGGTCTTCTATCAGCTCCTGGAGTACATCCAGTCTTCGGATTGAGTTAAATACTTCCTTCCTTAGCTCATTTTTCTCCTTTAGGGTAATAAATTCCTCTCTGCCCTTCCGAAGGAGCAGTTCATCCACAGCCTCTAGAATTTCCTCATCCTCTATTTCTCTGGTTAAATCAATCCTGTTTCTTACTTCTTCTATGATCTCCTGTCTTTTCACTCTCCCTCCTTAAGTCCCATAAGAAGGCAGCCTTCAAAAGCGGTAATCTGCTCCCTGTCCGGCGTGACCCTTACAATCTTGTCAAGGAGATCTTCCCAGCCGGCCCATTTCAGCTGCTGTAAAAAGCTTTTAAGCTGTTCTTCCCATAGCCTGTCCTCCTCTGATACCAGGTAAATAACAGAGCTTTCCGCAAGTACCTTGAGGGAAGCCTGTGTAAGAGTACCAATCTCAAAAATAACCGTATCGTACTCCCACTGCAAAAGAATTGAAAACCAGCTGCTCACATCCTCTGCTGTCAATTCATTAAGGTCCGTGCCAAAGGAAACCCCTTTGATATATTCAAAGCCCTCCCTTCGCTGTACATATTCCTTTAATTTTTGGGGTAGTCCCGATGAATTCTGTTTCAGATAATAAATAAGTTCCGATAAGCCTGTTTCCCCCTCCTGAATTCTTAATTCCTTTAGAAGAGGATAGGCTAGAAGAGTAGTAAATAGAGTCCGATTTTCCCTGCATTTTTCATCCCACAGGGCTAAGGAAAAGCCTTGGCTTACTTTGCCAGGATTTAAAGACAGGATACTGATTATTTCCTTTTGAAAAGATTGCTGCCCTGTATTTCTTAAGGCATCTTCCGGCAGCCGCTTTCTTAATTCCTTAAGGATAGCCTCACCTGGCTGGTATTTATATATTGCATTGGGTGAAAGCTTTTTTTCCTGCTCAGGTGTCTGGACAAGGAGTATCAGATGGATACAGTACGCCGCCATACTATCAGCCTCCGGCGTTTCTTCCGCTAAAAGCAGAATATCTACCCCTTCCTCCTTTAAAAATTCCTTTAAGGCCTCCTCCTTTGTAAACAACTTAACCTGGAAGAGTCCGGGAGCCTTGGTTTTTAAATAATCTGCAAGATGTCTTAAATACTCTGCATCCTTGTCAAAGATTGCAAGTGTCTTATACAATTTGTCTCCTTCCCGAAAGAATGCCTACAAAAAAGTTGAGAAATAATAAATGCCCGGAAAATAGACCGCCAAGATATCCACTGCCACGAACCCGGTAAGGATGGAAACTGAAAAATGTATAATTCCCTCGCCTTTATCCGTATTCCTGTCATAATAATGATACCAATGAGGCTCCTTTTCTCTCATGTTTTTTGCCAGGTATAGTTTTAATATGTAGTTTTTTAATACAAGAAATCTCTTTTGGATTTGTTTTTTTCGAATAATATAGATAATAGAAAATACAGCTGCTGCCAGAAAGGATGAAAGGATTGTCCGGATAGCAAATTCCGCGCCATAAAAGCCTCCAATAACGCAAAACAGTTTAATATCACCGGCGCCTACCACTCGGATAACAAACAGGGGAAAAAGAAGAAGGAAGGGAAGAAAAATTCCCGGAACCCAGAATAAGATACTTAAGAAACCATGTTCTGCCATATGCAGCACAAAACTTGCTGTAATGCCTGTAACTATCAGGTAATTCGGTATCTTATAAGACTTAAAATCCTCTCTTACTGCTGCCAGGAGAAGAAAGATAATACAAAGGAACTTATAGTCGATAGACTTCACCTCTTTGCTTTATAAGATGTCCCCATCTTACACCAGCTTGTATTATTTTGTCAACTAAAGAAACCCAAAGAGAGGCAATTTCATTACTTTACATAAAATTCCTGCAAATCTTTGTAAGTTTTTACCTGTCTCTTCTCCTGACGCATTCAGATATCATATATTCATAGGGGCCAAAGGCTATGTAAAATAAAAGTATGCCGCTGTTCCATACAGCAATAAAAAGCCCGGCATTCCCAACAGCCCCACTACAAGTGCATTCAGGCTGTTAACCCCAACTCCCAGAGTAATATGGCTGCTTGCTAAAATTGTATTAAGAAGATAAATTCCAAGCAAGCCAAGGCATATCCTGAGAATAAAGTTTACCACAAGGTCATAGCGGCTTTTTAAAAAGCCAATTATCAGCAAAAAGACACAGACCGCCAAAATAGCCGCCAGAAAATACCACTTCGTCTCCATACAATTCCTTTCTGTAAATTAGCATATTTTTCTATCTAATGTAGTATATTCTGGTAATTCCCTGACTATACTATAAATAACCTATTTCTTATATAAGCCGTAAAAGGGCGGAATGGAGCAATTATGAAATTATTTGCAAAAAGAAAAAGGCAAGATTACGAAGCACTGTTAAATGAAATCCAAATGACAAAGCTTGCTCTGGAATCAGCTTATTCCAATTTTGAGAATGTGGTAGATCCTGATTTAATCGACTGCTATATTTATGAAGTGAATGCTGTCCAAAAAAGATATAAATTTCTCTTAAAACAGGCAAAAATAATGGATGATGAATACAGTGCCATCTAGAAACATAATTTTAGGACGTAAGAGGAAATCAGATGAGACAAAATATTTTATGGTAACAGCATGGCTGATATGTCATGCTGTTTATTAAATTGCAAAGAACCCTGTATGATAGGAAAATCAACATCTTTCATACAGGGTTTTTATATTAGGAAACTGTTCAGACAGTAAGATGAAAAATGCAGCGCATTTTTCAAACCATTCCTTTATTCCAATATGCCAATAGAATAGGCCGGCAGTGTAACCACCCCATCCTTTAGCTCTGTTCTTGCCCCTTCCGTATCCAGGGAGCCAAGAAGCTTACTGACCTTAAGCGGCCTTACATCTATCTGCTTTGCCTCCTGCGAAAAATTATACAAAAGCAGAATCCTGCTGCCTTTATATGTCTTTGTAACAGCCGTAACGTCCATGTCCGTTACGGAGGTTACAACCTCAACCTCACCTCTTGCAATACCGGGAATGGCATTTCGTAAGGCAATGGCCTTCTTATAATAATTGTACAAAGAAGCATAATCCTTTGCCTGTTCTTCCGCACTTCCAAGGGGATAGGAGGGTTCATCCATTCCCGCAGGGCCCTTGGTCATTCCGGCAGAATCGGTATCCGACCAGTACATGGGAGCCCTTTTATCCTCATCTTTTCTGCTTCCCGTCATACCAATCTCTTCTCCGTAATACACAAAGGCATTCCCTGTCATTGTCAGATTCATACCGGCTGCCAGCTTTAGCTTATCCAGACTGCCTGCAAAATAGCCATAGGCCCTGGCAGTGTCATGGTTGGTGAAAAAGGGAGCATCAATGCCATTGGGATTATATTTTTTAATACTGTCCTGTACCTGCTCTAAAGCCTGTGCAAAATAGATACCTGGAGAAGACGTTGCCCTTCTGTTAACCGTCTTTGCAATGATTCCGGCTTCTGTCGCAAAGTCAAAGTCAAATACACTGTCAATCCCGCTCTTGTAATACTGGGAATACTGGGATAAGTTCGTCCAGACCTCTGCTACTATGTAATTGTCTTTCTTTTTATTCTTAACAAAGGTATTTAACCAGGAAAGGACCTCATTATTTTTACCCGTATTTTCGGAAAAATAATGAAGGGCGGCATCCAGCCTGAAGCCGTGAACTCCCATCGCAAGCCAATAGCTCATTATGTCCTCGATATCTTTTCTTAAGGCCTTATTATCCAGGTTTAAGTCCGGCATATTCCTGCTGAACTCTCCCTCATAATACCAGTCCCCTGTTCCGGTACTGTGATAGTTCTTTTTAGCAGAGCCGCCTTCTATAAAGTTATAATATCCAACATAGGGATTGTGCTCTCTGCAAAGCTCCTTATGAGTACACTTTTTCTTCCCGCAGGGCTCTATACCAAGACTTTTTACTGCGGACTGAAACCAGGGATTCTGAGTGGATGTATGATTGAGCACCAGGTCCAGAATGACCTTGATTCCCCTCTTATTGCACTCTGCTATCAGACGCTTGAAATCATCCATAGTACCATATTGGGGGTCAATGTTATAATAGTCTTTAACATCATATTTATGGTAGCTGTCGGAGGGCATTACCGGCATAAGCCAGATTCCGTTCACTCCCAGATCCGTTGTTGTCTTTGGGTCTCCGTCATTGAGATAATCCAGCTTATCGATCAAGCCATTGATATCTCCAATTCCATCACCATTGCTGTCATAATATGAATATAGGAACACCTCATAATAGGTTCCGTAATTATCATTTAGTTTTACCGGCGTCAATGCTGCCAAATCCTCTGCTGCCCCTTCCTCAGCCTTTTGGGTACCGGAGTTTGCAGGATTACCGGAGATCTTATCCGTCCCTTCCCCGGTACCGGCCTTTTCCTTTGTTCCTGATTCCTCTCCCTTTTCAATAACAGGATTGTTACTTTCCTTGACAGCAGCCTTATTTCCGGAACAGCCTGTCAAAAAAAGTGCCATTAGTAATGTAATACAAAGTCCATATATAATTCTCTTCATTTAACCCCTTTCCAAATATTAGCCCATTAAATTAATATCTATGAATTCATCTTCAATTTGAAAAATACATTGTATTTTTCAAACTATACCCCTGCAGACCTGGCTGAGCCAGGCTGTTCATACCAAATAACACAAAAAGCCGCTGTAAAACTATTTCAATTTACACAGCGGCCTTCCATGATGATATCTTATTAATAATGATTTTGCTCAAGTTAAACAGTATCCATTTACATTCTTTCGAACCAGGTAAATGCTATCAATACTATCCCTTAACGGCCCCCGACATTCCATCCACATAGAACCTCTGGGCATATAAGAACAGTATTGCAATCGGTATGGAGATAATTACACAGCCCGCAAAGAAAGTTGTGTAATAATACTGGATAAACTCTTTCTGGAGCATTGTCCATAAGCCGATAGCGATGGTATAATATTGCCTGTCCTGACCCAGAATTACCTTTGCGAAAATATAATCCACCCACGGAGCCATAAAAGAAGTCAGCAGGGTGTTTACTATAATCGGCTTTGACAACGGAATGGTAATCTTTTTAAATACCTGAAATTTCGTTGCACCATCAATATAGGCGGCTTCATCAATTGTTTTAGGTATTGTATCAAAGAAGCCTTTGGCGATATAAAAGCCCAGACAGGAGCCGGCCGAATATACCAGAACTAATGCAAACAATTTAAAAGGACCGTTTTCCAGGAGGCCTAGCCCCTTTAGAATATAATAAACGGCTATCATTGACATAAATCCGGGGAACATTCCCAGTATCAGTGCAATATTCATAAGCTTTTTACGCATTTTAAAACGCAATCTCGATAATACATAAGAAATCGAAAGTACGAAAAATGCTGATATCAGGCAGCTTGCTATTGCTACCAGGAGGGTATTCATAAACCATTTTGTAAACACAAGGCTCCCTGCCTGGGAAAATAACTTATGGTAATTATTCAGTGTATAGTTTTTAGGAAAGATATAGCTTGTATAAGTACCTTTTTCCGCACGGAAGGAGGTCAGTATAACAAAAAAAATAGGGAGGACCCAGATGAATCCGGTAATAGCAAGAAAGATATGAACAATTAAATTCTGAATAACCTTTTTCATTGAACGGGCCGCATTTATTTGTCTGCTCATTATTGGAACGCCTCCTCATCTTTATAGGACCCCGTACGGCGGTATGTTAACAAGGATGTTACCGCAAGTATGATAAATACGATAATACCGATAACTGCTCCATAGCTGTACTCCTTATTCGTAATCGTCATCTTATAGAGCCACGTAACCAGCAAATCTGTCTTGCCCGCATAATAATAATCCAGTGTTTGCGGGCCTCCTCCTGTTAACAGGAATATAACATTAAAGTTGTTGATATTACCCGTAAAAGCAGTAATCAGACTTGGAGTTGTTACAAACAGCATATACGGTAAGGTAATTTTCATGAAAGTAACAAAGGCATTTGCACCGTCAACCCTGGCTGCCTCATATAAATCCTTTGGGATATTCTGCAATATACCCGTCGTACTAAGCATGGTAAAGGGAACGCCAATCCATATATTAACACAGATTATTGTGATTTTTGCCAAAGTCGGGTCCGTCAAAAATGGAATTGGCGTACTGATTAATCCCAGGGTCCGCAGAAATGAATTTACGGGGCCATTTGTATTAAAAATTGTGCTCATAGTCAGTAAGGAAACAAATTGAGGAACAGCAATTGACAATACAAACAGGAACCTCCAGAAGCTTTTAAAATGTGTTCCCTCGCGGTTAATAATAAGTGCCAGCAGCATTCCCAGAATATAACAGGAAAAAGTAGCAATTACTGCCCATATGATCGTCCAGGAAAATACCGGCCAAAAAGTTTTCGCTAAATCTCCTCCGGTCTTGAACATTGCAATAAAATTATCAAAGCCTATCCAGTCAAATAAATTGCCCGGCGGCTGATGCTTCTGGTCATAATTTGTAAATGCAATGAGAATCATAAAAATCAGCGGTATAATGGTAAAACATAAAACACCTAAAATAGGAATAAACAAAAGCGCTTTATGCAGATTTTGCTGTCCTAAAGATTTCAGATCATCACCAAAGGTGGGAACAGGTTTCTCAAGTTCTATTCTCTTCTGTGTATTATAAGCACTTTTTACAGAAGAAACCAAAACAAATAAAAATGTCACTGTCAAAACAAAAGTTATAACGCCGTATAGAAGGCAGAGCATGGAGTTATCTCCCACAGCGTACTCATATATCTGCTTCTTCTCATTAAAAACTTCTTCCTGCAGATTCGTTCCAAGTGTTATCATGTCACCAATTGCCTTAAATCCTTTATTAAGCATATAGGACAGATAAGCAGCTTCCATGCCCAATAACAACAGACCGCGTATAATCTGTTTGTGAAGGATATTTCCCAGACCAAAGACAACAGCAGATAATTTTGTTATTATATTGCCCTTCATAAATGCAGTACCAAAGCTGGTATCATTATAAGAGGCTGATTTCTCAGTTGTTTTATGCTTTTTGCCGGCCATCTTCTTCCTCCTTATTTTCATTAACCTCTTCCGGTTTACATATCAGAAACGGAATGCCCGGTTACCAGGACATTCCGTTTCTGCATAACATCTTAATAATTCCGTATAATTATTCTACCTTTAAGGTCTTTACGAAAGTATCAAGCTTTTCCTGCGCATTCTTTTTATTAAAATCACCACTTCTGATTTCCGTAGCAAAGCCAGTGATATTCGGCCAGAATCTTGATGTAAATTCAGCAGAGTTTGGCTGTAATACGGACGCCATATTGGATTCCTGTACAAGAACTGATGCAACCGGATCTGCCTGTACTTCAGCTGATTCACTTACTGCCTTGTTGGTAGGAACCTGTGCTGTTTCTACAAAGCGCTGTTTCTGCATTTCTTCACTGCCTAAGTATGCTGCAAAGGCTACCGCTGCCTCAGGGTACTTCGTCTGAGCATTGACGCCGATACATTTTGAACCATAGAAGCTCTTTAACTGATAATCTTTCCCATCAGGATTGAAGGTAGGAATAACGGCAAGACCTAAATCATCCCCTAAAGCATCCTTGTATAACTGGTAGTTCCAGGAACCGTCAAACCAGGCACCAAGTTTATGAGCTCCTGCTAATTCAGATATGTTTACATCGTCTGCATAAGCACATTTCGGATTCTTAATTAAATCAATCATGTAATTTGTTACTGCCAATCCTGTTGCATTATTCCAATTGCAGCCTGCTGCAAAATCAGTAGCACTGTCACCATAGATTGATAAGCCTGCACCATAATACCAGGCAGCTAATTTCCATCCTCCGGCTGAATCAAAGCAGAAATTATATACGCCATCGGAGGTTTTCTTTGCCATAATACTCTCCAGTGACTTAATATCGTCAGTTGACAGGAGGGACTTATCATAATACATAAAGAAGGTGTTATGTGTGAAAGGAATTGCATAGACAGCATCATCAATGGTAACCGTATTTACTACCTGCTCAGTCATAGTGGTTTTTACCATTTCTTCTGTTGAACCGCCAAGTCTTGCAATAGCACCTGCATTTTTAAGCTCCTGTAACTGGTCATTTGCGAAAAAGAATACATCACCAGCTGCCGTAACATCCTTTAAGATCTCATCTTTTGCTGTATCTTCTCCCTGAGTCTCTACCGTAAATTTGATATTCCATTCAGGATGCAGAGCCTGGAAGGATTTGCACATGGAATCAATGGTGCCCGGCTGAATCTGATTTTCAGGAGCCCACACTTTTAAAGCTACATCCTCAGCTTTGGCAGGAGCCTTCGTTTCATCAGGGGCTTTCGTAGCCTGTGCGGAATCATTGGTACCCGTTGAGCCGGTATTTTTCCCCTCATTCTTACCGCATGCTGCAAAATTACTGATTACTAACATGGTAACCATAAGTAACGCAAGAAGTCTTGATACTTTTTTCATAATTCTACCTCTTTCCTTTTTTACATATTGCCAAGTTAATAAATAACTCAGCCTTATTATAGATTAGGCAATCAAATGCCATATATCTGCAGGAATTATACCTTCTCCCTGCTGAATCAATATGCCTTAAGACATATAAATTCCCCTTTTCAATGCCATACATAACCCAGGCAGGCTTAATATAGTGCATAATAAACTTTCAAAAAATTAAAATTCAATTACGCACGGTATTATTAAAGCCACTACCTTATTTCCATATCTCGTTGTAATATTCCTTTATGGTTCTGTCACTGGAGAACAAGCCTGCATTGGCCGTATTGATGAAACATTTTCTGTGGAAATGGAACGTATCCTTATATTCCCTGTTAACGCGGAGCCTTGTGTCTGTGTAGTCATCAAAGTCCAGAAGGAGGTAATAATGATCCGGCTTATGCCAGCTTGCTCCCTCTAAGATAGCACTGTAGAGCTCCTTAAACATTCCCGTTCCGTTATCCTCAAAGGTTCCGTCAATTAAAGTATCCAGCACCCTCTTGATTCTGGGATTGGCTTGATAAATCTTGGCAGGATTATAAGTATTCTTAACAGCCTCAATATCTTCGACCCTTGCACCAAAGATGTAATTATTTTCTTCTCCGGCCTGCTCTACTATCTCAATGTTGGCACCATCATAGGTTCCGAGGGTAACGGCACCGTTTAGCATAAACTTCATATTACCGGTTCCTGAGGCTTCTGTGCCTGCGGTTGATATCTGTTCCGAAATATCAGCGGCAGGTACCAGCTTTTGTGCATAAGAGACATTATAATTGGATACGAATACCACCTGCATCAGGTCCTTTACTTCGGGATCGGAATTAATGAGCTTTGCAATTTCATTAATGTATTTGATAATTCCCTTGGCCCTGAAATATCCGGGTGCTGCTTTCGCACCAAACAGGAACAGTGTAGGAGTAAAATCTTTTATGCTTCCATCCTTAATACCAAAATAAATATCCATAATGGAAAAGGCGTTAAGGAGCTGGCGCTTATATTCATGAAGCCTCTTAACCTGAATATCGAAAATAAAGTCAGGATTAATCTGGATGTTCTCCTGTTTCTTTATATAATCAGCAAGCTGCTGCTTCTTAATATGCTTTATATCTGCAAACTGCTTAATAACCTGCTTGTTATCCTTAAATTCTTCCAGCTTCTTCAGGCTATCCAGATTCAGAATCCATGAATTTCCTATCCTGTCGGTAATGAAGCCGGACAGCTCCATATTGGAAAGGGAGAGCCATCTTCTCTGGGTAATTCCGTTGGTCTTATTCTGAAAACGTTCCGGGTAAATCTCATACCATTCCTTTAATACATCCTTCTTCAGGATTTCCGTATGTAGTCCTGCAACACCGTTGGTGGAGTGGCTTGCAAATACTGCAAGTCTTGCCATATAAATCAGGTTTCCGTCAATGATGTTATAAATCCTTTGCTCTGCTTCCGCTGTCTTGCCAAAGGTTTTCAACTCCTTTATCAAGGCTTTCTGCAACAGCTGAACATATTTATAGACCCCTGGAATTACGGAACGGAATAAGGAAATGCTCCATTTTTCCAGCGCCTCCGCCATAACCGTATGGTTCGTATAGGCAAAAGTCTCTCTTGTAATGCGAAATGCCCTGGCAAAGGATAGCTTTTCTTCTTCCATCAGGATTCGAACAAACTCCGGTATTGCCACCACGGGATGGGTGTCATTTAGCTGAATCGCATATTCATCCTGGAAATGGCTGAAATCATCCCCGTATTTCTCTTTATATCTTTTTACCATGTCTCTTATGGAAGCGGCTGCAAAGAAATACTGCTGCTTTAAGCGAAGCTTTTTGCCGGCATCGGTAGAATCATTGGGATAGAGAAGACTTGAAATTGCCTCCGCTTCATCCCTGTTTTTTACTGCCTTCTCATATTTCTGCTCATTAAACAGTTCAAAATCGAATTCTTCTATAGGCTCTGCCTGCCACAATCTTAAATAATTTACGGTATTGCCGCCGTATCCGATTACCGGCGTATCATAAGGGACTGCATAGACCGACTGGTTCTTAAAATCAATCCGTATCTTCTCCTTATCCTTTCTGACAGACCAGGGATCCCCGAATCTCTGCCAGTCATCGGGCATTTCCCTTTGGAAACCATCTTCAAAATACTGCTTGAACAGACCGTATCTGTAACGTATTCCATATCCGTTTAAGGGAATCCCAAGCGTTGCGCCGGAATCCAGAAAGCAGGCTGCCAGTCTTCCCAGTCCTCCGTTGCCCAAAGCGGCATCCTCAATATCTTCAAAAATCCCGATATCCAGGTTATTCTCACCCATCATTTCGGCATAGGTATGATAGAGGCCGCTGTTTAAAAGATTGCTGTATACCAGTCTTCCTACCAGAAATTCCGCAGAGAGATAGGACACCTTTTTACTGCCTGCATCCTTATCCCAGTCCTTTTTGATCATCTGCATTACTGCTTTGGAAACAGCGTGGTAAAGCTCTGTGGTATCTGCTTCCTTAATCGTCTTACGGTAATCCAGTTCCAGTATGGTGCTTACATATTGTTTAAAATTTTCCATGCTTTTACCTCGTAATTATTTTGCTCTGGCATAAAGACAAGCCAGGCAATAAAGTTTCTTACAATCAATTTCCTGATACTGTTCCTTCTTAAACCGCCACTTCCAATTGCCTCCCACAGTGGAAGGGAAGTTCATTCTGGCAGAATTATCAAGCTTTAAGAAATCCTGCATCTGTATAATGGCTGCATCCGCAACACTTGCATATGCCGCACGGATAATTGCGTCCGGCAGCATTCTAAAATCCGTGACCTGAAAATACGTCAGAAGCTTCTCTAATTCCTTCCAGCTTTTCTTCTGCAAAAACCCTACAAGGGTTTCATTATCATGAGTACCTGTATAAACCGCAAGGTTAGAGGTTTTATAATTGTGGGGAAGATAGTCATTGTCCTCCGGTCCGTCCAGACCGAATTCCAGGACCTTAATTCCGGCAAAGCCGGTTTCCTGAATCAGCTTCTTTACCGGCGGAGTCAGTACCCCCAGATCCTCCGCTATAATCCTGGCATTTCCAATGGATTCCGTGAAAACATCTGTAAGCTTCTTCCCCGGTCCGGTTTCCCATTTCCCTTCCACTGCCGTGGGACAGCTTACCGGTATTGCATAATAATTCACAATTCCAATGAAGTGGTCCACACGTATCACATCATAAAGAGCCGCAAGGCTCTTCATTCTTTCTCTCCACCACTTAAAATCCTGCTTCTCCATAACATCCCAGCGGTATAAAGGGTTTCCCCAGCGCTGCCCCTCTGCAGAAAACATATCCGGCGGCACTCCTGCAACATGAATGGGTTTCTTTCTCTCATCCAGCTCGAACAGATCACCATGAACCCATACATCGCTGCTATCCATGGAAACATACAGGGGAATATCCCCAATAATAGAAATTCCGTTATCGGCAGCATATTTTCTTACCTGCTTCCATTGCTCCTTGAACTTAAACTGTACAAACTTCCAAAAATCAATTTCTTCCGATAACTGCTTTTCATATCTCTCAACCGCTTCTTTTTTTCGAAATGCGATGTCCTGCTCCCAGAGCTGCCATTCCCTGTTCTGGAAATGGTTTTTTAATGCCATATAAAAGCTGTAATCATGCAGCCAGAATTCATTTTCCTTCAGGAATTCAGAGTATTCCCGGCTTCCTCTGTGCCTGCTGTTATGAAAGGCTTTCTTAAGAACTTTAAAGCGGGCATTGTAAATTCTGGCATAATCTACTTCTTCCTCTTTCTCTCCCCACTCTGCAGAAACCACCTCTTCCTTTGCCAATAGTCCTTCTTCTATCAACATATCCAGATCAATAAAATAAGGATTTCCTGCAAAAGCTGAAAAGGACTGGTAGGGGCTGTCTCCGAAGCTGGTGGGTCCCACCGGGAGGACTTGCCAGTATGTAAATCCGGCTTCCTTTAAAAACTCAATAAATTCAAAACTTTCTTTACCCAATGTACCAATACCATAAGGTGATGGAAGCGCACTTACCGGCATCAGCACCCCGGCTCCCCGTTTTAAACCACTATAATCCGTCATGTCTGCTCCTATCAATTCGGTTATGTATCCTGGAAAGTGGGTTCCATATGGCATTACAATAACCCTATTGTACCTAATTCCATATTTCCATCCACCCAGGCTGAGCTGTACCGCTCATAGTTCATCCAATTATTTTCGATAATTTTCGAAAATCTAAATATAGATTAGCATTACTGACTGGTTTTGTCAATAACGTTTTTTATATTTATGGTCAATATTTATATTTTTTTAAGCATAATCCTAATTCCATTTGTCAATTTTTCTTGACATCTTTATTTTTAACTCTGTTTTTACAGGTAAAACCATTGATTAAATATAAAATTCTGCTTCTTTACTCCATTATTTTCGAAAACTTACTTTTGTCTAACCGATAGTCTTAAAAAATGAGGTTATATTTTATTTGTATAAAAATTCAGAACAGCTACATGATAATTCCCAAAAATCAATTGCCTATTGAAATGTACAATTTTTGGGGTTATACTTAGGCTATTAGTGCGAATTATTGAAAAGCATAATTCACAGCATACATGTAGCTAGTATGTACAATAAAGTAATCAATATTACTGAACTGGAGAGAGATAAATGGCAACTATCAAGGACATCGCCAATAAACTTGGAATAGCAGTCAGTACCGTTTCAAAGGGGTTAAATGGTGCCAGCGACATCAGCGATGACATGCGTCAGCTTGTATTAGATACCGCTGTTGAGATGGGTTATGCATCTAAGAAAATGAGAACCACCACCACTCGTAAGGTATGTATATTTATCGAAAATATGGACTACGAAAACATCGACCAGTTCGGTTATGATATTATCGTAGGCTTTAAATTATCTGCCGCCAGACGTCACTGGGAGGTTACTGTTGTCCCCTCCAGCCTGACTCTCCAGACAGAGGAAAAATATGATACCTACATGCTGAAAAACGGCTACAGCGGTGCTTTTTTTCTGGGCTTTACCTTACATGACGACTGGGTAATGCAGCTGAATAAGACTACTGTCCCTTCGGTGCTTCTGGACAATTACATAGAGAGAAATAACCATGTGGGATATGTAGGTACGGACAGTGATGAAGGTATTGACCTGGCAGTTGACCACTTAAAGGAGCTTGGCCATAAGAAAATTGCATTTCTTAACGGTTCCAAGAATTCCATGGTATCCGACCAGCGTTACAGCGCTTATGTAAACAGTATGAAAAAGCATGGCCTTTCCCTGGATGAAAATCTCATAGAATTTGGTTACTATGTACCGGACTGCGCCAAATATCATGTGCCCTCCTTTCTAAAGAGCGGAGCCACAGCCATCATCTGTGCCAGCGACTTAATAGCTTCCGGTGTTATTGCAGAGGTTAAAAAGCACGGGTTAACGGTTCCGGATGATATCAGCGTCATAGGCTTTGATGACCTACCGATTGCAGCACAGCTTTCTCCGCCCCTTACCACCATAAGACAGGACCGTATTGATCTTGGGAAAAGTGCCTTTTTGCTGTTGGACGGTTTAATCCACAATGTGTCAATAAGCAAGCTCCTTCAAAGAGCGAAATTTATTAAACGCCAGTCCACCGCTCCCTGTAAAATCAAATAAAATATCATCAATTTTTAGATACTATGAAAAAAGTGCACCAGCAAATGTTAGCCGTTAATATCTAACATTTGCTGGTGCACTTTAAGTTATCTGTCCTTATATATTTATTTCAATTAATCTTCTAAAATAAAAGAATATTGCTCTACTTGATCTCCTTAATCAGGTGTCATCCTCTCCGGTCTTCGGGAATACTCATCTACTTTACAGCTATGCCATAAATCCCCTGTTTGCCTGGTTAGGATCCACATAGGTCTCATTCAGGGTGCCTCTTCCATAGGTCAGGCCGGCATATATCTGCCCCGTATTAGCCATAACGGGCCCCGATTTATCCTGGGGGGCAATCTTGGAAAAGCCATCCATCAGAGTTCTTAATACTTCCTCTGCGTCATCAAGAGCTTTTACATCTTTACCATAGTAGGCGTCCGTCAAAAGCTTATTGACAAAAATATAAAGACTCATCAGATTTAAAGATATCTCATACTGAAAATCAAGGGAACCCATAAGCTCATTTAAGAACTTTTGCCCATGTTTTATATCATACAAGGCTTTTTCGTCATCGCCCTTGCGAAAGTATTCTCTGGCTGCTGTAATATCCGTTAATAATACCTCATACATAATAACCACCAGTTCTGTCTTGGAAGCCTGCGTAATTCTGGCGGCAAAGGTTTTCGCCAAATCTTTCTCCATTCTCCATTATCTCCTTATCTATCAGAACAGCAGAGCACAATTTCTCCTGGAAATCACGCTCTGCTATCTTAAATTCTATCAGCTCTGCAGAAGTGTTAATACTGTCTGAGGTCTTTGATTTGCCTGGGCAAGCATGGAAGTTCCCGCCTGTGCAAGTACATTCAGCTGGGTATAGGTTGCCATTTCCTTGGCCATATCCACATCCTCGATGCGGGAAAGGGCTTCTGTCATATTCTCTGAGGTAGTATCCAGATTGGATATGGAGTGCTCCAAACGGTTCTGATAGGCTCCGAGCTTGGCACGGATGCCAGTAACCATATTGTTGGCATCCTCAAAAGTACTGATAGCTGCTTCCGCTCCCTCCTGGGTACAGATATTTACCAGGCTGATGCCAAGAGTTTCAGGATTTACCTTGGGAAGTCTTACTTCCATTGTCTGGTTTTCATTGGCACCGATTTGCAGTTTCATAGGACCGGAATTAAGAACAGTGGCAGTAACCGTTACATTGCTGCCTGTTACTTTTTGTGTATCAAATATCATTTCAAATCCATTGGAATCCGATACGGTCACCAGATTTCCTTTTACGGAGGCTGTTGCTGTAGATGAAAAACCGGAATCCGTCACACTTGTTAACGGCGATGTCACTACAGCATCCGTTCCGATGTACTTTGTACCTGTGGCAACTGAACCTAATCCCAGTGCCGTCGCCAATGCCGGATTGTCGCAATTAATACTAATGTACTTGTCAGAACCGTATTCTTTTGTAGTAAATTCCAGGTGTTGACCTGCGGCAGGAGCATTACTGACTTTGGTACAATCAATATTTGCCGAATCACAAACATCGCGGATTTTTTGGTATACATCATCTAACGAATCAGTGCTTTTTATTTCAATCTCATTCCCGTTGATATTAATCTTACCTTCAGGGGTCTTTGTGGTCGGTGAAGACGGGCTGTAAAAGGAAGTATCTACTGTTCCTGTTGTAGCAGGTGTGGATCCGGTATTTATAGTTGCCTTACTGGCAGGTGTGGCAATTTGAATTTTGTAGTATTTACTTGGAACCGTATCGGATACGGAAATCAATTGAACATTGGGATTATTCGTAAAAGACTGTCTGTCAATACTTCCGTCTAAGAGGGTCTTTTTATTGAATTCCGTTGTATCGGAAATTCTCTGGATTTCCTGTTTTAACTGGTCAATTTCCGCCTGTATGGATTTTCTGTCTTCAATTTTATTTGTACCGTTGGATGCCTGTACGGATAGTTCTCTCATTCTTGCTAACATGGCATTTACTTCGTTCAAGGCACCTTCTGCTGTCTGAATAATGGATATACCATCGGAAGCATTTCTGGAAGCCTGGTCAAGGCCGGCAATCTGAGTTTTCATTTTCTGGGAGATGGCAAGCCCGGCTGCGTCATCAGCTGCCTTATTGATACGGTATCCGGAAGAAAGCTTTTCCAAGCTTTTATCGAGATTTTTATTTGTCCTTACTAAATGGTTATTTGCCTTTAATGCTGAAATATTATGATTGATTCTCATTCGTTTCTCCTTTTCCCTTAGTATTCATTTTCTATATTTTTTATCTGTAAAATAAATGTCTTCGCAAGTTTTAGCAGAGTCTTTGTATCGGCTGCTTCTACCTCATCTTTTGGCTTGTAATTGTTATATCGGCCGTTTTCGTTAAAAGAATTACCTATTCCATAATTGATTTGCCTGATTTTTGTATCCTGGCTAGCAAAAGCTTCCCTCAGTTCTGCGTCATTATTCTGAACAGCATCAAGTCCGGATCTGTTTTCACAGGCAATAAAGGCACTTACCTCATTATTCTTGACCGACAGGCTCAGTTCCAGCTGTCCAAGCTTATCAGAGGGGATGCTTACTGCCAGCTTTCCCGTATCTCCTGTGTTCTTTAAAAGCGTCACATTTACACTGGTTATACCTTCCGCAGTCATAAGAGGTATCTGGTAATTCTCCTTGGAAGCCATCCGGCTTATAAACTGCATGCCGTTGCTGATTCGCTTTAATTCTCCAATATCCTTTGAGGTTAAATTACCCTTATCGTAATAGCCTTTTAACAATTCAAGAACATTGTTTTCCATATCGGTATAGGCTTCCATGACCTTCTGTGAATCCTCAAGACTGCCAATCAGCTTATCCGAAAATTCCTGCAAGAAAGCATCCGTATTCTCTGCTCCTTTTAATTCATCACTGCCCTGAAGCTCCCTGTCCTCTGCCACATTGCCGCTGTTATCGGTACCATCCTCTTTCTCTATGTTCTTTCCTGCAGCCAGCTCCGAAGGATTTTCCCTTCTCTTTAGCAGGTTATTTAATTTATGAAAGACGGTGTTACCCTTTTGTAAAAAGTCACTGGCGGATAATAGATTTGTCAAGGTAACCGGAACCTCTCCCGCTTTCAGCAGATTTTCCGCTTCCTTTCCGCTTCCGACAGCTTCTTTTATTTCCTTTAATTTTTCACTGTAATAGGAATTGTCCGTGTCTTCCTTCTGTTCAGCCACTTTTTCCAAAAGCTGCTCTAAAGGCATATTTTCTATGGTCCCGGGATCCCCTATATTCTTAAGTCCTTCCGGGGAGAGATTTTCCCTTAATTCCCTCAGCAGTTCTTTCCCATAGGCTGCCTTTGTTCCGCTGTTCTTTGTATAAGCGGTATTTATCTGCTCTGTTATGGATTCATTCCTGGTATTGTATTGTGTAAGGGTGCCGAAGTCATCATCGATGTCAGCTTCTATTCCGCCGCTGTTCTTTGTTCTTACCGCCGTTAACAGGTTCTTAAGCGTAAGGTCCTGGTCAGCCTTTATCACCGCACCAAGTGCCGCACCGTCGGATTTTTCCACTGTATTCATAAGTCTGTAAATGCCGATAAAGGATTTCTTCTCTTCCTCACTGATTCCATTATTCTTTTCGAGCTTCCACAGGAACTTGCTAAAACGTTCCTCGCCGCTGATTCCCATTTCTTCCTTCATGGTATTTATCTGGTCATTCAGCTCTTCTATGGGCATATCCACAGGATTGATTCCCTTGCGGATAAATTCCACCGCAACTGAAGGATGGAGACTCTTCATTACATTGTTGACCTGGGCATCATGAAGCTTTACCAGGTCTATATTTTCGGCAGTTACGGGCATATTATTATAGCCCAGGATACGAAGAGCCCTTTTATTCGCTTCTGTAGCTTCCAGGCCCACCTCACTTAAAAGTCCATCGGAATTCGTGAAGGCCTTTGCAATGGAGTCTCCCATATCACTCCTTGGCTTTGTCATAAGGGTCTCATAGCTCTGAGAGGCAGCATTTCTTTTATAATCATTCCCTGTTGTTGCAAGGGTATCTGCTGTTTCCTGCTGCCAGGTATGCAGTGTGCTTCCTAAGAGGGCTGCCGGAGCACTCTTTAATTCCTCCATTCTTTGGAGGCTTGCCTTTACTGCCTCGACATTTTCATTGCTTTCACTGACGTTGCCTTCCTTTAAAAGGCCCCGGTAATACCTGTCTTCCACTTCCTTCAGACCCTCTACTATTTTTTGTAAAGAATCCGTCTCTATGTGAAATCCTCTCTTAGACAGCTCCGCACCTGCTTCAGTGGTCATCTTCAATCGAATTTCTTCAAGTCTTCTTCTCACTGTTACTGTCTTTATATCAAACCCATTATCCGTACCATCAGAACGGGCAGCGTTGCCTGAGGCATCAGCCACAGCATTTGCTCCGGCTTCAACTGCTGCTCTTGCGGAAGAACTGTTTGCAGAAGCACTGGCTGCTGGTCCGGCTGCTTTGCCGGCGGTACTGCCCTCTTCCAGCTGCTTTTGCTCTTTATACAAATCTCTAATGGATAGTTCTTCTATTTCCTTATCGTTACGCTTCAAAACAGCCGTCTCTATGGCCGCATCGCTGATATTATCAATATTTTTTATTGCCTGCTCCGTCTGTCCCTGTGCTAAAAAGCTAAGGGAAGGAGACTTTGTATCCCCCTGGGCAAGAGAGGCAGTTATCTTATCCGTAATATCCTCTTTTGTCAGGTCCGATTTCATCCTGTTTAAATCCCAGCTTGCCCAAAGATTGTTTTCCGTGATTCCAAGATTATGTCCAAAGAGCCATTTTGCACTGTTTAACGTATCCTCGTTCACAGGAAAGCCCGCATCCTGGATAATCTTTTCTGCCTGGGGTTTAACGCTCTCCCACTGGCTTTCATTCACGGTGTCCGCTTTAGCCTTTGAGGCACTGTAGCTGGCTTTGTATATATTGTCCAGCGTTGGCTCCATTCTGTTTTTAATCAGATAATACTTGGCCTGGTCGGACATTGAAAGTACTGTATCCGCCTTTTCCTCAGCATCGGATATTCTTATCACATTTTCTTTTGTTACCGGTATGTTGGAAGCCTTCAGCCTGTCAATAAGCTCCTTGTTCTGGGAATAATTAAGGGCCATACTCTGCTCTGCTTCTGTCTCTTCCACAAGCTTTGTTTTCTGGTCTGACACGCTCTCTCTTTCCATATCTCTCTGGGTCTTTATTCTTGCCAGCATTCTATCCAGACGTTCCAACTCAAATTTCTCAAAGGACATGCCTTCCTCTTCCAGCTTCCTGTAATCGTCTTCTGTCATCTGCTCTGGGGATTTTGCAGAATCCTTATCCGAGGCCTGTGTTTCCTTTTTATATACGGTATCCTCTTTCGATACCTCTTTTCCCATATCCTCGACGTTGTTCTGAAGGGTTTTATCATCCCCTTCGGTATAAACAGCTCCGGCAGAGGCAGTTTTCGAAACGGCAGAAGAACTCCCCTGTCCTTTTGTTGTTTTCTTTGCTTCTTTTGTCCCTTCCGTTTTCTTATCCTGAAGCTGTGTAAAAGAATCCGGGCCTGTTACCGCCTTGGAAGTATTTTGGTCTGAAATTGTATTGATGCTCATTTCTTCCTCCTGTTTTGCAGCTTCTGTTGCTGTAAAACTTTATCTGTAACGCTGGTTTGCCACATTTTTCATTTTATTATATTTCGGACAGGATGGGACTTTTCTTAAGGGATTCCTTTAAAAGATAAAAAATCAGACTGGAAGCACCTGGATAATATATATGAGAACTGCATGAAACATGGGGTTTTACAGGGTGTTAAATATTGATTCGGGTGTCAGAATACCATACATATAAAATATATACCTGGGGTATAAAATTACATAGATTGAGCTTAGATTAACTTAAATAAAAATAAAGTAAGACCAAATGAACCTGTATCTTTGACTTCCAATACACGTATCCATTCAGCCTTACTTTATTATAGCCTTTGCCCTCTCACGTTCCCCAACGCGCTTCCAACCTCTAGTACAATACCTTCTCGTATTGACTTAGCTAAGTATAACTCTTTTTGTGCGTTTTGTCAATATATTGTTTATTATATTAGTTCTGTTGGCTATTTTCACAACAAATGCATTACAGGCTAAAAAATGTTACCATTAATTTATCCAGATATGCCTGATCTTTTGTACCCATTAATTCTCTGGAGGAATGCATTGCCAGTAAGGGAATTCCAATATCCACCGTCTTCACAGGAAGCCAGGAGGATATAATAGGTCCTAAGGTTCCGCCCCCGGGCATATCCGAGCGGTTGACGAACTTCTGGTATTTAACCTTTCCTGCCTCGCACAGCTGCTGTACTATGGCAATGGCCTCCGTATCAAAGGTATATCTTTGATTGCTGTCTATTTTAAATACAATGCCTTCATTTAGAGCCGTATAATTAGTTGGGTCATATTTCTCCGGATGATTGGGATGTACTCCATGAGCTACGTCTACCGAAAGCAGGAAGCTGTCCGTAATCTGTGAATACAGGCTGTCTTCCGAAAGCTTCAGCCCTCTCATGATCTTTTCCAGTAAAAGGTTCAGGAGGGCAGAATCCGCACCCTGCTTTGTCTTGCTTCCGATTTCCTCATTGTCGTAAAGAGCAATCAGGTTGATGCCCTCTTTTCTCTTTCCTTCCGTAATTCCCTTTAATAAGGACCATACAGAAGTAAGGTTATCTAGCCTTGGGCAGGATACGAAATCCTCCTTCAGACCGACAAAGCCGCCCTCTTCGCAGTTATAGATATACATGTCATAATCAAGGATTCTGTCCTTCTCCACTCCCAATTCCTTTGCAAGAAAGCTTAAAAAGAACTTTTCGTCGGAAATATCCTCCTCTAACATAGAAAACAGGGGAAGTGTATCAACCTGCCTGTTTAACTCAACTCCCTTATTCACTTCTTTATTTATATGGATTGCAAGGTTTGGTATGATGAGGATGGGCTTTTTCATATCTATAATCCTCATTTCCGGGTGGAAGGGGTCATCACTTCTTAAGGCGACCCTGCCGGCCAGGGAGAGGGGACGGTCCATCCAGGTATTTAAGATAGGGCCTCCGTATACCTCTGTGTTTAATTTTCTATAGGCACCGCTTTTTATATCCGCATTGGGCTTCACACGAAATCCCGGATGATCCGTATGTGCTGCCGCTATACGAAAATTCTGTCCTTCCTTCCAGTTGTTTCCTATTGTAAAAGAAAAGAGGGAGGTTCCGTAAGGCTTTATGTAATAGCCCTTTCCCTTTTCCAGCTTCCAGTTATTCTTTAAATCAAGCTCCTCAAAGCCCTCCTTCTTCAGATACTTTATTCCTTCCTCTACAACATGATAGGGTGAAGTAGCTTCCTTTATAAAGGACAGAAGCTCTTTCGCACTTTCTTTCGCTTTCATTTATATTCCTCCTGGTAAAATTATCTTTAACTATAGCCTTTCCATTATTATAGACCACTTAAGATTAAGAAACAAGGCAGATTTACTCTTGACCTATCTACGCCGCTGTTTTATCCTTAAGGTAATAAAAAACAGAAAAAATACCCGAAAGAGGAGGCCGCTATGGACACCCTTTTGTTTCAGCAAGCCATTGACACGGTCATCAACCGTCCCAGAATAGAAAGCGGAATCGGCACCCTTGGTGAAAAGACCATACATGCGGTACTAAAAAATTACCTGGCACCGGATCAGCTGAACCATGAAATCAAGTTTAAAAAATATTATGCAGATATCGTAACACCGGAAAGAATTATAGAAATCCAGACACAGAACTTTGACAGGCTTAGAAATAAGCTTCCCCTGTTCTTAGAGGAACGCCCCGTTACCATTGCTTATCCCATTGCCCATACCAAATGGCTCCTATGGGTGGATAAGGAATCCGGAGAAATCAGCCCGAAAAGGAAATCCCCGAAGACCGGAAGAGCTTCTCAAATCCTTCCTGAGTTATATAAAATCAAAGATTACCTGTCCGACCCCAGGCTGACCATTCATATATTATTTATAGACCTGGAAGAATATAAATTCTTAAACGGCTGGAGTAAGGATAAGAAAAAAGGTGCGGAAAAAGCAGACCGCATACCCATAAGCCTTCACAGAGAATTATTTCTTAAAAAGCCCTCTGATTATGGGCTGCTGCTGCCGGACGGCTTAAATACTTCCTTCGTTGCTAAAGAATTTGCAAAAGCCACCGGTCTTGGCGGCATTGCACTCCATTCTGCCCTTAAGGTGCTGCTTCAAATGGATGTCATTGAACAGACAGGAAAGAAGGGACGTGCCTTTCTTTATACAAGAAAATTTTGAATGATATTTTCATGAAAATGAAAGGATTTAATAATGTCATATATATTTTCTTGTGATTATGAACCAAAACAAGCGAAAATATATATGAAAGAAAATCAGTTAAAACGAAAACTCTTTCTTTCTGCTGCTCTTAAGGGTTTGGATTATTTGGGAATGATTGAAAATAACCAAATTCATTTTTGTATATTAGATAAACGATAGACATAAGCGTCTATTTACTATCGTAGTAGTTATTTATATGATTAATGTATTATTATTTTCATTCCGGATTGAATATATTAAGTTGTAGTAACACAAGTAGCAAATTTCTATTTATCACAATTATATTAATAGTTGTTGTTTATAAATTATAGAAATATTTATAAAATGTTAATCATACATATTTCTATTTTTATAAAGTTTATAAGAAAGGAAAAGTGTGATTGTTGGACTTTGAATAATCATACGATAAAATATGAAAAAAACTAAATCAATTATTTTATTAGTCTCAATATTAATAATTACTTTTACAATAGGATGGTATTCTAAGGCTCAGCATCATGAAACGATTCAAAAACATTATAATGGCAGAGAACTTAGTATTGGAGTTATTGGTAACACACCGGAAATATGGGAAAAGCAGATAAAGTTTACTGAAATGCAAGTATCTGATTTGGAAAAAGTCAATTTAACTAGCAAATTCGATGCCATCTTTATTGTGAAAGATAGCATGATAGAAGGTATAGAAGCCCAATATACTAACTATATGACAAAGTATAAGATACCGTTCTTTTTTTGTTCCATTAAAGAGGGCGATAATTCTCAAACTTATATTGGTCTTATTACTACAGATAGTATGAACAGAACAGTGACTTATAATTTACAGCCAAATAAAAATAATAAAACAAATATTAAGAACATGTACTCACAGATTTTTAAAACAATAGCGGACAACAATTTTTTTCCTGGAGCATAGGCACTTAGAATTCATACATTTTGTAAGCGTTTCTAAGCGGTTGCCTCTGCTTTTGTTATAATAACAATCCTAAAAAGAGGTGCCCTCTATATCAGATAAGCACCTCTATTTGATGACTATTCTTGTTTTGCCTTGTATTCCGCAAGCAGCAGATCCACCATCCGTCCGTAGCTCTTTACCCCATCGGACTGATTATTGGCCTTTAAATAATTATCATTAACAGCATTGGATGCAGTACTTATTACCGTATCCTCAAATTGTACCCAGTAATAATACTCCTCCCTTAAATCCGCCTTCATTTCCGTTGTATAGGTGTCCTTCACCTTCTCATAGTACTCCGGAGATTGGCTGTAGAGCTGATTGCCAGCATAGGTAAGGGCCAGCATAAGTCCGCTGTACTGAAGGACCGGATTATCGGAATTGCTGCATACGAGATAGGAAATAAAATTCGCCTCATCCTCCCTCATAAAACCTCTTAAGTGGGCCATTTCATGACCCATGGTAGCCGGAATACTGTAATCCGGCACATCGGTATTTACATTTGCCTCCATGGTAAAGGGCCAGAATATTCCCGTAATCTCCATGGCTGACATAATCTTCGAAGAGTCCACGGCTTTCACAGATTTGTAATCTCCCTCTAGTTCAGGGTATTCCTTTCCCAGCTTTTCATAGGCAGCAGCCTCTGCGTTAACAAGGTCCTTCCAGTTGCTTTTATCGATATTTGCACTGCCGTCCCTGGTGAAATCTCCACCGTCTTTCTCAATAAGGGTTCTGGCCTTAGCCGCCCTTTCAGAAAGATTAAGGGTCAGGTTATATAAATCCTCCACCGATGAGGCTTCGATATCATAGCCGCTTATCTGTGCAAAGGAGTATCTGTGATAATTAATACCGCCCATAAATACGTAAAGAAAAAATAAAACACTTGCAATACCTGCAATGTCTATCAGAAAAAGTGTCATTATATAGCTGACTGTCCTTCCGCCTTTTTTCCTTTTTACAATCTGATATATTAAAAATCCGATACCCAGGATAACAATGAGAGGTATCAGCTTAATTCCTGCTTCCATCAAGGAAAAGGGAACTTTATCTGAGAGGAAGCTTACCGCATGAGAAATCCCTTTATATATCTTTCTTGCAAATAGTAACTCGGCAAAATCCGTGTTGACCTTTGCAAGCCATAAAAAGAAATAGGCAATGGGTGCCAGGAGCAGCAGATATACCCTTTTTTTGCTGAAAGCCTTGTACCACTTTGCATTTACCTGCTGTACGTCATTCTTAAGCAATATACATCCCCCCTACTTCCTTTAATCGTGCTTTTTACTTAATTTTACTCCATCTACGGACATATTGATAATGTCAATTAATTCCTCTTCGGATATTTTTACATACCTTGCCAATTCATGAATGTTGCCCTCTCTGCCAAGTTCTTCCTTGAGATTCTCCGAAGCTTTCCTGATATAGCTTATCTTATCTATGATTTCCTGTTCAAAGCTGCTGCTTTCGCCGTTTTCATAGATTATCTGCTCCATGGAATTTCTTACATAGCCTTCGATAAATTCTGTTTCATTCTCTAAAACCGTATCGGTATAAAGAGTCTCCACAGCACACAAAAGTCCAATATTTCCCTCCTGTATCAAATCCTCCAGGGTAACCCCCCTATTCTGGTAAAGCTTTGCAATCTCTATGACCTTCGGAAGGTGTACCTCAATAAAGCGCTCCTTCACACTGTCCTTTTTCTCTCTGACAGCCTGAAACAGTAAGGTAAGCTCCGCTTCATCCGCCTCCTTTACCGCCTCCAGATCCTTTAAATACATCTTAAGATACTGTGAATCCACGTTCTGAGCCGAATTTTTCTCCCTTAGCTGCTCTTTCCTTTCTTCCTCCTGCAGTGCTACATCATCTGCAGGTTGCAGCTCTTCCTCTGCTGCTGGCTCCTGGCTTTGATCCTCTTCCTCTTTTTCCCGCGGCGCTTCTTTATATTCCTCAAAAACCTTTGTTTTTACATATCCCTTTACCGTAATGTGAGCTGCTGCCAAATAGGCAAAGATATGCTCATACTGCTCTTCTGACAGGCCCATATCACCAAAAAGCTCTTTGATCTCGTTCATTCCAAGCTCATTTCCCTGTACTCTTGCAACCTCTAATACATCCTTTAACATTTCCTGAAATTTATCTTTTCCTTCCATAATGGACCTCTTTTCCTGAGACTTCCCCCAATAAATACGGCCAGCCTGGTTCTTGCTTTAAATATCTGTCATTTGCCGCCTGTTTATCTGGGTTTTCTATAAGATTACTACTATTTGAATTTTATATTATATTACAAGCCATTGCAATAGGCAGCTATATTTTGGGCAGGGAGAAGGCAGAAAGGAATCTTATGAAGGAAAATTTTAGGATATCCAAAGATACCATAACTGCGTTTTAAATTAAATATTAATATTCTTGCTTTCTTTCTGCATCTCCGATAAACTATACCTTATAAAATACTAGCAGCATATAAACTTTTTGTTTAGGATAAAGGATGAATTGCCCGATGGAATTAAAAGTGTGTAAAAATTGCAGAAGATTGTTTCAATATATTTACGGCCCTGAAATATGCCCCGACTGCGTCAAGGCTCTGTCCAAAGAAAAACCCGAAGAAGCAGAACAGGACCTTACCAATGCAGTTGTTACCAGGGATATAAATAACGAGAAGGAATTGTTCGAAAGGGTGAAAGAATATATTATAGCCCATCCCAAAGCGACCATCTCCGATATTTCCGGCGCTATGGATGTAACTCCAAAGCAGCTGTTTGAATGGATTCGGGAAGAAAGGCTGGAATTCTCGGAAGACTCCAAGGATGCATGGTTCGAATGCGAAAAATGCGGGACAAAAATCAAAAGCGGCAGATTATGCAGCCGCTGCAAAGGCTTACGGTAGGCTGGAAAGCATCCTTTAATCACAGCTTGCCTATGCTCCGCCAATACGTTATACTGTTTATAAATAATGATATAGGAAGGAGATTTACAATGAATGACAAATTTGACGTAGAAACCGAAGAAGTAACTGCCGAAACAGAGACCGCCCCTACAGAGGCTGTTCCTTCCATGAAGGAATTTGAGGACCAGATAAGCAAATCCCTTCATAAGATAGAAGAAGGCACTCTGGTCAAAGGCACTGTTATCGGGATATCGGATACTGAGGTTACCGTCGACTTAGGATACTATGCAGAGGGCATCATTCCTTTAGAGGAACTCAGCAATGACCCCAGATTTTCCATCAAAGGGGATGTGACAGTTGGTGAAGAGATTTCCGGCGTTGTTATCAGAGAGGATGACGGAAAAGGAAATATTCTCTTATCCAAAAAGGAAGCCGATGACATTCTTTCCTGGGAAACCTTAAAGGAATACCGGAATAACAAAAATATATTAAAGGTTAAGATTGCCCAGGCCGTAAATGGCGGTGTAACCACTTTCCTCCTTGGAATCCGTGCCTTTATACCTGCCTCCCAGTTATCCTTAACTTATGTAGAGGATTTGAATACCTGGGTGAACAAGGAAGTGGATGTTCAGGTCATTACCGTAGAAGAAGATAAGAAAAAGCTGGTCCTCTCCGCCAAGGAAGTTGAAAAAGACCTTGCAGCCAAGGATAAGCTCAGTAAGATATCCCACCTGCCCATCGGCCAGGTAACAAAGGGAACTGTTGAAAAATTAGCTCCTTATGGCGCTTTCGTAAATTTAGGAAATGGATTATCAGGTCTTGTTCACATCTCCCAGATAGCGAACAAGCGTATTAAAACTCCCGGTGAGGTTCTAAAGGAAGGACAGGAAGTAGCCGTTAAGATTATTGATGTCAAAGACGGTAAAATCAGTCTCAGTATCAAAGCGGTGGAAGAAAAAGCGGATGTTTCAGAAAGTATAGAAGAAGCTCCCTTTGAGTACAGTTCAGGAGAAGAAGCATCAACCGGACTGGCAGGCCTCCTTTCAAAAATCAAGCTGTCATAAAAATTGCAAAATTTTGCGTTTTAGTAATAAAAACCACCTTTCGAGTAAGAATAGGTAAGAAATGCTATCCTTATTCGAAAGGTGGTTTTTGTCTGGTTTTATTTATCTAAAGCTATAGATTATTGAAAATATGCTTACTTATCAACATGAAATATTTTCTGGCCAACGTACACATGTCCATATTCTTCAAAGTTAAATTCTCTATATTCATCCGAATTTGTTACACACACTGCAGTCGCAGCTTTATATCCGGCTTTTTCAATCTGTTTTATATTAAACTCCATGAGAAGCTCGCCGGCCTTAACATGAGCACCGTTCTGCGTTCGCTTTATAAACCCTTTTCCTTTTAATTCAACGGTATCAACGCCTACATGAATTATTATTTCCAGTCCGTCATTACTGATAAGACTAATAGCATGTAATGTATCAAAAATATTATAAACAATCCCATCAAAGGGAGCCCTTACTTCCCCAACTGCTGGTAAAATTCCAACCCCTTTTCCTAAAATACCTTGGGCAAATACATCATCAGGAAAATCCGCAAGTTCAATCATAACACCTTCCATAGGTGCATATACGCAAAATTTTTCTGTATCAATTTTCATATCTTTATCATTGCTATTTTTTTGCAGATTCTTAAATAAATTCATATATAACACTTCCTCAGCAATTAATATTTTCTATCTCAGATCATCTCCGTTGGTGGCAATACATTTCTTATACCAATGAAAGGAATCTTTCTTATAGCGTTGATTCGACCCATGTCCGGCATCATCACGGTCCACATAAATAACCCCATACCGCTTGCTCATTTCCAAGGTTCCACAGGATACGATGTCTATTATTCCCCACATTGTATAGCCAAACAAATCCACTCCGTCTGCAATGGCTTCTTCCATTTGGCGGACATGTTCACGCAGATACTCTATCCGGTAGTCATCATGCACCCCTTTATCTGCTTCTAAGATATCCTTTGCGCCAATCCCATTCTCTGCGATCATAACCGGTAATTGGTATCTATCATACATTTGATTTAAGGAAATCCGTAATCCTATAGGATCTATCTGCCATCCCCAGTCACTGGATTTCAAATATGGGTTCTTCTTACCGGAAAGAAGATTTCCGCTGGTAATCTCATAATTTGGATCATTGGAAGAAAGCATTGACATATAGTAACTGTATGCCAGAAAATCTACTGTATTTTCTGATATCAATTCTATATCACCACTTTCTTTCTCGATATCCACACCAAGTTCTTCAAACATTCGTTCCGTGTAAGAAGGATATTTTCCCCTGGCCATAACATCCGTATAAAAGTAGTTTTTATAATTTTCATCCAAAATACTCTGCATTACATCATCCGGTTTACAAGTTGCCGGATAAGAAGTAAACCGTGCAATCATTCCTCCTACCTTAGAACCAGGCAGTATCTTATGTGCTGCCTTAACAGCTAAGGCATTCGCTACGAACTGATGATGTGTACATTGGAAAATCGCATGATTATACTCTGCTTCCTGGTCTTTGATTAAGCAGCAGCCATTCCACGGATTAAATCTGGAACAATTTATCTCATTGAACGGAAGCCAGTAGTCCACCAGATCACCAAGTTCTTCAAAGAGTGTTATGCAGTATCTCTCGTAATATTTTACCGTCTCTCTGCTCTTCCAGCCACCGTATTCCGTAACTAAATGCACCGGTATGTTGTAATGAAGAATCGTTGCAAATACTTTGATGCCCAAACGATGACATTCTGTAAATAACGCCTTATAAAATTGTATTCCTTGCTCATTTGGTTTTGGGTCATCTCCATTGGGATAAATTCTTGCCCAGTTAATGGAAGTGCGAAAAAGCTTCATTCCCATCTCGTGGAAGAGTTTTAAATCCTCCTTCCAGGTATAATAAAAATCTATTCCTCTGCGAAATGGATACATTTCCGTATTCTCCGCCTGCATTGCATTTGTAAAGCGTTGGGCAGTCATGTTTATATTCCGGTTCTCCTGCCGCATTTCATTTTCCCATGCCGCATCAAAATAACGCAAGTCCTGTGTATCCAGGCCTTTATTACCGTCCTGCCATGCACCATCTGCCTGTGAGGCGGCAATAGCGCCGCCCCATAAAAAATCTTTTGGAAATCTACTCATAAACTATGCTCCTATTTCTTTTTGTATTTTGCTGTCTCTTTTAATCAGAATGTAGGTTACAAGAAAGGAAATAGTAAAAGATACAACAACACCAGCGATTGCCATAATAAAGTTCATATTATTTTTAGGATCAATAAAAATTGCTATTGTGGTAAGCCCGGTCGGACCAAAGGTAATACGCTTTACCCCGGCAATACCACAGACAATACCACCTGCCAGTCCGCCGCAAAGTGCTCCCATAAACGGTTTCTTCAGTTTCAGGTTTACCCCATACATGGCAGGTTCCGATACTCCAAGTAATGCCGTTAGGCTGCAGGAGCCTGCCATTGCTTTAAAATCGGTATTTTTCGCCTGTAACATGACTGCAAATGCAGCGGCACCCTGTGCGATGTTTGCAGCCAGAAATCCGGCTCCAAGCATATCATAACCACTGGCTGCTATGGCTGACATAACCAATGGAATTGTTACTACATAGTGCATACCTAACATAATGACAATCGGCGCCGCCACACCAAAAATAATCGGCAAGGTCCATGGTGCCTGTGTCTGAATTACATTCAGCACATATTGAAGACCATTTCCTACTATCGTTCCTAATGGCCCAACAACACAGAAGGCAATTGGAACCATAATTAATAAGGTAATAAGTGGCTTTAAGAAAAAGCGAACAGCTTTCGGCGTAATTTTATCGGCAAAACGCTCTATATAAGATGCGACCCATATGACCAGGATTACTGGTATTACGGTTGATGTATATTTTGCAAGGGTCACAGGTACTAACCCAAACAGTCTGACCGGATCTCCCTTCTCAATCATTGTCATATAGGCTGGATGAATCATCATAAGCCCAAGCATCATACCCATCATCGGGTTCATCTTAAACTTTTTGGCTGCAGAATATGCCAGCATAATCGGTAAGAAATAGAATGGTGTATCACCCACAAAGGATAAGATCTGGTATGTTTGTCCCTTGCTGTTCATAATTCCAATTAAGGTCAAAATGATTAACAAGGTTTTAACCATTGCTCCTCCGACAATTGCCGGCAGTATAGGTGTAAATATCCCGGAGATAGTATCCAAAATCTGAGAAAATTTACTTTTTGCAATATCATCCTTTTCTACGATATCTAATTCTTTTGCTGTAATATCGCTTCCAAGCATTGATACAAGTTCTTCATACACATGAGACACATCCGTTCCAATAATCACTTGATGCTGGCCCCCGCTGACAACACTTCCCATTACTCCTTTTATTCTCTTTAATGCATCTTCTTGATACAATTTCTCATCTTTCAGGTTAAATCTTAATCTTGTTGCACAATGAGTAAAACTTTTAACATTATCGGCCCCACCGACATTATTTAGAATTTCAATTGCTACTTTTTTGTAGTCCATATAATCTCCTCCCTGTCGTTACAAAACTTAACTGATTTTTCTTGATTTTTACTCTGTGCGAGCTGCCAAACCCAATGCTGATATTGTGCTCAAAAACAATATCGCTTCTTTCATTTAAAGCCTCCTGCTTATTTACTTCGATAGTAAAAAATAACATATTTCCATATCATAGCCCTTGTAAGGATAGCTACTCCTGTGCTACAATCAAGTCAAATATTTAACTTATGCTTACAGTATATTTCATTTAGAATTGTTTTCAATATTATTAATCCATCTATTAAATATCAAAAAGTAAGATTTTATAGCATACCGCAGACAGGTCTGTAATAGGTAATGTACACAAGAATTTTGTGCCGCCCTATGCGGTGGAATGAGAGGAAAATATGACAGCTGAAGAACTTGACAGCTTTCTAAGGGAACCCAGCGAACGTGAAAAGTTCTATCGTGCAAATCCAGGCGCACTCAGTCCTTCCTATCGTTTTATGGAACGTAAATTTATAAATGGGCGGGAAGTCCTTTGTTTCCAATTACCAGAGTTAAAAGCAAATGACATCCTGATTCGAAAGGACTCCCGGTATGTTCCGGTTCCATATTACATCCATACAAATGTGAACATGAATTATATTTACTCCGGCAGCTGCTCCTATGAGATTGACGACAAATCCATCACCTTAGAGGCAGGCGATGTCTGTATCTTCGATCGTGACGTCATCCGCCACAAGCTTAAAACCGGAGAAGATGATATTATAATCAATATCAGTATGAGTAATGAATTTTTTTCAGACAGTTTTTTTAATCATTTAAAAGCACAAAGTATCATGGCCAGTTTCCTGCTCTCTGTCGTGTCCAATAACGATAGTCATGACCAGTACCTGATTTTTCGAACCAACCATTCCGATCAGATTCGTGAGCTGTTTTCAAAACTTTTGCTTGAATATTTTGATATCAGGTTATATCGTAAGGAAATTATGAAAAGCTATCTTGTGATTATCATAATTGAACTTTTACGATTGTATTCCGTAAATAATGGAGAACATCTTATCCAGATTTCATCCAATGTTTCAGATAATCTACTGGATATCATGCATTATATTGAAATGCATTATGCAGACTGTACCCTTAGTGAAGTGGCGGAAAAGTTCAGCTATCATCCCAAATATCTGTCCACATTAATTCACGAACGCACTCGCAAAACTTTTAAAGAAATTCAGACACGCCAACGCATGATAGTTGCATGTTCCATGCTGGAAAATACGAGCCATTCCATTCAGCATATTGCTTCTGAAGTAGGAATGAGCAATCTGAATCAATTTTATAAATGCTTTCAGGAGCAATATCAGATGCTTCCGAAGGAATACCGAAAATTACATTCCTGACAATCCATGTTTTACTTTATAATCATAGGATTATCCTTTTGCATCCTCTGATATAGCAGAAGTGTAAGGCCTGACCCAGAACAAGTGATAGTTATGTTAAAGAAAGCCTTTATAAAAATAGCGTATAAAAAAAGGGCGTATTACAGTAAATTGCTTTTTGGCTGTAATACGTCCTTTTCATTATGCTATTTCTAGTTATCTACATCTTATCCATTTCTTCATTCATCACATTGTGCTTAAAGAACCGGAAGAATTTGCTCTTTTCCTTTGATTCTTCCACCTTTTCCAAGGCTTCCTCCAGGGAATCGGGCTGCTTGCTTACGGTTTCCTCAAAAAGCTCTTCATACATTTCCTGCCGGTCACTTTGACTGCCCTTATCCTCCGGTCCGTATTTTTCCTCCTGCCCTTCCTCTTCCTTTATGATATCCTCCTCCACTACCGTACCATAGGACTCTCGTATCATATTTTGAAAGGTTTCCGATACCACTTCCCTGTAATGATCCATTTCACTGTCAGGATTGAACAATTTTATTTCTTCATTCAGTGAAAGCATCTTATGGTCAAGAAATGATACAATTTCCGCACATTCCTTTAATTCCTTCCGGATACGTTCCGGTGCATTTCCCTCGAACTTGTAATAAATCTTATGCTCCAGGCTTGCCCAAAAATCCATGGCAATAGTCCTTATCTGTATCTCGACCTTGACATTGATCATGGTCTCTGAGAGAAATATGGGTACCGATATAATCATGTGGTAGCTGGTATATCCATTTGGCTTCGGACAGGTAATATAGTCTTTCACCTTCAGGACATTTACATCACTTTGTGCTGCAATCAAATCTGCTATGCGGTATATGTCCGAAGTAAAGGAACAAATAATACGTATCCCTGCAACGTCATTTATATATTTTACAATGTTTTCGACCGTTAATTCCCTGTTATTGTGCCGTAACTTTTTAGCGATACTCTGAGGAGTCTTTATTCGGGAAGTAATATGTTCTATTGGGTTATACTGATGATTTAATTTAAATTCATTGTTTAATATTTCCAGTTTTGTATTAACTTCCTTTAAAGCAGAGTCATACATCAGTATGACTTTCTTCCATTCATCTTCTTCGCTATAAAAAATAGGTAAATCCATTTTGTCCTCCTTGAACAAGGAGAGTCCCTGTTTCAATATTATTGGAAAGTACTTATATCTCTGTTTCACCAATCAAACCAATTATAACACAGAATTATGAACAATCTTTGAATATGGTAAAAGTTAATAAAAACTTTATCTTTTTTAAATGTTTTTATAACAAACTGAATGATAAAAATCATTATATATTAAGAAACCGGTAAGCAATACACAATGTATTGCTTACCGGCCTCCTGTTACTCCAGCAATGATACGACCCGTTTTTTACATTTTAAAGGGTATATCCTGCTTTCCTATTTGATAATGGTTCTTATGGTCATACTCCTTAAAGAGAGGAATCTGCATAAGAGTAATCTGAATCCATTAATTTCTGGTTATCATCCAGCTGGGAAATTCCATCCTTGCTTATCTTCTTTAATACTGTCATGGAAACAAGTAAAAGAAGAGCGGATACTACGGCTATCATAGCCAATACAAGTAAGCTTGAAACAAGAACATGATTTCCTAATCCACCGCTGATGGCCTCACGGAAACTATAAATAGAGTAGGTCATAGGAAGGAAAGGATGGATAACCTGGAAGAACTTATAGGTTAACTGCATCGGGAAGGTACCGCCTGCTCCTGCAAGCTGAAGTACCAGGATAATCATGGCAACAAAACGGCCAGGGTTATCAAAAGCAACGGATAATGTCATAATTAAAAGCATATATGCATATGCGGTAATTAGTGCCGTTGCAAAATAGCTTCCGGTTGATGCCGCATCAACACCGAGTAAATTCATAACTCCTGCTTCTACTACTGCCATTACGGTTGCAGCCGCAATACCGACTGACAGCTTGGATAACCACCACTGTACAACCGGCTTGCCCTTTATGGCAACCTTTCTGATAGGATAGATAAAGTTAAATAACATACATCCTACATATAGTGACAGGGATAATACATAAGGTGCAAGTGCATGACCGTAATCCGGTACCTCTGAATATTTTGTCTGCTCTAAAGAACTGGGTGCTGCTATCATATCAATGGTTGCATCGGAGGCATCAAAGGACTTGATTGTATCAGCTCCGTCCTGTAAACCATCGTTTAATTTGCCTGCTCCATCGGATATATCAGTAAGGCCGTTACCAAGCTTCTTGGAACCGTTTGCCAGCTTGGCTGCTCCGTCGTGAATATCTCCCGCACCATTTTTAATCTGGCTCATACCGGACGAAAGCTTGCTGTTATTCTGTGTCAGTTTTGTAAGTCCTGCTGCCAGATCATTAGAGCCTCCGGCTATCTGGCCGATACCGCTGTTTAAATCAACGGCCTTTGCGTTTAACTGGTCCAGACCCTGAGACAACTGTAAAACGCCTGCTGTATAGGAATTGACACCGTTATTAAGACTCTTTGCGCCGGCATCCAGCTTGGAAAGACCTGCTGTCAAGGCAGGAGCCTGCTGTGATACGGCACCGATTGTCTTATACACCTGATCGGTACCTGTTACTAAAGCCGGAGTTTTCTGGGAAAGTGTATCTAAGCCCCCTGAAATCTGGCCTGCTGCTGTTCCTATGGTATCATAACCGGCTAAGAGCTTTGCAGCACCCTGCAGAACCATTGCCTGCTGCTCCTTTGGTAACTTGCTGAAGGTATTGATATCCAGATATTTTGTTACACCGCTTACCTGATCCTTTGTAGGAATTCCGGAAGCTAAGGATTTTGCTCCTGTATTCAGGGTGGAAACTGCTGTATTAACAGCTGTCATACCATCGGCAAGCTGTTTGATTCCATCAGCATTGCTTCCTAAAGAACCGATGGTTGTGCCAAGTTCTTTATTAAGCTGTGATACACCGTCAGAAACCAGTTTAGCTCCCTGCTTTAAATCCTCAGAATTTTTATTAAGGGTATTTGCTCCCTGTGCTGCCTGCTTTACAGCGCCTGTGTAGGTCTTAATACCTGACTGGTATGCTGCCAGACCTTCTTTTAATTTCTTGGCACCGTTATTTGCTGAGAGAACACCATTAAGATAAGTACTTAATCCAAGACTTAAGGAATCTGTTCCATCGCTGAAGGTAAGGCTTGCTTTGGATAATTTATTCAGATTGCTGTAAAGCTCATCATTGCCGTCCTTTACTTTATCCACACCGTCTTTAATCTTTGCGGATGCATCGGCAGCCTCTGTAATGCTTCCTCCCATATCATCCACTTTATTGAATATGGCTGATACATAAGCCTTTGTCACCTTCTCGGAGACATTGTTCTTTAATTGCTTAATTGCTTCCTCACTGAGTACTTCACCTAAATAGTTCAGTCCGCCATTGGTTTCATATTTGATTACCATTTGAGTCGGATTATCGGAAAGTACGGTAGAGGCATTCTCGGAGAAATTCTCCGGGAAGGTTACTATCATATAATATTTTCTGTCCTTTAATCCCTGCTGTGCTTTTTTACTGTCTACGAATTTCCAGTCAAGGTTATTGTCATCCTTTAACTCATCAACAATATCATTTCCAACTGATAAAGTCTCACCTTCGAATTCTACGGACTTATCTTCATTTACAACTGCAATGGGAAGATTCTCCGTCTTTCCGTAGGGATCCCACATTGATTTTAAGAAAAAGGAGGCGTATAGCAAAGGAATACTGCAAATTACAATAAAGGACACCAATAATAATTTATTTTGCCTGATCTTTTTCCATTCTGTTCTAATCATTTCCATGAATACTTTTCATCACCTTTCTTATCAATAAATCGGGCCTGTCGTCCTGATTCCAATTAACTGGTACGATAGGCCTGCTGCCCAACGTCTCCCCCAGTAACTGGCTGACGGTTTTTCCTCTCAAGGCTTCCCTGTATAACATATCAGCTTCGGCAAAAGCATTCCTCATAACAACCGTTCCCTGGTTGGCCAGAACCTGTTTATCCTCGAATACCTTATCAATAAGGCCCGTATCCGGGTAGGTTCGAATTCTTCCCTCCAGGGCTTCTACTATATCCAGAAGGTTTATTTCTTCGGTTTTTTTTGCCAGTGTAAATCCCCCGTTGTTTCCAGATACCGAATTCACCATTTTTGCTACTACCAATTTTCTTATAATCTTTTTCGTATACGTCAGGGAACCTTTCAGACGTTTATGGATTTCCTCTGACCCTACGGGTATGGTAAAATCCTGTGTTGCGAGTAACGCAATAATACAAACTGCCTGCTCGATTCCTCTGGTTAATTTCATTTTTTCGCCTCCTTCGATGATATCTTTTATCCATTATGGACATTTGAAATCTACAATGGAATAATACTCTTTCTTAATCTGACTGTCAACAACATTAATGACAAAAATTATCTTCCGAATTTGATTTTTTTATACATTATTTTTAAGTCGTAATTTTACAGTTTGTCCCACAGAATTTTTCACAGGGCTTTTCAAGGGTTTTCCCCCTGGTATCTCAAGGGACTCTCTTGGGATTCCCTTGAGATTCTCTGAAGGTTTTCTGAAGGTTCCCAAGGAATTCTTTGGAGATTATCAGTGGATTCTCTGGAGATTGCTAGTGGATTCCCAGGAATCTCACAATGGGTTCTCTGGCAATTCCTAAGGTGTCCCAGTAAATTTCAGTGAGTTCTCTGGCAATTCCTAGGGGTTTCCCAGTAAATTCCCAGTGGATTCACCTGACGTTCTCTATGGAAACCTCCATTCCCTGCTTGTTCTTCTTATATTTAATATTTTTTAAAAAATATATCAATTTAACAAAATTTTGGTTGACAAATATTACTAGGGTGTTATAATAGAAAAAGACTATAAAAGAAAGTGAGGTAAAAAGATATGACTAGTGGATTTAGCGCTGCAGAAAATAACAATAATAAGTTAACCTTTATTACCTCAACACAGGATTCTTTTATATAGTGTAGCTGCCGTTATATACCGGCTTACGCACAAACTATAAATGGATTTTTGTCGCCGTGGTAATAAACCACGGCTATTTTTTGTCCCAAAATAGGGAGGAGGATTTATGAAAATATCGAGTTACATCAAAAAATATTGGTATATGTACACCTTTGCCATAGTCTGTATGATTATAGCGACTGGTTTAGATATGCTGTCACCGCAGATTTTAAAGCATATTATCGATGATGTTATCGTAGGCGGAAAGATTAATCTGCTTACAACATTTTTACTTATTATTCTGGGGATAGGGGTAGGAAGAGCAGTATTCGGGTACTTTAAGGAATTGCTCTTTGACTCTGTCAGCTCCAAAATCGGAGCCGACATCAGAAGAAAGCTTTTCAATCATGTACAGGGCCTGTCCCTGGATTACTTTGATAAAAACAATACCGGTGAATTAATGTCCCGTCTGAAGGATGATGTGGATAAGGTATGGGCCGGTGTGGGCTTTATCGGAATGTTAGTGGTCGAGATTGTAATACATATCTCCCTTGCCCTTTACGGTATGTTTTCCTTAAGCCCCGTGCTTACCATTATTCCTCTGGTCGCCATGCCCATCGTCGCTTTTTTTTCTATTAAGATGGAAAAGAAGTTAGACAATATTTATGAAGAAATCAGTGAGGAAAATGCGAAATTAAACCTGGTTGCCCAGGAAAACCTGGCAGGTGTCAGAACCGTAAAGGCCTTTGCAAGAGAAAAATTTGAAATTTCCAAGTTCTTATCCCACAACAAACGCTATTATGAGCTGAATATGAGGCAGTCCAAGGTACTGATCAAATACAATCCGTATTTTCAGTTCATTACAAGGCTGTTACCTGTAACCGTTATTGTTGCTGGCGGTTTTCTGGTTATAAAGGATGACCTTTCTCTGGGTAGTCTTGGTGCCTTTGCCGAATATGCCAACAACATCGTCTGGCCAATGGAAATGTTAGGCTGGCTGTTCAACGACCTGGCTTCCGCAACAGCTTCCACCAAGAGAATCAACAAGATCATGAAGGAAGCACCCACCGTTGTTACCAGGGAAGATGCCATACCCCATGAAAATACTTCCGGAGATATTACCTTTAACAACGTCTCCTTCGCCGTAAATGATGTCAATATCCTGAAAGATATCAGCTTCCACCTGGAGCAGGGAAAAACCCTTGGAATTATGGGTGCCACCGGCTCCGGCAAGACTTCTGTAATCAACTTGCTGCAGCGCTTTTATGAAACAACAGAAGGTGAAATCAATCTGGATGGCATCAATATAAAGGATTTATCCCTCTATGACTTAAGAAAGAGCATGGCACTTGTCATGCAGGATGTATTCCTGTTCTCCGATACGGTCAATGAAAATGTCAAGATGGGAAACCGCCCTCTTTTAGACGACCAGGAGGTCATCCATGCCCTTGACAATGCACAGGCAACGGATTTCATAGAAAGAATGGATAATCAATACGAAACCATCATCGGAGAAAGGGGTGTCGGCCTCTCCGGCGGTCAGAAGCAAAGAATCAGTATTGCAAGGGCTTTAGCCAAAAAGACGCCCATACTTATTATGGATGATTCAACCTCCGCTCTTGATATGGAAACAGAGCACCTGATACAAAAGAGCTTAAATGATCTTTCCGATACCACGAAAATCATCATTGCCCACCGTATCTCGGCTGTTCGAAATGCTGATGAAATCATCTTCCTGGAGGATGGTGCCATAGCTGAGCGGGGAACTCATGAATCCCTTCTTGAGAAAAAGGGCCTCTATTACCAGACCTTCATGGCCCAATACGGAGACTATCTGGAGGATGCCTCCCTTGCCGTCTAATAGAAACATAAACAGAATACTCTGCCTCAAAGGAGGAATATAAATGGCTGTTAACTCAGTAAGGGCTGATGAAAAATCCGTCGGCCCTGGTAAAGTAAATACACTCTTAAGGCTTTTCAGTTACCTGCTGGTCTATAAGAAAGAAATTATTTCCGTACTGATTATTATGGCAGGCACCGTGACAATCAGTCTTATTAACCCACTCATCATCGAGCATGCCATAAATGTAAATATAGCAGATAAAGATATGAACGGACTGCTAAAGCTCGGTATATTTGCTGCCGTAATGAATATCGCCTATATTTTTTTGGTAAAGCTACGTATGCTGATCATGGCAAAAGTAAGCAATACGGTGCTTTTAGCCATAAGGCAGGAGCTCTATACCCACATTCAGAAACTAAGCTTCAGCTTCTTCGACAGCAGGCCCACCGGAAAGATACTGGCCCGTGTTATCGGAGATGTAAATTCCTTAAAGGATGTTCTTACAAACAGTGTCACGACCCTGATACCGGATTTTATCACCGTGATGGCAGTAGTTGTCATCATGATGGCAAAGGACTTCCGGCTGGCACTTGCGGCTTTGATAAGCCTTCCGCTGTTGATAATCGGTATGTGGCTGATTCAGGTATATTCCCATGTTAAGTGGCAGACATACCGCAAAAAGAACTCGAACCTGAATGCCTTTATCCATGAAGATTTGTCCGGTATGCGTATTATCCAGAGCTTTACCGCAGAAAAGGAAACCGCCTCTGCCTTTGACTCCATGCTGACAGAGCACAGAGGTGCCTTTATGAAGGCGGTCTACCTAAGTGACGGCTTTGGACCGGTCATTGATTTCTGCTGGGGTATCGGCACCGTATCCCTATTCTTTTATGGAATAAAGATGACAGGAGATCATATAGCAGTAGGAACTCTGATAGCCTTCAGCTCCTATATCTCCATGTTCTGGCGTCCTATTATGAACCTCAGTAACTTTTACAACCAGCTGGTGACCAACATCTCCGGTGCAGAAAGAATTTTTGAAATCATGGATACCCAGCCGGACATTAATGACACCGTTAAAGCAACGGAGCTTCCGGAAATCAAGGGAGATGTCCGTTTTGAAAATGTAACCTTTGCCTATGATATGGACACCCAGGTATTAAATAACGTAAGCTTTCATATCAAGCCCGGTGAAACCATCGCCTTAGTCGGCCCCACCGGTGCAGGAAAGACCACTGTGGTGAATCTGATCAGCCGATTCTATGATATACAAGAAGGTACCATATACATTGATGATTATAATGTCCAGGATGTATCCATTGAAAGCCTGCGTATGCAGATGGGTATTATGACACAGGATAATTTCCTCTTCTCCGGAACCGTAAAAGATAATTTAAAGTACGGTAAGCTGGATGCCACCGATGAAGAGATTATCGTTGCCGCCAAGGCAGTTAACGCTCATGACTTCATTATGAAAATGGAAAAGGGCTATGATACGGAATTAAAGGAAAGGGGAGCAGGACTTTCCGCCGGGCAAAAGCAGCTGTTAGCCTTCGCCCGTACCATGGTATCCATGCCGAAAATCCTGATACTGGATGAAGCAACCTCCAGTATTGACACACATACGGAGGTCCTGGTACAAAAAGGAATCGAGGCTCTGCTAAAGGGCCGTACCTCTTTTGTTATCGCTCACCGCCTTTCTACCATACAAAAGGCTGACAGAATCTTTTACATTGATAACGGCGGTATCGTAGAAGAAGGAAGCCCCAAAGAGCTTCTTGAAAGAAAAGGTGCCTACTATGATTTGTACATGGCACAGTTTAAGAATATATAATACCCCTGAAGCTGTTATATCAGGAAACATGCGCCCGCCGGACGCACTTACAATGGGAGCCGTTTTAATACTAAAACGGCTCCCATTTATTTAATTATTACAGTGCTGCGTCCTGTAATTGCCTGGCGTATAATTCGTATATTTCTTAAATTTCCGATAAAAATACTCAACATTCTGATAACCGACCAGATTGCAGATATCCGGGATCTTAATATCCGTGTGAATTAACATGTCCTTTGCCTTATCCAGCCGTTTTCTTTCGATATAAAGATTGAAATTCGTTCCTATCCTGAAATACAGAAGCCTGCCAAGATAGGCCGGATTGTAGCCGAATAAATCCGCAATCTTTTCCAGCTTCAGCTCTTCATTATAATGAAGGTCAATATAATTCAGGACTTTTTCAATGATTTTCACCTCGGAAGATTTTTTCACATAGTCACAGAACAGGGTGAACCGGTCTTCCAACAGGTTGATTATTTCATATAACGTACTGCAGGTACAGATTTGATTAATCAATTCATTCTCATTGAACTCAATAAATTCCTTTATATAGGTTTCATTTAGCAGAGCCTTTAGCTGCACAATGCAGTTAATCATAATCTGATATATCTGCTCAACATTAAAATCCCGGTTCTGTAATACACGGTACAATTTATGGGCTGTCATGCTAATAAGTGAGGTGTTCTTATCCAGTATTGCCATATATATGCTTTCGGTAAATTCTATTGGGTTCAGCTTTTCGGCAGAGACAAGCTCATCCTTGCCGGGCAGGTCATTTAGGAACACCGGCTTATTATCCTTATAATAAAAAAACCTTCTGTTGGAAATATTTTTTAGCTTTTGATAGTTTTCAGAAAAATCCCTTACCTCACTGAAGGTATCACTGATAATTACAAAGGGCTGTAAAAGTCCCTCCTGTTTGGCTTTGCCCAGCCAGATTGGGATATTCGCCGTAAAATGCTGAATGGCTGCCCTGCCTTTTATCAGAATAACAAGGGAGTTATCGATCATTAAAAATTCCGCCGGGTGATGGGAATATACCCTTTGCCAGTAATTATAATAAAACCTGCTGTCAATATCCCGGTAGCAGGAATAATCAAGCATGGCCAGTTGAAAGGGGGGCTCATGAAATGTCAGCCCATAATCGGTGAAACTCTCATCCAGCCTGGGCATGGAGTCGGTAAGCAGGTGCTTCAGAAGCATATCCTTGGCGTTATGCAGCTTTTGGCTGTTGTATAGTCCCGATAAATTTTCCTCTTCGATTTTCTTTCTGGCCTTTAAAAGGGCATCTATCAATTCCTCTTCATCAATGGGCTTTACCAGATAGGATTCCACGCCGTAGCGTATAGCTGCCTGTGCATAGGCAAAGTCTGAAAAGCCGCTTAAAATTATAATTTTTCCGTGGTATCCCTGCTGCCTCACTATTTCTGCCACCTTTACACCGGATAATTCGGGCATTTTTACATCCAGTATTACCAGGTCGGGATTGTTCTCCATAATCTTTTCAACTGCTTCTTTGCCGTCTGAAGCCTCATCACATAAGGTAAAGCCCATTTCAGACCAGTCAATGATTGTTTTCAAGCCTTCTCTTACGATAGGCTCATCATCAGCTATTATAAATTTCATGATAAAGCCCCCCATTTTTTATAAGTGTATCATAATCCACCTGAAGCGGGAGATACACGGTTATAATTGTAAACTGATTTTCCATGGTTTTTATCTGCAAGCCGTATTTTTCACCATAAAAAAGCTTAATACGCTGCTGCACATTATGGAGGCCAATATGGCTTTTGGATTTATTACCCGGGTCGTTGATGCTTATCAATAAAGCATTTAAGGTATTTTCACTCATTCCCAGTCCGTTATCCGTAATGGACAGAATTAAATACTCCTCACTGGAGGTAATATCTATTACCACCGTTCCTCCTGCTTTTTTGCCTTCCAGTCCATGTACAAAGGCATTCTCCACAATGGGCTGGATAAGCAGAGGCAGTATCATATAATCCTTTATAGCCGATTCATTGTCCTGGGTTATCTGGAAATTGACCCTGTCTCCGAAGCGGTAGTGTTGGATTTCCATATAAATATTGATGTATTCCAGCTCCGAGGACAACAGCACCAGAGAATTATCCGCTTCGATGTTATGCCTCATAAATTTTCCCAGCTGCTTTACGATACGTGCGGCATCATATTCTTTGTTAATGGATAACTGCATCCGGATGGTTTCCAGAGTATTATACAAAAAATGAGGGTTAATCTGATTGGTCAGCAGGTTAAATTCCATCTGCTGCTGGTAATTCAGCAGCTTCTGCCTTAACAGCTTATCCTCATATATTTTTGTATTCAGCTGCTGGATGCTGAGGATCGTCTTCTGCATATCCTTAAATAATTCCCCCAGCTCATCCTGGCTGTTAAAGTTATCAATGATATTGAAGTCTCCGTTTGCAATTTTATTCATTTCCCTTCGCAGTATCAGAATACGCCTGTTAAATGCAATGGAATATCCGACTATCATGAGAAGAGGAACCATAAAGCTGAGAAGGATGACTTTAATATTCAACAGGATTGATTCAGTAACATGGCTGATAGCCAGCGGGTCAAAGGTGGTTATCTGAAAGACGGACTTGCTTTTGGGAGCGTTCTGGAGCGTTGAATAGGCAAGGGTATCCTTTCCCTGGTATTTCAAGGTATAGGGTGTGTTCAACTGAATATTGCCTGTCTGGTAAAGCTCTTTAAGCGGACGTCCAATCTCATTGTAATCGTTGGAGTAAAAGGACATGGCATTATCGATACCTAAAATGGTGTTAATGGAATTGCTGTTTATGATGAACCTCATGTAATTGGTACTGATACTGATCGACATTATGGCATAGTCCTTTGTATTGGAAAGAGGCATTCTGCGAATCAGCCGCAAAGAGCTTTCCGCATCCGCAGTATCGTCATACACCCACAGCAATTTTCCCGGACTGTCCTTTACCTCCTTGTACCAGTTACTGGAGGCTGTCTGCCCATCCACTCTGACAAAGCTGCCGCTTGTAATGAGCGTTTTGTTGGTTACATAAATCTGTATGTTGGAGATTTCCGTGTAGCTTTTTATAATGGAATCAATGGCTTCATAGCTTCTGTAGGCCTTGTATACCGCTTCCTCAGAAGCATAGTTTTCTTTCAAAAGTTTTATAAGGTCACGGTCATATAGAATGGAGTCTGAAATATTAGTTGCCAGATATATGGTATTAAATAAAATATTCCGGACTCTTCTGTTTTCTGCTGCCACCTGGTTATTATGCTGTGCCATAATCATTTTTTTCGTGGAATATATCATGTAGCTGCTCAAAAGAGTCAGCGGTAAAGTTCCGATAATAACATATACCAGCAATAATTTATACATTATTTTTAAGCCAGATATCCGGCGGACAATATTCTCTAGTAATTTCTTCATGACCTTCTCCATTCCATACAACTTCATCCTTTAAGTATGGTACTACATTAAGCAGGACCGGTAAATGATATTTTCGGACAATTATCATAATGTCTGCGGGGAACTCCGGTTTAAAGGACATGTTTTCCTATAAATAGTAAAGGCTGCCACATATAATCTATGGCAGCCCTCTTTTCTTAATACCTGTTATTTATTTTCAGCTGCCACAGCCTCAGCACGAGCTTCTCGGAGTCCTTCCAATTTCTTTAAATCTGCTGCAAGGACATCCTGATAGCCTAACCCCTCCAGCTGGACTTTCATGTCGGACCATAATGCATTGAAATCTTTCTCACTATCTGCAAATACCATCTGCCAGGATACATTCTGGATTAAATCGCCGCACTGGGACCTCTTCGTAGCTAATTCCGTATCCTCGGAGGGAGCAAAATAAGCACTTCCCGGAGCGACCTGTACTAACTTGTTCTTCTGTAAGTATTCGGCGGCATTTTTTGCACCGAAAGTTTTTTCGTAATTTTCATCCAGCAAGGTCTTTGTGCTTTCCAATACGGAAGTCCAGTCAGCAATTGCGAATTTTTCCCCGGTATCCGTATCCACAGAAGTTGTTGCAAGGAAATTAAATCCAAGTTGCGGTCTGCCGTCCTGGAAGGTACCTCCGCCATATTCCTCCGGCATCTTGGTAGTACCGTCATCCATACATTTGTAACCAAAATCCGTCAGCTCAGGCTTGCCATTCACAATGTCCCAATTTAAGCCCTTAATCCCTGCGGAGCCCGGTGTATAATAAATATACTCATTGGAAGCCATCCAGTCCACGAATTCAAATACGCGGTCCGGATATTTTGTCTTTTTGCCGATGGCAATTGCCAATTGAGTATTTCCATATCTGTTATAACCGTCATTTACAAGCTTCTGATCCTTAACCGGAATGAAAGCCATACCTTTTCCGGCTTTTTTGTTCTCAAGCTTATTATAAGCGCCTGCAAGCCATGGCCAGAAAGAAAACAGTGTCTGCCCATTCTGCATTTTTGCATATACCGTATCCCAGTTCTGAGAACTTGAGTCAGGGTCAACCAATCCCATCTGATTAGCATCAAATAACATTCTTAAAGAATTATGATATACGCCGTTATCATCAGCTATCTCAGAGTAAGAGGTAGCATCTGCGCTTGGGAATACAAAGCCGGCTTTACCTTCATCATAGCCATAGAGAAAGGCGTATTTGGAAGCTACCGCCATGTAATCGCCATCCCAATCATCAAATAAGGAAAAAGCATATACTTTCTTGCCGTCATCCGTCGTAGGATGAGCATCCTGCATCTGTTTTAGTACCTTCAGCATATCTGCCGTATTCTTCATTTCGGGATTCCCAAGTTCATTGTAATAATCCAGTCTCATAAAGGTTCCAACATAGGGTGCCTGGTTTTCAAATACAGGCTCCGTAGCCTTACAGGTAGCGCTGCCGGATAATGCATAAATCTTGTCGGAACCGATAAATTCCTTGGTAGCCTGTATGGACTGGTCAAAATTTTTCAGATTCGTGCTTTTTGCATAATAGTCGCTGATATCAAGTATGATGCCAGACTCCACGCAGTCCTTCATTTTAGCACGGTCAATAATAACGATATCCCCCAGATTGCCTTCTGCAGAACGTGTCTGGTATAAGGTGTCCCCGCCGCCTGCAACATTAGGTGCAATAATATTCAGCTCAATATTGAACTTATCCTTTACAATTTTTGCAAACCAACCGCTCTGTATACCCTGGTAGTTCGTCTGTGCGGAGAATACATCCAGCGTTATCGGTTTTGAATGGTCAATTCCGCCGGATTCTCCGGATTTACCTGCTTCTGTTGATGTATTTTCCTCTGTAGGTGTGTTATCCCCATTTGTTGTTACTTCTTTACCGTTTTTCGAGCAGCCTATCATTGTAAACAGCAATACAATAATCAGCACTCCGGCCAAAGATTTCTTCATAGCCATTTTCATAAAGTACCTCCTGGTTTTTATTAATAAACTTGCACCCGGACACCTGCATAGGATACCAGTGAGCGGACAAGGTTTATTTTATTATATCATCATCCTTTTACCGAACCAATCATGATGCCCTTGATAAAAAACCTTTGAAAAACAGGATATACCAGCATAATTGGAAGAACTACAATTACGGATACGGTCATCCTCACGGAGGTTGCCGTTTGTTCCGTTGCCGCCGTCCCAATGATACTGCCGATGGAGCCGGCATTGCTTTTAATCAGATTTGCCAGGGAACTTGCCTGGTTTATGTATTTATATAGAATATACTGCAATGTATACAGCTTATCATCTGTTACCAGGATCAATGTATCCTGGAAGGAGTTCCAGTTACCCACGGCAGAAAAAATGGCCACCGTGGCAAGTATCGGCTTGCAAAGAGGTATCATTATCCTCCGGAATACCGTTAAGATACTGGCCCCGTCAATCTCAGCCGCTTCCTGTAAGGACTTGGGCGTTGATTCCACATAGGTTTTTACCAGGATGATATTAAAGGGTGATACCATGCCCGGAATGATATAAGCCAGAAAATTGTTGGTGAGATTTAAGTTATTCATTGTGATGTACCAGGGAATAAGACCCGCACTGAAATACATTGTGAGTATGGTAAAGCGGTAGAGGAACTTTCTTCCCGCCATCTTATCCTGTGTAAACATAAATCCCAGAAAGCCCGAAGCCAGTACCGACAGAACTGTGCCTAATACGGTTCTGGTAAATGAAATAAAGGCGGCATTTCCCAAACCGGGAATTTTAAATACTTCCTTATAGTTTTCCAGGTGCATCTGCCTTGGCAGAAATATGATATCTCCGTTAGCGCTTAGGTCATTGGCACTTATGGTATTGATAATCAAATAGTAAAACGGATAGATACACAGAAAGGTTATTATCGTGAAAAATATGTATAGAAAGATATCCAGTACCGAAATTTTTTTATGTTTACTTTTATATAATTGCTCCATCATTACTTCTCCCTTCGCAGCTGCTATATTATTGTCTCACCACGAAAAGCTTTGGACATCGAATTTACAGTGAATAACAACGTAACACTGACGATACTTTTCATAATGCTGATTGCCGTAGCTAAGGAATAGCTGCCGGACCCCATTCCCAAATTGTATACATACAAATCCAGGACCTGTATCTGGTTCTTATTAAAGGCATTCTGGAATACATAGTACTGCTCCATACCGTTATTCAGGAAATTGGCAATGCTGAGAAGCAGCAGAACAAAAAAGGTAGGCAAAAGACTGGGCACCGTTATATGCCATTGGAGGCGCATTCTGCCTGCTCCATCGACCTTGGCAGCTTCATAGAGCTCCTGGTCAATGCCGGCAATTGCCGCTAAATATAAGATTGCGCTCCATCCAAGGCCTTTCCAGGTTCCGGCTAACCACATGGTCAGCCAGGTGTGCTTGCTGTCCTGCAGAAATAGAATCGGCTCTTTGATCAGTCCCAGGGACTGCAAAAGGTTGTTTACCATGCCAGAGCTTGAGAATAAGGAAAATGCCAGGGAATAGACCAGAATCCAGCTGATGAAATTCGGAAGTGTGGTTAAGGTCTGCACGGATTTCTTGAACCACTTGCATTTGAGTTCTGATAAAAATATTGCAAATGCCATTGGCAGCCAAGAAAACAGAATTCCCAAACCGCTCATTGCAAAGGTATTTTTCATAACATCAAATATAATTTTCCTTTTGGTCTGGTTTTCAAATAAGGTGCTGAACCATTTAAGCCCTACAAAATCGCAGTCTCCCAATGATCTTGGCGGTCTGTAATCAAAGAAGGCATAAATCCATCCGTACAATGGATAATAGCTGAATATCAGTGGAATTAACAGAAAAGGCAAAACAAGCAAAGATAGCTTTATGCCGTATCGCTTTTTTTTGTTTGTGAAATAACCAATAAAATTTCTTGCAAAACTCATGCCGATCCTCCTGTGCTGTTTAATCACCTTGGATTATATAATAAATATTTTTATTAAACATTGAAAAAATTATATATTCTCTTTGTACAAATTAGACACTTTGCATCCTATGAAATTTAGTGATTCACAACAAAGGATTATTTTGATATACTGAAAAAAAATATCTTTCACATGCCAAATCTATTTATTAGCTCTTTGACAAAAGGAAAATACAGCAAAATAAACAAAGCCATAAAATATTATACTGGAAGCAGACCCACCTTTCCTGTTAATGGAGGATTGGGCAGCTTTAAGAAAGGAAACCATGGGAAAGATTGACTTATGCGGAAGCTGGGGCTTTTGCCTGGACGGAGAAAAAGAAGGTATCAAAAGGGAATATTATAAAGGAAATCTACAGGATACCATAATACTTCCGGCCACGGTATCAACAGCAAAAAAAGGGAAGCTATCGGAGGATGTCCCTGAAGAGCAAAGAAATACTGGTTCGCTGACGGACCCTTATTTTTTCGAAGGATATACCTGGTATACAAAAACAGTAGAATTAGCAGATTTAACAGACAGGGAGTTCTTTCTGGTGCTGGAGAGAACCAGGATATCCCATGTCTGGATTGGAGAGGAGCATATCGGCAGCAACAACAGTCTTTGTACCTCCCACCGGTATTGCATAACCCCCTATGTTAAAAAGGAAATGAAGCTTACCATTATGGTGGATAATACTCCCGCCTCCTATCCTGTTGCCGGAGGGCATATGACCTCCGTGGATACGCAAACTAACTGGAACGGTATAACAGGCGAAATATACATAGAAGAGCTGAGCTCCATTTTCCTTAGCAATGTCAGGATATACCCTGATGCTGCAGGCAGGCTTATTAAAGTAAGAGCCGTTTTAAACGGGGCTGAAAAATGCCGGGTAAGAGCTAACGTTGCGGGAGAAGGAGAAGCCTTGGGAGGAAAGGATTTTGATTTATCTGCCGGTGAAAATCTGTTTTCCTGTGAACTGAAAGAAACAGCCCTTACCTGGAGCGAGCATACGCCAAACCTTTGCCGCCTTATTCTTACCCTGTTACCGGAAGGGCAAAGGGAGAAGGACCTGACTTCTGCAGAATTCAGCTATCCCTTCGGATTAAGAGACTTTAAGGCAGTCGGGCATTATTTTGAAATCAACGGCAATAAAACCTTTCTCAGAGGAAAGCATGACGGGCTTATCTTTCCCCTTACAGGGCACCCGCCCATGGATTTGGACAGCTGGCTTAGAGTTCTTGGCACTGCAAAAGAATATGGCATTAACCATTACCGTTTTCATACCTGCTGCCCGCCACGGGCATGCTTTGAAGCCGCTGATATTCTGGGCATCTATCTGGAACCGGAGCTACCCTTCTGGGGTACTGTAACGGAAGAAGGGGATGAAAACCATAATCCGGCGGCCCAGCAATACCTGATTGAGGAGGGCTACCGCATTCTGGACGAGTTTGGCAACCACCCCTCCTTTGTTATGATGTCCATGGGAAATGAATTGTGGGGCAGCAAAAAAGCTATCAATCATATACTGAAGGGATATAAAAGCTATGATGACAGGCATTTATACACCCAGGGCTCCAATAACTTTCAGTTCATGCCCTCCATACTTGACCAGGAAGATTTCTTCTGCGGAGTACGTTTTTCCAGGGACCGGCTGTTTCGCGGCTCCTATGCCATGTGCGATGCACCTTTGGGGCATATACAAACCTCAGCCCCCGATACGGTACATAACTATGACAGCCTGATACGTCCGGGAGAGGTATTGACAGGAACAGGGAAGGACGGAGAAGTAACCATCCAATACGGCACCGGAACCAAAACGGTAAAAATGGAGGATTCAGAGGAAGTAATACCTGAAATACCGGTGGTGTCCCATGAAATAGGGCAGTATGCCATGTATCCGGATTTTTCGGAAATCAGCAAATATACAGGGGTACTGAAGGCAGAAAATCTGAAAATTTTTCGGGAACGGCTAAAAGCCAAGGGAATGTTACACATGGCTGATGCCTTTTTTAAAGCATCGGGAAGCTTTGCAGTCGATTGCTACAAGGCTGAAATTGAAACAGCCTTAAGAAGCAGGGAACTGGCTGGTTTTCAGCTTCTGGACCTTCAGGATTTCAGCGGGCAGGGTACAGCCCTGGTAGGGATTCTAAATGCTTTTATGGAGAATAAGGGTATCCTCACTTCAGGGGAGTGGCGGCAGTTCTGCTCAGACGCAGTGTTACTGGCGGAGCTTCCGGGCTTTGTGTATGCCGCAGGAGAAGAGATTACGGTGGGAATAAAGCTTGCCCTTTTCCGTTTGACCGCACTCCCCTCCCCGGTGGTCGAATTATGCCTCCTGGATGGAGATAATGTTATTCTTAAGAAGGAGCAAAGTCTGAGAGATGACTATGGAAACGGAGTATACAAGCTCTGTGACTTCACAGTAAACTTACCTGAAATACAAAAGCCCCGTAAGCTTACCTTACAGATCAGCTTAAAGGACCAGGATATAGAAAATCACTATGATTTGTGGGTATATCCGGAAAGAAAGCCAGACGCGGCACATAATGACGTTATCATAACTGAAAGTCTTGTGGAAGCTATTGAAAACCTTGAAAAGGGCAGGCGGGTCATCTTATATCCGGATTTCCTGACGAAAGAAAATTCCATACCGGGAACATACTGCACGGATTTCTGGTGCTATCCCATGTTCCGGTCCATCTCTGAAAGTATGGACAGACCGATACCCGTAGGCACCCATGGCCTGCTGATAAAAAAGGAGCACAAAATATTCAGGAACTTTCCCACAGAAGCCTATACTACGGCACAATGGTATGACCTGATTTCCGGTTCCAGAGCATACATCCTGGAGGAAAGTACTATTGAGCCGATTGTGTGGACCATTGATAATTTTGAGCGAAATCATAAGCTGGGTAATTTATTTGAAGTAAAAGCCGGAGAGGGAAGGCTTCTTGTATGTACCCTTCATTTGCAGGAATCAAAGAAGAGCCTCCCTGCAAGATGGTTTGAATACTGCCTGATGGAATATGCAGGCTCTGATGATTTCCAGCCGGAGAATGTAATTGACCTTGAGAAACTAAAAGAGATGAAGTAAAAATATGCTCCCTTATGCAGCAGCTCTGGATTGATTAAACTGTCTGCTGCAATGGGAGCATATGAATTATTAACCGTGAAGCCTGGTTTTCTCATTACCTTAATATCAATTTTCTTCTTTCTGCTTTCAAAACGAGTACGGGGTGCGGACAAAAGCCTGGACTCTCTAAAACCGCTTAGGAAGGGTTATTGTAAAGCTTGTCCCCTTTGTCAATTGCGAACGAACCTTGATTTTGCCGGTATGCCCCAGCACGATCAGCTTTGCAATAGATAACCCAAGTCCATGACCGCTTATTTTAGCGTTCCTTACCTGGTCAGAGCGGTAAAACCGTTCAAAAATATTATCTACATCCTTTCTTGTCATCCCTATACCGGTATCCTTTACCGTAATCACACAGTCTCCGTCATCATTTTCACAGGTAATGGTTATGGTATCCCCTTCATTGGTATATTTTACAGCATTATCGATAAAGATACGGATAGCCTGCTTTAATGCCTGCTTATCGCCATATACCTCCACATCCTGCATTATGGGAGCCTCAATGATACGGTTCCTTATCACAAGCTTCGTTTCCTTTACCATTTCCTCCACTACCTGGCACATATTGAACTTTTTCTTATCCAGCTTTAAAGTCTTTTTATCATGCCTTGAAAGAAACAGCAGCTTTTCCACCAGGTCCTGCATGAATTTGGCTTCATTGTTAATTGCATCTATGGATTCCAGCATGACCTCTTCGTTGCCGGTTCCCCAGCGGTTTAACAGATTTGCATAGCCCTGTATAACAGCAATGGGAGTGCGAAGCTCATGGGATGCATCCGATACGAACTGCTTCTGGCTCTCATAGGATATCTCCAGCCTGTCCAGCATATTGTTAATCACCGCAGCCAAATCCTTAAGCTCATTCTTCGTTCCTTCCACATTAAGTCTCCGGCTGTCCAGATTATTTACGGTAAGGCGGTTGGCTGTTTCCGACATCTCATAGATAGGCTCTAAGAGGCCTCTGTCGCTTTTCTTCCCCTGCCTGGTAATGACATATACAATAAACAGGTATAAGAGGCCCATCCCCAGAAGCAGGCTGTAAAGCTCCTTCAGGCTTGCAGTAAGGTCATACTGTGTAAGTACACTTACCTTCCTGTCCTGAATGATTTCTTCCTTCTCCTCCTCTACAATAACAGTAAGAGGTCCTTTTTCTATCACACCGTCTATATATATCCTGTTAAAGAGCTTCTTCTCATTACTTAAATCGCTTTCTAAATTATTAAAAAGAATCTCACCGGATTTATCATCCTTTACCCTGTAATGTATACCTAAAAACTCTCCGGTACTGCCATAAACGCCGGAGCTCTCCGTAAATCCCGCCTTAGCTGCCTCCTCGAACAGAATATCCCCTTTATCCTGGAGCCGTACCTTTTCAAGCCATAAAAACAACACAGAAAAGAGGCAGAGAAATAAAAAACCATTTAGCAGGAGAAGCTTAAGATAGTTAAGGGATATCCGAAAAGCAATGGAGAAGCGGAAATTTCCAAGCCACTTCTCTCTCCTTTTGCGAAAGGGAAGTACAAACTTTATCAGAAGCTGTCTTAAGGTTTCCTTTAAATTAACCTTCATCTTTAATAATATAACCCACTCCTCTCACTGTATTAATTAACCGGACACCGTATTTATCATCTATTTTCTGCCTCAGATAGCGAATATAGACATCCACCACATTGGTATCTCCCAGATATTCGTAATCCCATACGTTATTGAGAAGCTGTTCCCTTGTAATGGCAATGTTTTTATTACGCATCAGATACTCCAGCAGCTCATACTCCTTCTTTGTCAGTATCAGTTCTTCCTCCCCGTAAAAAGCGCTATGCCCTGATAAATTAAGCTTAAGCTTACCTATCTTCAGTATATCCTGCTTTGGCTGCGTCTGCTTTGTATGGCGGTTTAAAGCAACACGAATCCTTGCAAGAAGCTCCTCAATGGCAAAGGGTTTTGTCATATAATCATCGGCGCCGATATCAAGGCCAGCCACCTTATCGGTAACGTCATCCTTTGCTGTCAGCATGATGACAGGTACATCCGATTCCATACGAATTCTTCTGCATACCTCAATCCCGCTGATTCCAGGCAGCATAATATCCAAAAGCACCAGATTGACATCCTTCTGCAAAGCCTTTTCCAGCCCTGATCTTCCATCAGGAGCTATATCGACCTCATACCCTTCATATTTTAATTCAAGCTCTACAAACCGGGCTATTTTACTTTCATCTTCTACGATCAATATCTTAGGCATATAACTCCTCCTACATTAATTTTACAACTATTTTTATTCTATCTGTTAGCATGTATATTTGCAATAACCTAATATTAAAATTTTATTAGAATTGATCAAAGAGTTCTCTCTTCAGCTTTCCTTCCCTATTCTTAATACTCTTTTCAAACTTTATTATCATTTTCTACGGCTCCCCAATAAAAAATATGAGTATCAAAAGCAGCATTCTTATGGCTACTTATGATACTCATATCTATAATTCTTAACTTCAATTAATTATATCATTATTTATAAATAAATCTAAACTTGCATTATTTTTTCTTATTTTACTACTCTTTATAATACTGATTTCACCGTAGCTACAACATTTTCTGTGGTAAAACCAAACTTCTTAAACAACTCTCCTGCAGGAGCAGAAGCGCCGAAGCTCTTCATAGTAACAGTAGCTCCGTCAAGTCCCACATACTTGCCCCAGCCAAAATCAGCTGCTGCTTCCACGGCCACTCTTGCTCTTACATTCTTAGGAAGAACCTTCTCTTTATACTCCTTGCTCTGCATATCAAAAAGATCGGTAGAAGGCATGCTGACAACTCTTACATCAATACCTTCTTTCTTAAGCTCTTCCTTTGCCTTTACACTGATTTCTACTTCAGAACCGCTTGCTATAATAATAGCATCCGGTACCTCTTTTTTAGAAGGTGCAATAACATAGCCGCCCTTTAATGCTTCTTTACTGGAACCGGCATACTGAGGCAGATTCTGACGGGTTAAGACAAGGGCTGTAGGTGTCTTCTTTGAAGTAATGGCATAATACCAGCCCGCAATGGTTTCCGTTGCATCAGCAGGTCTGAATACAGTAAAATTAGGCATGGAGCGCAGCATTGCAAGCTGCTCTATTGGCTCATGGGTGGGACCGTCTTCTCCTACACCAATACTGTCATGGGTCAGAACAAAGGTCGTCGGAAGTCCCATAATAGCAGAAAGTCTTGCCATGGGCTTTACATAATCACTGAATACAAAGAAGGTAGAAACAAAAGGCTTTAAGCCACCGTGAAGTGCAAGACCGTTTCCGATTCCGGTCATGGCAAGCTCTCTTACACCAAAATGCAGATTACGTCCGCTATAATCCTCTTTGGAGAAATCCCCCTCATCCTTCATATAGGTCTTTGTAGATGGGGAAAGGTCAGCAGAACCGCCAACAAAACCCGGTACCAAATCCTTAATACGGTTAATTACCATACCGGAGAGATTTCTGGTAGCCTCCGGCTTATCTGGAAATGCCCAGAATTCCTGATTTTCAAGAAGATCTTCGCCGATATTTTCGTCATGGTACTTGTCCCAAAGCTCTTTTAATTCCGGATAAGCCTTAACATATTGTGCAAACATCTGATTCCACTCAGCCTCGGCCTTTTCGCTCTTTTTATTAATTTCCTCTATGTGCTGGTATACTTCCTCCGGTACATAGAAATCTTTATCAACAGGAAAACCTAATTTTTCTTTTAAAGCTTTTACATTATCTGCTCCAAGAGGCTCACCGTGAGCGCTGGCCATTCCTTCTCTTGGAGAACCAAATCCGATTTTTGTCTTCACCGTAATTAACGCAGGCCTTGTGGTATCTGCTTTTGCTGCTTTGATTGCTGCGCTGATTTCCTCCAGATTATTTCCATCCTCCACAACCAGGGTCTGGAATCCAAATGCTTCAAAACGCTTTGCAACATCCTCGCGGAAGGCAATATCCGTATTTCCTTCAATAGAAATCTTATTGGAATCATACAATACAATCAGCTTGCCAAGTCCTAAGGTTCCTGCCAATGACATTGACTCATAGGATATACCCTCCATCATACAACCGTCGCCGCCTAATGCGAAGGTATAATGATCTACCACCGGATATCCTTCTTTATTAAATTTAGCTGCCAGATGGGCCTCTGCCATTGCCATTCCGACTGCCATTGCCATTCCGGCTCCAAGAGGTCCGGTAGTGGCTTCCACACCAACCGTATGGCCATACTCCGGGTGTCCTGGTGTTAAAGAATCAAGCTGTCTAAAGGAAGCAAGATCTTTGGTAGAAAGATTACCATAACCAAACAGGTGAAGTAAAGAATATAATAAAGCAGAACCATGGCCGCCAGATAATACAAAACGGTCCCTGTTAGACCATTTAGGATCTTTTGGATTGTGATTCATGTGGTTAGCCCATAACTCATAAGCCATTGCTGCTGCTCCCAAAGGGAGACCCGGATGTCCTGAATTTGCTTTCTGTACTGCATCTGCAGCTAATACACGCAGTGAATTAACTGATAATGTATCAATATTACTCATTTTTTTCCTCCTAAATCCTGCTTATTCTCCAAATACTGCTCTATAGTCTTTTTGAAATTTCTCTATTCCCTGGTCCGTTAAAGGATGCTTTGTACATTGCTCGATAACACTGTAAGGTACAGTTGCGATATGAGCACCTGCCAAAGCACAGTCTGTAACATGAATGGGATTACGAACACTTGCTGCAATAATTTCCGTTTCTATTTCATGGATATCAAAAATATCTGCGATAGTTCTGATCAAATCAATACCAGGTGTTGAAATATCATCCAGCCTTCCAAGAAAGGGTGAAACATAAGTCGCTCCGGCTCTTGCAGCCAATAATGCCTGGTTTGCTGTAAATATAAGCGTAACATTCGTCTTTATTCCTTCGGAAGAAAGTACTTTGGTAGCCTTCAGTCCCTCTACCGTCATAGGAATTTTTACAACCATATTAGGATGGATTTTAGCAATCTCTCTTCCTTCTGCTATCATTCCCTTAGCATCAACCGTAGTTGCTTTCACTTCCCCGCTGATAGGTCCGTCCACGATGGCAGTTATTTCTTTAATAACTTCAACAAAATCTCTGCCTTCTTTGGCAATTAAAGAGGGGTTTGTTGTAACTCCGCAGATAACACCCATTTCACTTGCTTTTTTAATGTCTTCAACATTTGCTGTGTCAATAAAAAATCTCATAAACATGTCCTCCATGATAACAACTTAATTAGTCGTTATATTAAATTATTTTAGATTATTTTAAAATAATTTTACTCTATCCGCACTTCACCGATTACATACACAAATATACTATAACATTTTCTTTATTGCAATAGGATTACGCTCAAAAAATAAAAGTTATTTTAAATAAAACTATTTTATTTTAGAATAAATTAAATTATTATATTTAAATATGAAATAAAACAAGTAAGAACTATTATAATTTCCATATCTATTCATTATTTATCCAATAATAAATTTATTCTATCATAATTATAATCTTATCTTTTATCTAAAATATTCACTCATAGAACATCTATGATATTTACCAGCTTTTGAAGAATGTCACTACTGTTTATGAAAATAAAAACCCCTTTTATACTGCTCAGGATAGTCCATCTCTATTTTCTTTTCATAGGCCGTATTTAATACCCAATATGGATTCCTTAATAATTCTCTTCCAATAGCAACTAAATCCGCCCTATTGCTGCATATAATTTCTTCTGCCATATCCGGCTGAGTTATCAATCCTACTGCAATGACCGGCACGTCACATTTGGCCCTTAAATAGCTGGCAGCCTCAACCTGGTATCCCGGATATGGATGGATAACCGCATTTACCACGCCACCGGAACTTACATGCAGAATATCGAAAAGTGAACGAACTTCATGAATAACCTCAGCCATTAACCGGGGAGTCATCCCTTCCGGAAGATAGTCATCTGCTGATACTCTGACAATAATGGGTTTTTGAGCCGGCCAGACCTTTTGAATTTCCAGAAGTATTTCTCTTAAAATTCTGGTTCTATTAACTGTATTTCCACCATACTCATCCGTACGTTTATTGGAAATGGGTGATAAAAACTCACTGATTAAATAGCCATGTGCAGCGTGAATTTCAATCGCATCAAACCCAGCTTTATCTGCCCTTATTGCTCCTTCTTTAAAAGCCTTTACAATCTCTTTTATCCCGTCTTCCGTTAATTCATGGGGTACGGGACTGCTTTCATCAAAGGGTATGGCACTGGGTGCAATTATCTTTTCATCAGCTGCCGTACACTTTCTTCCAGCATGTCCAAGCTGTATCGCTATCTTACTTCCCTGCTCATGGCAAGCTTGTACTATTTGCCTTAAGCCTGAGACTTGGCTATCTTCCCATAAACCCAAATCTTTTTCCGAAATACGTCCATTAGGAAGTACTGCAGTTGCCTCCATAATTATAAGGCCAACGCCTCCCACAGCTCTGGACACATAATGGGTAAAGTGAAATTCATTTGCATATCCGCTTTCATCGGATGAGTACATACACATCGGCGGCATAACAATTCTGTTCTTCAGCTCTAAATCCTTTATCTGATATTTTTCAAATATCTTAATAGTAAACACCTCCTATCAATGTTGTATTTCATTAAAAAAGTGTCTCTCTGCTGCAAATAAAAATGTTCGTATCTATCCTGTTGCCATCTACCGAAGGGCCAAGACTTCATACCAAATTAATTATACTCTATAATTATAAAAAATAATATTCCTTCTTACTAATTCTTTTTAAATTATAAAAACACGGTAAGCATACTTTACTCCCACACACTCCAAACAAGTAAACTTTCCAAATGCATGGATATTATAATACAATCAGCTCCGTAAAATTCGCTTCACTTCACTTTTATACCCCAAATATATATAAACGATACATGAGAATTAGCTTATGGCACACGAATCAATATTATTATTTAAATTACTAAATACTTCTTGATTAATATATATTATCCTATATATTATCCTTATTACCAAGCTATCCATCCTGAAGTAAATAATCCAGTAAATAATCCTCAAATGGCTATCTGCATCTAAAAATTATTCTTATTCTTTAATTATCTGGATATAAAAAAATAAATATACTAAAAATCTACTCAATTCTAGAAGGCTTTCCACATTTACCATATAATTATAACCTTTTATGTGGATAAACCTTCTTATAGCAAATGTCATTGTAGATAAAAGTATGAAATTACAAATACGAATCAAAATATTACCTTGATATAAAGTTAAGGAACCTAAATGGATTTTTATGAACAAATCAATGAAATATAAAATTCCTGGACAGGTCTATACAGAAATCAGAAATTAATTTATGAAATATGCTATAGATGTATTGAAATCTAATATGACTATACTACTATACAACTTGAGGTTAAAATTGGATAATCATCATAGTTGATATAATATCTATTCTATAAATATTGAACCACAACAAAAAGCACCTACATACTTTTAAATAATGTAGATGCTGCATCTTCATGAGACATCCGGGATTCGAACCCGGGACACCTTGATTAAAAGTCAAGTGCTCTACCAACTGAGCTAATATCCCATATTTATTAAGAATAAAATTCCCAATAAAAAATGCCCAGAGCCGGAATCGAACCAGCGACACGAGGATTTTCAGTCCTCTGCTCTACCGACTGAGCTATCTGGGCAAGGCCTACTTCATAAACTCAATTAAAACGAAAACCAAACAGTTTTCTGATTGCGGGGACAGGATTTGAACCTATGACCTTCGGGTTATGAGCCCGACGAGCTTCCAGACTGCTCCACCCCGCGATATTATTTTTTTTAGAACAAATGGATGGAGAAGGATTCGAACCTTCGAAAGCGTCGCTAACAGATTTACAGTCTGCCCCCTTTGGCCACTCGGGAATCCATCCATATTTTTTTTACGAGTGTTTTTACACTCAAGCCGACGATCGGACTCGAACCGATAACCTGCTGATTACAAGTCAGCTGCTCTGCCAATTGAGCCACGTCGGCGTTTAGGTAAGTGGGACCTATAGGGCTCGAACCTATGACCCTCTGCTTGTAAGGCAGATGCTCTCCCAGCTGAGCTAAGATCCCATATTATTACCAACGACCCAGAAGGGACTCGAACCCTCGACCTCCGCCGTGACAGGGCGGCGCTCTAACCAACTGAGCCACTAGGCCAATACTTGACATTCACTAACACATTAAATCATCCGAATAAAAAACCATTTTTAGGTCAAGCCCTCGACCTATTAGTATTAGTCAGCTACATGCATTACTGCACTTCCACCTCTAACCTATCCACCTGATCGTCTTTCAGGGGTCTTACTAGCTTATGCTATGGGATATCTTATCTTGAGGGGGGCTTCACGCTTAGATGCCTTCAGCGTTTATCCCTTCCCGACTTGGCTACCCGGCCATGCACTTGGCAGTGCAACCGGTACACCAGAGGTCAGTCCAACCCGGTCCTCTCGTACTAAGG
>NZ_FRAC01000033.1 GCF_900142215.1 Anaerocolumna jejuensis DSM 15929 | reverse complement strand
AAAAGAAACTTTCAAAGTATGGAAATGGAATCCTCCATGAAAGTACAAAAAGGAAAGTGATAACCTGTAGGAGTGCTACAAAAGAAACTTTCAAGAGTATGGAAATGGAATCCTCCATGAAAGTACAAAAAAGAAAGTGATAATCTTTAGTAGTTAGTAGCAAGTAAAATATATGAAATGGAGGAAATAAAATATGAGTATTTCTACATGATAATATCGAAGAAAATTATTGACCGCATCAATTTGCTTATAGGAGATAAATTATAATAATTTGATTTGAATGTCTTATAGGTACTGATTAAAAGAAAATGTATATCAATTAATAAATACTAGGAGGATGTAAAAGATGAGAAATGTTATAGGAAGTAAAAAAAATAGTGCAACTATTGAAGGTTTAAGGAATTTAAGAGAAGAAAGAAATGTTGAGACAAAGAAATCCGAAAAATCCACAACTGAAAATAATCAATCCGGATATGCCTTTGATATTACAAAATTAGTTTTTGAAGAAGCTGGATACTTTAATGATAATGAAGAGTATTATGGAGTCATTCAAAAGGTAGAAGGTTATAAAAATGTTAACGGCGATAAATTTGTAACGGTATCTGCTGAATTAGAAGATGAAGAAGGTAAAAAGGGAGTATTTGATAAATACTTCAAGTATGAGCTAAATACTAATAGCTTGTTATATCGCTTTTGCAAGAATATGGATGCCTTAGCTAAGGATAAAAAAGGTATAAATATAAATGCATTAGTTGATAAAGATGTAACAGTAACTCTTTATACCAATGACAAAGATAAAACATACATATCTACAATTTATCCGTATGTAGAAAAGAGGGATACAGAAGAAGAAAGTCTAGACGACTTTGACATTGATGAGGACGAAGATGATGACTGCATATACGAAGACTAATCAGGAACAATGGGAAATTAATAATTACATTTATCAGGATGGGGATGAATTTAGCCTGGGGACACAGCTTTTAAGCTGTGCCCCAGATACAGATGAGTTTTTAATAAAAAAGGAAATGCTAATTAAAATGAAGCTAAGACATAGGGGTATCACTAAAGGTAAAAAATTAACACTAGACTGTGTTACTTATGCAAAATATTTAGCAGAAAATCGTATCGAGGCAATTATAGTAAATGAGAAGCTGTTATTATATAACCTTAAATGTGGCACTTTCGATAGTGTTCCAAAAGAATTTATCCTAAAGATTTTTAAAGACATATTAGAAGAGTGTACTACTAATATTTGGGCTGTTTCTTTAGAGTGCCAGTATTATCAAGCTTTTTTATATGAATTAAAGTCCTATAAGAAGCTTATCCCCAATGCAGATAGACTTGTTTTCCATAATGGTACATTTAACATTTATAAAATGACTCTATATAAGCATAATCCAAAGAATTTAGCATTATCTTCGTTGCCTTATAATTATAGGTCAGAAGCTAATTGCGAACTATTTCTTTCTGTACTGTCAGGAATATTTAATGGGGATAAGGAAGTGATTGCATCATTTCAAGAGATGATGGGATATCTCTTATATTATGGAAACGATTATCCAATACAAAAGTTCTTTATATTTTATGGTTCTGGAAGTAATGGAAAAAGCGTTTTGACAAGAGTAATTAGAAACGTATTAGGAGCTGAGAACTGCTCTGCAACTGCACTAGATGACCTACAGGAGAGGTTTGGGAAACAAAGTATTTATGACAAATATGTAAATATTAGTCCTGAACGAGAGCAAAAGAAAATGTTTAATACTGCGGTTATAAAATCTGTAACTGGGGGGGATTTAGTAGAAGTTGAAAAGAAATATGAAAAGGCTTATGCAACTTCTATTTATACTAAATTTATAGTTTGCTGTAACCAACCTATTCAAACTGATGATAACAGTATGGGGTATTTTCGAAGGCTTCATATTTTCAAGTTTGAAAATCAGTATATAGAACTTAAAAGTGGCGAAGAAAGAAAGGAGGGAGTATTGTATATGGATAAAAACTTAGATATGAAGCTTGAACAAGAAACACAGGGAATTTGTAATTGGGCTTTAAAAGGTTTGCAAAGGCTTATTAATAATAATTGGGAAATGTCACCTTGTAAGGCTATTAGTGATTTACAAATGCAATATTTTTTGGAGGCAAATCCAGTAAACCATTTTTTGAAAGCCTGTATAACAAAAACTGATACCAATAGTGAAATTATGACTGCAAGACTTTTCAGTAGTTATAAAACATGGGCAGAAAAGAATGATATCAGTCAAGGAGCTTTTAATACTCCTAAAACATTTCATGCAAAAATAAGGGAATATTTAAGGATTAACAATCTTAGTACTAACACCAAAAAGGTTGGTGGATTTGATTATTATGTAGGTATTGAATTAAATAAAGACTGGATACATAAAACAAAGTATAAATTGTAGATGGAAAAAGGGGAAGAAAAATAAAAAAGAACTATCCTAAAGATATTATAAAAAAGAGATTTTTCTCAAAAGTATTCCCCTTAATCCACTATGAAAATGTGGGAAAATGATTAATAAATTTTTCGCGAATAATGTGACTCCTGGAAAATCTTAAAGGTATAGAATACCGGATTGGAGAAAATATGAACAATATCAAATTAAATAATTGCGTTAACAATATATATCAGCATATAAGCCAACTAGGAGAAAGCTACAGAACCTCAGCAGAATTTAGAAAAGAAAAGTTAAGAGAGTTGGTAAAGAAAAACGAGTATGCAAAAGAGCTTATTATCTACTATAAATCGGATGAAGAGTTGAATGATGCCAATTTAATAAAGCTAAAGGAATGCCTAAAAAATGGTATTGACAAACATGGGTATTTACTTACAGATTTTGAGTTGGAATATATATTATCTTTAAAAGATAGTGATAAAAAAACAAATATGTTTTACAAACAAGTACAAGAAATCAGAAGTAGTATAGAAAAAGCATATTTAACTATTTTGTTAATGATAGGATATGATAGTGTAGAAGCATCCAAAATGAGCCTTAGGAAAATACGTGTTTTAACAATAAGTGGTGTAATGAGTGAGTTTCTATCTGAATTGGTAGAGCTATCCGAATTAGTAAGTAATCATGAAAGTGAAATATATTTCGAAGTTGAGGATTCAGGAGAAATCAAAAAAGTATACTTAGATGATATTAATGGAATTATACATGTTATGATTGAAAGCTGGCAAGAGAATAGATAAATTTAATATTACATATGTTGACAGGCCTATATCAGCAAAGGCTGGTATGGCCTGTTATTAAAACTGAACCAATTTACTGGATAAGCATATATTATAGTTAAAATATCAAGGAGGTTATAAAGTGAAACAAAGTAAAGTTAAATCGACCATGGCTATTTCGGATATACAGTTTGAACTAGGGGTATCAAGAAAAAAGGCGACAGCATTTGCTTTGAGTTTTCTTCATTATAAAAAAATAGGTAATACCTATGTCTTTAGTAGAAGGGAATTTGATGAAATCATTAATCAAGAACAATCAGTTGAATACAGCTTACCAAAATACAATTAAGGAGTGACAAAAATGGCATATAAACAACTTTTAGATGAAGGAATAAAAGGTAAAGAGAGATGGAAAGTTATGTATGATGTTGTTACTAATGGAAGAACTACTAGAAAAAGAATGAGTAAGACTTTTCCGGTAGGAACATCCATGACAGTTATCAATAGATTTATTAGACAGGTTGAGCAAGAGAAAGATGAAGGAATCTTTGTGGATTATACTAAAAGAACCTTTGCAGATTTTGGAGATGAATACTTTGAAAAACATACAAGATTTATATCCCCTACAACGCTTGAAGGGTATCTCCAAATGTATAATTCACCTAAGAACGGATTGAAGAAGTACTTCGGTGATATAAAGCTTGATAAGCTGGTAACTACAACAATACAGGATTACATCAATAATTTAAGTGAGGAGGGGTTATCCAGTAAATCTATAAAAAACAGGGCTATGCTTATGCATGTTATGATAGCTAAAGCAATAAGGTTAAATTATTTAAAGAAAGGATATAATCCAGTGGAGGAAGTGGAGTTACCTAAAATTCGGAAGAAACCTGTTGAAGCGTATACAGTTGAAGAGGTAAAGAAGCTTCTAGAGATAGCTGATAAGTATGGAAGTGAAAACCTTAAACTAATTGTATACATAATGTTAGGCACTGGCGTCCGTAAAGGTGAATTATGCTCCCTTACACATGATTCCATAGACCTTGAGAAAAAGCAGTTATTTATAACAAATAACCGAGTACAAGCAAATGGAATTGTGGTGACTAAGGAGCCCAAAAGTGCAGCAGGTGTAAGACCGATTGCACTGCCGGATGCAGTAGTATACCTTATTAAGGATTCCATTACGAATTATAAAAAACGTAAACTTTTGTATGGAGATAAGTTTGTAGATTCCCGATATTTAATAACAAGGTGTACTGGTGAACCATTAAGTCCAGACAGTGTTTATAACATATACAGGAACTTTATGAAAGAACATTCAAAATCACTTAGGTACTTATCTTTACATAAATTAAGGCATTCGTTCGCTTCTATAGCAATTTCGAATAATACTGATATAAAGACGCTACAAGAAACATTAGGGCACAGTCAATCCTCGGTGACTCTTGACACATATAGTCATGGCTACATGGAAAAGAAGGTGAGCCAGGCACAGATGCTTGATAGTACAATTTTTATTAATAGTAATATAGCATTATAGGATGAAGGATAAGTACTGATAATTATGGTACTTGTCCTTTTTCAGTCTATCAATAAAAAAAAATTCTTGACAATTTTGAAGATACCGTATAAAATTAAAGCGTCATAATTTTGTGCGGAAATATTATTGATAAAGGGGGACTTATATGTTATTTAATTATGATGAAAGTGAAGTTTATAAGGTAATCAGTGAGAGGAGGACTGCAGCAAATGTAATTGAGATAAATACAATCCAAGAGTGCTTAGTAAGAAAAAGTGAACATTCATGGCAACGAATTGTAGAAACTAATCGTAAACCTGCTTTAGCATGTCGTATGACTAGTAAATCTTTAGATGCTAATGGAAAAAGCTATAATGCAAATGACATTGTAAATATATTTATTACCTCTTGCGAAAGATTTGGTTTTACCTATTATCCAATTAAATGTAACATTGAAAATTTTCGAGATAAGCTAAAGCAAATTCGATTATTTGTAAAAGAAGAGGGAAAATATATTTGTAAAGCATGTTTTGAGGTTTTAGATATAATTGAAAGTGATAATGATTTATCTCAAGTAGAAGAGTTTATAACAGATACTAATTTTATTAAATCTAGAACTGACTTTAATTGCTTATTAAAAATTGCACAGGTTCAGACAACAGATCTTCCAAAGGATTATCTGGCATTAAGGACTGGTAAATCTATTTATGATGTAGCTTTTTACGGAAGAAATCCTAATATATGGATAATTTAATCAACATGATAAGAAGGAAAAATTGGAAGAATACGTTGTGATATAACAGACAAAATAGAAGAATCAGTTAATAGTACTTATGAGACTTTCGAAAGTTTACTAAATATGGGTGTAGACTTTGATGAAGCATATAAAATTGCTAAGGAAATGGTACCCAGAGGGTGTAAAAGTATGTTAGAAGCATTGATTTTTGGTAATTAAGCTATTGTAAGTAGATATACTTTGGTCACTATAATAATATTATTTTCAAAGATTGAAAATAGTAAATGTCACTTCTAAGACTCTTGAAATAAAAATCTAAGTGACATCAAGGAAACATCAAATGGCACTTGGCAAGGACATCGAAGCCAAGTGGAATGTAGGAAAATGTACCTCTTGGGAGGCATGATAGTGTTCAAGTCCCGTCGACTGCAGTTTAAAAGTCTTGATTATTCAAGGCTTTTTTATTTTGTGTTGCATTTCATGTTGCATAAATATTTTAAACTCATTTAGGTGACAATGGTACAGACGTATGACTTCTGGAAGTACGATTTGCAAGCCGTCTACCCTCATGGTCCCACCGGTAGCATTACACCGGATAGTAATATCCTGAAAATCATCTGGCTGCAGGAAAGGCTTAATACCTGCCTGGACGGAGTTAACACAAAAAAGGCCCTTACAGCTGGTAGTAAGGCATAAAATCGAATAAGAATATTCTTAATTCCTTGACATACAATCTTTCATTTAGTATATTAGCAATCATGTATTAATGTAAGGAGGATATTAAAATTGATGTATGAAGTCATGAAAGAAGAACACATACCTTTACTGGCATCTATGTATACCGAGTCATTTAACTCAGCGCCTTGGTATGATAAATGGACGGTAGATAGTGCTGCTAAGCGTTTAACGCAAATGTTGCATTGTGAGGGGGCATATGGTTTGATTTCTTATGATAATTATGAGATTAGTGGAATGATATTAGGAAATCATGAAATCTATTATGACTGTATGCATTTTAATATTAAAGAATTCTGTGTCAACCAAAAAATGCGTGGAACAGGTATAGGATCTATTTTATTGGAAGAGTTTGAGAAGAGGTTAAGGGAAATGGGTATAGGAGATATCTACTTATTTACTACAAGAACTTTGCAAACCGAGGGATTCTATCAAAGAAAAGGTTATGTAACTAACGCAGAGATTATTAGGATGGACAAAAATATTTAAGTTAATTGAAATAGAACCCGGAGGATATTTCCTCTATGAAAATTATTAAGGGAAGCCATACGACTCCCCTTAACTCTTCTTTAAAGAACATTAGGTGTTCAATTTATATATTTCACTCTCATCAGTTGCAGAATATATAGCATCACAATTATTTAGGAATGCCCAATAACAATCCCCGTATGACCAATGCCACCATTCAGTCGGATAATTTGCAAAGCCTATCTTCTTCATACAATCAATCAGTATTGTACGATTTACTTTAGCGGTATCAATTATATAATCAGAGTACAAATATGTTAGATTCTCAGGTGCCATAGGTACATCGTTAAATTTCGTTCCCATATCTACTTCAATTCCGTCTTTTAGTAAAGTAATATCTATTGCTCCACCAGTTGGATGTCCAGCTACTTTAACAGGTGCTACATACTCACAAGTAACTTTATAAATTTCATCATCTTTCTTTAGTGGATATTGAATTTTATAATAATTAAACGCTTCTTCAAAGGACTTCTTTTGTCGTGAAAGAGGTCTATATGCTTCCTTAATCAAAAATTGATAGCCATTAGGAAGATAATTAGTAGCCTCTATTAACTTTTTAATAATTGATTCTCTGGCGTAGCAAAATAAATCTGATTTGTTTGATATCTGGTTTCTTGTTTCGTCAATTAAGATATTCTTGTGTCTTTGTTTTAATGATAATATTTTCTCTTTATTATCAACACAATGTATTTTTGCAATTCTTTCATCATTTAAAAGTACCATTTGTTTTCTCCTATATCCAATTCATGTTATTTCACAAGAATATTAAATTTGCTATAATTATAGCATATCCACAAATTATTATCAAATTTCAACACTAATTTAAAACATAGCCTTTGCCCAAATTACTCCATTTTCAATGACTCTTAATCAGGGCATCTAGGGGTCAAATCCGTAGAAGAGTATTTCAAGGTAAGTGTATATTAGAAGAAAGAGAGTGGAAATTGAACGCCCAACTGAGCACCACGAAATAAAGATATTGAGCTATTGCAAATACAAGAATTTACACCACGGAGGTGTATTAGATTTACTTGCGATTGAAAAACATAATCACACATATTATAATAATTTATAGTAATCATGACCAATACGAAATTCAGATACCTATGTTTATTATTAGACAACTGTTGGACCTAATAGTTACCACCTCTTCGAAGCAGGTAAAATTCAATGGAAAATTTACACTTATTATTTCAACCTATAGGGGCTTATTTATCCGATACGACATCAAATGTAATGTCGTACGGTTCACCATGCAGCCTTCTAAGCCCATATATTTCATCCTATTGGGGCACTGAAGGGCTGACATCAGAAGGCTCTGTACAGGAATTTGAGCCGTCTTTGATCATACCGGACGCCCGTGTAGATATTATTTTTACAGTAGACCACACAAATGGCATTGTACATAGTGGTTTTTGCGGCATATCCGATTATCCTGATTATGCATGGTCAATCAGGGAAAGGTCAAATATGTCGCGATTTGCTATACAATTTTATTTTTGGGGTGCGCAATACTTTATTAGTGACAGTATTGCAAATAGCTATAATGCTTATGTTAATATTGAGACCTGTTTTTCAGGGTGGGAAACCTTCTTTGAAAAAATGCTGCTGAATGTGATTGATTTTCAGGAGAGGGTAAAACTGACAGAACAGTTTCTGATAGAGAAAATGAAGCAGAATCAATACAATCATAATGTGATGAATGCATTATCGAATATTTTACATACACAAGGGACTAGCTCGGTAAAAGAAATCTGTAATCATACAGTTGTTTCTCAAAGACAACTGGAACGTATGTTTAAGAATTATTTGGGAATAAGTATAAAAAAGGCAAGTAATTTGGTTCGGTATCAGAACTTGTGGCGGGATATTGCTTATGCAAAAATAGGAACTATTCAGGATGCGGTTGATAAATACCATTATGTTGATCAGGCACATTTGCTGAATGATTTCAAAAAATTCCATACCATGACACCAAGGGATGCTCTTAAGCTCGCATGGCAGTAAATGTCGCTTTTTTGCAATACAAACATATCAGCTTACGGTATAATTCAGTAAAGACAAGGAAAAGCGAGGAAAATTATGCGGTATTTTGAATATGAGGACTTTGTAGAAAAGGTTTGTGAGCTGGGGTTTCTTATGCCTAAGGATAAAGACATAAAAGGGTTTCCCGTTCTTGAGGATTTTGTTCCGGAAAGTCAGTGGTGGACGAATAATCCTGATATAGACCCGTGGCTGTGGAAGGATAGGGCAGCAACGGAAAAGAGATTGGCTTATGGTGCCTTTTTTAATGGAAAAAAAGGCTATATAGCTCCTGGGTTTTATTCTGTATTTATGGATGCATTCCGTCCGAAAGTATCAATGGAGGAAAGATATGAAGCTGGTAAACTTGGATTATATGAATGGAAATTCTGGTGTCTGCTAACGAACGAGAAGAGGCCAATTGGTACTCACGAATATCGCCGGATGATTGATACGGGTGAGAAAGGAAAAAATGCGCTGGATGCTGCTGTCATTCGGCTGCAGACTACTTTTGACATAACCATTGCAGGAAATATGGATATGCTGGACAAGGAGGGTCATCCTTATAATAAGGCTGTGGTATATGATATGACAGATAATTGGATTCCTCCGATGTGGCTGTCAGTAAATCCGCCTATGAGTCATTATGAAGCAGTAGAATCCATTTATAAGCGCTTGATTGATGTCAGCAAAGGTCTTGATACGGCGCAGTCTGAGAAATTATTTCATAAATCTCAAAAGCTGTATGCAAGTTATTCCTGATTTTATTAAAATTTTAGAATAAAAAAGGAGTTATGGAAATGAAAATAGGATCGCAAGTATATGTAAAGGGTAGCTTTGAAGCAGCCGAACGGTATTGTGATGCCTTTGGGGCAACGATTGGTTTGAATTTTAAAACACCGGAAAATACTTATGAACATTGTGAGCTAATGGTTAACGACCAGTTATTTATGGCTGTGAGTGAAGCACCTGATGACTGTGAACGAACCAAAGGACAAGCGTGGCAGACAACTGCTTTTAATGTTTATGAAATAGGCAGTGAGGAAGCTGTCCGGCACGCTTTTGAAATATTAAGTGATGGCGGAAAGGTAATCCATCCTCTGGGACCATGCGATTGGAATCCATATTGTGCGGATGTTGTGGATAAATTTGGCGTGTTTTGGTGGATAGCGATTTAAGTAATCAGCACTTCATAAAATAAACAGAGAGCACTCGGAGGGAAGAGGACTGGAAACAGTCCTTTTTTTAACTTTATTTTTGACGCAGCTAGCATTTTATTTATTGGAATCAGATAAAAAGAGATAAGGTTGAAAGTATTAAAAACGCCTTAATCCATGGGAAGGAAGCCAAGTGATGATATGGTTTTTAGTCAAGAATGTAAAAATAAATGGAAATAATATGGATTTATAGGTAAAAATGTATTAAAGTGTAATTAGGTGATTTCTAGCGTTCTTAACAAATCATAATTATGAATAGAAGAAAAATAATGGATGGTTGGAGCTATTGGTTATAAATAAAATGGAAAGTTAAACTTTCGAATAAGAATAATAGGACTATTCAAAAGATGAATGGACGGAGGTAAAAAATGAAAGAGTATCAGGCTGCATTAACATTTTGGAATAGTTTTTTTAAAGAGGAGAAACCGGAAAAATTGCAAGAAGCTACGGTTGGCTGCACTTTTCTGGAAGCTAAGTTAAAAGAATTAGCTTCTGCACATAAGGTATTGGATTTTGGTTGCGGAACCGGCTGGGCCTCGCTTTACTTAAAACAGATAGGATGTGAGGACATAACTGGTGTGGATCAAGCAATAAATGCAATTGATACCGCGGCAGAAACAGCGATAATAAATGGATTTACAGAGGGTATTACATTTATTAAGGGTGATGAAAGTTATTTTGATAATATAAAAAATAATACATATGATGGATTTTTTTCATCAAATACATTGGATGTGATACCGATGGCTGTTACTTCGAAGATACTTACTCAGGTGCATAGAATTTGCAAGCCTGATGCTATGATATTTATTATGCTGAATCCATATTTAACACTGGAATTGAATGAAAAGATAAAGATGGAGCAAATATCCCAGGACAGTTACACAAAGGACGGCATACTTCGCTGCGTTAATCGTTCAAAGGCAGAATGGGTGGCTCTTTTTGAAAATTATTTTATTATGGAATCCTATGACGAGTTTGAGTGTGATAATGAACCAAAAGGATATGGAAGAAGAATGTTTGGACTTCGAAATAAGAAATAGAGAGGTGACAGAGTGTTTGATGAATGATATATCGCAATTCCCTCATTTTGTAATGTCTGGGCAGATGTGGAGTATCCGCAAAACCTTTAATCCGCTATTTGATTTGGCAGTTTTTATAACTGCACCAACAGAAATCTGTGTGGAACGGTATCGTTTGCGTGCTTTAAAACGCTGGGGAAATAGAGTGCTCTTAGGTGGGGGAATCCCTGAATATCCATATTGAATCTATGGAGGGAGAGGGGACCTGCGTAACGTTGAGACTGCCGATTGTAGAAGAAGTAAGGGGGCGGATGTAAACTGGGGTACAGGCTGCACGTTATTTTGCAGCAATAACCATTAAATACCAGCGAGAAAAAATACTAACAGAAGAAGAGCTTATAGATTCCTTCTGTTAGTATCACTTGGGTATGTTTGGAAAATCCGTTCTTAAAACATTGAATACATTATAGATATCTACAATACCATATCCCCAGTCTCTATTGGGATATTGCAGAATATTGCTTCTCTTTGCACCCCGAATCAAATATTTTTTAATTACCTCGGTATCCATATCCGGATAAAATCCCCGGATGATACCCCATTCCAGCATTATGGCAGCTATTCCGGCAATATGTGCAGCAGCGATTCCCGTACCGGTAGAAGAGCTAAAGCCATTATCCAGGGTTGGTGCGACTATGTTAACACCGGGAGCAGCAAGCTCCGGCTTAATAATTCCATCCCGGGTATAGCCCTTGCTTGCTCCAAGATATAAAGAATCATTATCCGGATTATAAGCCGTAACGGTAATAGGTGTTGTTCCATCGCCGGGAGAAGTAATAGTCGTATAAGGGTCTGCTTGGAGAAAATAGGTATCATTCGTAATGAAGCCATTCATGGGCAGCCAGATATTATAGGCTCCGGCAGTATTTCCCCTGTTGTAAATATGGAATTTCCATATACCGGGTGTGGGATTATGAAAGCGCAGCAGGATTAATTCAGCCGAAGTACGGGACTCAATTAATTGATAATCAACATCAATTAAAGCTCTTTCATAAAGGAAGGAGACAAGCTGGTGGGACTTGAGACTTTCTGGAATGCGCGGTATGAATTCTCCGGTAGGGGATAAAATATCGATAGAATAAATATTCGGTGGATTGCCCCAAAATTCCATGGAAAAGCCAGGTTCCTGTACTCCGATATTCAGTTCAAAAACTTTGGGGGCGTCTGAAGGAGTGATGGAATTACTGTGGTGCCGTTTTTTATCTCCTTCATTACCGGCGGAAAGGCAGATGATAAAACCTGGTATGCCGCTGTAAATTGATAATATATTGGTTAACGCACCTCTTCCGTCATGGCCGCCCTGAGAAGAGCCAAGACCGATACACACGGCGCAGGGACGTTTTAGCTCTTCTGCTCTTTGCAAAATATATTCGATACCCCACATAATATCATTTTCCTGATAACAGGGGATGTCCGGGGGAATAATATAAAAATCCTTTAAATTCTGCTTTGCCTGTTTTAATTTTACAACAATAAGATCAGCCTCCGGGGCAACTCCGGAGAAATTATTTTTAGCATCCTCTGAGCCGGCCATGATTCCGGCCAGCATGGTACCATGGCCGATTTCATCCGTACTGGGAACCACAGATAGTGGATCACTATATGCTAATGCCTGCTCTATCTGATTTTTGGAGAATTCTGTGCCATATAAAAACCGTTCCGGAAAGTTATTACTATCCAGGGATTGATCCCATATATATTGGATTTTAGAGGAACCATCCGGATGAAGAAAAATTGGATTTTTGTAATCAATACCCGTATCAATGATGCCGACCAATACGTCTTTACCGAGAAGGTTAAAGTCGGGAACCCTTCGTAGTTTCAGGACACCGGAAGCTTCCAGGCTTTCCTGGCTTGTTAGGCCATACAGGTTAGGTATGGCGGAATAACTGAATTGACTGATAAAGGTACTATTTAATTGATTGGAAGGAACATAAGCAATAGCAAACCTGGTATTTATTAAGTGAGGGGTAGAATTGGGGAATATCTCTAATAATTTTGGATTTCTATTATATTCTATAAATAAATCGGCATAATCATTACTTATAATTTTATAGCGTTCTTCCAAGGTCATTATTAAGACTCCTTCTAATAATGGAAATCAAGAATTGCATGGGTTTATAAACCTTCTCGAAGACTGTTGAAAATATTGTATACATCCAGAATACCGTATCCCCACTCTTTATTCGGATAAACAAGTTCGGGTGCTCTGTTTGCACCCCGGATCATTAAAATTTTAATATCCGCAGTTTTCATGGAAGGAAAATTACCTTTTACTATGCCCCATTCCAATAACATGGCGGCAACACCGGAAGTGTGGGCGACCGCAGGACTGGTTCCGCTCACGGCTGCAAATCCATGGCTTAAATCAGGGCTCAGGATATTTACTCCGGGTGCGGCAATATCCGGTTTTATAACACCGGTTCTGGTATAGCCTTTGCTGGCATTTAAATAAAGGCTTCGGTCTTCATGATTGTAGGCAGTCACGGTGATGGCTTCCGTACTGTTGCCCAGAGATAACAGGGTAGTGTTTGGATCCGGGCGAAGAAAGTAGGTATCATTTGAAATGAAGCCTTCCATTGGCAGCCAGATATGAAAACTTAAGCTTAAATCACCCTTTCCATAGACTCTAAAAACCCATATGCCGGGAGCAGGTTTGGTAAACCGAAGTAAAATCAACTGATCACCGCTGCCGGATTCAACAATTTGATAATCAATATTAATTTTTGTTTGTTCAAAAATGAAAGAAGCTAATCTTGCCTCATTTATTTTTGGAATAATTCGAGGTATATATTCTCCTGAGGGAGTTTTTATATCCATGGAAAACAGTCCTGGAGAATCTCCCCATAATTCCATGGAAAAATCCCCTTCATTTTCCCCCACCTTTAATTCCACGGTTTCAAATCCTTTCGATGGATTGATGGAACCAAAAAAATGCCTTTTTGCACTCCCTTCATTACCGGCAGCAGTTTGGATGGAAAAATTATAATTTTCTGCCCTTATAGAGACCCACCTGCTTAAATAACTCTTGCTGTCGTGGGAATCCAGAGATGTACCCAAAGCCAAACAGATAGCCATGGGTTTTCCTAACCGGTTGGCCGTTAATTCAAGATATTCCAAAGCAAGGGAGATGTCATTCTCCTGAAAACATACGGCATTATCCGGTACTTTCCAAAAATCCCTTAAATATTGTTTTGGAGGCTTTAATTTAACTACCACAAGTTCAGCATCCGGCACGATTCCCGTGAATCCCTGCTCCGGCACCTCGTTCCCTGCTATAATACCTGCCAGCATGGTTCCATGGCCGTTTTCATCTCTGCTGGGCACTATAGCATAAGGATTTGGGCTTTTTAGTGCCTGATTTATCTGCTCTCCGGTATATTCAGTACCATAAAATGTATTGGATTGATAGTCTTCTCCATAGATTGCCTGATCCCAGAGAACCGATATTTTTGTTGTTCCGTCTGCTTTTAGAAAGATAGGATTTGTATAGTCAATACCGGTATCCACAATACCGATCAATACGCCTTCGCCTCTGAGATTAAGTTTGGGGATAGTTCTGATTCTGGTAATGCCGGATGCTTCCACAGCCGATTCGCTGATGATTCCTAGCAGGGCGGGCATTGCAGTATATCCTAACTGTGAAATTGTCTGATTGGAAAGCTCATTAATGGGAATTCTCATCACATAGGTAACATGGCCATGGCCTTCAGCTGGCTCAGTGTGGACGAGACTCTGAAAGGTGGCATTGGGATATTGTTTGAAAGAGGGTTCATTGCCGGCATATTCAACAATTAGGTCGGCAAACTCATTGCTATAGATTCTTTTGGCCTCTTCAGCTGTCAAAGTTGAAACCTCAAAATGGGAAGCTTTACATAAATATATTGGGATTGTGAGTATTTTATTCTATAATATCAATCAAAGTGCAGAGATTCATAAATTAATTTATCGAATTAATATATAAATTTAAACTTATATATTAATAGCTAACTATATATTGATAATGATAATATTAAACTTATAATAAAAGTGAATATAGAATGAAGGAGAAAAAGCGTATGCAGCAGTTATTGACGCAGAAAGATATTATGTTTCGGCGCTTTCAGATTCAAAAATACAGAGCCGAAGGAATGGTTCCAACTGTTACAATGATGATTACAGTTGATGTGACTCACCTGCTTGAACTAAGGGCAATTGCAAATAGGAATAATCAATCTTCAACCCATATTACGATCACGCATCTTGTTACAAAGGCAGTTGCTGATGCACTGAAAAATTATCCTTTGCTTTTTAGTTTCTTCACCAGTAAAGACATCATTGAGAATAATGAATTGGTAATCAGTATTCCGGTTGAGGTTGAACAGCATGTTGAATATATTGCTTTACATCATCCCGACAGAAAAAGTCTTGGATCGATCGCAAAGGAAACCACGGAAGAATTGGATAAAATCCGCTCTGGAAACGGTGCATTTCTGAAAACTTTGAAGAGATTAATGGAAAATCCAAGGGGCTCAGATTTAGATCCCATGGAGTTTTGCCGGCAGCACCTTGGAAATTTTCCGATATCGAACTTTGGGTCATTTCATGTGGATAGCGGCTCAATTGCAATTGCCCAGCCCATTATTTCAGGTATATGCATTGGTTCCGTAAAGCCATCGACTTACATGCAATCCGGACAATGGAGAGAAGCTAAGGTACTTCCGCTGACCATTTCTTTTGATCACCGGCCGGTGGACGGTGCATATGCTGGTAAATTTCTGAATAGTGTAAAGAAACTTCTGGAATGTCCCGAACGGCTATTTGAAAATAATTAACAGGTTGAGGTAACTGACATGGAATTGTTACAATTAAAATACTTCCAGATTGCCGCCAAAACACAGAACTTTTCAAGGGCGGCAGAGGAATTGAATATTTCACAGCCATCGTTGAGTATGACAATATCTCATTTAGAGGATGAGCTGGGTGCAAAGCTGTTCGACAGAAAGGGACGTAATATCGAGTTGAATGAATCAGGAGCAGCTTTTTTGGCAAGGGTGAATAGAATTTTCTTTGAACTGGAAAATGCAAAAAATGAAGTGTCGGAAATTAACGGAACTCAGTCCAGACGTATTTCACTTGCGACCACAAATCCGCAGCTTTTATCAGGGATTCTAAAAAAATTTCTTCTGGAGCATAAGGATATTATGATTACCCAAAGATGTGATACACGCGAAAATGTTGAGAAACAGCTGCAGTCGGGGGAGATTGATTTTGGCCTGGCGGTTCCTGCAATCAGCGGCGATGATATTATATGCCGGATATTAAAGGAAGAGGAGATTGTGCTGGTGGTACCAGAAAGTCATCGGTATGCAGATCAAAAATCAATCGACCTGTATAAAGTGGCTGAGGACGCATTTATCACCCTTGACCATAGCTACAATTTTAGAAAAATAACAGACGATATTTGCCAATCAGCCGGATTTACACCCAACATTAAGTTTGAGGTGGGAGGCAGCTTGATTAAGGATATGCTGGAGCTGAACAGGGGTATCGCCCTTCTGCCAAAATATATGATAGAACGTCCTCATGAAGGAAAAAGCCATCTTAAAATGCTGAAAATAGTGTCTCCTAATCCCAAAATACAAATCGGACTGTCCTGGCAAAAGCAAAAATATTTTTCGAATGCAGAAAAACAGTTTAAGGACTTTTTTACTGAAAATTATAATCGGCTGTTTGCATGACCGGATTATCCTGCCCTGCAACTAATTGAGCAGGTGATGTATTGAAAGAGGGAACCAAGCTTTGGGTTTTGGTTCCTTTTTGGGTCAGGTGATAGTTAAATAGTTTTAAAGAGCATATCAAAAATAGGACTTTCGTGTTATAATACCGTTAAAACCTTCTTGAGAATAACCCGGAGAAAATGAAATGCAGAAAATGATAATGGACTTTGAATTTATTCTGATGAATTCCAATAAGAGGCAATGAAAAAGGTTTTAGGAGCCATGTATGAAGAATTTAAAAAGATATACGATAGCCTTAAAGCTGTTACTGATTTTAATGATTATCAATACAATAATCGGCGGAAATTTCGTATTCACGGTCTGCACTTATATATTCATCTGTTTGCTGATGTTTATGCGGACTTTAATGGTGCCAACGGAAAGCAGGATTAAGCTATGTTTAATTCCCATATATTTTGCAATTATGGCATTACAGATAACCTATATATCCATCGTGACCTTTCAATCCGGCCAGACGGAAATCCACAGGCTCATAGGCAGGATGTTTGGAGCTGTTGTCATATGGTTTCCTTTTCTGGTAGAAAGGTTCGTGACCATTAATAAATATGCAGACCTCTACCTGCCCTCTGCCCAGGAGGTTGCAAGCATCAGCTTTGCTGACATCAAAGCTGGCAGAGATAAGATTATCAGCGCGATGGAGAAGATTGATAAAGCAGGTAAGGCATTTTCTGTTGAAAATTTATTAAGCATTAAGGACGAGCTGTACCGGCATAATTCCTTTGAATATATTAATAAAGGGGTCTTAACGCAAGAGTATTTTGAAGAAGCGAGAAAATGGCTGGGTGATAAAAATATCTATATTATTCTTTCCAATACCGGCAGTCCGGCCAGTGAAATTATTTCAACATTTACGGGGAAGCAATATAATCATGCTTCTTTATCCTTTGATCCGGAATTAAAGACCGTAATCAGTTATAATGGCGGGGAAAGAGTATATCCACCGGGGCTGAATTATGAAATGCTGGATTTTTTTAATAAGAAAGAGGAGGCTTCCATATTGGTGTACAAGCTTTCCTGTACCAGGGAGCAGAAGACCAGGATTTATGATAAGGTACAGGAGATCAACAGGGACGGCAGCGCCTATAACCTTATGGGACTTGTCTTAAAATATTCCCATAAGCCCAATATTATGTTCTGCTCACAGTTTGTCCATAAGATGCTTACCTTTGCAGGCATTGCCTACTTTGATAAAAGGGACGGAGAGGTAAAGCCTACGGATTTGATTGAAATGGACTATTACCGGAAGCTGGAATTTATGTACGAAATGAAATTAAATAAAAAATAATGCAAACTTTGATTCTTATCGGGAGGAAGGTTGAAACCCATGACTTTGGCATTCAAAAATACGATTTGGTCTTTTCGGCGGCAACGATACAGTGGATACCGGAAAAAATCTGCTTTCCAAAGGTGAATGAGCTTCTTAAAAGCGGTGGAACATTAGCAATGTTTATGACACGGACAGATGAAAAAACACCGAATGGAGCATTGTATGACGCAATACAAAAGGTATATGATGAACATTTTCAAGTTGAAACAAAATATACATGCAGACTGGATTATGACAATGTTGTCAATTATGGTTTTGTTGATTACAATTATAGTGATTGGAAAAGGACAAGAGTGTATACCGCCGAGGAGTATATTGAATACTTAGCCAGTACACAGGTAGAGCATATCACATTGCAGGAGCCATATAAATCAAGCTTTTATAACGGAATCCGTGAGACTATTATAAATATGGGAAATAAAATAACACTTAACGATACGATTGCTTTGTATTTGGCGAAAAAGCCTTGAGGGTACAATTAATTCATTGTGTAATGGAGAAACCGCCTTATGACAAGGCAATAATCCGGAATTTGAGGTGAACTAGGATGGAGCAATATACAAGAAAAGAATTAGAGGAAGCTCTGCAAATTGTTTCTTCAGTTATCAGCAGATGTGAAAAGGCACAGCCCAAATTTGCAGAGGGTACCTCCCAGCACACACTCCTTAAGAACAGAATAAAAGCGTTATATATTTCAAAGGCTTTGATAGCGGACGAAAATGTATTGGACAAATATACAGAAGAAGAATATACAAAAGAAGAATTGATGGATGCATTGCGGCCCGTATCTTCCATTATCAGCAAATGCGAAAAAGCTCAGCAAAAATTTGCAGAGGGCACCTCTAATCACACCCGCTTCAAGAATATGATAGAAGCAATGTATATATCAAAAGCTTTGATAACAGATGAAATCAGTAAAAGAAGTTAAATTCCTTAAATTATACTTATCGAGGTGAGGAATATGCCATATGAAGTAGAATATGTGATACCATTTGAAATCTTGTTCGAGGGCAGTTTTCGGGATAACTGGGAGGCTAAAGAGGCTGTTTTCACAAATGAAGTGACAGGCCTGTTCCAATTATTGGAGATTGCTGTAAATGCCAATGAATTGGCTGAAGAATATTGTAACCTTGATAGAGGTCAGGGTGACGTACATGTTTTTTTTGACGCCGGGAAGGACAAATTCCTTTTAATTGATTTATATCTGGGGCATACGGATCAGCATAATATGATTGTTCTGGCAGGGCATGTTCCGTGTTATATGGAAGAACAAATGAAAGCGGCGATGCTTGCTATCTATAACGATGAGGATGCTGTTCCCAAAAGCGATTTTAGTGAGTATTTTAATAATAAGCTGCTTGCAGACATCGATAAGTCCAACTACCCCAGGGAATGTGAACTTTATTACCAAAAAATTTTTTATCATGATTAATTACCATCCTTTGGATATCATGATGCCGGGAATGGACGGTTTTCAAGCAAGGGAGAAAATATCTCTTGGGGCAGACAGCCTGCATAAATGAAAAAGTTGATTCGAAATTATTTACTATTGAGATAGATTAAAGTAAAATAACGATATATAGAACATTGGAGGATCAAGGAAATGTTGGAATTTAGATATGATACACAGCTTCTTATTGAAGGAAAAAATTTGGATGAAGATGCAATAAATGATTATTTTAACAATACCTTCAGCGGGGACTGTTTATTGGCAGTAGGAGATGAAGAGCTTATTAAGATTCATTACCATACAAACGAACCATGGAAGATTCTGGAGTATTGTTCTTCATTAGGTGAAATTTATGATATAGTGGTGGAAGATATGGATAGACAATCCAGAGGGTTACAGGGGTAACGGATGAAATCATGAGGGATGGCTTATGCAGCGATTAGGACGACTGTTTTTAATTGTAGGTGTACTCCTTTTAGGAGGAACAGCAGGATATAGGTTATTGCCTGGATTTGAGCCGTTCAATACACTTATCTTTGTTTTTATCTGCCTTGCTTTCGGGGAACTGTTTTATCAGATCGACAAGCGGATATTGAAAAAATAACAAAAAAATAAAATCATTGATTTGACTGCCAACTAAGTAAAATTAGTTGGCATTTTTTTGTATCTGACAAAAGTCTGACTTTTATGAAATAAAATTTCATAAAAATATAAAAAAATAAAAATAAAATTACAAAATGTATTGACTTTCTGATTTGGATAAATTATTATATAGAAAGAAGATAAAAAACATACGAATAAAAACAATAAATTGTGCAAAACTACCAAAAAAATTTTGGTATGGAATGCATAATGAAAGAGTAGGTACATAATGAATGAATACTTATCGGGTTTAATGACAGAGCAGGTGAATCAGAATACAAGAGAGATTGATGAGTGCAGTACAGAGCAAATATTAGAGATGATTAACTTTGAAGACAGCCAGGTGGCGGATATTGTAAAGAATGAAATACCAAAGATTGCAAAGGCTGTTGAAGTAATTTATAAGGCTCTTAGTAACGGAGGACGGATGTTTTATCTGGGGGCGGGAACCTCGGGAAGACTGGGGGTATTGGATGCTTCCGAGTGTCCGCCTACCTTTGGATCGGAGCCCTCATTAATTCAAGGCTATATAGCAGGAGGGGATATTGCTCTTAGAACAGCAGTAGAAGGCTATGAAGACAGCGAAGAGGAGGGAAGGAATCAGGTTACCCGGTGTAAGGTAACAGAGAAGGATGTTGTTATCGGAATTACCGCAAGCGGAGGTGCGGCTTATGTACTGGGGGCGGTAAAGCAGGCAAGAGAGCTTTCGGCAGCCACTATCGGAATCGTCAATAATCCTAATACGAAACTGGAAGCCTTATGTGATATCTGCATAGCAGCAGTTGTCGGACCGGAAGTTATAATCGGTTCCACGAGGATGAAAGCCGGAACCGCGCAGAAGCTGATTTTAAATATGCTGACAACGACAACCATGATTAAGCTTGGTAAGGTATACGGCAATATGATGGTTGATCTGAAGGCATCCAATATTAAACTGAATGAGAGAGCCATCAGGATAATCCGGACTGTTACAGGAGTTGATGAAGAAGTCGCCAGCAGGTATCTGGAGGAAGCCAATCACAGTTCCAAAACTGCAATTATGATGATACTTTCAGGCTATTCGCTTAAGGAAGCGCAGGATACACTGGATGCGAACCAGGGATACTTAAAGAAAGCATTGGATCAGGTCAAAAGAAGGGATTGATTGATTTTTTAGGATATATATTTGTATATGCAAATTTATATAAAATTATAGGAGGAAAGAAAGTATGAGAAAGGGTTTAGCATTACTATTAGTAATCGTAATGTCATTGTCTGCATTGGTTGGATGCAGGAATAATGGGGCAAGCGATACGGCAAAAGAAAACAAAAAAGACAGTCAGACTGCTGCGGATGCATCGGGCGATAAGAACGCGGGGGCTGCAGAGGATACGGTTACGGTATTATTACCGCCGGTCAGCCCTACCTACCAGGATAATTTCGATGAGTGGACGAAGGAATTTCATGAACAATACCCCAATCTGACACTTAAAATCGAGGCGGCAAGCTGGGAAGATGTTACACAGAAGCTTGACGTACAGGTGCAGGCAGGTTCTCCGCCGGACATTGCTTTTGTTGGGGCAAACACCATTCCAAAATACATAGATTCCGGGTTATTGCTGGATATCAGCAAGATAGCAACAGAGGATATGCTGAAGGATTTTGACCAGAATATCTTAAATTACTATAGAAACGGTGATGGGTTGTATGGTATGCCCGCTTATGCTGAGGTCCATGGTATTGGCGGTAACAAAGAGATGTTAGAAGCGGCAGGAGTGGACTGGAAGAAAGTTCAGAAGGATGGCTGGACCTTTGATGAATTCAGAGAAGCCATCAAAGCCGGAGTTGTTAAGGAAGGCAATACAGTGAAAAGATATGGCTTCGTATTTGCCTGCTCTGGCGTTGCGGCTGCAGATTACCTGAATATCTTTGTTAAAAATGCAGGTATGCCCGATGCTTTCACCAAGGATTTAAAATACGCTTATACCAGCAAGAATTTCTTAAAGCTGCTGGAAGACATGAGAACTCTCATTGATGACGGCTCCATGCCCAAAGAACTCAGTTCTATTGATGCCGGAAAACGTTGGAATATGTTCCTGACAGGACAGACCATGATTACGGGAAAAGGCTTATCCGTATTTGAACGTTCCGCAAAATCAAACAATGACAAGATTGATGCAAAAGACGGAAGTGCGGTGGAAGGCAGTATCAAGGCAGATTACATCATCCTTCCCGTTCCTACCTTCTTTGGAAATAAGATGCAGGCAGCCGGCGCAATTGACGGATATGTAATGTTCAGAGGCAAAGAAGAGCCGACCAGCGAACATTTATCCAATGTGGCAAAGGCAATGTACTATCTGGCAAGCGGAAAGATTGCTGCAATTACCTGTAACGATTTATATATCTCTCCGATTTGTGAAACTGGAAGGCAGGCAATGGCAAATATCGAACAGCCGGAAGGCAAGAATGAAAATAATACAGAAGCAGCACAATTACTTGCATCCCAGATTTCCGAAGCACGTACGGATATTACTCCGGAGCTTGGTGCTGCAGCACAGAAGCTTTCCGATGAGGTAATGGTACCTAAATTTCAGGCATTACTTGCAAATGAAATTACACCTCAGGAAATGTATGATGCCGTTAAAGCAGCAGCAATTGAAGCTTTCGGAAAAGACGGTGTCGTAGCTGACTAATACTCCAGAAAGTAATTGATTTGTATAATAAAGCAGAATAGGAAGGGCTGCTGCAAACTATCCGACTATAACTTTGGAGAAGGTTAAGGGGTAAAAATTTTGCAGCAGCTTTTTTAATCGGAGGATGCTATGAATAAAATCAAAAATACATCACTGAACACAAGAAAAAAGAGAAGGTTAACGAATGAAAGCATCTGGGGATATATTTTTATTCTGGCTCCTTTTTTGGTATTTGCACTCTTTACCCTTTATCCCATTATTGATGCGTTCATAATCAGCTTCCAGAAGTTCAAGCCTCTGAAAACAGAATGGATTGGCCTGGAAAATTACACAAAGACCTTTAAAAGCTCCTTGTTTTATCAATCACTGGTGAATACCGTTGTCTATACCGGTATTACAGTACCTCTTTCCATGATGATTTCTTTTGTTATATCCATATTAATCGTACCCCTGACAAAAAGAAAACAGAACTTTTTTAAAGCTGCCTATTACCTGCCGGCAATCGCTTCCGGGGTAGCCCTTTCCTTTGTCTGGAAGTGGATTTATGATCCGTTGCCGTCAGGCTTACTCAATAGATTGGTTTCATTTTTAGGTGTGGATAATCAGAATTGGCTCGGAAGTTCAAATACAGCTATGTTTTCCCTGATTTTTATGGCTCTGCTGTCCAGCCATGGAACCACGATTATTATTTACATAGCGGCACTGCTTGGCATTGACAATTCCTATTACGAATCAGCAGAGATTGACGGAGCCACCTTCTTTCAAAAGCTAAGATATATTGTTCTTCCTCTTGTAAAGCCTACCACGGTATTCCTGTTAATCACCAGCGTAATCGGTTCCTTTCAGGTATTCCAGAACGCATTTCTGATGACTGGCGGCGGGCCGGATAATAAAACGACCATGGTCGGCCTTTTAATTTTCAATAATGCTTTCAAGTATTTTGAATATGGCCAGGCATCGGCACAGGCACTGGTTTTGACAGTTATTATAGGTATATTTACATTTTTACAATTTAAATTGACCGGCGATAATGTGGAATATTAGAAAGGCGGATACCGATGGCTCTCTATAAAAATTACAGTAAAAATGAAAAAGGCAGGCAATACCTCCGCAACGGCAGCATTATGCTCCTGCTGGTTATTTTAGCATTGGCTACGCTTTTCCCCATCTATTACATGATCATGTCATCCTTTGGGAATCCGGTGGAATCCGGTGCAGCCAGTTATTCTTTAATTATGAAACATCCTACCCTTGCATCCTATCGGTTTTTCTTCGATTACAGCAAGTATTCTTTCCGGTGGATTCTCAATTCCTTTCTTGTTGCAGGGGTAGTAACGGCATCGAATGTTATCTTTGCTACCGCAGCGGGATATGCCTTCAGTAAGCTCCGTTTCCGCGGAAATAAAGTACTATTTTCCATCCTGCTGGTTTCCATGATGATACCCTATCAGGTAACCCAGGTTCCGCTTTATATACTGATTGTAAATGTTCTGAAGATGGATAATACCTATTCTGCGTTAATTGCTCCCGGACTGGTATCTGCCTATAATGTGTTCCTGGCAAAGCAGTTCATCGGTTCACTGCCCACAGAGATTATTGAGGCTTCCAAAATAGAAGGCTGCAGCCAGTTCAAGCTGCTGACCAGGATTATTATGCCCCTGTCGAAGACAGTTATGGCGGTTATGGCAATCAATACCTTTATGAATAACTGGAATACATTCTTCTGGCCCTTCCTCGTTACCAAGACAGAGCAGATGCAGACAATCCAGGTAGGCTTAAAAAATTTCAGCTTTGCGAATACTACCTATTTTTCACCTATGATGGCCGGCGCAACCATATCGGCATTGCCTATGTTTATTCTGTTCTTTGCCTTGCAGAAGTATTTCCTGGAGGGCGTGACGGTCGGTGCGGTAAAAGGTTAGCAGGCTTGTGTGAAAATTAAAGGGCAATTTTCACATACAAGATTCTGCCTGCCAAATCCTCGGCACAATCTTGCGGCGTACTGAGAAGTCATGGCTGTTAGTTCGAAATAAAAGCATCATATTTACGATACGCATTGGAGATGGTAAGGGATGGAATTATTTAAAAGGAAAGAAATCAGAAAAGTAATAGGGCTGATGTCGGGAACCTCCGTGGACGGAATTGACGCCGCCCTGGTGGAAATCACCGGAGATTCCAATGACGGAAGGGTAAAGCTGCTGGAATTTGAGAATAAACCCTTTCCGGAGGAAATCAGAGCCGGGATTTTTGATTTGTTTGATACCGGGCATGCTACTGTGGATAAGATTGGCTATATGAATATGCTCTTAGGTGAGCTTTATGCACAGGCAGCAGTCTCAGTAGCCAAAAAGGCGGGAATTGGAATGGAAGAGATAGGCTGCATCGGTTCCCATGGGCAGACGATTTATCACCATCCGCAGATTTGCGGCAAGGATGGCTGGCCGGTACGGTATACCGTACAAATCGGAGAAGGCGCAGTAATTGCGAACCGGACCGGTATTCCCTGTGTCAGTGATTTTCGTGTTGCAGACATGGCAGCCGGAGGCCAGGGTGCACCCCTCGTTCCCTTTACGGAGTACCTTCTGTACAGAAGTAGCAGTAAGACGATACTGCTTCAGAATATCGGCGGTATTGGAAATATTACCGTATTGCCGGCAGGCTGCAATGCCGGTGAGGTATATGCTTTTGATACCGGACCCGGAAACATGATTATCGATGGATTAATGTCCCGCTTTACCGGCGGTAAGAAAAAGATGGATGAGGGGGGCTGCATTGCAGCTGGCGGCAGTATAGATGCTTCCCTGTTAAAGGAACTGTGCAGCCATGAATATTTTGATGAAAGACCGCCGAAATCCACCGGCAGGGAGCTGTTTGGAGACATTTATATAAACCAGCTGTATGATAGGATTCAAGCTTCTGACATATCCTTTGAAGATGCCATGGCAACAGTGACAGATTTTACGGCGTGGTCCATAGAAGCTTCCTATCAGAGATATATCCTGCCCCATCATCTGGCAGATCAATTGCTGATTGGCGGCGGAGGCAGCTATAACCGTGTATTGGTCGACAGAATACGGAAAAGATTAAAGCAGTATAAGGTAGAAGTGCTGTTACAGGAGGATCTCGGCTTTAACAGTGATGCAAAGGAGGCGGTTGCCTTTGCCCTGCTGGCGGACTGTACAATGCAGGGAAGGTGTAATACCATTTCTTCCGTTACAGGTGCAAACAGGCCGGTGGTAATGGGTAAGATATCCTTATAATGTTGTCTCTTTCAATATTTAGTTGTAGGTGAATTACTCTTATAAACGGCAGCTTTGTGAAACTTAAGTGATAATGGAAAGAAAGGAGCCAGGGTGTGGTAAGTAGGGCAGCCTGGGAAGAAAGCCATGATAGATACGTATAAAGAGGAATATAGGGATGGCATCCTGAAACTCTGGAATACGGCAGCCGTAAAGCTTGGATATAAGGAATTGGATATGGATTCGTTTTCAGACATTTTCACCGGAAATGCATATTTTAATCCGGAACAGGCCTTTGTTATGCGAAAAGCTAATGAAATTACCGGATTTGCCTGCGGATGCATGGGAGAGGACTTACCCTTGGGAGAAACCAGCGGTTATATTACCTGTGTCATATTGGGGGAGGATGTAGAAAACTCCGAAAATTACATACAGCTGCTAAGTCTGCTGGAAGAAACATTTCAAAGGGCAGGTAAAACCCAGTCGGAAATTTTGTTCTTCAATCCGATGATGCTGCCCTGGTACATCAGGAATACCGACCGGCATGAACATAATAATGCACCGGGGGTATTTAAAAACAGCAGGTTTTATGAAGAGCTTTTGCAGAACGGCTATGTTCTGCGTACCACAGAGCAGGCAATGTACTTAGATTTAAAGGGATTTGGCATTCCCCAGGCAATTGCGGAAAAAGAAGAAAAAGCGGCAGGGGAAGGCTATGAGGTCTCTCTGTTCGATAAGGCCAGACACTGCAATGTGGAGCAGATGCTGAAAAAACTGGAAAACCCCTTGTGGGAAAGAGAAATTCTTCAGTGTACGAGAGAAGGGACGCCTGTACTGATTGCTGCCAAGAACGGAGCGGTAGTCGGATTTGCAGGTCCAATGCTCCGGCAGGAAAACGGACGGGGATATTTTACCGGAATTGGCGTTGTGAAAGAGCATGAGGGTCACGGGCTTGGAACCATCTTATTTTATAAGCTGTGCGAAGAAGAGAAGAAGGTTCAGGCAGCCTATATGTCATTGTATACCGGTGCGGAAAATCCGGCTGCCCGGATATATAGCCAGGCGGGTTTTCGAAGGGTGCAGGAATTTGCTGTTATGAGAAAGATGCTTTAAGCAGGGTGCTGGAAAGCAGCAGGAAGGAGAGAACTATGAAGGATGGGAAATTAACCATATTAGCGGTAGGCGGACACATCGGTGATATGGAGCTTACAGCAGGAATGGCTTTGGCAAAGCATGCCCTGGAGGGGGCGCATATCGTAACGCTGGCGTTGACGGCAGGTGAAAAGGGAGCTCCGGCAGGCAGGGATATTGCTGATTATAGAAAACAGAAGGTACAGGAAGCACAGACCTTTGCAGGAATGTTAAAGGGAGAGGCAATTGTATTTGACTATCCTGACGGCGAATTGCCGGATAATGATGAGGTACGTTTTCAGGTATGTGATGTAATCCGCAAGGTCAAGCCGGACATTTTGATCACTCATTTCAAAAGCGCCATGCATAAGGACCATAACAATACCCATAAGATTGTAAATGATGCCCGCTTTTATGCTTCTTTGCCGGGGTTTCTAAGAGAAAATCCGCCCCATTTTGCAGGTCGTTTTTACTATGCGGAAAACTGGGAGGATGCAGTGGATTTCAAGCCCTATCTGTTTGTGGATACGACGGAGGGATATGAATTGTGGAAAAAGGCAATTGCTGCCCACTGGTTCGTGACAGGCAGTACTTCTTTTCCTTACATGGAGTATTACGACCATTTGAGCAGAGTAAGAGGAATCGAAGCCAGAAAGGGAAGAGCGGAATGCTTTATGATTCCACCGGAAACCTACCGTGTTATCAGGGAGGGGTTATAGGCATGGTGGTTAGTATGAAGGAATGGAAGCTTAGGGATAAAATCGGTCAGATGATCATGACAGGATTTCCAACTGCCGATATTACACCAGAATTGATTGAATTAATTGAAGAATATAAGGTAGCCAATATTATTTTGTTCTCCTATAATCTTTGCAATGCAGAGCAGGTGCAGCATACCTGCACGGACCTGCATTTGAGAATTGAACAAAGTACCGGCCATCCTGCTTTTATCGCCGTCGACCAGGAAGGAGGGGTGGTCACAAGGCTCCCCGGGGAGGCGTGCAATGTACCGGGAGCAATGCTGATTGCAGCCACCGGAAAACCGGAATATGCTTACCAGGCAGGGAGGATTACAGGGAAACAGTTAAGAAAACTTGGAATCAATGTAAATCTGGCTCCGGTATTGGATGTAAATTCCAACCCGGATAATCCCGTCATTGGTGTCAGGTCCTATTCCAGCGATCCATACCAGGTGGAACGTTACGGAATCAATATGATGAAAGGGCTGCTGGACGAAGGGGTTATGCCTGCCGTAAAGCACTTCCCGGGGCATGGCAATACGGCCACGGATTCCCATATGGGTCTTCCGGTGGTAGAAAAAGACCTGTCTGAATTAATGGATGATGAACTGATTCCTTTTTTTAGTGCAATTAAGCAGGGGGCACCCTGTGTTATGACCTCCCATATCCTGTTTCCGAAGCTGGAAAAGGATAAAAAACCGGCAACCATGTCAAGGGCAATATTGACCGGACTACTGAGGGAACAATTGGGCTTTCAGGGAATTATTATTACAGACTGTCTGGAGATGGGGGCAATCCAGTCCTTCTACGGTACAGCCGAAGGGGCAGTGGAAGCAGTAAAGGCGGGGGCAGAGCTGCTCTGCATCTCCCATACGCCGGCTCTGGTTAAGGAGGCAATTCAAAGGATTGAAGAAGCTGTGTCAGCAGGGGAGATTCCGGTGGAATATATTGACCGGGCGGTAAGCAATATTTTGAAATGGAAGGAAAAATACCGGATTGAACCTGAACTTAAGGATATCTCTGTTATTGGCAGTAAGGAGCAAAAGGAAGCCGTCTTAAGGATGACCTTGGAAGGAATAACCAAGGTATCGCCAATGGAGCTGCCGGAGGTCACAAAAGATACGGTGGTTATCGGCAGTTATGCCTACCGATCCACCCTGGCCAGCAGCTCCGTGGATAAGGAGCTGCATTTCGGAAAATACATGGCTGGAAAGCTTGGCTGCAGATATCTGGAAGTGCCGGTGAATCCGGGTGAGGAGGAGATTGGAGCAGCAATGTCACAGTTAAAAGATGCACCCAGCGTAATCTATGGCTTATACAACGGTCATCTGAATACGGGGCAGCTTGCCTTGGCAAATAAAATCAGCCGGGAGGGAAAGGAAGTGCTGGCAGTTACCTTAAGAAATCCCTATGACTTTTCATTGCTGGATAATAAAATACATAAGCTGGCAGCCTTTGAATATAATACGGTGGTATTCGATGCATTGGAAGAGGTTATTAGAAGACAGTATAATGCAGCGGGAAAGCTTCCGGTAACTTTAAAGCAGGCAGAGCATTAGCCTGGAGCGCAGGAGGAACAGACAGTGGAGAGATATGTAATCGGAATGGACGGCGGAGGGACAAAGACCGCCGTCTTGCTTGCGGATACCAGTGGAAGGGTGCTGGAGGAGTTCACCGGCGGGACGATGAATTATAATGGAAGCAGTAAGGAACAGATTGATTCCAACCTGCAGAGTATTTTTCATAGAATCACAGAGAAGAGCTTTCAGGCACAGGAGTGCGCTGCAATTTGCGTCGGAGCTGCCGGCATCAGTAATCTTGCCGTAAAAGAACAGCTGCTGGAGCATATCAGAAAGGCAGGCTACCGGTGTCCGGTAAAAATTGTGGGCGATGTTGATACGGCCTTTGCCGGTGCGTTGGAAAACCAGGAGGGTATTATACTCATATCCGGTACCGGCTCCATCTGTTTGGGAAAGGATAAAGGGGGGGATTCCTACCGCACCGGCGGCTATGGACATCTGATCGATGATGTCGGGAGCGGCTATGCAATTGCAAGGGAAAGCCTTTCAGCCATTGTAAAGTCAAATGATGGACGTAGGGAGCCCACCCTGTTAAAAGAGCTGGTCTTTGAATATCTAAATATCAACAGTGTGGAAGAACTGATTTCCTACATATATGCGCCAGAACGCAATAAAAAGGAAATTGCAGAGCTTTCCATTTTAATCGGAAAAGCGGTGGAATGCGGGGACAGAGCAGCGGAACGGATTATCGAGGACTGCGCCCGGGATTTGACAGAGCTGGCTGCGCCGGTAGTCAGGCAATGGAAAGAAGCACCGGTCCTGGCAGTTTCCGGGAGTGTATTGCTTCAGAATACCTTAATCTACGAGAAATTCTGTAAGAGTATGCAAAAGGCTTATCCTGGAATCACAATAACAAAGGCCCAAAGAACAGCAGTATACGGAGCAATGCTGTTGGCACTTAAGCTGCCGGAGGAAGGCAGGAAGGTTTAGATTTCATAATAACAATTCGGATTGGAGGCGGTTTGCAGCATGGTAAGGACTGGAATAGAAAATACCGGGGAATGGATGGATTTTCTGAAGGGAAAAAGGGTCGGATTGATTACAAATCCAACAGGGGTCGGCTCAGGCTTAAGAAGCACAATTGATATATTAAAAGAAAAAACGGCTTTAGTACGGTTATTTTCCCCTGAGCACGGTGTCAGAGGAGATATACAGGCAGGTGATATGGTTAACTATTATGTTGATGAGAAAACCAGTCTGCCTGTTTTTTCACTGTATGGGAAGAATAAGAAGCCTTCGGAGGAGATGCTAAAGGACATTGATGTTCTGGCTTTTGATATCCAGGATGTGGGCTCAAGGCTCTATACCTATCTGTATACCATGTCCTATTGTATGCAAAGCTGCGGGGAATATAAAAAGACCTTTCTTGTTTTCGACCGGCCAAATCCTGTTGGAGGCGTTAAGGTAGAGGGCAATCTTGTTAAGCCTGGCTTTACCTCCTTTGTGGGCTTGCATCCAATTCCTTACCGGTATGGCCTGACCATAGGGGAAGCAGCACTTTTGTTTAACCAGGAATTTCACATTTCCTGTGATTTAAAGGTAATTCCAATGACGGGATGGGAGAGGACAATGTATTATGAAGACACGGGACTTCCCTGGATTATGCCGTCTCCAAATATGCCGGCAGTTGATACGGCAGTTGCCTATAACAGCACCTGTATTTTGGAAGGAACCAATATTTCGGAAGGAAGGGGAACGACAAAGCCCTTTGAATTGGCAGGAGCGCCATGGCTGGAAGCAGAGACACTTGCGATAAATATGAATAAGAAGGGACTATCCGGGGTATTATTCCGGCCGGTCTACTTTACACCGACATTTTCAAAGCATGTCGGTATACTTTGCCGGGGAGTGCAGCTGCATGTTACCGACAGAGAGAGCTTTTGCGGGGTAAAGACAGGGCTGTATCTTTTAGAGGAAATAAAGAACCTGTCCGGTGATAAATTTTCCTATAATGCACCCTATTCATCCTCCGGAAAACCTATGATTGACTACAATACCGGAGATGATTTTATCCGGACCCATGATTTTTCTGCGAAGGAAGTATATGAAATGTGGGCGGTGGAAGCAGAGGAGTTTGCAAAGAAAAAGGAAAAATACCACCTGTATTAATCAGCTGTTGTCGCTGCGGTGGGAATGGGTTGCCTGGTAGCTGCTTTCCAGCATGCCGGTTACATTGTCATAATCTCTGTTTGCAATAGCGGTAAAGAGAATATCGGCGATGATAAGCTGGGCTATTCTTGAGCTCATGGCACCGCTTCTTTTATAGATTTCCGGCGAGCTGGTATAGAGTACATAATCAACGGATTGTGCCAGGCTGCTTTTTCCATATTTGGTGATTGCCAGGGTGGTGGCACCGTTTTTCTTAGCAATATCCAAAGTCTCCAGGATTTCCTTCGTTTCGCCGGTATAGGAAATGAAGATAGCAACATCGCCGGCAGTTATAGTGGAGGCGTAGGTGAGGCTGATATGGGAATCATGGCAATAGGAAACATTGTATCCGATACGCAGCAGTTTATAATACAAATCATCTGCAACCAGGCCGGAAGCACCGACGCCAAAGATACGGATGGCTTTTGCGCTAATTATTTGATCAACGATACCTGATAACATGACTTCATCAAAGAGCTTTAAGGTAGCTTCAATTGCCTGAATACTGCTAAAGCACACATTTTCAGCCATGGAAATATAGGTAGAATGCTCCTTGATATCGGTAAACTGCAGTTGTGGAGTGGGATTCTCATTTTCCGTTATGGTCTCATTCAGTTCAACAAAAAGAGACTTCTTCAAATCCTTCATTCCGTCAAAACCGATGGATTTGCAGAAGCGGACCCAGGCTCCCTGGCTTGTGCCGGAGAGATTTGCCAACTTAGCCAAGGGGTAACGAAATATATTGTCTATATTTTGAAGAATATAATCCGCAACCTTTTTCTCGGTTTTATTTAATTGAGGATACATATTTTTGGTTCTGATTTCGACAGTAGTCATGGTTACCTCGCCTCCGTAGGTTTTATGTTATTATACATTATTATGGGTTTTGTTACAATAAGGTCTTTGGTTCCCGCTGCCACTGCCATTTGCAGGGCAGATGGAAAATTTACGAAAAGGAGTTCTGAATTATGGGTAACTATATCACGATGGATATCGGGGGGACATTTATTAAATACGGGCTTATGAATAAAGAATTTTGCGAAGAAAGTTCCCTGGTACTGCCCACGGAAAAAAATCCGGAAAGGTTTTTACAGCAGCTGTTACAAATAATCTATGAGAATAAGGCTGGCGCAGAGGGAGTCGCTATAAGCATGGGAGGCTTTATTAACCCGGTAACCGGGCAGAATTCCGATTACAGTGTAGGGGATAATTTTAAGGCCTATAATTTAAAAGAGGAATTGATGAGACAAACAGAGCTTCCCGTAGCAATTGAAAATGACAGCAATTGTGCGGCTCTGGCAGAATTGAAGTTCGGCGCAGGAAAGGCTTGTTCTGATTTTTGTATGGTAACCCTGGGCACGGGAATAGGCGGAGCCATTATCCATAATCGTAAATTGCTGCGCGGCAGGAACTTTAAGGCAGGTGAATTCGGATTTACCATAATCGGACGGGAAGGTGATAACGGAGGATATACCTATAAGGCAGCATCCGCTACCGCAGTACTGGCAGGAAGGGTTTCTGAAAAGCTGGGCCAGAGTGTGGACGGCAATTATGTGTTTGACCATCTGGAGGACAGGAGAGTAAGGGAAATCTATGAAGAGTGGCTGGACGATCTGGCAATAGTAATCGGAAATACAGCAGTGAGCTTTGATCCGGAGAAAGTAATTATCGGAGGCGGAATCAGTGCCAGAGAGAACTTTATTATGGATTTGGAAAGCAGGGTATATCATATTTTTAAACACTTGAAGGACTATGTGACAATCGAGGCCTGCAAGCTGGGAAATGATGCAGGTAAAATCGGTGCCTTGATTAATTTTATAGAACAATATGGAAAGGAAAGGTGTTCTAAATGAGCGAAGGGATTAAAATTGCAACCATTGGCGGGGGCTCCAGTTATACGCCGGAATTGGTGGATGGCTTTATAAAAAGATATGACAAGCTTCCTGTACGTGAATTGTGGCTGGTGGATATTGAGGAAGGCAAGCATAAGCTTGAAATTGTCGGTAATCTTGCCAGGAGGATGGTAGAAAAAGCCGGGTTACCAATGAAGATATATACGACCCTGGACCGAAGAGAGGCCCTGAAGGGTGCTGATTTTGTAACCACACAGCTTCGTGTAGGGCTGCTGGATGCCAGAATAAAGGATGAAAGAATTCCCTTGAGCCATGGAATGCTGGGACAGGAGACCAATGGAGCCGGTGGCTTATTCAAGGGGCTGCGTACAATTCCTGTTATTCTTGATATCTGCAAGGACATGGATGAATTATGCAAGGATGCGTGGCTGGTAAACTTTACGAATCCGGTAGGCATGATAATGGAGGCAGTGAACCGTTATTCCGGCAGAAAAAAAGCAATCGGTTTATGTAATGTTCCGATTGATATGCAGAAAGCAATTGCCAGAATGTTAAACCGTCCCCTGGAGGAGGTTTATATTACCTTTGGCGGACTTAATCATATGGTATTTGTGACGGGAGTATACGTTGACGGCAGAGATGTAATGGAGGAAGTAATTGACCTTTGGGGGAACCAAAGTGTAAAGAATATCAAAGGAATTGAGTGGAACAAAGGCTTCTTAAAGCAGCTGGGGGTAATTCCCTGTTCCTATCACCGCTATTATTTCATGGGAAAGGAATATCTGGAGGAAGCAATCGAGCATTACAAGGAAAATGGTACAAGAGCAGAGAAGGTAAAAAAGATTGAGGAAGAGCTTTTTGAACTGTATAAGGACGTAAACTTAAAAGAAAAACCCAAGCAGCTAGAGCAAAGGGGAGGGGCTTATTACAGTGATGCAGCCTGCAACCTGATTTGCTCCATTTATAATGATACCCGGGATATCCAGGTGGTGAATACGGTAAACCGGGGAGTACTTGATGAACTGGAATATGACGAGGTAGCGGAAATGAACTGTATCATCACAAAGAACGGGCCTGTTCCGGTATCCGTCGGAAAGCTTCCCAAAGCAGTCAATGGACTGCTGCAGCAGATTAAATCCTTTGAGATAGCCGGTGCCAAAGCAGCCGTTACCGGTGACTATGATAAGGCATTGCTGGCTATGATGATCAATCCCCTGGTCTTCTCCCAGAGCCATGCCATCACAGTACTGGATGAGCTGCTGGAAGCTCATAAGGAATATCTGCCTCAGTTTTACAGGAAACAATGAAATAAGCAGACTGTATTGCCGCCTTTGGGTTCGGATTTGCCGGTCAGACTGTTCCGGCAGTTCCTTGACCGAAGTCGAAACCTCAACACAAATCTCATTCCCATTGGCGGTTTTATGATGCTTTAAATATCGGAAGTAAAATGTTATTGACGATGTCCTCAATACTCGCCTCTGTGAGCTTTCCATGCAAGACAATTTCGTTGATAATTAATAGGGAAGGTAAGTTTAGAGCCTTTTCGGATATATCATTAATCGAAAGCGTAATCTCATTGCGGGCATTAGCTCTCGCTATTATAGGCTCAATTGATTTACGAATATCATTTTCGTGATTAATAACATTAAACAAATCGTAAGATGTCGTATTGGAAAACATATCTGCAATCAAATCTCTTAGATCATCGGGCTTGATAATCTTAAAAATTGGATTTAAGCTTTCAAAAAGAGCCGTCAAATCATCTTTCAGCGAGCCATGGTCTCCGATTTCCAAATTTATAGACGGTGCCTGACGGCTTATAGCGGCAAAAATAAGATGGCATTTTTGCGGCCAGCGGCGGTAAATTGCATTTTTATTGGTTTTTGCTCCATGAGCCACATCATCCATCGTCAATTTGTTATATCCTTTTTGTTCAAGTAACAGCCAAGCCTGATCCAAAATTGCATTTTCCAGTGTAACGCCTCGACGCCGGCTAACATTATCATTCACTTTACATTCCTCCTATTTTTGGTCAGCATAATTCCACCATAATATTGTACCATAGATGCCAATGAATACAACAACGGAAATTGACACTTTGCCAGCCAAATTAATAAGCTGAGGATTACTTAAATATATTCCCGGTATCGACCACGGGATATAGGGACCCACAGGTTGTGATCCAAAAACAACGGCTGTAATTAAAGCTCCGAAAGAAATACTTACAGGAGCCAGAATACTCCTTGCTATACTAGCAATGAATGGAAACAAAAAACTAAGACTGATATTGTATAACGTTGCAATAAACAGCCGTTTTACAACGCTTCCAGCCAAAAATAAATCAAAGCCTGTTAAACTGAAACAAGAACCCAGAGCAAAAGTCATCCCAATGGCGATTAAAGTCGTAGCAATAAAACACAATTCTAAAGCCAAAAACTTTGAGCAGACCAAGTTTGTACGGGAAATTGGTAAGGACAAGATATCTTTAAAAGTTCCATCTTGATATTCCCGTCCAAATACCCAGCTGCTTAAAATACCGAATCCCATTAGCCCAATGACGGTAGAATAAAGAAAGAAAGTATTATTCAAAAAAGCTTCCCATGTTTTGTCTTGCATGTGGATAACTATTAAAAAGCTATAAAAGGTCAAAATAAAGATTGGTATATGACCTCGTATTATTTTGTAAACTTCAATTTTAATCATTGACAATATCTGTTTCATAATTAATGTCCCTCCTTAATTGTCCTAAGAAAGAAGGATTCCAAGCTTTCCTGAACAGGGCGAAAAATCATTAAATTAAAATTTTGCAGCTCAAGCTGTTTTAATAAAGAGGAATATTGACGGATTGAAACGCCCGGGACAAGTATCTCTTCCTCACTTAATAATGTGCTTTGTAAGTTTTTAGCAGTAAAGTAGTCAGCGAGGTTTTTCGCGGAGCCGGCCACTTTTATATAAAGATTTGACTGCCTTTCACGTTCGAATTCGGAAAGGTTTAATTCACGTAACAGGTGTCCATTAGCCACTATCCCAATTCGATTTGCCAGCTTTTCCATTTCGTCCAGCAGGTGGCTGGATATAAAGATGGTGGCACCATTTTTCGCCATTTCAATTAAAGAATGGCGCACGGCTACAAGCGCTTCCGGATCTAATCCATTTGTGGGCTCGTCCAGCAAAAGAATTTTTGGTTTATGAAGCATTGCCTTTGCCAATCCAATTTTTTGATTATTTCCCAAAGAGAGGTCTTTTGCCTTAACCTGACGGTAAGCATCCAACAATAGCTGTTGTAAGACGCTATCCATTCGTTTTTTGATTTCTGAATCAGGAATGAGTCTTTGCTTAGCATATAATATAAGGTTTTCTTCAACTGTAAAGTTTGGATAGGCATGTGGTGTTTCAATCAAATAGCCGATCTGATTCCAAAACTCGGAAGATAGTTTTGAAATCGGTTGTCCGGAATAATAAATTTCACCCGATGTTGGCCGAACCATTTTCAGCAGCATACGCATTGTGGTTGTTTTTCCAGCACCATTCAAGCCTAAAAAACCATAAATTTCACCTTCATTCGCTGTCAGGCTAATATTGCAAACACTATTTTTCATGCCATAACGTTTAGTTAAATTTTTTGTTTGAATTATTGCCACGTAAATACCTCCATTGTTATGAAATATAGGGTACTACAGTACCTTAAAGGAGAGTATAACATAGTAAATTATAAAATGCAATGTTATAACTATTTAAATTTGCGGGACGAAAGAAGAGTAGTTTACACTTCACCTGCCAACATGTTAGGAAATAGTCAATATGTGCCCCCAAGTGAGAACCATCTGAACACAAAAATACCGCCCATCATGTCTATTTGGGCGGTATTTTTGTGTAATGTGATAGTCCATATTTATTTTTGATATTCCCTTATCCCGCATAGAATAAGGGCTTTTGCAGTTTTCCTAATACATGTGGTACATAGGTTGGTCAGCTCCAGGCAATGTTAAAATAGCAGCTATGATTTTTTAGTCAATAAAAACAACCGGCTTAATCAAATCACTGGACTTTCTGTCCATGAGGTTAAAGGCATCTTCAATTTCTTCCATGCCATTAAAACGATGTGTAATAAGCTTGGTGGTATCCACTCTGTTATATTTGACCATATCGAGCATTTTTCTGATCCTCAAAGCGCCGCCTGGGCAGAAGCCTCCGCGGATTGTCTTGTTTGCCATACCAAGTCCCCATGAATAAGCGGGCATGGCTAAAACCTCCTTGATGTCAAAGAAATTCACGTTGGAGATATAACCCCCTGGCTTTGTCATTTCAACTGCCTGTCTGAAGCTTTCTGCATTTCCGCCTGCAATGATAACGGAATCGGCGCCATCTCCAGTTAACTCCATAATCTGGCTGACGATATCACCGTTCTTATAGCTGACAATATCTGTTGCTCCATATTCTTTCGCCACTTCAATGCAATTTGGACGGGTGCCGATTGCGATAATCTGGCCTGCGCCGTGCAGTTTAGAGCCTGCAACAGCCATCAGTCCCACAGGGCCGATACCGATTACGACTACCTTATCACCAAATTTAATATTTGCATTTTCCACACCGTGAAATCCGGTAGACATCATATCCACAGTCATAACAGCCGCTTCGGGAGAAACTCCTTCCGGAAGCAGCACCAGGTTGGCATCTGCCTGATTTACGTGGAAATATTCGGCAAAGGTACCGTCCTTGGAGCCTAAAAACTTAAAACTATTCATAAGGCCTTCGTCATGTGCATTATATTCACCCTGTACATTTTCTGTCAGCCAGTCCGGTGTAGTGCATGGTACAACTACTGTATCGCCGGCCTTGAAATTTTTTACCAGATTGCCGACTTCTACAATCCTTCCTACGGATTCATGGCCTAAAATCAAATTTGTATGTTCGCCGGAACCTCCATGAAGGATATGTGTATCCGATGAACAAGGTGCTAATACTATCGGATGGACGATTGCGTCCAGTGCTCCGCAGGATGGCTTTTCTTTTTCTATCCATCCGGCTTGATTAATTGACAGCATTCCAAAACCTTTCATATTGTGCTTCTCCTTTTTAGTATGCAATTTTATATCAGACAATTTATATTATACAAGATTGTTAAATAATTATCAATATGAGGATTGAAAAAGTAAAGGTATGGGTTGTATGGGCTGTTCTGCTTTGGGATTAGGGTATAATTTTTATATTATATCCATAATTTGCTGTATTCTGTTCGTGAAGTGAGACTTACAGCCAGCTGCAAAATTACTTTATATGCAATGAATTTACAAAGTCATCTTAATTTTTATTGTTACATAAAATTAACATATTTACAAAATTTCTAATATCATAAAAGCTGTCATTTTTGGAATGATAATAGATAAAAGCAGATGTTTATCATAAGTATGTGAAAAATTGCAATTTGCTATTACAACGGGCAATGTAAAGCTATAAAGGTTAAGGATATTAAAGCATAGATATGAGTATTGTATGAGAGCTGTAGAATTAAAAAATATAGCTATAAAGGCTGAATTGGATGTTATAAGTTAAGCTCAGCTCTCATTGGTTTTATTTGAGAAAAATACAGTAAAGCAGCAGTATATGACATAATGAAAGAAGAGGTATTTATGCAAAAAGAATGTATTGCCATGCTTTTAGCCGGAGGAGAGGGCAGCAGACTGGGTGTTCTGACGAAGAACAGGGCAAAGCCTGCTGTTTATTTTGGCGGAAAGTATCGGATTATTGATTTTACCTTATCCAACTGTGTCAATTCAAGGATCGATACCGTTGGTGTGCTGACCCAGTATCAGCCCCATGAGTTAAATGATTATATTGGTAACGGACAGTCCTGGGATTTAGACAGGGCAGACGGCGGAATTCATATTCTGCCTCCCTATCAGAAAAGGGAGGCTTCTGACTGGTATAAGGGAACGGCCAATGCCATTGCGCAAAATATCCCTTTCATTGACAGGTATAAGGCAGAATACGTTTTAGTACTGTCAGGGGATCATATTTATAAAATGAATTATTACCGAATGTTAGAATATCATAAGGAAAAAGAGGCAGATTGTACCATTGCAGTAATAGAAGTGGATATCGGGGAGGCTTCACGCTTTGGTATCATGAATACAAAGGAGGACAATAAGATTTATGAATTCGAGGAAAAACCCAGGGAGCCAAAGAGCAATAAGGCATCCATGGGTATCTATATTTTCCGGTGGGATAAATTAAAGAATTATCTTGAAATGGATGAAAAGCTTGCCTCTTCCTCCAATGACTTTGGAAAAAATATCATTCCTGCCATGCTTGCAGCCGGTGAGAGGATGTATGCCTATCCCTTTTATGGCTACTGGAAGGATGTCGGTACCATGGAAAGCCTGTGGGAAGCGCAGATGGATTTGCTGACCGGCAAGGAAAATATTCTGACCAGTGACAGGCATTGGGCGATTTATGCTAATAATCCTGTACTTCTGCCCCATTATATAAGCTCCGGAGCAGCAATGGATAACTGTATCATAACGGAGGGCTGCAGTATTTCCGGGAATATTCATTCCTCCGTAATCTTTCATGGGGTTACGGTAGAGGAAGGTGCCCATATCTGTAATTCTATTATTTTACCGGGAGTACGAATTAAAAAAGGAGCTAAAATCCAAAATGCCATTATTGATGAAAATACGGTTATCGGAGAAAAGGCATCTATCGGTGAGGCTTTTCCGGAAGAGGGTAGACCTTTGGTACCTTTGACCGTTATTGGGAGAAATGTTCACATACAGGATTCTGAAACAATAGAAGGAAATATGATGGTTGATGTTGACCACCGGGAGGTGATGAAATGAATCTGAATGCCATCGGAATCATATTTTCCAATATGCATGATGAAGAAATGCATGAAATAACCAACAGCCGGACTATGGGAGCTCTCCCCTTTGCCGGGAAGTACCGGTTAGTGGATTTTATGCTCTCCAACATGCGCAATTCCTCTGTTGCCAGTGTGGGAATAGTGGCAAAAAGCAATTATCAGTCCTTGCTTGAACATTTGGGTTCCGGTAAAGAGTGGGATTTGGCAAGAAAAAGAGAAGGATTATTTCTGTTCCCTCCCTATGGACGTTCCTCTGCGGGTATTTACCGGAATAAAATCGAGGCCTTGAATGGCATCATGACCTATATTAATAAATCCAGATATGATTATGTTATTATTACAGATTGTGATACTATTTGCAGTATGGATTGGGAAGAGCCGCTGTCCTTTCATATTACGCAAGGGGCGGATATTACAGTAATCTCCTATAAATTGAAGGAAGGAGAGGAGAGGCAGCAGGAAACGGTCTACAGCATATCCACAGAAGGGCTGGTTACAGAAATAAAAATATCTCAAACTGCCGAAGAAGGGAATTTCATCGGAACCAACATGTGGATTACGGGAAAGCAATTTCTTGTAAGCGTAATTCAGGAAGCGATGGCCTACAGCCTGACAGACATTGAAAGGGATATCTTTCAAAAGAATATAGGCCGTTACAAGCTAGCGGCGTGGGAGTATGAGGGATTCCTTCGAAAAATTAACTCGATAAATGACTATTTCAAGGCAAACATGGATATTTTGGAGCCAAAGGCAAGGGAAATGCTATTCTACAATTATGGTCCGGTCTACACCAAGGTAATGGATGATATACCTGCCAGATATGGAAGCAATGCTAAGGTTTCCCATAGCCTGATAGCAGACGGCTGTCTCATAGAAGGACAGGTGGAAAATAGTATATTATTTTCAGCTGTTACCGTTGAAAAAGGAGCGGTAGTAAAGGATTCGATACTGATGAAAGGGACCTTTGTCGGGGAAAATGCACTGCTCCAGTATGTGCTCTCGGATAAATCCGCTGTCTTTTGTAATGGAAGGATATTAGTTGGCTGTGAACAGCAGCCTATTTATGTGGATAAAGGAAGTAAGCTGTAAAAGAGGCTGTTGATAAATTGATAAATACCGGACTGTTAGAATATGCAAACCCACGTATATAGCAAGCTAAGCTAAAATTTGCTTTATATGTGGGTTATATAAAGATTAATAAATGATTTGGGTCTCGAAAGGGTAGTCTTTCAAAAGGGGACGGCAATTTGCACAAACCAGAAAGAACTCATGCTTCGATTCCAAGGTATAAGAAGTCCTAATTCTCTGAATATTTTGTGCTGGGCATATTATAAAACAGATAACTCGCTTGCGCTCAAACAATCTTTTTATAATATAGCACAAAATATTCAGAGAAAGGACTTCTAATACCTTTCCATAGGCGCATTCGTTCTTTCTGGTTTGTGCAAATTGCCTGTGTTTCTTTTGAAGCAAGGCTTTTGTCACTCAAATCATAAAATATTAATTTGCTATAATCGCTTTATTGATTAAACTTTGTGGTTACTGAAGTAAAGCAGTTTGCTGTTGCTGGCACTGCACTTATTTATCGGTTAAATTTTGTGGTTACTGAGCTTAGTGCCCATTTATCATTGTTTTTCACTACCTTTAGCATTCTTCCTGTAACGTCTATGATATACAACGTATTTCTATTACTGAAGCTATAGCTTGCTAAGGAGCCTTGCAGGGGAATTCTATCTTCTGGAGTCCATGTTTTCCCGTTGTCAGAAGATTGAAATATGACATAGACAGGATCATTATCAGTCGCATATTTCAAAATCATAATCCCTTTTTTACCGATAAAGTATGGTGGGTAGCCTTCAATATATCTATAGTTTAAATCTTTAGGCTGCCGTACTATTAAATTCTTCCATGTCTTAGCAGTATTAGTTAACCTATACAGGTAGGAATTATCAGCGCCATGGTATGTACTGGTAATAAATCCGGTACCGGCTTTATTGAATGCCATACCAGTGGGATAGCCTTGAATATATGAAACATCATCTATTTCTTTATAGGTTTTTCCGCCATCTGTAGTTTTGAATAAATATTTTTCCATCAGTCCTGCAGCCGGGCCGCCGCAGTACAACAAATATCCAACTTTATTATTAACAAAACTACTATATAGTTCACCGCCTCTAGCATCTTTAATGTTAGCTGATTTTATATGGCCTTTGCTCCAGGTACTGCCATCATCCTTTGATTTATAAACATCAATGCCACTTGCCTGGCTAAAAAATCCAAAAACATATAGAGTATTATTCACATATGTAATAGAAGGCATGGATTCAGCATCATCATAGTGAGCAGTAAACTTATGTATTTCCTTATAGGAAGACCATGCGTTATTTGTTGTGATTAAACTGCCATTTAATCGTAATGCCCATCCCTTCTTACTATCCTTCATATAAACAACGTTTATATCCTTTAAGATAGCAGTCTGTTTAACTGTTTTTGAGGTTGGAACGGTTTTTAATGGTATTGCACCGGCTTTTAATGGTGTTAAAACGGCTTTAAATGGTGTTGAAACGGCTTTAAATGGTGTTGAAACAGTCTTTATTGGTGTTGCAGCAGCTTCTAATGGGATTGCAGCAGGTGTATTTGCTAATGTCATTATGGAACCGGTAGTATCAGTAGCTCTGTAACTTTGTTTTTCAGACAGGGAAGTCTTTTTGGTGCAGCTTATTGTAAATATACAGCATACCAAAATTACACTTAAAGTTAAAAACTTCTTATACATTTTTTTCTCCTCTCAATTACTGTCTATTCCTGGGCGCATTAGCTGAATTTAAGCGTAATGCTTTCAAGATTAATTTTTAGTATAGTACAAGAAAAATCATTTTACTATATTACCCAGAAAATTTAAAAATAACTTAAGTATATTCAGATAATTTTAAGAAAGCATGTAGTGGGTATCCAAAACATAGTATTGTTAAGTAATACAGTAGTTGCCATCTGGAAAATTCCAAATACAAAAATAAGGTTCTGAAATTTTGGGGCTTTGCAGATCAATTTTTAGCTATATATTACTGAGAAGACTTGAAAAGCAGCTGCTTCCATTAATTGTTGACAGGGAAGTAATAATTTGCGTGGTGTATGTAAAGATAAGCGTTATTTTCCTAAAGAAAAGCCATAGAGAAAATAGGATGATAATAAGATAATAAATTAACAAGTAAATCCCAAACTTTAGGGCTATGGCAAGAGGAGATATCATATGAATACAACAATAAAAGATTTAAAAGAAAGAAGAAGCATCCATAAATATAAACCGGAGCAGATTACGGAAGAAGAATTAAATACAGTACTGGAAGTCGGGACTTATGCACCTAACGGAAGGGGATTACAGTCGCCACTCATCGTAGCAGTGCAGGACAAAGCAATCATTGCAAAATTATCTGTAATAAATGCGAATATCCTTGGACAAAGTGGTTTTGAACCATTTTATGGTGCACCCACGGTCATAATCGTACTAGCAGATAAAAATAGACCGACCTATATAGAGGATGGCAGTCTGGTGCTGGGAAATCTTATGAATGCTGCCCATGCCATCGGGCTAGGTTCCTGCTGGATTCATCGGGCAAAAGAAGAATTTGAAAGTGATGCAGGAAAAGCACTTTTGAGAGAATGGGGTATTGGTGATAATTATATAGGTATAGGACATTGTACATTAGGTTATATAGCAGGAGACCTTCCCAAAGCTAAGCTAAGAAAAGATGGCTATGTGATTAAGATAAAATAGTTTTATATTCGAGGTTGCGCGTATGGTTGACGAAAAAGGTTCAGCGGTTATTTTGAAAAATAATGCACCAAGATATATTATAATCGATTATAGTAAGATACAGGATGAAGTTACTGACGACAACCTAATGGTTGAAGAGGCGGCAAGAAAATTTCTTTCTAGGTATGCAGAAGCATAGAGGAATTAGCAAAATGATGAAGCTGCAAAAGAAACAGATTCTTTCAATGCATTCAATGGCCATAGAGCAATCAGGAGGATTAGATGGAGTCTGAGACGAAGGATTACTTGATATGGCATTGAACGCACAATTTCAGACATATGAAAATTTCGAGCTATATTCATCAATACAGAGTTATGTTAATAACATTGAAGTGAATGCAAGTAATCAGGATACTATTGATCTTGGGTTGGGCATAGCAAGTGGAAAATATCATACAGAGTATATCATTGACTGGATTATTGATCACAGCAGCAGTTAATAAAATATAAAATTAAAAAAACTCATGGATTGAGAAATCTGGATTATCATTATATACATTAGAACCTATGAGAGGTCAATCTTTCTGCAATTTGGATGTATCGGGTGATAATAATGTTTATGATTTTTTATTACATAGATAATGTGTATTTACATTTATAATTAATTCATGTAGCCAAAAAGGAAGTAAAGTAAGATTAACTAAAATAAGATATCAATATGGAAAGGATTCATCATTTATAGTTTATGCTATAAAAAGGCACGTTAGCAGAGGTTAACAGAATTTTAAAGAAATAAGAAGCTCGCAACCATTTGAATTTAGTAAGGTTGCGAGAGCTTTAAAGTATGCAGTTATGGGGACTTGAACCTAAATTTTGTGTGTGGTTATTGTGGATTCCATTATGTGTGAACAAGCCCTGTTTTATGTGTTTTATTAGGTTAGCATTATTTGATTTATGGATATTTTTATAGGTTTATATTATGGTACATTCCAAAGTATATTCTGTAATTATAATACATCAGTATCTATAGACATTGCTTTTATCATTAATTCTTATCAAAGTTACCTTCTATTCTACTGGTCAATGCTTGAACGGTGCGTAAGGAAGTGATTTCGCGTTCGGCAGTCTTTAACTCATTCTCATCTAAAATGTTTAATTTGTTTTTTAATACATAAGTGCTGGGATAGCAGTATAAGTTATCCTTTTCATATTCATAGTAATATTCACCATTCATAATTATACAGCCTGTTTATGCGTATGTTTTTGAATTAATAGGGTAATGACTTCTTGAAAACTTACTTTCCCGTCAATACATTCTTGTATTCGCTCTTTGTCAGACTGTGAAAGGGGCATATCTTCCATGCTCATGGTTAGCTGCAAGGCTTTAACATTCATAGATTACGCCAGAGTAAAATGAAAATAAAATAATCTGGCAGCTGTCAAGTGGATTTTCTACTCTGACCATCATTTGGTAAAAAAGCAAAAAGCCTTGTAAACTCAACATTTACAAGGCTTTTCTTTATATGCAGTTGAGGGGACTTGAACCCCTACCCACGTAATGCGGACTAGAACCTGAATCTAGCGCGTATGCCAATTCCGCCACAACTGCGAAGCGTCAACGTATATATTCTACTATATTTTGTCCAAAAGTCAAGCAAAAGTTTGAATTTTTTATTTTTTTTTAAAAATTCATGATAACACATATAATGGCATACGTTTTTCTCCTAAATTTTTGAATTTCTCTGCCGAATTTTTCAATTTATCTATTGACAAAATTACCATAGAAAGATAATATGATATCATAATGATATCATATTAATATAAATACTAATATAAATACTAATATGAGAAAAATCAGATTGAAAGGAAATCTTTCAACTAAGTAATCAGGAATATCAAATCTCTGATTTGATATTAGCGAAAGGAGTTATTATGGAAAATGAAAATGGCCAGAGGCTAAATAACGTGGAAGAAAAAGAAATTAAACCCTTTAGCGGTGGAATAATGTTATTGCTGGTGCTGATCGGGTTTGGGGTATCAATCTGGGGGATTATTGCCGGCTCTATTAATTTAAGTAAAATGAATTATAATCTTGGTGCATTTTTACTGGTTGCCGGTATTGTTCTTTTTGTTGTATTATGTGTACTGCTGAGTGGTTTTCATATTTTAAATCCCAATGAGGCTATCGTAATGACTTTATTCGGAAAGTATTATGGAACTATCAAAAAGGAAGGTTTTTATTATACCAATCCTTTTGCCGGAGCCATTCATCCGGCAAGAACGTCACCGGTTAATACGAATATAAATATGGGGACTTATACCACAGGCACAACTACCACAAATCCTGCAAGTCAGGGCAGTAAGAAGATTTCAACAAAGACCCTTACCCTTAGCAATGAGAAGCAGAAGGTAAATGATGTATTAGGTAATCCTATCATAATTGGTGCGGTGGTTATCTGGAGAGTAGCGGACCCTACAAAGGCTGTTTTCAATGTGGATAATTATAAGACCTACCTGTCCATCCAGTGCGATTCGACCATAAGAAATGTGGCAAGGCTTTACCCCTATGATACCATGGAAAATGATGCGGATGAGAAAACTCTAAGAGGCAGCAGCCAGGAAATCGCCGAAAGCATGAGAATAGAGCTGCAGCAAAGAGTAAGTGAAGCCGGTCTTGAAATAAAGGAAGTCAGAATCACTCATTTATCCTATGCAGAAGAAATTGCGGCAGCAATGCTTCAGAGACAGCAGGCCGTAGCTGTGATTGCAGCCAGACAAAAAATAGTGGAAGGTGCTGTAAGCATGGTGAAGATGGCTATTGACCAGCTGGGGCAGGAAGAGATTGTAGTGCTTGATGATGAAAGAAAGGCAGCTATGGTAAGCAATCTTCTTGTAGTACTCTGCGGAAATAAGGATGCGCAGCCTATCGTAAACAGCGGCTCTCTTTATTAAGATTAAAGGAAAGGCAGTAAGATGGCAGTAAACAATGAAGGAAGCATAGATAAAAGGGAAGAGGAACTGCAAAAACGTCTTGAAAGAATAAAAGAGATTGAGCAGGAGCTCCTGCAGAAGGAAAGACAATTAAAAGAAAAGGAAAAATCCAAAAAGCAAATTCTTTTAAGACTGTCACCGACCCTATGGAACGAACTCGCTGCTTGGGCAGAGGATGATTACCGGTCTATTAACGGACAGATTGAATATTTGCTGTCAGAGAGCGTAAGAAAGAGAAAAAACGAATAAGCTAAGGTTAAGCTGAAATTACTAAAAGGAGGGAATATCATGTTAAATCCCGTAAAAATGATGAAATTAAAGAAATCCTGGGATACCTTTACCGGTAACCATCCCAAGTTTCCTAAATTTATTGAGGCTGTAAATAATAAAGGCCTACAGGAAGGAACGGTTATCGAAATTACCGTCACAACAGTATCCGGTGAGACTCTCAGTTCGAATTTAAAAGTAACGGCCTCTGATTTGGAACTAATATCCGATTTAAAGGATATCAATGCATAGAAAGTAATCAGTGGTTAAAAGATATCAATGCATAGAATATAGTCAGTGATTAAAAGATATCCCGTAAAAAATCAATAGCTTAGATAGATACCCCTAAATTAAATTTTCTAAAATAATTATGCTGCGTCAGGTGCCCCATCCTTTGATGGGAGCTATAGGATGGCAGCATTTTTATTTGCAAAGATAGTACAACATGGTAAGCTTGATTCGGGTATCAGAAGGCAATCTCAAGAAACATAGCATTCTGCTGTCCGAATCAAGCTTTTTATATAAGGCTTTTTGGAATTGCATTTTAACCGGCTGTTTGCATATAATTACTAAAAACAAGGCGGATATGGGTGGTCATGAAAAGAAAAAGTATCAAGGAGGCTATACAGGGTTATGGTATCAAGAAGGCGGTCTATTATCTGGATTCCAATCCTGAAAAAAACATTCCCAAAGTACTGAATTGGCTGATAAAGATAGATAAGGAGGAAAAATACGTCGCAAAACAGGCTAAGGTTATATTGCCTTATATGGACAATAAGAATAACAATTGGTACCGTCTTATAAAAAGCCTGTATACGGATGTAGACGATGGAGTCAGGAAGAAGCTCTTTGAGAACTTTATTGTCAATGGGGTATTTATAGGAGGAAAAAGGCAGAATAAGGCCAGGAAAGAATATCAGTGCAATGTCCCCTGGGCTATACTGCTTGACCCTACCTCGGGCTGCAATCTGCACTGTATCGGTTGCTGGTCGGCAGAATATGGGGATAAATTAAACATGGATTTTGATACCCTGGACAGCATTATTACCCAGGGAAAGGAACTTGGAATATATTTTTACGTTTATTCCGGCGGAGAACCGCTTATACGGAAGAAAGATATTATAAGGCTGTGTGAAAAGCACCAGGACTGTGCGTTTCTTGCCTTTACCAACGGAACCTTAATAAATGATGAATTTGCACAGGAGATGCTCCGGGTCAAAAACTTCGTCCCGGCAATCAGTGTGGAGGGCTTTCAGGAGGAAACGGATTACAGAAGGGGGAAGGGAACCTTTTTAGCCACAGAGAAGGCAATGGAGCTTTTAAGAGCCAAAAAGCTGCCCTTTGGCATATCCTGCTGCTATACCAGTAAGAATACGGAAGTTATCGGAAGTGAGGAATACTTTGACTTTATGGTTGGGAAAGGTGCTAAATTTGCCTGGTTCTTTACTTATATGCCGGTAGGAAAAGATGCCGTACCGGAGCTTTTGGCTAAAGCAGAGCAGCGTGAATTTATATACCGGCAGATCAGGCATTTCCGTGAGAGCAAGCCTATTTTTACAATAGATTTCTGGAACGACGGAGAATATGTAAAGGGCTGTATTGCAGGCGGCAGAAGGTATCTTCACATCAATGCCAATGGAGATATAGAACCCTGTGCCTTTATTCATTATTCGGACAGTAATGTATATGAGAAAAGTATACTGGAGGCCTTAAAATCACCTTTGTTTATGGAATATCATAAGAACCAGCCTTTTCATGCCAATTTGCTTAGACCCTGCCCGCTTCTTGATAATCAGGGCAGACTTGCTGAAATGGTGGAAAGGTCTGGCGCCAAATCCACCGACCTTAAGAATCCGGAAGAGGTAGGAAGCCTTACTGAAAAATGTATTCCTGCTGCAGACAGGTGGGAACCGGTTGCCGACAGGCTGTGGAAGGAAAGCCACGGCTGCAGGAATTGCAATGGCTGCCTGAATAAGGCTGCCTTATTTTATGAAGAACAGGATGAAGTAAAATAATAAATGAATGAAAGATTTATCCAGTTATTCATAAATTTTATCATATTCTCCATTGCAGAATATAGTTATTTTAATTAAGATATAATAAGAATGGATATTATTTTAAAAAACGGAGGATTAAATTATGAAATTCAAAGATATTCCATATAAAAGAGTGGATATGGAAGAAGTAAAACTATCCTTTTTCGAATTGATAAAGGAGCAAAAGGAAGCAAAAAGCGGAGAAGAGCAGTTTGAGATTCATAAAAAGGCTTACGGTCTAATTGATAAGGTACTTACACAAATGACAATTTGTGAAATCAGGCATTCCGGCAATACCGCAGATGAGTTCTATGAAAAAGAAAATGACTATTATGATGAAAAGAAGCCGGAGTTTGATGACCTTAAGCTTCAATATTCCAAGGTTCTGTTAGAGTCACCCTACAGGCCCTACCTGGAAGAAAAAATCGGAAAGGTGGCGTTTAAGAATATTGAATTGCAGTTAAAGGCTCTGAATGAAGAATTAATCCCCCTTATGCAGGAGGATAATAATCTGAAATCCACCTACCATAAGCTAATTGCCGGTGCTAAGATTGACTTTAACGGTGAAGAGCTTAACATTTCCCTGCTTCGAAAATATTTGACGGATTCCGATAGAAATGTCAGAAAGGAAGCCTGGAGCAAGCTTTCCGGTTTCTTTGCGGAGCACAGCAAAGAGCTGGATGATATTTATGACAAGATGGTAAAGAACCGTACGGCACAGGCCAGGAAGATGGGCTATAAGGATTTTGTGGAGCTGGGCTATTGCCGGATGAACCGCAACAGCTATGACCGTGATATGGTCAAGAACTTCAGAGATCAGGTGAAGAAGGTATTTGTTCCTCTTGCTACAAAGGTTCATGAACAAAGGAGAGAGGCTTTAGGACTGGACTCCTTAAAATACTATGATAATGAAATGTTCTTTAACAACGGCAACCCGGCACCCATTGGCACGCCGGAAGAAATTCTTAAGTGGGGTAAGGAGATGTACAGCGATTTATCTCTCGAAACAAAAGAGTTTTTTGAATTCATGTATGAAAATGAGCTGTTTGATGTAATGGGAAGAAAGAATAAGCAGGCCGGCGGTTACATGACCTTTTTACCGGACTACCGGGCACCCTTTATTTTTGCGAACTTTAATGGAACCAGCTCTGATGTAGATGTAATTACTCACGAATGCGGTCATGCCTTCCAGGGATATGTAGCCAGAAATTATGAAGTGGAAGAGCATAGGGACATTACCATGGAAACAGCAGAAATCCACTCAATGTCCATGGAATTCTTTACCGACAGGTACATGGAGAAATTCTTCGGAGACAGGGCGGAGGATTACAGAAAAATGCATCTGGCAGATGCCATTATCTTTATTCCCTATGGCTGCATGGTAGATGAATTCCAGCACATCGTATACGAGAACCCGGATATGACTCCTGACGAGAGAAAAGCCGCCTGGATGAAGCTGGAGAGTGAATACAGGCCTCATATGGATTACGAGAATGACCCGTTCTTTTCAAAGGGTGGTTTCTGGCAGAGACAGCAGCACATTTATGTGGATCCCTTTTATTATATTGACTACTGCCTGGCACAGACCTGCGCTCTTCAATACCGCATTAAGATGGATAAGGACTATGGAAAAGCCTGGGAGAGCTATCTTGAGCTTTGCAGACTTTCCGCAAGAGAATTCTATGAGCCTATGTTAAACAAGGTAGGGCTGGATTCTCCTTTTCAGGATGGCTGTATGAAGAATATTGTAGAAGAGCTTACAAAGACATATTTTTAAGAAGTAAGGCGGCGGGAATCCAAAGCCTGTAAGTATAAAGCCGTGAAAACAGGTGTAATTCATGTCTGGTTTTAACGGCTTTTTACCATTAGAAGAAAAGAAGGGGAAGAAGTATGATCATATCGCTTATATATAATCAAAATGCCTATACGGATGCCATATCGGACATTACCGGAGAAAAGGTGCAGGTCTGCCTTACAAAGGAAGAGGCTTTAAAATATCTGCCTGAGACGGAAATTATTGTGACGATTGGAGGAGGGAACTTTTCGGTGCCCTTAGATGAAGAGATGCTTCAGGCAGCTCCTTCTTTAAAGTGGGTATTCAGTGTGAGTGCCGGCGTAGAGAAGCTCCCTTTAAAGGAATTAAAGGAAAGAGGAATTCTGGCTACCAATACCAGTGGTGTCCATGCGGTGACCATTGCAGAATATGTTATGGGCGGGCTTCTTGTCATGAGCCATCACTATGACAGGTATCTTCCTTTAATGAAAGAAAAAAAGTGGGGCGAGCTGATATCTGGGGAAGATATGGAGGGAAAGACCATCCTGATCATAGGGGCAGGGCACATCGGCTCTGAAATCGGAAGAAAAGCCGGGGCCTTTGATATGCAGGTGTTTGGACTTAAGAGGACACCCTGTGAATTAGACGGCTTTGCTGGTGTGTATTCCATGGACAAGTTAAAAGAAATGCTTCCAAAGGCTGATTATGTGGTAATGGCAGCTCCCCTTACCCAGGAGACTTATCATTTGATAGGAGAAGAGGAATTTGCTCTTATGAAAAAGGAAGCGGTTTTTGTAAATATTGCAAGAGGTGATACGGTAGAGGAAGAAGCTCTTATTGCCGCTTTAAGAGAAGGAAGGATTCAGGGAGCGGTTCTGGATGTTTTTCATGAAGAGCCCCTGCCGGAGGCCAGCCCTTTATGGGAGCTTGACAATGTTCTAATTACACCTCATAGTTCAGCCATTTCCAAGAATGTTATTAAGAAAATAATCAGGATGTTTAAAGAAAGCTTTGAAAAGTATAAGAAGGGCGAGACCCTGATAAACGAACTGTAAGCACAAGTAATTCAAGAGGAAGAGCATTTGTTTTAAAGAAATAAACAAAACAGCTTTCCTGAAAAGGTAACCGGGGTGCTGCTGCAAAAGGTGTTTTATACCGCATAGGGTGGATATACATTTATGTATACATTAGCAGGTATTTATTCATCTTTTGCAGCAGCCTCTTAATACCTGCAGAAAGCACATCTGATTAACCTGTTAAGCCGGAACATATTCGGTGAAACAGGGATAATTCTATTCCTTATGGGTGAAAGCAGCGAAATAATCGCTATGAAAAATCTTCTACCATTCGGTAGCCCACTCCGATTTCAGTCAGGATATATTCCGGTTCAACGGGATTTTTCTCAATTTTTCTTCGGATATTTGCCATATTTACTCTTAGAATCTGATTATCTTTTTCCGCATAGGGACCCCATATCTTTGTAATAATGGAATCGTAGGTCAATACTTTCCCCGGGTTCTGGGCCAGAAGGGATACCAGCTTATATTCTATCTGGGTCAGGTGGACCTCCTCTCCGCGGATGGTTACCAGATGCTTGTCAAAATCAATAAGAAAATCCTTTGCTTTATAGGAACTTTTTGCCTTACCGCCTTTGGAATCAGCCTTGATATAATGCCTGAGGGCTGTCCTGATACGGGCCAGCAGCTCGCTGGTTCCAAAGGGCTTTGTAATGTAGTCGTCAGCCCCCGCGTCCAGAGCCTGAACCTTGGAATATTCGTCATCCCTTGCAGATACCACTAAAATGGGAAGGAAAGACCATTCCTTTACCTCCTTTATCACCTCTAATCCATCCATATCAGGAAGACCAAGGTCTAGCAGAACCAAATCCGGACAATGGGAGGAGATGAGCTCGATACCTTCTCTTCCGGTACGGCACAGGATTACTTTATAATGATTGGCTGAAAGAGTTGCATCAATGAATTTACTGATAGTTGGTTCATCCTCAATCAGCAGAATTTTTATTTTCTTGCTCAAGTGTATTGCCTCCTTCAAGGGGAAGTGTAAAGGTAAACAGTGCTCCGCCGCTTAGCTGGTTCTGGGCATTTATGGTTCCGCCGTGGGCCATAATAATTGTCTTGCAGATGGAAAGTCCGATACCGATTCCTTTTACGGCATCGCTGGTCTGGGCAGTGGTCGGGGAAATACCTTCAAATACGGAATCCGTATCATTAAAGGTAAGGCCTTTTCCGTTATCTGCTACCTGAAACAGGACTTCGTTTTCGGCAGCCGTTACATTCAGTGATAGTAAGGCACCTTTTCCGGCATGTTTTACACCATTTTCCAGGAGATTAATGAGTACCTGCATTATCAGTGTGGCATCCATGGGGACCATCAGAAACTCTTCCGGTATTTTAACCTGCACATTGGCCTTTGGATAGCGTTTCCTTAAGCGGCCTACGGCAGCAGTTACTACCTCCTCAAGAGGTTCCGGGGATTTGCTGACGGAAGAAACACCTTCCTTTATACGGGTAACGGACAGCAGATTTTCAACCATGTGCAATAGCCAGTTGGAATCCTCATAGATATATTTGATAAGCTTATCCTGTTCCTTTTGGCTTAGCTGTTCTTTGTTATTCATAATCGTTTCACTGGCGCCGATCATGCCGGTGAGAGGAGTACGCAAATCATGGGAGATTGCACGCAGCAGATTGGCACGCATTTTTTCCTTTTCCGTCTCCAGCAGGATATTCTGCTGGGAATCTGACAGATACTCCCGTTCCAGTGCAATAGCTGCCTGGGAGATGATGAGCTTTAAATAATCCAGGGTACTTTTATCCAGGGGCTTTTGACACAGCTGGAAAATTCCCATAACTCCCCAGATTTTTTTATGGGATATTAAGGGGAGATAGGTACAACTGGATTCATTGCCAAAGTCCGTCTGAAAGCCTGCGATTTTTTGATTTTCAAAGACCCAGTGGGCAACAAAGCGTTCGTGGCTTGAATTCATAATTGGGATATGCTTTGGATCAAGGCTGTGAATCATGCCCGGTTCTCCGGACTGGGGCGATTTGGAATAGAAAACGCAGGAGCAGCCCGTAAGAGAAGAAACATATTCCAAAGCAAGGCTTCCTATGTTCTCTGCCCCGTTCAGAGACAGAAGCTTTCTGCTGATTTCATTGAGCTGCCTTGTTTTTTCTTCTCTGATTTCCGCCTCCCGTGCATGCTTTTTTAAGTTGGCAGTAGTCATGCTGATAATAACAGATATTATGAACATACCTGCCAGGGTAAGATGGTAGCCTTCGCTGGAAGGAGTAAAACGGAGGTTTAAGAAGAACAAGCAGTAATATACAGCTAATATTCCTAAAAAAGAGGCAATAAAGCTGCAAAGATAACCTTCTGTTATTTTGGAAATAATAATAACGGAAAGAATGTAAAAAATATATACATTACTGTCCTCTCCCGTTTTGTGAATAACCAGATAGGATAGTATGGCTGAGGCAGACAATATAAGAACTGTTTTTAAAATATCGGACAGAATAGCCGAAGTATCAGGTTTTTGCATGTTGTTTCTCCAAAATATATAAGATTTACTTTCAATATTCTTATTATAATATATTTTATTATGTTGCACCATAGAAAATTATAGCGAAAATCCTGGATATCTGTAAATGGAGGCAGAAACAGGCAAAAATATGTAAGGTATTCTTTCTTAAGAATTCTTAATAGTAATTTATAGTGCATTCTATAAAAAACGTAAGAAAATAACGGGAGAAAAACCGCAATGATGCATAAAACAATAGGAATTATAGTATTCCTACTGGTATATACCCAGTTAAGAAAACGTTAAGAAAATGTAAAGAAGTTAATAACACATTGATATTTTGTAAAGTTCATGTTAAGCTTTTTAAGGCTTGATAAGACAAGCGCCACCATAAAATTAAGCGAATTTTCGCAGATGGGAGAGCAATATGACGATTTTATTTGGTGATTTTATCCACCAGATTATTAATAATCCGGCTTTGCTTATTACGGTTGTTTTAACTTTGGGGGTTATTTTGGTCAATGGCTGGACGGATGCACCCAACGCTATCGCAACCTGTGTGTCGACCCGTTCCATGGAACCGAAGAAGGCCATTATTATGGCAGCTATTTTCAATTTCCTCGGTGTATTTGTAATGACTGCATTTAATGCGACAGTAGCCCAGACTATTTACAATATGGTTGATTTCAGAGGTGATTCCCATAATTCTCTGATTGCATTGTGTGCCGCCTTAGTTGCCATCGTAGCATGGGCAACAGGAGCATGGGTATTTGGTATTCCTACCAGTGAAAGTCATGCATTAATAGCAGGCCTCTCCGGTGCGGCCATCGCTCTTCAGAGAGGTATATCCGGTATCAACTGGCATGAATGGATTAAAGTAATATATGGTCTGGTAATTTCTACCCTGCTTGGTTTTGTTCTGGGCTTTGTGGTTGTAAGAATAATAGAAGCCGCCTGTAAAGGGATGGACAGAAGAAAATCGAAACCGGCTTTTCAGAAGGCACAGATCTTAGGCGGAGCAGCAATGGCATTCATGCACGGCGCACAGGACGGACAAAAGTTTATGGGCGTATTCATGTTAGGAATGTTTTTAGCAAATGGCCAAAGCGATGTAACGAATTTTACAATTCCCGTATGGCTTATGATACTTTGTTCTTTGGTTATGGCTCTGGGAACTTCCATCGGCGGATACCGTATAATAAAAACAGTTGGTATGGGAATGGTGAAACTGGATACATATCAGGGATTTGCAGCTGATACAGCAGCAGCAATCAGCTTGTTGATTTCCTCCCTTACCAGTCTTCCTGTAAGTACAACTCATACAAAAACAACGGCAATAATGGGTGTTGGAGCCTCCAAAAGAATTTCTTCCGTTAACTGGAGTGTTGTAAAAGAAATGGTTTTGGCATGGGTTTTGACCTTCCCGGGCTGTGGAGTAGTCGGGTACCTGATGGCATATATCTTTATGAGAATCTTTTAAGAGAAAGGAATTAACATGAGCAGTAAAAAAGCATACGATTATTTTGAAGCACTCCTTGGTTTATCCAAGTTTTCTTTACAGGCATCAGAGCTTTTAAAGAAAACAATCTCTGATTTCCATACAGCAACTTTGGAGGAGAAAATCAGAGAAATGCATAATATTGAGCATTCAGCAGATATTGCAAAGCATGATATGATCGAACATCTTATAAAGGAATTCCTTCCTCCTATTGAAAGAGAAGATATTATTAATGTAGCTCAGCAGATTGACGATGTTACGGATGCGGTAGAAGATGTATTAATGTGCATTGACATGTTCAATGTGAAAAAAATCCGTCCGGAGATACCGAAATTTACAGAGACCATAGAAGCCTGCTGTAAATCCATGTATGTCAGCGTGGAAGAAATGCGTAATTTTAAAAAGTCCAAGAAGCTTCATGCGGAAGTAGTTGAGGTAAACCGCCTGGAGGAAGAGGGAGATGCCCTCTATATTAACGGCGTAAAGGAACTGTACAGAAACACTTCAGACCCTGTTGATCTGATGATTTGGACTGAAGTTTACCGTAAGCTTGAAAAATGCTGTGATGCCTGTGAAGATGTGGCCAATGAAATCGAAAGCATTGTAATGAAAAATTCCTGATGCTGGGAATGAATTCATAATAGGTGTCAATAATTGATAATGTAAGAATAGGAATACCTGTATTTGCTGTCCGCAGATACTTGTATTCCTTTTTCTTGCCACAGGTCAAATGCATGAGACCAAATAGTGGATATGTACAGATGACCAAGGAGGTTATTTTGGAGTTTTGCCTCAAGAGGTTCCTTATGACACTTAAGTGGCAGGAAATGTGACTAGGTAAAACGGTGCCACTGTTTGAGCTTGATAACTAACACCGCCATATTTGTTACAGCGAGTTTGGCGCTGTTTTGCCTGCCAGTCACGTTTCCTGGCGCTTTAGTGGAATAAGGGTTCTCGCGTAACAAAACTCCAAAATAACCTCCTTGGTCATCGTCCGCTTCCATAAACTTCCTTCATGCGTTTGCTGTGTTTCTTACCAGCATTTCTATTGCAAATATATGGGGATTGAGTTATAGTAAAAAAGAAGTCTAAAAAAGAGAGCGGGTTGAAAAATGCGGCGCCGCAGGTAGTAAGGCGGAATGCATGGAGGATAAAATGCTGAATTTTGAGATTACACAGGATATTATGAAAGAAGTGAACAAAACAGTCATTGGCAAGGAAAATATCGTTCGGAAAGTCCTGACTGCCATAATAGCGAAAGGGCATATCCTGATAGAGGATATTCCGGGTGTCGGAAAGACGACCCTGGCCTTGGCTTTTTCTAAAGTAATGAATCTGGAATATAACCGTTTGCAGTTTACCCCGGACGTACTTTCCACAGATGTAATCGGTTATCATGTTATAACAAGAGATGGAGAATTAGGTGATTACAAGCAGGGTCCTGTTGTTTGTAATTTATTCCTTGCTGATGAAATCAACCGTACCTCCTCTAAGACACAGTCAGCGCTTCTGGAAGTAATGGAAGAAGGCAGTGTGACAGTTGACGGTATTACCATGCAGGTACCAAAGCCCTTTACCGTAATAGCAACCCAGAACCCGGTAGGGTCCATAGGCACCCACATGCTGCCGGAATCCCAGCTGGACCGTTTTATGATAAGGCTTTCTATGGGATATCCGGATGTTGCAGGGGAAATTCGTATGTTAAAAGACAGGAATGGTGAAAATCCTCTGTCCAAAATGAAAGAAGTGGTCAGCAGGGAAGATATTCTTACCATGCAGCAGCAGGCGGAAAAAATTTATGTAAATGACAGTATCTATGAATATCTGGTAAAGCTTATACTTATGACGAGAAGGGACCCCTATGTAGAGCTTGGGGTAAGCCCGAGAGGAAGCATTGCCCTGCTCAACATGGCAAAGGCGAATGCCTATATCAACGGCAGGGATTTTCTGGTGCCGGATGACATCAGAAGCATATTCTACGATATCATATCACACCGTATTATATTAAAGCCGGAGGCAAGGGTAAACAACGTAAGCCTGGAGCAGGTCAGCAAGGGAATTTTAAAACAGGTACAGGCACCAAAGATTGGATAAATATCAAAGATTAGATAAATATCAAAGATTAGATAAATACCAAGGCTTGGGGAAATATCCGCCATTGGATAAATACCAGGGCTTGGAAAAGCATAGCATACAGAAAAACAGGCAGGTCTGCAAAAGACAGGTTGAAAGAAAATAGAGAAAGAAAGGATGCCCTGGTGCTTCTTTCAGCCAAAAAATCTGCGGCAGCCGCAGGAAGGACAGCGGCGGTACACTACACATAAAATGACTGGAAAAAGAATAGCATATGTCATATTTCTTCTGTTAGTTGGTCTCTTTTCCATATTCTATAATGTATACTTTACCATGAATTTTTTCTTTGCAGTCCTTTTGCTGCCCTTTTTACTCCTTTTTATAGCCTGGCTGTCTTTAAGAAGAGTGGAAGTGAAAGTTTCTGCTGTGCCGGCCCTGACCAAAAAGGGAGAGGACATCGAAATAAAATTCGAAGCTTATAACCGCTCCGATATACCCATTACCCATCTTGAAATTTGTTATACCTATTGCAATGAAATCTCGAACCGCAGGAAAAAGGATAAGATCATTTTAAGTGTGGATAAAAACAGTTCCTCCTATGCAGTTTTAAATCTGAAGTCGGAGCATTGCGGCAATATTAAGATATCGGTTTACCGCATTAAATGCTATGATATCTTATCCATAGGATATGTATCCAGAAAATGTCCCGATTGGTTAATGGTATCCGTAATGCCGAACCTTCATCCGATAGCAGGGGATATTATTCGAAAAACTGCGGATATGGAAATGGATGATGAAAGTGTCCATTATCTTGAATATAAACCCGGAAATGACCCTTCTGAAATCTTTGGGGTAAGGGATTATAAAGAAGGGGACAGGCCCAACCAGATACATTGGAAGCTCAGCAGAAAAAACCAGAAGCTGATTATGAAAGAGTACAGTCAGCCCTTAAGAGATAAGGCCCTTTTTTTTATGGATTTTAAAGGAGAGGAAGAGGGCGAGAAGAAATTGCTGCAGCTGGACAGTTATATAGAAGCTGCCATGTCGGTTTCCGAAGGAATATTAAAAAAAGGGCATCAGCACAGACTTGTATGGTATGACTGGGTTGAAAAGCAGTATGTTGAAAAGGATATAATAGATAATAACAGCAGCAATGAGGCGCAGACAGCGTTATTAAGTGCTTCTTTTTATACCAGGAAAGAGGAAGAGAAGGAAGTGTATGAGCTGGAGGATGAGGCAGGCAGAAATGTCATTTATCTCACCAATGAGGTATCGGAAGATAAGATTCTGAAGCTGCAGAAATCAGGCATGCATCATTTATACATCATTTATATCAATGATCTTCAAAAGCTGCCGTTAAAGTCAAAAACAATGGATTTCTTAAAAAAATCCATGATAGATTGCTACCCTATTGACATCAACAATATAAAAGAAACAATTTTTAAACTGGGTGTTATTGCTTAAGCTGACGAGAGAAACGGGAAAGAGGTTTTATGAGAGCTAAGAAAGAAAAGTCTTTTGATGGGATATCTATCAGAGGAAAAGAAACCGTAATGGCTGTGGGATACGGCAGTTATCCCTGCCTTCAGTCCATAATGCAGATTATCCTCATAGAGGCTGTGCTTTATAGTGTAATATTTGGTTTTGCAACGGGACTTAAGCTTCCGGTAGTACAGCTGCCTCTTTTGGGAGCGATTTTTTTCTTCGGGCTGGTATGCTGGGGACTCTTTGCTTTTTTTAAAGCTGGAATAGTAATTTTTCTGCCGATTCTGGCGACCTATCTATACGGGTTTTTCAGGATGTGGAAGGAAGTTGGAAACGGTTTTTGGCAGATAGAGAATTATTTCATAACTTTTATGAATAAGTATTATGGTACCCATGCTTATACTTTTCTGGTAGATAACTATGAGCCGGCAAGGGTAATTACGGTTTTTCTTATTTTTGTTACTCTGCCCCTTGCCTTAATACTTAGTTTGATTATATTGAATAAGGCCTCCCATTTACTATATTATCCGGTGACACTTCCTATTATTATCCTTCCCTTTGTGGTTGGACGTATTCCTTCCACTTCTTCCTTTTCTGCCTACATAGCTGCTACTTTTGGCATATTTGTACTGGGCAACCATATTCGGATGTCAGGGGCAGGAACAAAGGAGGAAAGAGCAGCGTTAAAGGAACAAAAAAAAATAATGGACAGCAGTCACTACCGAATAAACATAAAGGGCAGCTTTTTGATATTTTGCAGCGTTTTGCTGCTGTTTCTGCTTATTCCCTTTTGCTTTTCAAAAACGACCTATGAATATAAAATGAATATTCCGAAGGTGAAGAAAGAAGTCCGGGTAAAGATTGAAAAAATAGATGTAAAGAATGTAGCTGACTATTTTGGTTTTCTGAATAATGGGAAAATCGTTATCTTTAAATATTACACAGCCTCCGGCGGTCTGAATGAAGGCAGACTGGGAGGTGTGGGAAAGCTTAATTATGATAATAAGACGGACATTATTATAAATGTGCTGGAAAACAGTAAGACTGTTTACCTGAAAGGCTTTACCGGAAGCACCTATGACGGCAATGCCTGGAACGGCCTGAGCGATGAAGCTATGGCAGATTATGCTCAATATAAGGCAATGTGGGAAAATATTAATCTGGAGGCAGCCGACCAGACGGGGGGACTCATAAGGCTTATGGAAGAAGCCTTGGGATATGTTCAGCCTATGGGCTTTTACCGTGATTATATGAACATCCAGAATGTAGGTGCAAACAGCAAATATACCTATATGCCATATTATCCTTCTCTTAACGAGGAGACGGGAATGGATACGGCCAATCCGGAATATAGTAAGAGCAGTGCTGCCCACATGGGTTATTTGATTAGTTACTATTATTATACGGGTAAGGAAGATATATTAAATCGCGATTTTTTTACAGAACTTGCAAAATATCAACAGAAGCCAGCAGTATACGGCGGCATGAATGAAGAGTTGAAAAATAAGTTAATGGAATATAAAGAGACGGATAAGCAATACCGTACTTTTATAGAGAAATATTATATGCAGGTACCTTACAGCGGACTTGAACAGCTCAAGGCCGACATGGAGGGTAAATATGCGGAAATGAGAGAAAAATACGGGGAAGAGAAAGCCCTTAGTGAACTAACAGCTTATATCCGTACCTATATCCAGAAAAATACGGCCTATTCTTTAAAGCCCGGCACTTTACCAAAGGGTAAGGACTTTGTGGAGTATTTCCTTTATGAGAAAAAACAGGGCTTTTGTACGCATTATGCCAGCGCTGCAGTCCTGGCGTACCGCTTTGCAGGTGTACCGGCCAGATATGTAGAAGGGTATATAGCAAAACCCACGGCTATTAAGAATGGAAAGAATATCGGAAGCAAGACGGTTACGGTTTTCTCTGAAAATGATGAGATGAAGCAGCAGACAGTTGTGGAACGTGAGGTGCGAATCAGTGATTCGGGTGCCCATGCATGGGTGGAGGTCTATAAGGATGGCTGGGGCTGGGTTCCTGTGGAAATGACACCGGGCTTTCAGACGGAAGAAGACAGCACACCTGCAGGGCAGAATGAAATAACACCGTCTGTCACACCGACACCACAGGCAACCGCGACCCCTACCGTGCCGGAACAAAGCGATACCAACAATGAAAAAGATTCCTCCGGTGCAGAGAAAACGGCAAAGGGCGGCCATATGAATTATAAGGATATAGCGGTATTTATGCTTACAGCAATGCTAATAACCTTAGTATTCCTTATAACAGCCGGCGTTCTGATAAAGGTATACCGCTTTATCAGCCTAAAAAAAGCGGAGCCGGGAAAGAAAACAATCCTTATTTACCGGAAAGTGAAATTTCTGATAAGAGCCGCCGGAGTACCATTGGACGAGGCGGACTACAAGCATTCGGCTTTAATGGTCGAGGATAACCTGCAGCAGCTGAAAGAAAAGGAATTTCTGCAATTCATCGATATTGTTCTGAAAGCAAGGTTTGGCTCCGGGCCGTTGACACCGGAGGAAGCAGAAAGTGCCGGTAACTATTACCAGCTTGTTAAGAAAACAGTATTTAGAAGCCTTCCGGTATTAAAGAGAATAATCTGCGGTCTGTACTTTGTATAAGCGCAGACCGGTGGAAAGAAAAAGTTTCTCCCTTAGCGTGAAATGGTATACACGATGGATTTGCTGTGCTATAATAAACGGTAAAATATGCTTATTTAATGGACAGAAAGGTATGGGTATCCAATGAAAATCAGCAACAGAATGAATAAACGCTACACGCTAATATCTGTTTATGTCATCATAACATGTATCGTCATATATATATTGAGTCTGGTAGCAAAAAACGCAAAGGATATTTTAACAGGGCTGCTTGGTATGTTAAATTGGGTAATGGGAGTCGCCAAGCCAATTGCTATTGCATTTATTTTAGCCTATTTGCTGGACCCTGTTGTAAACTTCTTTGAAACCCTTTATGGAAAGATAAAGATTAAGAACTGGAAGCTGAAATCCGGGCGCACCTGGGCAGTTATGACGACGGTATTGCTGCTTCTTGCTATTATAGTGCTTGGCATTTCCCTGCTTGTCTATAATGTCACAAACCAGCTGAGACTGGCAAAGTTAGATGACATTGTAGTTTTGGCAACAAATTATATAAATAATATTAATGATTTTTATGCTTCTGTTCTGGCTAAGCTGGAGACGGTTAATATTCATTCGGAACAGATTAATGATTATATTAAGGATAATGCAACGAAACTGGTGGATGCACTAAAGACCGGAGGGACTTCGTTTGTTTCTTCCCTTGCCAATATATCTTCCTATATAACAACCGTCATCTTTGCCCTGGTAATTTCAATCTACTTTATGATTGACGGCAAAATGATCAAAAATTATATCAGGAAAGTCGGAAGGGCATTTTTAAATAATAGCTGGAATACAAGGATCAGCATATTTTTAAAGGATGCCGATTATGTATTCTCCGGCTACATCAGGGGACAGCTCCTGGATGTTATGGTAATGATGTTCGCGCTCACAGTAGTTCTGTCAATAATCGGGGTAAAATATTCGGTGCTCATTGGAATAATTGCAGGGCTGGGAAATTTAATACCTTACCTGGGACCCTTTATAGCCTATTTCGGAACTGCGATAAGCTGTCTTGCATATGGCCAATATCAAAAGCTGATAATTGCTGTTATTGCATTGGCAATCGTGCAGGCTCTGGATGGCAATATAATAGCACCAAAGCTGTTAAGCCAGAGTATCAAGATACATCCGGTACTGGTAATCATTTCTTTGATATTCGGTAATGCCATCGGAGGACTTTTTGGAATGCTCTTTGCTGTGCCTGTCGGTGCTTTGCTTAAGCTTTTGTTTTCCAGATATGTTGACACAAGACTGAAGGAAAAGCAGGAGGAACAGGACGGCGTGAAACAAAAGGAGCAGGGAAGAGAGAAAAAGCCGTCCAAAGAAGAGGCTGGCATAAATTAGTACATCAGGTTGCATGAGCCTCTTATAAGGAGACTTTATGCGGCCTTTTTTGCAGTATATCAATAGTAAGTTATGGGAATAAATTGTAAGAAAAATGTAAGAAATCAACTAGAATTTATTTAAGATATGTATTGTAAGATGTTAGGAGACAGGCGATAGCAAGGAGGGGATTGTTCAAGGTGGCAAACCAGGCTGAAAAAATTATTGAGGTTAAAAACGTAAAAAAAATCTACCGCATGGGTCAGGAGAAAATACACGCGGTGGATGATGTAAGCTTCGACATCTATAAAGGAGAATTCTGCTGCCTACTGGGTACCTCCGGATCTGGTAAATCAACCCTGTTAAATCTCATGGCAGGTATAGAAAAAATCTCAGGCGGACAGATTATCATCAAGGGCAAGAAGATACATAAAATGAGTGAGAATAATCTGGCCAGATTTCGGCAGCGCTATTTAGGCTTTGTATTTCAATCCTATAACCTTATAGGCTCTATGACGGCACTGGAGAATGTGGAATTTCCGCTGATATTTAAAAGAGTAAAGACAAAACAGCGAAGGAAAATGGCCAGAGACATGCTGAAACAAGTAGGGCTGGAAACCAGGCTGAATCATAAACCCAAAGAAATGAGCGGCGGGCAGCAGCAGAGAGTTGGAATAGCAAGAGCCTTTGTGGCAAGTCCTGAGATTGTTTTTGCTGATGAGCCTACCGGTAATCTGGATACAAAGACAACAATGGATGTTATGAAGCTGATTAAAATGATGGCAAAGCAGCATAACCAAACCATAGTAATGGTAACACATGACAGGCGTTTAGCGGATTTTGCAGACCGCATCATACATATATTGGACGGAAAAATTCAGGAAATTGAAGTAAGAGAGGCAGCCTCCCTGGACATAGCGGTAACAAACGAACAGGAGGCTCAAGAAGCTCAGGAGGAAAAGCAGGAAGTGCCCATATCAGCCGGTGCTGAAGGGAATACCCTGCAGGCAAAGGAAAAAGCGGAAACAATCAGCTGAAATGATAATAATAGAGGAAAAGAGGGTTAAAGGATGAGAAAGGTTAAAAAGGTCTTTACTGCTGTATTGATTATGACAATGATAGCAGCTAATTTAGCCGGAGGGACAGCTGTAAAAGCCACTGCGGACAGTGGGAACGGAATCAGTATCGTATATGCCGATTCTGTGAATGATATAAATGGGGTTCCAGGGGAGACAGTCCATGTCAAATTGCCGATAAAAGCGGTAGGAGGCTATTTGGCACAGCCAAGAATTACTGTAGTGACAGAGGGAAAACCATATAAAGTTGAAAATGTCGCATTGACCGGTGATGGGTTTTCATCAGATAATCCGCCTATCGGTATTAATGCTGGAAAATTATATATAGAATTTGATTTAGCTGTGAAAGAAACTGCCAAAATAGGAATAACCAAGCTGGAAGTAAAAGTTGATGCCTTATACAGTACTGACACCGGTTACAGCAGTGCGACCTATACCCTTCCCAGCCTTAATTTTATAATTTCGGATGAGATAGAACCCGCCCAGCTGACAGTCGATAATGTAAATTATGATAATGCAACTATCGGAAAGAGCATTGACCTTAATTTCACAATTAGAAATGAAGGAAAAATAACCGCACGAAATGCTTATTTCAGTATTGATGACAAGAGCTTTGATGAAACAAAGATTTCACCAAGATATTCAAAACTGGAACAAAAAATCGGCAAGTCGGGAACTCTGAAAGGCGGGGAAATTTATAATGTAAAGCTGCCCCTGAAGATTCAGAGTGATGCAACGGCAGGACTGAAGAAGCTTACGGTTACTATGAAGTATAAAGATGAGGATGGCAATGTAACTACCGACACCAGTCAGGTATACATTACTGTAACAGCTAATACAGAGGCTCCTGTTATCGAAATAGTAAGCACTAAATATGCCAGTGAACTGGTGGCAGGCGATAAGTTCAATATGGTCGTGACCATTCGCAATACAGGAAAGAGCCCTGCCCGCGATATCCAGGTGTCAATTGACGGACTGGGTTCAGAAGGTTTTCTGCCTGGCTATACAGGAAAGACAATTGCGGTTGATAAATTAGCAGTTAATGGTAAGACAGACGTTAAAATTCCGTTGATTGTATCTCAAAATGCAAAGGTCGGATTAAAAGAAGTTCCGATTACTATTGCCTATACGGATGAAACAAAGACTCCCTTTAATACAAAAACCTCCGTTTATTTGTCAGTGGAAGCGACAGAGGGTGTGGATGAAAGCGGCAAGCCTAATATTGTAATTACCAATGTGACCCAAAGTCCGGATGCACCGAATGCCGGTGCCAGAGTGAATGTATCATTTGATATGGAAAATAAAAGCAAAGTGGATATCAGTGATGTGAAGATATCGTTAGCCACTGCAACAGGAGATGTATTCGCTCCTTTAAGTTCTGAACCGTATTACTACATAGACAGCATAAAGGGTGGGAATAAGGCAAGGGTCAATATGTCCCTGAAGGCATCGGATTCGATACCGGAAGGTACGAGCAGCGTGGCATTAAAGTATTCCTACGTAGCGAACGGAAAGACCAGCGCAGACGAGACAGCTAATTTATATATTTTAAATGTACAGAATAACGGTGCAGGTTCCAGTAAACCGAAGCTTATTATAAGTAATTTTTCAGCTAGTGAAGAAAAGCTGGTTGCAGGAACTACCTTTGATTTTACCTTTGAAATAAAGAATACCCATCCAAGTATGAGTGCGAGGAACATCAAGGTGACGCTTAGTCAGACAGATAATATCTTCATGGTTGACAATGGAAGCAATACCTTTTATATCAGTAAGATTTCCGCAGGTGAAAAAATCAAGAAAACTCTGAAAATAAGAGTGAAATCAGATGCGGTAACGAAGGCCTATCCTCTTGACGTTACAATGGACTATGATTATGAAGGTGCAAAAGCAAATCCTACCACCGGACAAATCGGGGAGACTGCCAAGGAAACGATAAATCTGCAGGCGGCAGAGAATACCAGGGCTGTAGTTGATAATATCGTAGTAGGTTCCTATGATGCACCGGTAGTAAACCAGCCCTGTACCATAACCTTTGCATTTTACAATATGGGAAAATCCACTTTAAGCAATGTAAAGGCAACCGTATCAGGTGATTATAAGCTTAGCACCGGAGACATGCTCTTTGTAGGTAATGTAGAGGCCGGAGGGCAGCAAACCCCTGAGCTTGAAGCAATTCCTTCTGTTGAAGGGGAGGCCAAGGGCGTATTGACAGTGACCTTTGAAGACAGCACCGGGCAGGAAGTTAAAATTACAAAGGATTTTACAGGCTCAATACAAGCTGCTTATACACCGGATCCGGGTGCAGCAGGAAATCCTGATGGCAATGTAGCACAAGCGAAAAAAGCTATTCTTCCCATATGGATTTTTGTGATAATACAAGTGGTTATTTTGGGAGTTGGAATAGCTACAGCAAGAAAAATTAAGATTAATTTATACAAAAAGAAATTAAGAAAAATAGAAGAAGCAGATTAAGAAAGAAAGGAGATAAGCCATGACGATAGAAATGAATCAGGATTTAGGTGTACAGGTATATCTTCATGAAGGAAATACTATCATGGCGTCGGCGAGCATGGCAGTCAATGCAGCCGGAGGCGGCGGTGAGGTTGCCGGAGATGCTGGTGGGGGAGTTAGCCCTGACGGGACGTCCGCAGGTATGGGCGGTGGTACAGTGAAAGACCCTTTGCTTTCCAACTGGCCCTTTGTTATAGGCATTTCCTTTCTTACATTAGCAGTCAGTGTGGTAATCGGTATCCTGTTGGCAAAGCGCAAAATTAAAAAAGGGATAGAGCTTTATGAAGATTAGCGATTTAATCAAAATAGGCCTCCGGAATTTGAAGCGCAGAAAGGCTAGAACAACCCTGACAGTTATGGGTGTAGTTATAGGAACAATATCTATAGTGGTTATGATATCTATCGGTATTGGCATGAAAAAAAGCTATACCCAGCAGGTTATGGAACAGGGAAGCCTTACAACGATTACTGTAAGCAGTACCGGAGGATATGTTGATGATAAGGGAAATTATGTATCAATCAAGGCAGACCCTATGGATGATAAACTGGTTGCGGAAGTTAAAGCCTTGGCCCATGTAAAGTCTGTTGTACCTATGATAGTAACCAACATGTTCATGTATAGCGGCCGTTACCAGAATAATATCCAGTTATACGTTTTGGACAGCAATTACATATCAGGCATGGAGTTTCCTGCTCTCACAGCCGGAAACCTGCCTACGCCAAAGGATAACAAGGTAATCGTATTTGGCAGTGATTCACTGAGTAATTTTTACGATCCCACCTCCAGGTTCGGCTCGTCTAAACAGGTCGATATCACAAGAGATAAAATTACCTTTGGTTTTAATCCCTATCAATATCAAATAGATGAAAAAAAGAAGCCGCTGACAGTTAAGGTTGAACGGTATGGGCAGCTTACCAAATCAAATAATTATGAATTTGACTATAACAGCTATATGGATATTAGTTATTTTAGATATTTGTATAATAAATATGTAAATACTCTTAAAACAACAGAACGTAAAAAAGCAATGACCGCTGTAGCGCATTACACCAATTTAAAGGTAACAGTTGACAATTTTGAGAATGTAAAAGACGTACAGGGGAAAATTGATGCATTGGGTTATCAGACAGACAGTCTTGCTAAGCTTATGGCACCTATGTTAAGTACTGCAAATATGCTGCAGATGGTGCTGGGAGCAATCGGCGCTGTATCCATGCTGGTATCTGCCATTAATATTGCTAATACTATGATAATGTCCATCTATGAAAGAACAAAAGAAATAGGTATTATGAAGGTATTGGGATGCCTGGTAAAGGATATTAAGAAACTGTTCCTTTTTGAAGCAGGTATGATCGGTTTGATTGGAGGCGTGCTTGGAATTGTCTTGAGCTATATAGCCTCCTGGGCGATTAATAAATTCGGTGGGCCGCTGTTTCAGGCATTGATGTCTACAAGCTACATGTATAATCCTGAAAACAGTAAATTTTCTATTATTCCTTTATGGCTTCCGTTAGTCGCTGCAGGACTTGCAATTATGGTCGGTATTTTCTCCGGTTATTATCCCGCCAGCAGAGCAACTAAAATCAGTGCCATTGAGGCTATGAAAACAGAAGGCTGATTAGATTTGAATATCAAAATAAGGAACAAACCGTTGATTGCAGGTGAATTTGATTTCATCTGGCAGTCAACGGTTTTTATATTGTTTCCGTATAATATTTTCTTTTAAATATTACACGTAATCTAATTAGTTATAATTTGATGAAATTTGTTGCTGAATTGACTTGACAATGGATAGGATAAGTGTTATTATTTAATACGCTGCTTGTGAAACAGTAGTATTTATTGCATTGACCTTGCGAATAATCAGATTATACAAGATATTGTATAAAAATTGTAAATAATATATTTTGTATAGAAAATTATAAATAAGGCCAATAAAACCTGATAAAAAAACTTCAAAATAGTTATTGACAAACAACTTGCTCTGTGTTATAGTAATAAAGCACCGACGAGCTGAAGAAAATGAAAACAAAGTAAGCAGGCAAAGCTGCTGAAAAGTCCATTGAATGAAGTTTGAAAGAGCAGAAAATGAACCTTGATAACTGAACAGTGAAACAACCCTGAAATTTTCTTTAAAATTTCATTTAAGGATTTAAGAAATCATGACTTTGTTCCTATTACATAAGAGCAAAAATTGATAGTAAGAAATCTTTAATAAAAGAACAGTATCAGAAATGATACAACCTAAAAACAGTAAAAGTATGTGGGTAACACCACAGACTACGGAAATTAACTTGTTGAAGTTTTGATTTATTCATAAATTATAAGCTTCTAAATAGCCAATGTTAATTCTGAAAATGATTAAACTTTAATTTGAGAGTTTGATCCTGGCTCAGGATGAACGCTGGCGGCGTGCTTAACACATGCAAGTC
>NZ_FRAC01000001.1 GCF_900142215.1 Anaerocolumna jejuensis DSM 15929 | reverse complement strand
ACCTTATATCCTGTCTTCTAATAACTTTTTTGATAACTCAACAGCAAAACAACCCTTACTTACTTCCTTAGAAAGGAGGTGATCCAGCCGCACCTTCCGATACGGCTACCTTGTTACGACTTCACCCCAGTTATTGAACCTGCCTTCGGCTGCTCCCTCCTTACGGTTGGGTCACAGACTTCGGGCATTTCCAACTCCCATGGTGTGACGGGCGGTGTGTACAAGACCCGGGAACGTATTCACCGCGACATTCTGATTCGCGATTACTAGCGATTCCAGCTTCATGTAGTCGAGTTGCAGACTACAATCCGAACTGAGATGACCTTTTTGGGATTTGCTCACTCTCACGAGGCTGCTTCCCTTTGTAGTCACCATTGTAGCACGTGTGTAGCCCAGATCATAAGGGGCATGATGATTTGACGTCATCCCCGCCTTCCTCCAGGTTATCCCTGGCAGTCTCCCTAGAGTGCCCA
>NZ_FRAC01000018.1 GCF_900142215.1 Anaerocolumna jejuensis DSM 15929 | reverse complement strand
TGGCAAAACGGCTGGAAATTCATTATACCCCAAAGCATGGAAGCTGGCTCAATATAGCTGAAATAGAACTGAATGTCATGACAAGGCAGTGTTTAAAACGGCGAATATCAGAGATTGAAAAACTAAGCCAGCAGCTATCTGCTTGGGAACAAGAGCGTAACAGTAGCAAAGCAACTGTACAATGGCAGTTTAAAACAACAGATGCAAGAATAAAGTTGGCATCTTTATATCCAAAGCTTATAAGACCAGTTATCGATTTGGCTTCACACTAGTACAGCGACCATTTAATAAGTACCCTATTAAGTGGGAGTGTCCCAAAGTTTGTGTAAACCTTCAAACTGATATAAAATAAAATTACTCAGTTTGGAGGTTTTATATTATGGCAAAGAGAAGAAGGGACGAATCTCCCGAAAGACAGGCACTACGTGAAATGGTTAATGGATACCTGAAAGAAAATCCAGTTAAGAATGGAACAGACGTCAATGCTCTCATGAGAGAAATGATGTCTGTCATTTTGGAAGGTAGTCTGGATGGCGAAATGGATGAGGAACTGGGTTACTCCAAGTACGATTTCCGGAACAAAGAAACAGATAACAGCAGAAATGGCTATAACTCAAAAACATTATATACCAGCTATGGAGACATGGAACTGGATGTTTCCCGCGACCGAGATGGGGAGTTTGAACCTAAAATCATTAAGAAATATCAAAACACTTTGACCTAGGATATGGAGGAAAAAATCATATCTATGTATGCCAAAGGAATGACAACCGCAGATATTGAGAGCCATATGCAAGAGCTTTATGGAGTAGATATATCAGACAGTACCATCAGTCGGATTACTGACAAAATACTCCCTATCGTGTAAGAATGGCAAGAACGACCACTAGAAGAAATCTATGCTGTAGTGTTCATGGATGCCATACATTTTCATGTCAGAAGCGAAGGGCGAATTGTAAAAAAGGCTGCCTACATCGCCATTGGCATTGATATGAGTGGACGTAAGGATGTTTTGGGGATGTATGTCGGCGAAAACGAAAGTGCGAAGTTCTGGTTGGTTTTTAGGGTTGTCAAGTAAAACTCTTCTCTGACAGTCCTAAATACCTTGTTTTAGGATAATCGTTCTTCAAAAAATATCTCAAGCTGGGAATGAATCTGTCCCCAGTCCTGGCGGTTTCCCGTCCATTTCTTAGTGATATCCATGTTGCTAGGTACAGCATTTTTAGCAGGCTGTCGTCTGTCGGAAATACAGTCTTATTACTATTTATTTCCACCGTACCTATGCAAGTATTTAACCACATAGCAACCAAGTATCTTTAACCCCGAAAGGGGTGAATATTATAGAAACTAAGATGGCTATAGTGCCTCTTGGAAAAATCAAAGTAGTTTGCTATACTGTGCCTAATGGAAATATATGGAAAGAGGTCTTGGATGCAGAGGAATTATGATATTGATTGGCTTAGAACGCTTATTGTGATTACTATTATTCACTTTCACGCTTTTATCATTTTCAATCAGAATCCAGAAGCGATAATGTATGTGAAAGATATGACAAATGTATTGGCCTTTAATAATATTGGTGGTGTACTTGATCGTTTTAATATGGCAACTCTGTTTCTTCTTTCTGGTATTACGATTTATTACTCGCTGCAAAGCAGAAGTATAAAGGCATTTTTATCTGAACGTTTCAAGAAATTGTTATTGCCTTTTTTAACAGGAAGTATATTGTTAAATCCAATCATGACTTATTTCTGGAGTATGAATCAAGGTGATAGCGAGAGCTTTACGGAGCATTATATAGGATTTTTTACTAAAAATGTGGGTGGTTTAGATGGTTTGAATGGCGGCTACACACCTGCGCACTTGTGGTTTGTTTTATATCTTTTTATTTTTTCATTAATGGGCTTACCATTTTTTCTATGGTTAAAGTCAAATAAATCTGAAAGAATAAGGAATTCCTTAGCAGTTTTTTTCTTTAAACCAGTGGTTTTATGTTTACTCGCTGTTCCTTATTGCTTTATATATCTGATTGAGATACTTAATGAGAAAAATCCGATTGCATACTTCTATTTAATTCTAATCGGTTGTATTTTTGCGACGGACGCCAGATATATAAAAGCTCTGAATAGAGATAAATGGATTTACCTCGCATTGTCCGTTTTCATGTTTATCTTATTTTTCCGATATAAAAATAGTGATATTGAAAGTACATTTGGAATATATTCATTTGCCTTTATAGAAAAGCTTTTAAAGATAATTCCGGCTTATGCACTGATAGGTCTATTCAACTGCTATATAAATAAGAATTCGAGATTTCTTAAGTATCTATCAACTGCATGTTACCCAATTTATGTAATTCATATGGTAATCCTCACAGCCATAGGCTTTAATGTAATTAAATTCAATTTATCTCCGGTTTTCAAGTTTTTTATTATTGTAATAGCGAGCTATTCATTTTGTTTTTTAATTTATGAATTATTAAGACGGAGTCGATACATAGGTATACTTTTCGGTATACAGAGAAAAAAAACGAAAACGAATACAACGATTCTTGAAAACATTGTCTGATGATTTAAAAAACAGTCCAAAGAAAGCTGTTACACCTTATCATCTAGGAATCCTGGCTCCATGGGCTACTGGCTACAAGCGGCATTTTTTCTGACCGTTCAAGGCACGTTGAGACAGTGATTCTGATGCAGCATTGTGTTACGGAAAGCAAAAAGTAGGACTTAATTACAAAATACTGTATTTTGAAGTTGGAAAATGAGACTAAGATCAGGACAAAATGCCGATTTTAGCCCTTTTTTTCAGCGAAAAATACTTGGCGGTATCGTAATAAGCAATGATATGAAGATAAGTAAAGAGTGTGGCTAAAGAGGGAGAAAATACTAGAAAGAATTATTAGAGGATGTTGAGGCTTATACTTATGTAACATTAAAGGCATTTGAAATTCATAATCTAATGCATAAAGTAGGTTAAGGAGCTAAAAGTATTGGGTAATAAAAATTAAAAGGTGTGGACTTAATAGATTTACACTTTTAACGACCATTATTAGGGTGGCTATGTTTTACAGCTAAATTAGCTATAATTTTTTTGTAAGGACTTACCTATGCTACGGTAAGTCCACAAAGAATTCTTCATACTCAGCTTTGAAAATCTGCTTTAAAGCAACTAAAACACTAATACGTATACCGTAAGAACCAGTCTCCATCTGAGCATACATCGCTCTCGAAACATTACAGTTCATTATCTGTAATTGGGAAGCAACTTGTTCTTGTGATAACCCGGCACGAGTGCGAAGTTTTTTCAATGCACTGCCGATAGTGTAGTCTTGATATAACCATTGTGACATATTTCCCCTCCTTAAGTTTGTAATTATAGGATTACAATATATAGTTGATATTAACAAAAATTTGAACTATAATTGTAATGCTACGATTACAAATAAAAAAAGGAGGCAAAAAAATTGCAAGGGAACCAATATAATGAAAAACTTACATTATGGTCATTGGAACATAAGAAAGAATGGGAAATTATATGCGGTATCAGGATAACCGGTTTGGATACTAATTTAAAAATATTAGAAATGATTAAAGCGGCAGGCTTTAGAGAACTGCGAGATATGATGGCATTTAGAATATATTATTGTATGTATGAAGATTTACCAGAAAGTCAAAAAGTAAGAGATTAATTCAAACTAGAGCGTCAGAAAACATATTGCCAGACAGATTGCCGGAAGCATTCGTTAATTGATTTTTTGAAATACGGGTAGCTGATGACGATGCTAATACTAGTGAGCACTATTTTTAACAATGTTCGTTCGGATGTTTGTGAAGCCGTAGATTGCCATGATGCATGCTCCACCTTTAGTTGAAATTACTGATGAAATCATCAGAAAACCGTACAAATCCAATAAAAAATAATTGTCCTTTGTTAATACAGTGATAAACTAATACAAATTAAAAATTGCATAATATTAATCTGCCACCAAAGCTCCACCGGGTTTAACCACAAGAAACCGCAGAATAATATCATAAGAATCCCTCTGTATCTATCACTTGTGGTGTTAGTAAAGTGATAGATACAGAGGGAAAGTGATATAAGGAGTGATATTATGAAGCTGCATGAAAGTGAAACCATTGAATTAAGAGAAAATTTTACGTCTAAATTCAAAAATGAAATCATGGCATTTGCAAATACGAATGATGGAACAACATCTGCAACAGCATCAGAAGATGCCGTACGTGAGACTTTGTTGAAAGCCATTATCCACAGAGAATTTTCCTTTAGAGGCAGCACGATTATTAATCTTTTTTTTGTGTGGATTTTCGATATTCTAATGGTGTTACTCCAATTCTCTTCTTAAACTGCTTTGTAAAATAGGAAGAATCACCAAACCCGACGTCTTCGCCGATTTGATGGATTGTCTTGTCAGAGTCTGTTAATAGCTGCTTTGCAGCGTTGATTCGGATTTCCAGAAGTAACTGTAACGGGGACATTCCGTAACGTCCTTTGACGGAACGGATGATGTGTGCGGGATGAAAAGAAAATATTTGTGATATATTCTCCAGTGTTATGGATTGCTGGTAATTTGAAACAAGATAATCGTAAATATCTGAAACAAAATCCTTTTTTTTATCAGAACCCATGGAACTGAGTAAAGATAAAATTTTCAGAAAATATATTTGACCTTCAAGTTCGGAAACAGTTGAATGGTAAAACAGCTTTTCACGTTGAAATTTATCGATTTTTACTTGGGATATGTTCTCCATATAGCGTTCCAGAGCACTGAAATCTTCTGGGTTGATGGTGCCATGCTGTGAAACAGATATGATGAATTCATCCTTTTTATAATACTTGTATTTGTTCAGTTTATCGAGCTTGCTTGTAGCAGCGGCGTTCGAATACGCATAATGACCTTCAGTATAAAAATGTAACCAGGAAAACATCGTTTCCTCATCACAAGCTTTGTAGCCTTTGTGAATGTTATTTGGTGGCAAAATCAAATAATCACCGGGTTCCAAAACGTATTTTTGGTTGTTTTCGTCCATGTATAGTTTTCCGGAGCGTACAAAAATAAGATCAAAGGCATTTTGCATGATTCTTCTTTCGTGAATATCACCTTTGCGAAACATGGACAGACCGCCACAGATTAAATGGGGCAGCGGAGGGCATAGGTAGTGTATATATAACATGTTGACTTTTACCATCCTTATATAGTTGTTAATTTTGTTATATACAAATCTCTTGAAGTTAGCGTGTTATAAGAAAATTGCTTGATTGGTACAGCTTAAACACACTTATTTTAGATAATAATGTTATATAACAAAAGTTAATAATGTTGTATTTGTCATCAATAATAGCTGTTTTGATGGTTGTTGTCAAGATGTATAATAGGCGTATCAACAGATGCCTGTATTTGGTGAAATTGTACAAAAACTCTTATGGCAGCAATGCTCGAGAATTGCTGGTGTATACAAGGGCTGGGGTATCTGTGAAAAATATATTGGAGGAGAATTATTATGTCAGGTGTATTGAAAAACTACCGATTTTCATTAATTTTATTGGCAGGTGTATTAGTAGGTGCAGTGTTAGGAATAATCCTAGGACCTAAAGCATCTGTGTTTCAGCCATTTGCTAACATATTTTTGAATATTGTATTTTGTATTATTATTCCGCTTGTTTTCGTTTCCATTTCTAACTCAATTGCAGGGATGGCCAATCTACGGAAGTTGGGAAAGACACTTAGTGTTTTAGTTGGTGTTATCGTAGCAACAGGTTTGATTTCCTCCTTTTTAGCATTGCTTACGGTCTTTATTTTTAATCCTTCTCAGGGGGCGACACTGGATCTATCAACTTCATTTGATGCGTCAACAACCAATACTGCGATACAATTTGATTCAATTTTAACGGTTTCTAGTTTTACCGATTTACTATCTCTTTCCCACATGTTACCTTTAATCATCTTCTCGATTCTGACAGGTGTTGCTGTGGGTATGGCAGGTGAGGAAGGTGTTCCGGTTGCCAATCTATTAAAGAGTGCAACCGCAGTTATCGGCAAATTTGTTCAGATTATCATGTATTATGCACCAGTTGGTATCGCTTGTTATTTCGCATCACTAATCGGTAGCATGGGTACGCAAGTTATTGGGTCAATTGTTCGTTTGTCAATAATTTACTCTGTATTCTGCGTATTATATGTAGTTATATTCCATTCTTGTACCGCTTTTGTAGGTGGTGGAAAAGAAGGTTTGAAACGTTACTGGAAACACATTTGGCTGCCAATGGCGACAGCAGCCGGAACATGCAGTAGCAGTGCAAGTATGCCTGCAAACATAGTAGCAGCTGAAAATATGGGTATTCCAAAGGAAACAAGAAACCTTGTTATTCCTCTTGCAGGACTTATTCACAAAGACGGTGTTGTTATCGTTCAGATTATGAAGATTGTATTCCTGTTTGGCGCACTTGGCTTAGATTTTACAGCTTCCGATGCGGCGAAAGCAGTTCTTGTTGCTTTGATCAGTGGTATGATTGTTGGAACCATTCCAAGTGGTGGATTCATTGGTGAAATGTTTATCTGTACAACATTTGGTTTACCAATTGAAGCAGTTCCGATTCTTGTTATTATGGGTACTATTACAGATCCCTTCTGTACAACAACAAGCGTTACAAGCCAGCCAGCTATTGCTATGGTGGTTGCCAAATTAACGGAAGGAAAGAAATGGATTAATACAACTTTGGGTATGAAAGGTGAAGAAGTAAATGCAAATTAGTGACGGAGATATGGGTGCTGAACATGTACTTGAACATGATGCTGCAGGAATTTATCTTGGGAATCTAAATACGGTTGATTCGGATTTAGATTTGCCTTCGGAGGGAAGTCTTGGATCTAAAATCACTTGGCACTCGGGAGAAATCCTATTTGTAAGTGATGAGGGAAAGATCACAAGGCCAACATTTGGGGTCGGAGACCGCGTGGTTCCCCTGACAGCGAAACTTACCTTTCAAGATGCGACGCTTGAAAAACAGTTTCTTGTAACAGTAATTGAACAGGAAGCCTCACATGATATCAGAAGCATCCTCCCGGTTCATGTAGATATACGTATGAATGATATTGTTAAGCTTCCTGCTTTCGTAATTGTTGAAAAAGAAGATGATAATTTTAGTGTAGAAAAAGTTAAGTGGGATGATTTTGAATCGAAAAGCTTTGATATGCCAGGAAACTTTGATATATTTGGCTGTGTTGAAAATACGGAATTAAAGGCGGTAGCGCATATAAAGATTTTAGAACAGATGGCAGAGGACAGATCAAAAGACAGCAAGAAACGTGTATTTGAGTTTCCGGGTGAGAGTGTGAAACTGTTGGAGGGATCGCAATTCATCCATGCACAAAATACATTTTTGCAATATCTGTTGAGTATCGATGACGACCAAATGCTCTATAACTTCAAGGTAGCAGCTAACCTTGATACAAAAGGAGCACCTCAGATGACGGGCTGGGATGCACCGGAATGTAACCTAAAGGGACATACGACAGGGCATTATCTATCTGCGCTTGCTAAGGCATATGCTTGCACGAAAGATGATAAAATCAAGAAGAAACTTTGCTATATGGTAAACGAACTGGAACAGTGCCAGAAATCACTTTCTTCGATGGATGGGTTTCATGATGGATTTTTAAGTGCATACTCGGAAGAACAGTTTGATCGATTGGAAGAGTTTGAGAGATACCCGGCGATTTGGGCACCATATTATACCTTGCATAAGATAATGGCAGGACTCTTGGATACATACCGCCTAACCAATAATGAAAAGGCGCTTGTGATTTGTACACGGTTAGGAAAATGGGTATACAATCGACTCAGTGTTCTGCCACAGGAAAAACTTGATAAAATGTGGTCTATTTACATTGCAGGTGAATTCGGGGGAATGAGTGAAGTTCTGACAAACTTATATTTTGAAACGGGTATTAATGAGTTCTTAGTAGCTGCCAACTATTTTAATAACGATAAGTTGTATTATCCAATGGGTGAGGAAGTTGATACACTTGACAATATGCATGCTAATCAGCACATTCCGCAAATTATAGGAGCTTTGAAGCTTTTTGAAGCGCAAGGCAATCGCAAATATTTTGATATCGCGAATAATTTTTGGCACATTGTTACACAAGACCATGCTTATCATATAGGTGGAGTTGGCGAGAATGAAATGTTTAATAGAAAGGGAGCCATCGCTTCTTATATTACAACGAAGACGGCAGAAAGCTGTGCCTCTCATAACATGCTTAAGCTGACCAAGGATTTATTTACACACATACCGAATCACACTTACATGGATTATTACGAAAATGTGCTCGTGAATCACATCTTGTCTGCCTGCGATTTTCATGAAGCAAGTGGTGGAACTACCTATTTTATGCCACTTTCTCCTGCAGGACAGAAGAAATTTGATACGTTTGAGAATACATGCTGTCACGGAACAGGGCTGGAGAATCCGTTTGGTTTTACCGATGCCATTTATTTCAAAGATAAGGCTGCATTGTATGTGAATCTGTATATTCCATCGGAAGTCGCTTGGGATGAAAAAGCAGTGACGATTTCTCAAACAACTAGAGCACAATATATGACAAAAGTAACCTTCAGAGTAAAGGGTGCAGCGCAGTTTTTACTGAAGTTAAGGAGACCATCCTGGGTGGTTCAACCAGTTGTAATAAGCATAAACGGAGAAATTCTACAAGATGTGAAGTTGAATGATGGATATTTTGAAATCGATCGCTTTTGGAATAACGATGAAATAGAACTTCAGTTACCATATTCATTTCACTTGCACCGAACATCAGATGATCCAACTATAGCAGGAATATTTTATGGTCCGTTATTATTGGTTGCGCTCAGCGATAATCCGGAGTATATGAATCTTTCGATCAATGAAAATACGATTTGCGATAAGATGAAAGTGAAGGATGGAGGCAATTCATTCGAGCTGGAGGGAAACGTTTTTATTCCGCTCAATCAGATATATCATCAAAAGTATAGTGCATATTTCAAAGTAAATAATTAATTGTATCGTATACTGTGTTTTTGATATTTTGGAGTCTTAATAATTTTACTAAATCCATGAAATGCTGTAAATGATGGAAACATTGTTTTGGCAGCATTCCATGGATTTTTTGTGTATCATATAAGCCCCCATTTACTCTTTCAAAATGAATTTAGTCTTGCAAAGTAGAATTTACTTTAGCATTTTACTTGATTATGGAAAAATAATAATAAAATAATAAAAACCTATTGACTTGAAGTTAACTCCAAGTGCTATGGTTATAATGTAAATATATTTCTGCCTTAAAAATTTGTATAAGTTTATTTGTACTATAGACTCATTAACAGCCTGGCAAATAAAAAACAAAAATTAAAGCAGAATATTAAGTACTCTATGGAAGAAAAGGGAACAAATTGAGCATGAAAGGAAGGTATTATGATGAAAAAATCTAAAGTTTATTACACAAATGAAATTACACCTGAAAGTCTGATTAAAATTTATGAAGCTATGGGTGTTACTCTTAATGGTAAAATAGCAGTCAAGATTTCTACAGGAGAACCTGGGGGTCATAACTTTTTGAGTCCGGTGCTTATAAAGGAATTAGTACAAAAACTGGAAGGTACTATTGTCGAGTGTAATACAGCCTATCCAGGTAGGAGAAGTATGTCAGAAGATCATTGGAAAGCTATTGAAGAGCACGGATTTAAGGCTATTGCGCCTTGTGATATCTTGGATGAAGAGGGTGAAATACCACTTCCTGTTTTGAAGGGAAAACATCTGAAAGAAAATTTTGTTGGAGCACATCTTAAAAAATATGATTCTATGTTGATGCTATCTCATTTTAAAGGGCACGCAATGGGCGGATTCGGAGGTGCATTGAAAAATATGTCTATTGGGCTTGCATCCTCTCACGGAAAGATATGGATACACTCAGCTGCAAAGAGTGAAAGGTTTGAAGATGCTTTTACGACCGACCAGGACTCATTTCTGGAATCAATGGCAGAAGCTGATCAATCCGTTATTTATTATATGGGCAGCAAAAATATTGTGTATATTAATGTTGCAAATAAGATATCCATAGACTGTGATTGTGATTCTAACCCTCATGACCCTGAAATGGCTGATATAGGTATCTTTGCATCTGCAGATCCAGTGGCCTTGGATCAGGCTTGTGTAGATGCAATCTATAATTCACCGGATACAGGTAAAGTATCTCTTATTGAGAGAATGGAGAAACTTCATGGTATCCATACGGTAGAAACTGCTGCTGAATTAGGACTGGGCTCCAGAGAATATGAACTTGTCTCAATTAATTAATAACAGAGCAGTATATGATAAGTTAGAAATAGATACAGGAGGTTAGTAAATATGTCATTAGATGAAAAATATAAATTATTACAAGATAATATAAAAAGCAGAGGTAGTGCCGCTATTGCATTTTCGGGAGGGGTGGATAGCACTTTTTTAGTATATGCTGCCCATGAAGTGTTAGGTGATAAACTTATAGCTGTAACTGCCACCTCATCAACATATCCAGAACGTGAATTAAAAGAAGCGATTCAGTATGCTAATGATATGGGGGTTAAACATATTATAATAAATTCGGAAGAATTAGATATCGAAGGTTTTGCACAGAATCCCAAAAACCGTTGCTATTACTGTAAAAAAGAACTGTTCACAAAAATAGCACGAGTTGCAAAGGATAATGGAGTCGAATATATTTTTGACGGCTCCAATATTGATGATACGGGAGACTATAGACCTGGAATGCAGGCTGCAAGAGAATTAAATGTAGTAAGTCCGCTTAAAGAGTCTGGACTTACCAAAGAGGATATTCGTGAACTGTCTAGGAAATTGAATCTGCCTACATGGGATAAACCTGCTTTTGCCTGTCTTTCTTCCAGATTTCCTTATGGAACTCAAATTACAAAACCGAAGCTGAAAATGGTAGAAGAGGGAGAACAATTTTTGCTTGATATGGGAATTCGCCAGATTCGTGTAAGACATCACGGAGATATTGCAAGAATAGAAGTTTCACCTGAAGAAAGAGAACAATTTTTTGATATTAAGGTGATGGATAATATAAGCAATAAATTTAAACAGATTGGATTTATCTACGTTACACTTGATATGTCAGGATATCGAACCGGAAGTATGAATGAGGTACTTTCATCTGAGGAAAAGACGCTTAAATGATTTATTTATGGGTTAATATGAAAGACATATTGAAAATAGAATCTGTCAAAAGCTGATGTAAGTTACAAGAGCAAATAAATAACAGAAATTATATTCAATTTTTGTATATAAGATATTCCGCTTTTTTCAGTTTAATTATAGAAGTAAAGCTATGAAGGCAGAAATTGACCGGAAGGTGATTTTGCTTTTGTAGCTTTTTATCTATAGTAAAAAAATAAGTGGATTCGATCGAAATAAATTACTATTTTGGAGGAAGGTATGGAAGCGAAAGAGGTATTAGAAAAAGTAAAAAAAGGCGAGATATCAATTGAAGATGCTGAAAGCTTTTTTCGAAGGGAACCATTCGAGGAACTTGGCTATGCAAAGTTGGACACTCACCGAAAAATAAGATCCGGATTTGCTGAAGTTATTTTCTGCAGTGGCAAATCCGACGAGCATTTACTTGAAATTTTTAAAAAATTATATCAGAAAGAGGGGGAGGTCTTAGGAACCAGAGCTTCGAAGGACCAATATGAACTAATTCATAAAGAATGTCAGGAAGCTGTGTACGATCCTCTATCCCGTATTATTAAAATTGAAAAAAAAGATAAAATACGAACTGGGAAAATTGCAGTATGTACGGCTGGAACTGCCGATATTCCTGTAGCGGAAGAGGCAGCACAAACAGCGGAATATTTCGGAAGTAATGTCGAACGAATTTATGATGTTGGCGTGAGCGGATTACATCGCCTGTTGGCAAAACTTGAGGTTATTCAAAAAGCGAATTGTGTTATTGCGGCAGCCGGAATGGAAGGGGCTATGGCAAGTGTACTTGGCGGGCTTGTAGATAAACCAGTCATTGCTGTTCCGACTTCAGTGGGTTATGGTGCTAATATGAATGGAATTGCTGCATTATTGACAATGATTAATTCCTGTGCAAATGGAGTTGCAGTTGTAAATATTGATAACGGTTACGGAGCTGGATATATGGCAACACAGATTAATAGGCTTGCTGTTAAAGCTGAAATTTAATTTTATCATACCAAGAATAATATTGGTGTATTTAGATACAGATGTGAATAAATACTTGAAGTATTTATTCAGGTACTTTAAACATATTGGGCTAAAAATAAAGTTACAAAAGGAGGATTACAAATGGGTAATTCGTTATATTTGGAATGCTATTCAGGCATTAGCGGTGATATGATGGTTGCGTCCTTGCTGGATTTGGGTGCGGATCAAAAGATTCTTTTAGAAGCGGTAAACAGTCTCCCTCTTCAAGGTTATCGTATAGAAATAAGCAGAGTTATGAAAGCAGGAATTGATGCTTGCGATTTTAATGTGATTTTAGACAAGGACCACGATAATCATGATCATGACATGGAATATCTGCATGGTAAAGACCATCAACAAAATCAAAATCAAAATAGTAATCAAAATAGTAACCATAATCAAAATAGTAACCATGACCATACTCATAACCATGACCAGATGTATGACCATCCCCATGAGCATAGAGGAATGCATGAAATCCGTGAAATAATTGAACAGGGTAAGTTAACAGAAGAGGCAAAAAAACTTGCATTGCGTATCTTTACAATATTGGCGGCGGCAGAATCCAAAGCCCACAATCGTCCTTTAGAGGAGGTACACTTTCATGAAGTAGGTGCCGTAGATTCTATAATTGATATTGTTGCCGCAGCTGTGTGTCTTGATAATTTACATATAAATGAGGTTATTGTTCCAAAGTTATATGAAGGACATGGAATGGTAAGGTGCCAGCATGGATTATTGCCGGTGCCTGTACCAGCGGTAGTTAATATCATACAGGCTCATAACTTGAATCTTCAGCTTATGGAGATGGAGGGTGAGTTTATCACACCAACAGGTGCTGCAATTGTAGCAGCTATAAAGACTTTGGATATACTGCCGAGTGAATTTCATATACGAAAGATTGGAATTGGTGCGGGAAAGCGTAAGTATGAGCGGCCAAGTATCTTAAGGGCGATGATAATCGAAAGTACTTTTAGGGATAGAATATAAAAGCTGTGATTTTCAATTGAATTATTACGCGTTTTGGAAAAAGGGGAAAGATACAGAGAATCTAAGAGAATTTGCTGATGTAATACAAACCTTACTTGAGGATAAGGATAAATTATAATTTCGGATAAGTTTAAGTTATGGAAGTGATTAGTAACTGAAATTGCTCTTTTATACCTAAAAGATATGATGAGATTACAAAAGACAAGGAGTAATTTTAATGGAATCAACATTAGAAAAAAAGCGGTTTTTTACAAACCGCGATTTATTTTCACTATTTTTACCGCTGACAATTGAGCAGGGGCTGGAATACACCGTTGGAATGGCAGCATCCATGATGGTAGCTCAGGTTGGCGAAGCCGCTGTATCAGGGGTTTCATTAGTTGACTTTGTTATGGCACTCATTATTAGTATCTTTGCAGCTCTGGCAACCGGAGGAGCTGTGATTGCAGGTCAGTATCTGGGACGGAAAGAAACAGATAATGCGAAAAAGGCAGCAAATCAGCTGGTAAAGGCATCGTTTGTGTTAGCTCTTATCATCACTGTATTACTTTATTTATGCAAGCCGCTCATTCTGCACAATCTGTTCGGCTCAATTACGAAAGAGGTGGAAGATGCAGCAAACCAGTATTTTATTATAGTAGCAATGTCTGTTCCGTTTCTTGCACTTTATAATGCGGGAGCGGCGATATTTCGAACGATGGGAAATGCAAAACTGCCAATGAAAATTATGCTGTTTATGAATGGTTTGAACATTGCTGGAAATGCGCTGCTTGTAACAGGATTTCATATGGGGGTTTTCGGGGTTGCAATTCCAACGCTGGTCTCAAGAGCCGGAGCAGCTTTGATTATTTTATTTTTAGCATATAGAAAAGACTTTGAGTTAAGAATTACCAATTTTGTAACCACTCGTTTCGATTTTTTTATGCTGAAAAAAATTTTAAATATCGGGGCACCCTTTGGTTTTGAAAATGGAATGTTCTATTTAGGAAGACTTGTGGTGTTAAGTATTGTTTCTGTCTTTGGAACGACATCTATTGCAGCAAACTCTGTTTCCGGAACCATTGTTATGTTTGAGGTTCTTCCGGGCATGGCAATGAATCTTGGCCTCTCTGTTATTATTTCAAGATGTATCGGTGCAGGTGATTACGAACAGGCAAAGTATTACAAAAAGAAGGTTCGAGTCCTGATGCATATGTGCTTTGTTATCAGCTCTGCTATAGTACTGGCCTGTATGCCGTTGATTTTAAAAGTATATCACTTATCAGCTGAGGCAAATACCATGACATGGACAATTGTTATCGCACATGCAGCTTTAATGATTTTGATATGGCCCTCCAGTTACATGCTTCCTATAGTATTCCGAGGGGCAGGAGATGCTAAGTTTCCTATGGCAGTAAGCATTGTTTCAATGATTTTTTGCAGAATTGCTCTTTCCTATGTCTTTGCAGAGGGATTACATATGGGTATGCTTGGTACATGGGCAGCCATGTTTGTTGACTGGATTGTAAAGGCTGTTATATATGAATGGCATTACAAAAGTGAGAAATGGATGAGCTTTCATGCTATTTAGTTTAAACATAGAACATTGGCCTTGTAATAGATATGAATTGACAGCAGCATAAGAAGTGAAGCATAATTGTATCAAGAAGTCAGGAAATCAAATAACATAATCAGCATTTTGAAAGTATCATGAGCAAACAATTGATATAATAGTTAATATTTATTATTATATCAAGAGAGGAGAAGTGATTTGTTCTGCTATATAAAACAATATATTTTGGAATATTTAGTAGAAGTATAGCCTTCATTTAAGACTGATGCAGTTATGTGAAGCTTATAGATGGACTATTACAAAGGAGAAAATATGCAAAAAAGAGTTCTTATAATAATTTTTATGATATGTATATTAGCAGCACCTGTCACAGTTGATGCTAAATCATACACATCAAAAGAGGAAGTATATCAGATTATCCGGAAAAATATATTAGCTCATAAAGAGAAGTTTAGTATTGAGATGAATATTGAGGTTATGAATGAAATCAAAAGAAATTCAGATTTACTGAATAAAGCCGCTGATATAGACAGTAAAAAAACCTCAAAAGATGGAGATTATTTGAGGTTTTCAGTAAGTGAGTGGGCGACTAACTGGCAATGGTACACTAATGGAAGAACAGCAGATTTGAATTTAACAGTTAAATACAGAAATACAGTAAGCCAGGAGAAAAAGCTTGATACAGAGATTAAAAGAGTCCTTAAGGCTCTAAAACTGGATGGGAAAAGCGATTATGCAAAGGTTAAGAAAGTCCATGATTATATAATAAAAAAAACTATCTATGACCAAACTTTAAAAAAGCATACGGCTTACGATGCTCTTATTGGCAAATCAGCAGTTTGTGACGGATATACGCTTGCTGCCTACCGGCTATTAACAGACGCAGGTGTTATGACCAGGGTAATAACAGGCTGGGCAGCTGGGAATTTACATTCGTGGAATATTGTTCAGGTAGGTGATAAGTGGTATAACCTTGATTTAACATGGGATGATCCGATTACAGATACAGGGGAACAGATTTTGACATATGACTATTTTCTAAAGAATAATAATGATTTTATTAATCACCGAAGAGATTCCATGTACCGAACAAATGCATTTAATATAAAATACCCTATTGCAATAGAAAGTTATGAGATGAGAAATTAAATACTAAATTCATATTACAAACTTTCTATGTGGGAAGTATAGCAGGCAAGAATAGCCGGACCATGACTATGGAGGATGCCATGAAAGCCGTACGATTAGTAAGTGCGAAGCATAGCATACCCTATCATATGTCTATGTAAAAGTTATTCGACCGTGAAATTGCAGGGCAGTTTCAGGTGGAGGGAAGCATGATACTTGCAGATGGTGAGGAATTAGTATTGAAATAAACAGTTGTATCAAAAAGGGAGAATTCACTCTTGAAAGACTTCATATTTTCAAACCCTGCAAAGATATGACAGAAACGGGAAAAATGGAAATGACGATACAGGAAGCAGCAAGTATTCTGGGAGTTATCAGACAGGACGATGTCAGGACAATCAAGCAGAAGTTCCGAAAAAAGATAGGACAATATCATCCGGATGCGGTAGGGTCGGATGAACCGGAGCATATCAAGAAAGCACAACTGATTAATGAGGCTTATTCCATACTTCGTGAAAATGCGATGCAAGGTAAGGAAATACCTGCAGCCACCCCTGTATGGAAAGCCAGGGTCGTGGAAAATGCCTTTACAGGGAGAACTATCTATATGATTTTATGGGAAGACCATAAAAAAGAATATATAGAAGTTACAAGAGGAAGATATGAATGGGATCCTGATTTAGAGGAATTTGATTGTCTGTTGAAAAGTCTGAATCAGGCAGTATTGGAATTACTGGAAAAAATAGAGCATCAGAATGGTATCTTTCAGGATTATGAATATGATTTAAAGACGCAGCGGTTTCCCTATCAGGTACAATTATTTCATGAGCTTGCAGGTCAGTATATCCTGCCGGTATCCTGTTTGAAAAAGCTTGCCAGTCCCATAAAAAGAGATGAAGAAAAAAGGCATATATACAAGGTTCAGGCATTTTTGGGAACCAAAGGGGACAGCAAGATATTCCGTGCTATGCTAAAGCTGAAAAACGGGGACCTATTGTATGCAGATTCTCTAAAGAACAACCGGATTATGGTTTCTGATGGGAAAGGAGTTTCGTTAGGACACCTTTCTCTTTCGGAAGATTCTCTATATTATGTGATCATTCCCATTCTTCAAAAGCATTTGGCGCAGGTGAAATTTGTAGTAAGTACCATGGAGGTAAAGCGAAACATCCGTCCATATGCCGTCAGGGTAAACATTGATTTATATCTTCGTATGGATAAAATCGAAGAGCCAGAGATTAATTCTGACCAAAATGTAGCTATAGAAGGTGTTTTAAACAGTTATGATTCTTATCTCAAAGAGATAAAATAGAAATAATAAATTATTGATTGCTTATTAATTGCCGGTAAATGTAAATTTAAAAGAAAATTGCAAAACAGTTATACAAACTTACTTGCAATGCTACAAAGCTTAGGTCAGAAAGAAAATCCTTATTGCCATGACCTAATGGAGCACAAGATTCTAGAGTCAGGGAAAATATTTCGAGTCTGTGAAAATTTATCTGTAAATATGATTTTATAGGGTCTTCTATGGTAAAATATTATATCATAGGAGGCCCTGAATAAGTATTAATTCATACGGATTTTTTACAGGCGGAATATCCGCCTGCTGTTGACATTTATATTAATATTCCTTTAAGAAATCATTTCTCCGTTCACATTTGCCTGTTCATATTCTTCAATAGGAATAATAATATATTTCTTACCTTCAATAATCTGTGATTTGATTTGATCCTTTTTTTCGGGTTTTACATGAAGAACGATATCATAGTTTTCCTTGATGCTGTCATCATTCGATATATTTTCATTCAGGTTATTACCATTTAGATTGTTATCATATCCGAAATCTGATACCTCTTCTGATTGGGTATCTATATTATTATAGGAAGGTAAAGTACCGGTACCTTTAGTTGCTTCTTCCAGTTTTCCTTGCAGTTCTTGGACTTTTTCTACCAACGCCTTTTCCACTTTTCGTTTTTCGTTTTCCGCTAAAACTTTTTTGTCAATTAAATGTTCAACTGCAGGCGGTTCCTCACTAAAATTTTCCGTATAGGCACTTTCAATTTTTGATATAAGATCTTCTGGCAAACCAGTTTCAACCAAAATCTCCTGAACGGTTTCATTGGTCAAAATAACCGGATTTTCCGAGGACTCCGAAGTCGCTGCTTGCTCTTCCGCCAGCTGGCCAAGACTTTCCTGAATATCACTAAAAATCCTGGTGCTCTTTTCCGAATCAGCTACCGAGTTTTTAATAATATTTTGGAAGATATTTTTCTTTTCGGTGGCAGTGGCTTTTACTGGGCAGCCTAATACCAGTTCCATTAATTCCTTGTGAGGTTCTACAGGATTTTTCTCGTAAAACATAAGCGAATGAATATCGGTGCTGCGATCTGTAAATGCCGGGAAGATAAAACCGTTCACAGGTGCTCCAACAACCCAGTCCCTTTTTCTTGGTCCGATTTTGTTTTCATCTTCCAAATATCCAAGTCCCGGATTGGTCAGTGCGACTGGACAGATTGCTGTAATCAGATATTCAAATACTTCTTCCGATTCATCTAATCGGCGGTTATCCGATGTTTTCGTCATGACATCATAAGCGTCATGAAAAACTAAAATCAGGTAATTCCCTGCAAAATCATAGCTGTCTATGATAAGCTGATAGAAGGGCTCTAACAGTTCCTCATTCTTTAATTTACTTTCTCTGAGTCCCATTAAAAACTGCTGTTTGCCACCCTGTTTTTCTTCTTCCAGGGGAAAGGCCAGTTCAAGTAGATTATTTCCAAGAGTTCCTGAAAGTGTTTTTTTTGCAATTTCTAGATATTTGTAAAATTCTTCTTCATCCAGATTTAAAAATGTTTCATTTAGTTTTAACACGATTTCTTTTTCAGAATTTACGTAACATCCACACATTTTAGTGAAAGTACAACCGGTTTTCTTTAACCGATTTTTTATTTCAAATATTTCTTTTTTATTCATAGCTAACCCTCCATAATTTATTGGCATTTTTAAGAAAAATAAAAGACCCAGTTCCTTTATTATAAAACATAAAAGAAAAAAAATGAATGAAAAAATTAATTATACTGTGAAAGCCAATAAACTAACAAGCTAACAGAACATAATATACTCGAAAAGGCACATGTATTGCGAATGGAGGGTCAGCTATCCAACTAATGGGTAGCCTCCTATTCGATTTTGTGTATTTTTAATAGCGCCTATATTAAATAAAATCTATGATAATTCACCAAAATTGAACAATAAATGACAAGATTGTCTAATTATTGAAATATTAAAAAACTATATAATGGAATTGGGATATTTATACAATGTGCCAATGTTATTCCTGATTATACTTGCAGGCACATACATCCCTCACAGGTTGGGAACCATCCAATGTTCCTGCATTGTGGGGATTAGCAAAATAAGATGAGGAGGATATAAATGCATGCTTTAAGAAAGAAATCATTTGGCAAAATTCTGGTACTGGTAATGGTGTTTACATTATTGTTCGGTTTTTTTACTACAATCCGGACAAGTGCAGCCGCTAGAGGGGCTTGGGCTCCGAATACTGCATATGCAGCAGGTGATACGGTAACATATAGCGGAAGTACTTATAGCTGTCTTCAGGCACATACTTCCCTGGTAGGCTGGGAACCATCCAATGTTCCTGCTTTATGGCAGTCAGGCGACAGCGGATCTACTCCTACACCTACACTACCACCGGCAACAAACGGAGTGACATTCTATGAAGATATAAACTATGGTGGAACAGCAATAACACTTGGAGCAGGCGATTATACACTGGCTCAGTTGAACGCAAATGGAATTCCTAATGATTGGATGACATCATTAAAGGTTCCAAACGGTTGGACTGTAGAAGTATATGAGCATGACAATTTCGGTGGAACAAAATGGACCTATACTTCAAGTTCTTCTTATGTCGGCGACACAGTCAATGACCAGATGTCATCCGTTAAGATTTATATCGGTTCAGCAGTAACCTTCACAAACCCTATTGTAGCACCCACAGCGGCCGACCCGTCTGTAGTTTTCAAGGACGGCTATTATTACTACTGTAAAACCATGAGTGGGGGAATAGGTGTTGCAAAGACCGAAAGACTGCAGGACATCGGCGGTGCTCCTTTGGCGAAGGTTTATAATGCTCCATCAGGAACTGCATACTCAAATGAAATATGGGCACCGGAGCTCCAGTACATCAATGGAAAATGGTATATATACTTTGCTGCAGATGACGGACAGAATATCAATCACCGTATGTATTGCCTGGAGAGCAATTCCCAGGACCCCCAGGGAGCCTATACCTTCAGAGGAAAGGTGACCTCCTCGGACGATAAATGGGCTATAGACGCTACTGTTCTGCAAAAGACAGATGGTTCTCTGTATTTTGTATGGTCAGGCTGTGAGAATGGTGCGGCGGCTCCGCAGAACCTCTATATAGCTCCCATGAGCAATCCTTATACCATAAGCGGTGCAAAGGTCATGATTTCTACTCCCACCTATGATTGGGAAAAGAACGGTTCGGCAATCAACGAGGGGCCTGAGGTGCTGATGAAGAACGACAAAATACATATTATCTATTCTGCAAGTGCCAGTTGGTTGAATGACTACTGCCTCGGAAGAATTACATGTTCAGATGGCAACGTTTTGAATCCTTCCTCATGGGTAAAAAACAGCACTGCTGTTTTCAGTCAGGCAGAAACTGCTTATGGAACAGGGCATAACACCTTTACCAAATCCCCTGACGGTACTGAGGACTGGATAGTATACCATGCCTTCCAAAATTCCGGAGGAGGATGGGGAAACAGGAGTGTAAGAGCCCAAAGGTTCACGTGGAGCGGAGACTATCCCGTATTTGGAACTCCGACGGCTTATGGTGCCATATTGGCAGAGCCTTCAGGAACTGTCAAGGTTGATTACTCCAGATTTGAAGCCATAAATATTTCCCTTAACTTCATACGGCACATCAATGGCCGAGGACATATAGACTCGAATGTCACCCCCTTTGATGACAGTAAGTTCAAGCTGGTTCCCGGGCTGGCTGATGCCAATGGAGTATCCCTGGAGTCTGTGAACTTCCCAGGCTGCTATCTGAGGCATAAAAATGGGGAGATTTGGCTGAATTCCAATGACAATTCGCAGCTGTTCAAGGATGATGCCACATGGTACATACGTCCGGGCTTGGCCATGTCTTCTGCTGTTAGCTTTGAGTCCAAGAATTATCCAGGAAGGTATATGCGCCATCGCGATGGATTATTGTATTGCGAATCAGTCACCGATTCCCAGGGCAGAAATGATGCCACCTTCTGGCAGAGGTAGGCATTTGAGATGACATATAGTTAACTGACAATGAAAAAGAACTGTTAATAAAAATTGCATAATATTAACCTGCCGCTTAGACCCCACCGGGTTTAAGTGGCATCTTTTTTGACTGTTCAAGGTATGTTGAGACAGTAGATGTCAAGGGTGGCGAAATAGAGAGGACGGAAAAGGCTTGAAATAAAGGGTTTCTATGGATTGGGATTTCCGCAGATTAATGAGAGCGGAGGTCCCGATACTGGAAAATGAGAATTTTGCCAAGCTTGAGTAGACGGTATAGAAACTTGAAAATATGTAGATGCTTGGAAAGAGAGAAAGAAGGAATGGTGGCAGGCGTTATGGAACATATCGGTTATTTCATTTGTCTAATCATAAACGAATAAAGAAAGGGGAATTTTTATGAATTTTGGTATCATATTGATTTTAATATCCATAACAGCGATTATAATAACTTTCATATTAAATCTATTGTTTAAGAAAATAAGATATGTGAAATATATACCGGCAATTGTATTATTTCCTTTTATGATATACAATTTTATTACCATGTACAGTGTAACAAACGAGAGCTTTGAGTCATTGGGCAGATTTGTAATGGGAATCTTATTGCTAGTTGCTTGCGCAAGTTCTCTTATTGCTTCAATCACTTTTGATATTGCTCATAGGAATATCGGTCGAAAGAAATAAAGTTATACATTTCCTCCGATTAATAATATAAGGGATTTTGCTTATTTTATTATCAAAATACAATGGAAGTGAAATATGATGATATTTGAAAAAATTAAACAAGAAATTATGGCTGACCCAATGAATGAATCCTATACAAAACTGGAAATTCCACCATTATTTAAAGCTTCTGTAGATGCTCGCATTGCCATAGTTGGACAGGCACCGGGACGTAAAGCAGAAGCAACGGGGTTGTTTTGGAATGATTTAAGTGGTGACCGTTTAAGAGAGTGGATGGGAGTATCTCGCGAGATATTTTATAGTACGAATCGCATCGCTCATTTGCCTATGGATTTCTATTATCCAGGAAAAGCAAAAACCGGTGATGCCCCACCTAGAAAAGGCTTTGCAGAAAAATGGCATCCACGTTTACTGGATGAGATGCCAAATATTGAAAGCATAATTCTAATCGGTAGCTATGCCCAGAAATATTATTTAAATGAAAGACGTGAGAAAAGTTTAACTGAAACAGTGAGAAATTTTCAAAAATATTTACCGGAATATTTTCCATTGGTTCATCCTTCTCCTTTAAATCTTGGCTGGTTGAAACAAAATCCATGGTTTGAAAAGGATGTTTTGCCTGTTCTAAAGGAAATTGTGGTAAAGAACTTATAAGGAATCATTATAACCTGTTGGAAGAAGTATTTCTTATCTATTCCTGAGAATCAACATGAAAACTATAGAAATCTTTGGAAAAATTATCAAACTTCATTAAGCGATGATAATTGGGATATGTTTTCTCAAAATGCTAAGATGGTGACAGTGGTTTGGTCAGATAATGGAGAGTTTCCTTCACTAGAAAAGCATGCATTAGATTTTAATGGTTATAACTTAGTTGTCTTTAATGAGATAAATAGTCAACTATCGGAGCAGTAATAGAAGCATCAGTTAAATTATTTTGAAAACCTCCTGATAAAAGTCAGGAGGTTTTATTTTGTGTATATATAATAATGGTGTCTAATGCCGCTTGTGACAGGTTGAGGCTGGATTCATTCCCTACCGTATATTGTCCGTTTTTGATATCGATTTCTTGTAATGACTATTATCTTTAAACAGCAGCGCAATAACAAGCCCTGCCAATACCAGGACCCCGCCGATTATATGGTGAACCGTGAACTCTTCATTCAGGACGATTACGGCAAATACAGCGGTAAGTATCGGTTGAAGCAATGTAAGTATTGAAACTGTGGACGAATCAATATAACCAAGGGCATAATTGATTGAAAAGTATCCCCCAACCTGTGTAATCAGGCCCAGGCATAATAAATAGGCCCAGGATGGCAGGGAGAAACCATATAACGTGCTTCCCGTAGCAATGCAGCAAATCAATAATGTAATGGTACACCCTAAGAAAGTGAAAAAGACGACTTGAATCGTGCTGTTTTTCTGCCTGACTTCTTTTACTGACAAAAGATACAGAGCAAGAAATATGCTTGCAATAATGGAAAATACAAAGCCGGTATCGATTTTCATATGTATGATATTATTGATACCAATGATTATAGCAACCCCAAGAATTGCAATAATATTGCCCGCCCAATGGAAGAGGTTCAACTTCTCGCTGAAAAGTATCATTGCCCCTATCCCGACCCATACCGAGGAAAGATTGACAATCAATGTGGGAAATGTCGTATTGGATACAATCACAGCCGTATTCCAGAATATCAGTTCAAATGCGAAAAACATGCCGCCCAGTAATGAAAGGCAGATTCCTTTCAAATTCATGTCCTTACTTTTTTGCCGGATATAGAAGGGTAATATGAACAGCGTAGCAAAAAATACCCTATAAAATGAAACAGATATGCCATTGACATGAGCCTTCTTTACAAAGAAGGCCGATATGGATATGCATGCGATTCCAAAGAATAGCAATATCCAAGGTAGCTTTTTTGATTTTCTTTCGTTCATACTTGCTCCCATTGCATACCGCAGACTTGTCTGTGGTACTGCTATAAATAATGGAGTGTGAAAGCGTTTTTCTTTCACACTTGCTCCCATTGCATACCGCAGACTTGTCTGCGGTACTGCCATAAATAATGGAGTGTGAAAGCTTATTCTTTCACACTTACCTGACTTTTTTCTATCAATTACTAATTTATGTCAAACTTGTTCTATTATAATGTATTTCAGAATCCTGGTCAATACAGTTGCAATATATAATTTAAAATAGAATACACATGAAGCCAGTTCATGCGGGTAGTGAAATAGACATGTGAAAGAAACATGGATAGTATTGCATATTGCGAACTATTGTGATATACTATTTTCAATAAGGTACTTTGGTACCTTATTGGAGCGATGGTGAGCGAATAAAATGCGACAATATCGTATTGCAAGATTAATGGCTGTACTGTTCCTGTATATCTTCTTTTAAGGGAAGCTTTATTTTTGCCTTGTAAAATTTACCTGAGCTCGAAAAATACAACAATGAGTAATCACTAGAACTGGAAAAGGAGGATATTGCAATGTCAATTGAATTCAGCCGTTGGCCAAATAACTACATGATGTCATACCAAGTCACCAAAGCCCTGGGTATGGCAAGTCTCGGTGCTACGGATGTCACCGAGATCTACGAAGCCTGCAAAAAAATCGACCCAAATGATAAGGATACATGGCATCGGGAATGGCTTATAACGGCTCAGGCCCTGGAAAAGCACGGAAAGGAGTCCGAAGCCATTGGAAACTGGTATACAGCACGAAACTGCTATATTCGCGCTTGCAATTACTACCGAATTGCGGAATATGCTGTGATGAGTGATGACACTGAGAAAATCCGTCTATTTAAGAAGGTAAATGAACTTTTCGAAGCTGCCGGAAAATACTTTGATATTCACCCGGAGAAGGTCCAAGTCGATTACGAGGATGTCAAGCTGGATGGGTACTTCTTCTCCCCCACCTGGATAAAAGGTCCGAAGCCGACTGTTTTCGCTCTCAACGGTGGTGATGAGTGGTCAATTGAGAACTATTTCTGGCTGGGCCCGGCTTTTATTTCGTGTGGATACAACTTTCTGGTCTATGACCAGCCTGGCACCGGTCTATCTATGTATGAAAAGGGAAAAGGGAGGCGAGCTGACAGCGAAGCTTTCCATTCAAGAGCAATCGACTTCCTTTTAACACGGCCGGAAGTCGATCCCGATAAGATCATTGTGCATGGTGAGAGCTTTGCGGCATACGACTCTCTGAGATTTGCTTCGTTCGACCACAGGATTGCCGCTGTCATCTCTGACGGGGGCACCCACGCATTCGACTGGGATGCAATGCTTAAATGGATGCCACCGAGTCTGGCCGCACATGGCATGAGAATTCTTGGGGCAGAAAGCTTGGATGACTTTGCGGGAAATCCGCGTTTTGCTTACAATCTCGAAGGTGTGCTCCACCAGATAGAATGCCCGCTTCTTGTGATCCACGGCGCGGAAGAGATATTGGTCCAGCCGAATCCGCTGACACAAGCCTTGAAGAATTACGAGCAGTCAGGTTCAAAAAACAAGACGTTCTTTCCAATAGAGGATAGGCGACTTGGCGGATTAGAACACTGTCAGGTTGACAACATCAATGTGCTGCACGAGGTGGCGCTGAACTGGCTCTGCTCGATCGGGCTTGGCCCGGCCGCACCTCGCCCAAGTGATCGCTAGGACACTGCTTAGTGAATTGCAAAAATCAATGTATTCATAGCAAACAATGTGCAGAAGAAGCATGACCGTCTGTTGGGGCGGTTATGCTTCTTCCTGGATGGGTTTGTTAGCGTGACCTCCGGCTTTGCTTTGGGGAGAGCCCAGAGTACATTGCCAAGGCCCAATCGCGCCTGCCAAGACTAGAAATCTTTGCTGGCTCTAAGGATGTGATTTGTATAAGTATTTACAAAATTGATTTCCGTGAAATCATATCCTTAAAAGTTGACAAAAAATTGCTATAATGATAGTATGTTTAGGAATTGAATACTATATAAAGTGAAACACCAAAGAAATAAAAATTTTGTGTTTTTAAAAGGGAATCAGGTGAGAAACCTGAACGATCCGGTCACTGTAAGATAGGAGTCCTTCTTTATTAATCCATTGTAGCAAAGCTATGAGAAGGAAAAGAGGATGTTGAAAATCAAGTCAGGAAACCTGCTTTATGTAGAAGAACGATGACGCTTCCGAGCAAAGCAACCATCTAGAAGACTAAAGGTAAAGAAAATTACTGAATAGTCTTTTTTGTGGTGCCTGTGTATACAGACACTTTTTTCTTTGTTTTAGGAAACGGTGTTGTTCATTCAATAATAAAACTAGGAGAAAAGATTTATCATGAAAAACAAGAGAAGAATTGCCACTTTATTATTGGCTGTCGTGCTTTTATTCACGCTGACAGGCTGTGGCTCAAAGGGAACGAATGAAGATACTGGCAGAAAAGATGCAGAAAAAATTATCGAAGATAATGTGGATAATACTGTAAAAGACCAAGCGGATTCAAGCAGTGAAGAAGGTGCAGCAAAGGAAAAAAGAACAGAGTATCCTGTGACGATAACTACATATGGAAGTGATGGAAAAGAATTAGTAACTACATATAAGAAGGCACCTGAAAAAGTACTGGCCGTGTATCAGGGAAGTATTGAGACCCTATTGGCATTAGGTCTTGAAAAACGCATAGTTGCAACGGCTGGATTAGATAATGAAGTACCGGATTCCTTAAAAGCCGCATTTTCAAAAACAAACTATTTGGATGAATTTACTCCTTCATTAGAAACAGTAACAATGCTGGAACCGGATATGATTTTATCATGGGGTTCCCTTTTCAAAGAAAAGACCTTGGGAGAGGCATCGACTTGGATTGAAAAAGGCACGAATACTTATATTAACAGTAATACAAGACCAGCTACCGGAGAGGTTTCTTATGACAGAACACTGGAAAATGAGTATAAGGATATTTTAAATCTGGGTGTGATTTTTGATGTACAGGATAAAGCGGAGTCCATTGTAAAGGATATGAAGGATACCGTTGAAGCGGTAAAAGAAGCAGCATCAAAACAGGAGAAAAAACCATCCGTGCTAATATTAGAGTCCTATGACTCTACTTTTACAAATTATGGGTCAAGCAGTTTAGGCGGTGATATGGTTACTGCTTTGGGTGGTAAATTAGCCAAAGAAGACGGCAGTGATTTAGGGAAAGAAGATATTATAGCTTTAAATCCGGATGTAATTTTTGTTGTATATATGCCTTATGAAGGAGACGATGCAGAAAAATTAAAACAGGAAAAATTAGATGTATTTCTTAAGGATGAGTCCCTGGCAAGTTTAAGTGCCGTACAAAATGGCAGATTGGTGCCAATTATGTTAAGTGAAATGTATGCAAGTACGACTCGAACGAAAGATGGTATTGTGACTTTGGCTCAGGGATTATATCCCAATATTGAAATAAAATAAGTATGAAAACAGGAAAAAAGACAGGAAACTTATTTTGGGGCCTATGTTATCTGGGATTGCTCATAGTGCTCATACTTTCGGTGCTAGCTGCAATTACCTTTGGAAATGCAGAAATTACAGTTAGTCAGGTCTATGGGGTTTTATTTTACAAATTATTTCATTTAGAGCAATACAAGGCATTCTCGTCAGGTGCAATTCATGATGTTGTATGGTTGATCCGTTTTCCCAGGGTACTACTTGCAATCGCCATTGGAATTGGACTATCTGTCTGTGGAGACGTTATGCAGGCAGTTGTAAAAAATCCTTTGGCTGATCCCTATGTATTAGGCATTTCCTCGGGAGCTTCTTTTGGAGCAACACTGGCGATTATGCTGGGAATAGGAAGTCTTTTTGGTAATGATTTTACAGGAGTTATGGCTTTTTTGGGCGCTCTTGGTTCTTCCTTCCTGGTTATAAGCTTATCTAACATCGGAGGAAAAGCAAAGACAGGAAAACTGATATTAGCGGGAATGGCAGTTGGCTCCATTTGTTCTGCCTTTTCCAATTTTGTGCTATATATTGCAAATGATCGAAATGCTACGGCAGAAGTTACCTTCTGGACCATGGGCAGTTTAGCAGGTGCCAAGTGGGGCATTGTCAAGGTGGTATTGCCAATTATGATTTTAGGAGCCTTATTTTTCTGGACACAATCCAGGAATCTCAATTTAATGCTATTAGGGGAAGATACGGCAATTACTTTGGGAACAGATCTAAGAACTGCAAGAATACTTTACCTTATATTGGTATCTGTTATGGTGGGTTTTGCCGTTTTTTCTTCTGGTATAATTGGATTTGTGGGATTAATTATCCCTCATGCAGTTCGTATGGTCACTGGAACTGATCATAAGAAATTAATACCAACCAGTGCACTGGTTGGGAGTATATTTCTGGTATGGGCAGATGTAGCAAGCCGGGTCATACTAAAACATTCCGAATTACCAATCGGTATACTGATTTCTTTAATAGGTGCGCCTTGCTTTGTAATACTTATGTTACGTAAGTCATATGGGTTTGGAGGGAAGAAAACATGAGTATAAAGGTAGAAGGCTTAACCTATTCCTATGGACATCAAAATGTATTGGATAGTGTGGAAATTCAGTTACAAAGGAAAAGCTTTACCGGAATAATCGGTCCAAATGGATGTGGGAAATCAACTTTACTAAAATGCATTTACCGTGTACTTAAACCTCAGATAGGGACCATATGGCTGGAAGATAAGCTTCTAAATAGTTATAGCGTAAAAGAATCATCAAAGTATATCTCAGTTATGGCACAGCACAATTCTTACCAGTTTGATTTTAAAGTAAAAGATATTGTAATGATGGGAAGAGCCCCTCACAAAAGATTGCTGGAAAGAGATACTTTAAAAGATTATCAAATTGTTGAAAAAGCGTTGGAGAGTGTAAATATGCTGGAATTTTCGGAAAGAGAATTTGCAACATTATCCGGCGGGGAACAACAAAGGGTACTCTTGGCAAGGGCATTAGCTCAAGACGCGAGGACACTCATACTTGATGAGCCAACCAATCATTTGGATATTACATATCAGCTGCAATTAATGAGAATCTTAAAAAAACAGGATATCACCATATTTGCAGCGATGCATGATTTAAATATTGCCGCCATGTACTGTGATTACCTATATATAATGAAAGCAGGAAGAGTAATCGCACAGGGTGAAACACAAAAGATATTAACCCCAGAGAGAATTTTTGAAGTCTATCAGGTTGAATCCCAAATAGTACAGGATAGGAATGGGAAACTTCATATATTATTTACAGGAGACCAGCTAAAATAAGTCAGGCTAAAAGGAGACGTAGGATTAATCGTTCTGAATTAATCACACAAGAAAAAATGGGAATGAAAATAGGTATATTACATTGCTTAGAGGCTACTAAAGTATGTGCCGGATGTGGATGTCTAGATGCTTTTAATCTAAAGAAAGGAAGTTTTACAGAATATGCAAAGGACGATGTACTTGCAGCATATTTTACCTGTAATGGATGTAAAAAGCAAAATTGTGCTTCTCCGAAAGAAGATAAGGGCATGATCGAAAAAGTAAAAAGGTTGCAATCAGAAGGGATAGATGTGGTTCATGTTGGTGTCTGCTGTGAAAATGCAGATGGAGGCTTTTGTGAAAGAATAGAAGAAATTGTTGAAATGATAGAGCTAAAAGGGATTCAGATAAAAAACAGGACTCACGTGTAAAAAATAATTCTATGTTTATTAATTAAGTTAAGAAATACAAAATCAATATTATGTGATAAATCATATTAAAATATAAACTAAATTTAAATTATCATAACGGTTTGAATGCAACCTATACTTTCAGGGACACTCGTAATGAAACAATTAAATATGCGGTAGTAGTAATATCCACAGCCCCCATCCTATGTATATATCTTTTAGCAAAAGTACTTTGTAAAAGGTGTTATGAATATGCCGTAAAGTGGTAAATGAATGCGGAAAGTGTCAGAATGGGTCATATACTTCAAAGAAGTATATGACCCATTGCCGCTGAGTTTACATAGGGTTCTCCATTATGCCCATAATCTCCATAGTGCCATTATGAGAAGCAGAGCAACTAAAAAGGTATCAGTCACTATGCCTTGCCCCTTTAAGAGCCTATCTTCCATACTTTGGGCATCATAGTAAAATTGCTATATCTCAAAAAGAATAAGGTGAATTCTCGTTTATCAAACTCTCCGTTCTTTAGTATGATTTCTTGTTTCTGTTTTCCAAGTTTTACTATGTATCCTGTTGGAATATATCCGTTATTTGTATAGAATTTTTTACGTTTTAATCTTTCTTCCATGTTTTCTGTATCTTCATCGCATCTTTCAATGGTGATAATAATTTTATTATCTGGATATAACGATTGGATTTTATCTAAAATATGACTGCCGTATCCCTTTGACCTTAAGTTTTCATCAACTGCTAAGAACATTACAAAGGTTATTTTTTTAATTGTAGCCATGTAAACAAAGCCACATACCGTATCTTCATCCTGGAACGAAATAAAACGGGTACTTTTCAAGTACGCCATTATAAGCATCAATATAAAGGGCATTCGATCTTCCTTGTGAAAAGAAGAATTATAGATTTCTTTTACTATTTGTTTGTTTTTATTTGCTAACGTAACATTTTCCATCCTTAATTTCATTTTCCCACTCCTTTCTATATGAATAATACGCACTTAATCTATAATTGCTATTATACAGTATTTTCCACAACTTCACAATTTTCGTTTGCACTTCGGGCCAACTTCGATGTGTTGACAAAGCCTATTATTGAGCCCCATGATGTGATAAAATAAGGGGCCTGGTGATTCTGAAAAAAACACATTTCTTTCTTTTCACGATGCTATCCAAATGAGTGGTTTGTTGCTCTTTTTATACTATATCAAAACTCGTTCCTTATATTTCAATTATCAAACTTCATCAGTTCATGATGCAGTAATTCGGATATGGATTTGTGCGACGTTTTTATGTCATCTCTCAACCATGTCTCCAAAACACCAAGGACACCCGAAACAATAAAGACAGCTTCCACCGTATCTGTTTCCGTTACGGCATCTCCATTATCTGAAAGCAATTTTCTAATAAAAAACTGCCTTAGCTTTTCCAGTATCCTGCTTCCGTTCTCTGTACGGGAAAGCAAAAGAAAAGTCTCTCGATTAGATTCCAGATATTCAGTTATCGTATCCGTGAGTTTTAACATATTCATGGAATTATCAAAGGGAAAAGAAGCATCATATAATTTTTCAAGATTACTTATTAATTCATTTTCAAGATGCTCCATTAAGTCGTAAACATCTTTATAATGCAAATAAAATGTACCGCGTCCTAAATCAGCACGATTTGATATTTCGACGATACTAATCCGGTTAATACTTTTGTGCTTTAATAGTTCTAAAAATGCTTCGCGAATAGCTCGTTTTGTTTTTACAGATCGTCTGTCATCCATAATATCATCCTTTCCGTGTACACTTTAATAATAAGTGTTCATATATGAACACTATCACTGTGATTGCCGATTGAAGCCAAGGTTATCAGTAAGTATAATTTACATGTGTTCAATAGTCAATAAGTGTATAGGGAGGTTTTTAAATGGTTATTTATAGAGAAGCAGAAAAAGAAGATCTTGCAGAGGTTGCAGTATTACTGGCTGAGTCCTTTCACGATTATGCTTTTTTTGAAATGTACAGTCCCAGCAGAAAAGAGAGACAAAATCAGTTTATGTACGCAATTCAAGAGGTAAGTACCAAAGCATTTTTTAAAAAACATATTACGCTGATAGGTATTCAGGATAATAAAATTGTATCTGTAGCACAATTGAAAACTCCGGATATACCGGATATTAGCTTGATTGATTATGTTTTATCAGGCGGTATAAAATTATTGTTTGCCGGTGGTCTTTTCAATACCTTTGGATTACTAGAAATGTTAGATAAGGCAAGTTCCATATGTCATAATCTACCCGGACGCATATGGTATTTGAATTCACTTGCGGTGTCAAAATCCTGTCAGGGACAGGGTTTGGGGAGCAAAATAATTACAGATTGTATTATACCCTATATACAAAAAAGAGACGGTGGGCTGCTTACACTTATTACCAATTCAGAACAGAACCGGTTATTCTACAAAAAGAATGGCTTTGAAGAATTTCATGAAATGATACTTCGCAGAAAGGGAAAAGAGCTTGGCAATTGGAGTTATCGTATGGAAATTGGTTATCATATGTAAAATATTCTAAATTTATAAAATAATTTTACTTGATGCACTGTTATTTATATAAACCAATTGCATCAAGTAAATTTAGTCTGCTGTCTGGTTAATAAATTAAAATCTGCTGTCCGGTTAACTTATTCACCGTAGTTAATAAATAATGTGACCTGCGCGGTTCAATGTCTCATTTTGTACGGGAATTCTTTTGAATCGCAATTCTTTGGATACCTTTGTATAACCAAAACACTGCAACAATTGCGATAATATAACTGATATTAATGGATACAAGAATTTCATCGTTGAATATTCTTGTAATAAATACTGAGATAACTATAAAACCTGCTGCACCGCAACCAATTAAAAAACGGGCAGGTTTGGAAATGTATGACAGGGAAAAACTGTTTTTCCCGATGTATGTTACTATACAAGTCGCTGCAACGAAAAGCAGAATACCTCGTACAGCCATACTCAGGCTATAATTGTAAACGAAAGATAAATCCCCCTTCACTATTTTGGGCAAATATAAAAAAGCAAAGTCTATTGTTAACAAATAACATAATGCATTAAAAATAATTATAAAATATTCTTTACTCTTTTTCAGTATGGATTTTTGGGGATTGACAGCGGCAATGATATCATCAGCAAATTGCTTATAATCTTCTCCAATCATTTCATTTACTGCTTTGCCTTGCTTTTCCCAGTCAAAGAACATTCTCAATAGATCACTAATAATTTCTTCCTGCTCCATATCGCTCAAATTGCTTACTCTCAGATAGCATACAAGATCAGTATAAATTTCCTGATTTTCTTTGTTTAAATTTTGGCTAAGCTGGCTATTTTCATCTCTTATTGACTTTATGTTTGTCATTTTTCTTCCCCTCCATCTTTAAAAATTTGATTGATACCATTTTGGATTTCACACCATATGGTATAAAATTCCTGAAGCTCTTTTTTCCCTGTTTCTGTCATATAATAATATTTTCTCTTTGGTCCGTATGCCGATTCTTTTTTTACCGAATCAATCATTCCGTTTTTTTCAAGCCTTAAAAGTAACGGATAAATAGTGCCTTCACTAATTTCAGAAAAACCATACTTTTGAAGCTGCTCTGCAATCTCATAGCCATAGGTTTCATTTTGTTCTATTATCTTTAGGATGCAGCCTTCTAATGTCCCGCGAAGAAACTGTGACCTGTCAGCCAAACACTTCACCTCCTTGGTATCTTGCACAACAAGCTACTGTAGCTATATTGTACTGCAAGGTACATTGTATGTCAATAAATTGTTGATCCAATTCCAATACGCTTGGGTCCCTGCGTCAAAGAGAACGTGAAATTGCCCAATATATGTCCGTGGGTCTGGCACCAGCGGGTAGGCAGAAAATTTGAAGGCATCAAAACATCAATTTTACATCAAAGATTTTTCCTTTTAAGCAACATAATAATGACATAATGGTGTTCACATTGTGGTAGTATAATCAAATAGGAAGCAAACAAATAAAAGTAAAAAAAGGAGATTATAAAAATGACACAGATCTATCCTAATCTTTATCAGTTTACTGATGTTCTGGAGCCGATTAAACTTTCTATGCACCAATACCTGCTTTTGGCGGACGAGCCCATCCTTATTCAGACTGGTGCTGTACCACAGGCACAGGCTACCTTGCCTAAGCTCAAGGAGCTGCTGGGTGACCGTCCGCTCAAATACATTCTCATTTCACACTTTGAGTCGGACGAGTGTGGCGGCCTGTCACTGGTCTTGAAGGAGTATCCAAACGCCATCGCTGTTTGTTCGGAAGTCACGGCACGGCAACTTTGGGGCTTTGGAATTGCACGTAATGTTGAAATTAAAAAACCAGGCGACTCCTTCACCGGTAATGAGTTTGATTTTGAAATCATTAGCTACCCCTCAGAGATGCATATGTGGGAAGGGCTTCTATTCATGGAAAAGAAGAGAGGAATTTTCTTTAGCAGTGATTTGATGTTTGGTATGGGAGAAAACCATGGACAGGTTGTAGAAAATAGTTGGGAGAGTACGGTAGGTACCAGTGGTGCAGAGTCTCTTCCCTCCCCGGATATGCAGAAGAAGCTGATAGCTGATTTGAAAACGCTTAGTCCTGTATTCGTCGCTTCCGGACATGGGCCATGCATCAAAATAGTGTAAGCAGATGGAACAGTAACAAAAACGGCAGATTTTTTCTGCCGCTTTTGTTAGGAGGAAAGAAGTCTATGAATAACGATTTTGTATTTGAAGAACCCTTGTTGGAGGGAGTGATTCTGAAAAGAAGAAACCGCTTTATCATGGAGGTTGAGCATGACGGAACTATTCATGACTGCCATTGCCCGACCACCGGCCGTATTGGGAATATTGTATTTGAGGATATACCTTGTTTGCTGTCAAGAAGTAAAGATCCGGCAAGGAAAACAGCCTATACGGTGGAAGCGATTTCTCTTGATCTGCGGTCCCAGCCGGAGAAAAATTGGATAGGTATTAACCAAAATGCTGCAAACCGATATGTAGAACATTTTCTAAAGAACGGTGGATTTTCTAAAATGGTTGGAGAGGGAGAACAAGAAGTAATGCGGGAGCAAAAACTTGGCATCTCTAAATTGGACTTTCGGATTGGTGATACTTATCTTGAAGTGAAGACGCCTCTTGTCAGTCTGCAAGTGGAATGCGGTTCTCACATAAAGACTACAAAGGCAGCACCTTTCAGCTCCACAGACCGCTTTGTTAAACATATCAACGAGCTGGCAAACAGTCTTAATGATAACAAACGTGCTATCATGCTTCTCTGTTTTATCTATGACAACCCTGGATTTGCAGTAGGTGTAAGAAGCACAAATAGTAATTATGTTGGAGAGCAAGTCCAAAAAAGCACAAGCAAAGGGGTCGAAATATGGCAGGTAAACTTTAGGATTACACCCCAAAAGGTTGAAATGATGAGATATTTTCCCTCAATACACTAAATAGGTAATTATATATTCTAAGCCTGCAAAGAGCAGCTATCTGATATGTAGATAGCTGCTCTTTGCAGGTTCAGAACAGGGACGTTGATTAAGACTCAGAGTATTGATATCCTCCCTGATTTAAAAGCTATATTTTGTTCGGCAAATCCTTAATGGCTTCCTCCATAATTGCTTCTACTTCATTTGGCCTGGCGTCAAGACCTTCTGCTGCGATACACTGACTGCTTTTAATGCCAAACAGTGCAGCTAATGCCTTCACTGTATCATAACCGAGGTTCAGGTCTCGGATGTATCCACCGCAGGTTGTCACGTAGTATACTTTATCCGCCTTGCACATTCCTACAGGTCTTCCATTCTCGCTATAACGATAGGTAATGCCGACCACACTGGTTGCTTCAATGTAATTCTTTAGCATTGCCGGAAAAGCTAAATCCCAATATGGAGCAGCGATAACAATACAATCTGATTTTGTATTATGTCAAGATTATAAAATCTTTTATGTGAAAACAACTTTTAGCGAGGGGGTTAATCCTATACACATTGATCGGCTATATTATTTTCATAGAGATTGAGCGCCTTTTTTATTCTGCTAATAAGTTCTAAACGAACATTTTCAGGCTCCAGACATTCACATTTGTCGCCAAATTGAAGAAGCATTTTGTACATATAATCATCTTCTACAAATGGATAATAGGCAATGAACTTATTATTTTCACTGGCAGTAACGTTTTTTTCACCGCAGTATCCTACCATATAATCATGCAGTGATTCGTCCACAAGCAGCTTAACTGTGATGTTTTTCCTGTTTGTCCTGAAGTAGATATCCAACGACTCAAAATCAATATCCCTTGGATGAAATTTCTCGTTGAGCAACTTAAGGGATGAAATATTAAGTAATGAAAAAATACGAAAATCATTTCTGGTAGTACAATAGCCCTGTATATACCAGTATGAATTTTTCATCACCAACCGATAAGGCTCTATTTTTCTTTGAGTCTTGTTTCCCAGTCTGTCAAAGTAATTGAAAGAAATGAATCTATTTTCATTTATTGCGGTTTTGATTGCATCAACACGCAATCTAAGAACTTCATTTCCAAGCCAGGGAGTATTGTCAATGATAATTTGATTCGATTTTAATTCGATATCCTTCATTTGTTCAGCTGGAATCAATCCTTTTACTTTTGCCAGGGTATTCAGGAGTTCTTCACTGGACATGGTGGAATGGATACTTCCAAGTCCTATTAATAAGGCTGTAATATCAGAAATAGTAAATAGTTTCTTTTCAATCTTGTAGGTATCCGGTATGCCAAAGCCACCATTTGCTCCACGATAAGTTATAATTGGAATCCCTGCTTGATTTATGGTATCGATATCTCTATAAATTGTTCGAAGCTTTACCTCAAACATTTCCGCAAGCTCGGGAGCATTTATTTTTCTTCGTTCAAGCAATAACATAACAATAGATAGTAATCTATCAATTTTCAAAATGTTCACCTCAAACTTTTTATTAAATTATAGAATGATGACAGGAGGATGTCAACATTGATGTCATGTTTTATCAGTGAGGGGACTTCTCAACACGCCACAGGATTTGGCCGAGGATTTCGCAGGCACATTCTTAGTGTGAAAATTTGTATATTAATTTCCATACTAAGCCACTAAAAAATAATTGTCCTTTTCTTAACACAGTGATAAACTTATGAAGTGAGAACACGAAGCATGAAAATTACAGAAACTAACCATAACTTATGGAGTTTATAAAGAAATAAAAGTATAGGAGCTATCATGGAATTAAAAAGAATTCGGTGTTTTATAGAGGTAGCCAGACTTAAAAGCTTTTCGAAAGCAGCGAAAGTATTGTATCTATCCCAGACTGCTGTTAGTCAGCAGATAGCTACTTTAGAAGAAATGATGAGTGTCAGATTATTTGACCGGGATAGAAAAGAAGTAAAACTGACAATCGCTGGTGAAACATTTCTTTTAGAAGCGAAACGATTGGTAAGATTATATGATAATGCAATTCTGAAAACACAGGCGTACGCGCAAGGTGTTGACGGTGTAATCAAACTTGGCTTTTTTAGTATGTTAGACCGGGACGTTATGAGTAATGTAATTGCTCATTTTCATAGTAAATACCCAAGGACACAGATTAGTATTGTTCAATGCAGTTATGAAGATATGAAAAATAATATCCTGAATAATACCATTGATTTAGGCTTTTGCTTTTATTTGGATTCTATTGAATTGAACCAATTAAAAATTTATGAGCAATTACCCAAATTGTGTGTGAATACAAAGCATCCCCTTGCTTCAAAGTCATTGATAACGCCAGAAGACATTATAGGCGAAACGATTATTTCTTATTATAAAAATGTGGAACAGCAAGAGGTATATGAAAGTCATCATGATGAAGGAAATCCGGGGTTGGAATTTAACCGCTCTTTTCTGTTAGAGAATATGGATGATGCTGTAATGCTGGTAAGCACTAACGTAGGGATTACGTTTTTACCAGAAATCGAAAATTTTGTTAATCCAAATAAAATAGTTTTCATAGATCAGAATGTAGAAGAAGTTCCATTTGAAGTAAAGGCGTATTGGAAAAAGAATACGAACAATCCATCCTTATCAAAGCTAATTGATACAATAAAAGAGGAACTAATAAATTGATTATAAGTTTTATAACGGGGCTGTTCTAAAATGAAGTTATACTCCGCAGAGCTTCATTTTGCAACAGCCCCGTTATTGCATTTTGTTGTTACTTAATTGGTTTTAATTGTTGGACAGCAAATCAATCTTTTGATATTGTTAAAATATAAACGAAGTTCGAACTCGGATATACAAATATTTAAAATGAGTGTGTGCAATTGATCGGTGTACACTATATTCCCCTTGAAGAAGATGCAGGGCATGGAAAGGTATGGACGATACGATGGAACAAAAACAAAAGATTAATTATGGGTGGATTATTCTTGCCATCTTTGCTTTAGGTGCGTTTACTTATCAAATGACACAATATCAATTAACTATGGTGGCTGGAGAATTAATTCCAAAGCTTGGTTTAACAGAGGTGCAGTTCTCCTCTCTTGTAACCGCACCATTGGTACCAGCAATTGCTTTAAGCATCCTTGTTGGAATTTTGGCTGATAAAATTAGTATTAAGCTCATTGTAGCAATCGGAATGATTATTTCATGCATTGGCGGTCTTGGCCATATTTTTGCAGGAACAAATAGTACCTTTTATGCGACCATGTTTTTAACCGGCTTTGGTGCGGTAGCAATCAACGTTACCTGCGGTAAGATTTTTAGTCAGTGGATGAAACCAACGATGATTTCCATCGCAATGGGAATCTTTTTAGCGGCATCCACTGTTGGGCAGTTTTTTGCACAATCTACAACTGCATTAATTGGATCGATGAACAACGCTTTCTGGCTATCGGGGATTTCGTGTGCCATTGTCTTACTGCTTTGGATTATTCTTGGCCGTGAAAATAAAGAAAACGGACAGGCTGCTTTTATGGAGTCCCCAAGCTTTGCAGAGACTATAAAAGCAGTTTTTGCAAGTAAAAATATGTGGCTATGTGCAATTGGTCTATTTTTTATTCTGGGATGCCAGGTTGCCTTTAATATCTGGATTCCTTCAGCACTTATAGCAAAAGGAATGGATGCAGCAGGTGCAGGTGTTTTAGCCTCTATCGTTAGTCTTGGAAACTTGACCGGAGCCATCGTAATGCCTATGATTGCAGCAAGAGTTGGAAAAGTAAAGCCATTTATAATTGCATTCACAATAATTTGCGCAATAGGATATGCATTTGGCTGGCATTTGACCGGAGTAATCGCGTATCTCTGCTTTTTTGTATTTGGTTTCTGTGCTGCATCATTAATGCCATTTTTCTTATCAATGCCAATAAAATTTAAAGAAGTCGGTCCTAGGTTTGTAGGAACAGGAATGGGATTTGCATCAACAATTGAGCTGTTAGGCAGTGTTTTGTTACCAACCTATATTATTTTACCTTTAGCGACCGTAGGCAAGACGGTAGACTTCACCCGGTATTTTTATTTAGTGGGAGCGGGTTGGATAATTGCCTTAGTTATTGGGATTTTGATTCCAGAAACCGGAAACAAGGAATAAAAGAAGCGTAATCAACGAATTAATGAATAATTCAAGTGTCATAAGTTAATGCCATGTTCATGTTCATTGACTGTATACTTGTGGTTAAAAATACACGCAGCTCCAGGAAAGTGACTTCGTTGCATTTTTATACCCCCAATATACATAAGTGAAAGCTGAGATTAACTTATGACACCAAACAAAAAGGAGATAGTATGAAAACTGATTATAAACATGTGTTGGCGCCCATTCAGATAGGACCAATGAAATTAAAGAACAGAGTTTCATTTACGCCTGTATGGCCAAGCTTTGCAACAGCGGATGGCCAGGTAAATCAAGCGCTCATCGAATGGGTCAGGGAAATCGTTTCAGGTGGATGTGCCTGTATTAATATTGGATGTGGTACGGTAAACAGAGATTTACCGGCATTTATTACACATTTGCTGAGGATGGGCGAAGAATCTGTCGTGAATGAGTTATCTATGTTATGTGATATGACTCATATGTATAACTGTAAAATAGGAATGGAATTATTTGCGATAAACTTAGAAGCAGGCGGCTTTGAAAATCGTGACAAAAATGCAGCAAAACCTGTTGTTGAAATCGACCCAACGTATCTTACAAAGCAACAAATAAAGGATTATATCGAAGATTTTGCCAATGCGGCTGAAAGAGCAATGCGCTGTGGATTTGACAGCTTAGTGATCCATGGTGCACATGGACAGTTACCAGGATGTTTTTTATCAAAGCTAATCAATGAAAGAACAGATGAGTATGGCACACAGTCTATGGAAAACAGAGCTCGTTTTACAAATGAATTACTGGAGGCTATTCGTGCAAAAATTGGAAATAAGATGGCAATCGAGTATCGAATCAATGCAAATGATATGATTGAAGGCTCACCAACTTTAGAGGAAGTCATTGAATTTGCACAGTCTATTTCAGACAAAATTGATTTACTTCATGTTTCAAGAGGGATGCACTCGATTCAAAAGTTAGCACCCTATATTAATCAGCCGATTTATTTTGATCATGGTATTAATCTTGAAGATGCGGCAAAAATCAAGGCAGCAGTAAATATCCCGGTAACTGTAGTTGGCTCTGTCACTTTAGAACAAGCAGATGAAGCGATTAAGGCCGGGAAAATTGATATGGTTTCTATGGCAAGAGGGCTAATGGCAGATCCCTATATGGTGAAAAATGCAAAATATGGAGAGCCTGAGAAGACACGCCCATGTATTCGATGTAATAACTGCATTCATAAAACACATTACCAGCTTGCACCAGTACGATGTACTGTAAATGCTGAAATGGGTATGGAAACCTTGTATCAGCCCATTAAAGAACCCAAAAAACAAAAAAGAGTAGCCATTATCGGCGGCGGTGCAGCAGGGTTAGAAGCTGCAAGAGTTGCAGCCTCACGAGGACATCAAGTAGTCATTTACGAAAAAAGTGATTGCCTGGGAGGCGTCCTGAATATGGCAGGTGCAGCTGAATTCAAAAAAGATATTAAAAGCTACTGTGAATGGTCAATCCGTGCAGTACAGTCGATGGATGGAATTGAAATCAAATTGGGAGTCGAAGCTGCACCTGAAATGATAAAAGCAGAAGGCTACGACACAGTTCTGGTATCAATAGGAGCAGCGCCAATTATACCGGCCTTTGTTCATGAGGATGAACGTAGTTTTTGGGTGGGTGATGTAGAAAATGGCATAGCACAGACCGGTCATGAAGTATTAATTATTGGTGCAGGGCTAACCGGCTGTGAAGCAGCTCTTGCGCAAAGCAGACAGGGTAAATCTGTTACTCTAGTTGACATGATTTCAACAGATCGGTTCGGATCGGGAGGAGCAACATTTAATCAGATTGCCATTATTAATATGTTAAAAGACGCCGGTGTAAAAATGCTTGGCGGTCTGAAAATGTTAAAGACGGATGAGAATGGTGCCGTATTTGAAAATGAAGCAGGTGAAAAAGTAAACATAGCTTGTGACAGTATGGTAGTTTCCTTTGGCGTTCGGGCAAATGACGAATTGGTTGGTGCGTATCAGGATGCCGCAGTAGATGTGGCCGCTATCGGCGATTGCAATACAAGACAGGGCACATTATATAATGCAGTTCATACAGGGCATGAAGCAGGATATATGATATAGTGCATGAAATAAAAATTAATTTAACATAATAATAGTAAGAAAAGGAAAGGTGCAAAGAATATGGGAAAATTATTATTAACAGGTGTTGATGGTAACTTAGGAGGTCAGGCAGCTAAATATTTGCTGGAGATAGCAGGCAAGGATCAATTGATTTTCTGTGGTTATAACCAGGATGCGTTAAAAGAGTATGAAAATCTGGGAGTAGAAACAAGAGTTACTAATTTTAATGTTACAGAAGGTCTTGTAAAGGCATTTGAAGGTGCCGATAAGTTAGCATTGATTTCAATGCCATTTGTAGGTAAAAAAAGACAGGCTGCTCACAAAAATGTAATAGATGCTGCAAAAAAAGCAGGGGTAAAACAGATTATATATACTTCTCTTGTCAATGCAGCGGACGAGATGAACCCAAGCATCGAAAAAATTGACCACGCTTATACTGAAAAATATGTTGAAGAACAGGGACTTGATTACATTTTCCTTCGTAATTCACAATATGCGGAAGCGATGGTGACAAATTATTTTACTTTCGTAAAAATTGATGGCGTTATGAAGAACAGCCAGGGAGACGGAAAGATGGCCTATATTTCCCGTAAGGACTGTGCAATGGCAGTTGCATATGCTCTGGCATCAAAGAATTACCATGAGGCTGTTCTGAATATCAATGGACCGGAACTTATGACCATATCGGAATTTGTTTCCATCGGTAATGAAGTAACAGGAAATAATGTCCGTTATGAAGAAGTAACGGATGAAGAAAATTATGCGATCTTTGATGCAATGGGAGTTCCAAGAACAACGGAGGGTGAGTTTCTGAAAGGTTCCGAAGCTCCATTCTCATCAGAAGGTATGGTTACTTTTGCACAGGCAATCAGACTTAATAAAATGGCCGAATTTACGGATGACTTCAATAAGCTAACCGGAAAGAAGCCAAAGACTGTAAAATATATGTTTGAACATTTCGATGATTTCCAAATTGGAGAACGTCATTCACTGGATGTTTAATTTACAAACCCGCTAATCTGAATGGTTAGTGGGTTTTGTTATTTCTGCATATTGGTATATATTGTTGTTAAAGAAAGCCTAAATACAGGTACTGGAAACGGAAGTTAGTCTACTTATTGATAACGGGTAGCGATTCCAAAATATTGTATATCAAGTGTTAAGTAGCAGGGACCGGGTACCTGATGACCAGGCTCAGAGTTCGTAGTCCAATTATAGCTATTTATTTTTAGTGTTCCCTTATACTGGCCGTCATCGTAAGAGTAAGTTGGACGAGAGCTTATTATAAGATTAACTACCATAGTTTCTTGTCCAGCGTAACAACTAAATGGTACTTTAACGTCAACAGTTACTGCTTTGTAAGCATCAGGGGTATCTTGTGCCGATGCGAAAGCGCTTACACCAGGGCATGAAAGCATAAGTATAAGAATTAAAGAGAAGCTTAAGATTTTCAAATAGTTGTTTTTTAACATTTTTTAGTCTCCTTTCATATTTTAAAGATTTTAGATTCCGTACCTGTATTTATGGTTTACAAAATTTGGCAGATTGATTATATAATAAAAAAAGTGGAGAAGTCAATATTATTTTTTTGAGACAGCCTTTTAAGGAAATCTTAGTGTACCATTGCTCTGCGGGGCGGATTAAGGCAGCATTAAGCAATAAATTTCAGAATGCTGCCATAAGACTAATGAAATACATATATTTTCAGGCAAAATACATAATTATCCGTTTCTTGACAGCTAACTATAGTGTATAATTAATGTCAAGAATAGCTGGCTTGATTAAGTAATAACCATCTTTAAACGAAAGAGATAGATTTGTAACAGTAAATATCAAAATCGTTACATATGAATTTGTTGGAGTTTGCAGTAAAATAGCATTATAATGGGGGATAGGAAAATGTACAAGTTAGTCATAGCAGATGACGAGAAAATCATACGCGATGGGTTATCAAAGATAATCAATTGGAGTGAATTAGGCTTTGAAATTGCAGGAGTGCTTTCAGACGGTCAGGAGATTGTTGAGTACCTTGAATACATGACTGCTGATGTGATTCTAACGGACATTAAAATGCTCCATCTCTCCGGCATCGATGTTGCAAAGTATGTATATGATAATTCTATTTATACAAAAGTCGTGTTTATTAGCGGGCATAAAGAATTTGAATTAGCCCTGCAAGGGATGAAATACGGAGTAGAGGACTATTTATTAAAGCCTACTAATGTAAAAAATCTGAAAGAAGCTTTTGAGAAAATCAAGAAAAACCTTGATGAAAAGTCAAAACAAAATGAAACAGAACAAGCGGAAAAAGCCCGTTTAGAGGAAGCACTGCCTATACTAAAAGAGCGCTTTTTCAGTGATCTTATTTTAGGCGTTGTTGACAATAAAGAATTAATTACAAACCGTATGTCTATTTTATATCCGCAGATAAACTTGGAGTGCAGCTGTTGTATTCTGGCAGATATAATTATAACAGATTATGCGAATTTTATGGACTCTACCTGGAAATATAATTTTGATCAATTTGAAATCAATGTAACCAATTTTATGAATATCTACAATAGCAAAATATTTTTTCATATAGTATATAAATCAGAAGAGTTATTTGAAATATTCGGTATATTATCGGATGTCTCCTATTCAAATGACAACGCCGGGAAGATTTGCGGGGAGGAATTCGAGCAGTTTGTATATGAATTAACAACAACCTTTAATTTTCAGGCAAAATTTGAGATAAAGAAGATATTTGGCAGTATTTTTGAAGTTATAGAGTATCGTGAAACGATACTGAGCAGTCATTTACGTGTTAAATCAGGAATTCTCCATCTCCAGGAACAAAAGAAGCTCATTATATCCAATATCAGCATTGGAAATATTTCCACTGCCCAAAAAATTTTCCATAACATTTTAGATGAATTGAAAAACTCCGATATAATTTATCGGAATAATTTTATTGTGGATATATTTTCTACCATTAATGAAGTGATAAAAAGTGTAAACATAGAACTATGGAACGCAATCCAGCCCTATCTGAATTACAGCGGTATCATTGCACTGAATAATGGTGATGAGACAAGAATGTATTGTGACAGGATTTTCGATAAAATCAAGCTCGCTGGCTCCAAAACCAATGAATTTGACACAGGCAGCCTGATTAATAAGGCGAGGCAGTATATACAAGACAATATCACACAAGATATTTCCCAGGAAGAAACAGCCAACCAGCTTTACATCAGTACGGCACATCTGAGCAGGCTTTTTAAAAAACAAACAGGCGAAAACTTTTCACAATATGTTACCAGAATGAAAATTGATAAGGCGATAGAGCTTCTTCGTGATCCTAAGTACAAGACCTATCAGGTAAGTGAGTATTTAAGCTACAAAACATCTCGTTATTTTTCAAAGTTGTTTCGCAATCAAACAGGAATGAACCCAAGCGAATACCGCAGCAAGGTTTTGAATATTGGGGGTGAAGCAGATGATGAAGTATAAGCAGTTATTTCATAAATATATTAAAAACTATAGGTTCAATAGTATTTTTTTTAAAAACCTGGTTTCACTTATACCGTTGATTATAATACCGATAATCGGCATTATAACCATTTTATTTTATGCCTATGGGAATATCCAAAAAAATGAAATTAAAGCCTATAATGAAGAGTATATTACTAAGCTTTCAGGTGATGTGGACAGAATCATAAAGGAAGCCGGTTCTCAGCTTGCCATTATAGGCTTTAATTCTACAACTCAGCTGTTTATGTATACATCAGGGAATGATTCTGTTATTTGGTCAAATAGCAGTTTCCTTACGGACTTAATTAAGTTTCCCGTCATTGGCAAGGATTATGTCAACAGTGTTTATCTCTATTCGCCAAGAAGCGGCAAGGTCGTTACCATGTCAGGAATAGTGAACTATGATAACTTTACAGATAAGGCCTGTATTGAAGAATACATTAACCATGATAATATAAAAGCAAGTCAATGGTTCGCATTAACGGATATGGTGAAAAAGGGTGTTAAAGTGAAACAGCTTTCTGTTTATAATAACATATACTTAGGCTCCCTCAATAGTGGTGTTGCAGTTATGAATCTGAACCTTACCGAATTGGGGAAAATGTTAGCAGGTGGAAATGACCACTTTTATATAATAGATAATGAGCAAATATTATATTCAAGAAATCAGGATGAGATAGGAAAATCAGTAGAAATCATACCGAATTATAAAAGGCTGCTTAAAAACGAAGGATATTTTGATAAAGAAACAAGTATATCACTTAAAACGTCAAAAGATACAGGTATAAAAGTTATTACCTATTTTGATTTTGAGGTTTACCGCAGCAAGCTTATAGGTATTAGGAACTTTATGTTTCTATTTGTTTTAGTAATGACAATAATTATAGTTATATTGTGCTTCGTCATATCTGTAAGAATATTTAATCCGATTAAAACAATTATGTCAACAATCGAGGAAAATAAGGCAGCACTGTTTGGTGACGATGATATTTTAAACGAGCAGAATGAATTAAAGTATATTGTGAACTCAATTAAAAAAACGATTAACAAGAATAGAAATATTGAGGAAGAACTTACCGAAAGAGTTCGGCTTTTAAAGAAAGCCCAGTCTGTTGCACTTCAATCACAGATAAATCCCCACTTCTTTAATAACACGTTAGAAACGATTAATTGGATGGCAATTGGATTATTTGGCGGAGAAAATGATATTTCCAATATGGCAGGTGCGCTGTCTAGTATGTTAAGAATGGCATTAGAAAATACCGACACAATTATTCCGCTGCGAGATGAACTTGAACACTCAAAGCTGTACATTGAAATCCAAAAGAAACGCTATGAGGACAAGTTTAACATTGTATGGGATATGCCGGAGGAATTACTTGATTGCAAGACCATTAAAATTGTCTTACAGCCGATTATTGAAAATGCCATCTACCACGGAATTAAACCCCTTACGAATAAAGGGATGATTACTGTCAGCGGAAGGATCATTGCAGGGGATGTGGAAATTACCGTTAAAGATAATGGTCTTGGTATCTCCCCAAGTGAAGTCTATGGCTTGAATCAGTCTATGAAAAGTGAGGTAATTAAGGAAAGCCGCCATATAGGGCTTATTAATGTTAATCAGAGGTTGAAGCTTTATTTCGGTGAAGAATATGGATTGAAAATTGAAAGTATTCAAAATATAAAAACAGAAGTTATAATGAAATTTCCTGTAATAAAGTAAAAATCAAATATGACCAGTTATAACATTTCAGCGGTTTCTTCGGAAACCGCTTTATTTATCCCAAGAATTTATAATTATTGAGTAACTGGTCAAAACTGTTTCATTAAATATCAAAATTGTTACATTATAATTTATGAAATTTCCATGTAGAATATAAACAACAGATATGATATTTGCATAAGAGGAGGTAGTGTTTTGGAGAAGCAGGTGAATGCAAAGCCAGGTACAAAGCAAAAGAAAAGAATTAAAATGAATATGTTGATAGACAATTTTCAACTGGCTACGTTGACGTTGCCTACAATTATTTTGCTGGGTATTTTCGCATATTGGCCAATGTTTGGTATTATTTTGGCTTTTAAGGATTTTAAGGTGCCGAAAGGAATTATCGGCAGTCCCTGGGTTGATCCCATATATAAGAATTTTCAGTTCTTCTTTGAATCCCAGGACGCATGGAGGGTTACAAGAAACACCTTAGGGCTTAACCTGCTGTTTATTGTAATCAGTACTGTTGCCGGAGTGATTTTTGCACTTATTATGTTTGAAGTAAAGAAAGCAAAATATGTTAAGATTTACCAGACGGCATCCATTATACCCAGCTTCCTCTCCTGGGTAGTTGTAGGATATATGGTATATTCCTTACTTGCTCCCCAAGGCGGTCTGTTAAACAAAATTATTATAGGTTTGGGTGGTGAAGGCATTCAATGGTATACACAACCGCAGTATTGGCCTTTGATATTACTAATATCTAATGTATGGCATGGAGTAGGAATCGGAAGTATCATTTATTACGCAGCACTGATGGGTGTTGACACCGAACTTTTTGAAGCGGCACAGATGGATGGTGCCAATAAACTCCGGAGAGTTTTTCATGTATCCCTACCGCAGTTAGTACCAATAATAACAATTATGACACTTTTAGCAATCGGTGGAATTTTCAGAGCGGATTTTGGTTTATTCTACAATGTAACACGTAACCAAGGGGCGTTATACTCAACCACTGATGTGATAGACACCTATGTCTACAGAGCCTTGATGAACCAGGGCAACATAGGTATGTCAAGTGCAGTGGGGCTTTTCCAATCTTTGGTTTGCTTTGTGGTGCTGTTAACATCAAATTTCATTGTAACAAAAGTTGAACCTGAAAATGCTTTATTCTAGGAGGTGAATAATTTGAGCAAACATATGGAAGTAAAAAAAGAAAAAACCAGCCTGTGGATACATGCATTCTTTATCCTCTTTGCGGCTATATGTATTATCCCGTTTATTATTGTCATATCTGCCTCCCTGTCCAATGAGAAAGATTTGATTATTAATGGCTATTCAGTCTTACCGAGAACGATTGACTGGACAGCATATATGTACATATTTAAAAATCCGTCCGTTATTGGAAATGCGTATTTAGTAACTCTATTCATTACCGTTGCAGGTACTTTCTTAACGGTGTTGTTTACGGCTATGATGGCCTATGCGCTTTCCAGACCGCAATTTAAGTTAAAGAAAGCAATGACCTTTATAATCTTTTTTCCAACATTATTTAGCGGAGGCTTAGTACCAAGCTACATTATCAACTCCCAGTATCTGCATCTGACCGATAGCCTTTGGGCGTTAATTCTTCCTGGAATTACGAATGTTTTCTATATCATTATGGTAAGAACTTTCTTTAAGCAGTTACCTGACGGTTTATTTGAGGCAGCTAAGATTGATGGTGCAAATGAATACCGCATTTTCTTCCGGATTGCGCTAAGCCTGTCAAAACCCGTGCTCGCTACAGTGGCGTTTTTAACAGCACTCGGAAAATGGAATGAATGGTATAGTGCAATGCTTTATATAAGAAATCCGGATTTATATCCGCTACAATATCTGCTTCAAAGCATGATGCTGAAAATTCAATCTGTCTTAAAGATGATGACCACTGCTCCGTCAATGACTGGTTCAATGACCAGTATGCCCAGTGAGACACTAAGAATGGCGATGGTGGTGGTTGCAACAGGACCAATGCTCATATTCTTCCCATTTTTCCAAAAGTATTTTACAAAAGGAATGACAATGGGATCAATAAAAGGCTGATAATCAACTGATAATAAAGGAGAACCTTTGTTATATAAAAAACAAGGAGGATAAAAAATGAAAAAAGTAATAAGTCTTATTCTAGCAGTACTAATGCTGGCCAGTGTCTTGGGGGGCTGTGGCAAAAATGTAAAAGACAGTAAGGTAACTGATACGAAAGGGGCAGCCGAAACGGGAGAAAAAGCAAAAGATGACTCGACTGTACCAACGGTAATATGGTACTTTCCAAGTGACCAGCAAGCTGACCAGGATCAGGTATGGGAGGATATGAATAAGAAACTTGCAGCGAAAGCTAACGTTAAGATTGACTTCCGCCCAATTCCGATGGGTGAGTTTGATGACAAGATGAAGCTTATCAGTTCATCCGGCGAGGACTATGACTTGGCCTTTACTGCAAACTGGTTAAACAACTTTTATGATAATGTAGGAAGGGAAGCTTTCCTGCCACTTGATGACTTATATGAAAAACATCCGGAGCTGAAAGAACAATGCCCTGAATGGTTATCTAATGTCGCAAAGTCTAACGGAAAACTTTATGCAATCCCCAATATGCAGATTGTTGCTACACAATTAGGACTTGTAATCAGAAAAGATCTTGTAGAAAAATATAACTTTGATCCAAGTACCATAAAGACCACAGATGATCTTATCAATAAACTGCCTGCATTCCTTGATAAAATTGTTGCAAATGAGCCGGAAATCCGAGTTCCGTTTTTACCGCAGCAGCTTTGGGGCATATGGGATTATGAGGGGATTTCTACCGGAACTGCTTCCGGCTCCGCATACGGATATGCTTATATTAAAAAAGGTGATACAAACATGAAAGTAATAAGCTCAGACGATTTTGCTGCATTTCCTGAGAATAAAGCTTATAGTCAGCTCCAGTTTGATTGGGCTCAGAAAGGTTATTTCGGTAATGATATTACTTTGTTAACCGACGTAGATAAACTACAGACTGCAGGTCAGGTTGCCGCCGTGCTTAACATATATAAACCCGGTAATGATGCCAGCCTTGCTGTAAAATATCCAGGCTATGAATTTGTAACAGTTCCGGTAGGTACAGCATACACCTCTTCTTCCTCCGGCGGTGCTTGTATGACAGCTATAAATGTAAATTCGAAAAATCCTGAAGCTGCCATGAATGCACTGGCTGCTGTCTATACCGACAAAGAAATCTTTAATGAGTTGTTATTTGGTCTGCCCGGTACTCACTATAATATGGCAGATGAAACTCATGCGGAACCCGTAGCGAATACCAAGTATAATCTGTCAGCTTATGCCTGGGTACTTGGAAACCAATTCAACTCATATTTATTACCTGGCCAGGACGATAACACCTGGACCGAAACAGAAAAAATGAATAATGACGCTGAAATTTCCGTTCTTAGGGGTTTTACTGTGGACCCGACTCCTATTCAGTCCCAGCTTGCACAGCTGAATGCAGTTGCTAAAGAATATGACAAGTTCGAGCTTTTAGCAAAAGATCAGGCAAGCTATGAAAAGGTATTGGCTGAAAAGGTTGAAAAAGATAAAAAGGCAGGAATTGATGATGTTGTAGCAGAAGTGCAAAGACAGATAGATGCCTGGAAATCTACTTTAAATAAATAAAAATTATTAATATGACCTATAAAGGGGCTGTTGTAGAATAGCATTAAAATCCATGGGTATAGGATTATATACCAGTCCGTCTGACATGGTAAATAAGCTGTTCTGCAGCAGTCCCTTATCAGTGTGTAAAGATCCAGGTACTGACAGAGGTAATACTTTTGGATTATTGGAAAGATGAGGTAAATATGAACCTGCAAGACAGAAACAATATGGAATCTTATTTTTATTTTAAGGATGAGGAAAGGGAAGTCTGTTTTAAAAGACATGATACACCAACACCGTGGATTAACTATCTGACTAACGGAACCTTTCACACGATCCTGTCCCAGGCAGGCGGTGGCTTGGCTTTTTACCGCTCGCCCCAAATATGGCGGATTTCACGCTACAGATTTTTTCATCTGCCCACGGACCGTCCTGGACCATATATCTACATAAGGGATGGAGCTTTAGGGGAATACTGGAGTCCTGCATATGAACCTGTGGAGAAAAAGCTTGATAGCTGGAGTTCCGCTCATGGAATGGGCTATACAAGATTTCAGGCGGCTAAGGACGGTGTGAACTCTGAATTGACCTATTTTGTAGGTGAACTGGAAAACTCTTTGATTTGGAATTTAAAAATTAAGAATAATAGTTCAAAAACAAAACAACTCAGCATATTTGCATATGTGGAATTCGGAATGATGGAATTCATGAGGGAGCTGCAGTGGCAGTGCTATAACAAACATCAGGTCTCGGTGGAATATCTGGAGGAATGGGGAAGCCTTGTCTACAAATATGGGGTTGAAATGCAGCCTAAGCCCGATGAAACACCACTTGTTTATTTTACTGCCGACAGGATTCCCGATGGGTTTGATGGGGATAGAGAGGAATTTGTGGGAAGTTACAGGTCAGAAGCAAATCCCAATGCCATAGAACAGGGAAGCTGTTCCAATTCTACCCTTGCAGGAGGAGATCCCTGTGGTGCATTGCAGTTTAATATAAGCCTTGACCCCGGGGAAGAACAGACACTGAATATTTTTCTTGGTACAGGAATGACAGAAGAGGATATCAGAAAGTCTATAGAAAATTCCAGAAGGGATACCTTTGTGGAAGAATCCTTTATCAAATTGAAAGAAAACTGGGAAAGCTATCTTGGCAAACTTCAGTGTACCTTACCTGACAAGGAAACGGAAAGAATGGTTAACACCTGGAATCCTTATCAGGCTCAGAGAAATTTTCTGTTTTCAAGAAATATATCCTTTTATGCCACAGGAACCTTTAGAGGGGTAGGCTTCCGGGATACTTCACAGGACATACTGTCCCAGATACCTTTTGATATAAATGCTTCAAAGGATAAAATAAAGCTGCTACTGGGACAACAATACAAAGATGGTCACGTAAATCACTATTTTTTCCCTACGGAAGGCTGGGAGCCAGTTACAACAATACATTCAGATGATCATTTATGGCCGGTATGGTCAGTGTGGAGTGTAGTTATGGAGTCGGGAGACCTGTCTTTCCTGGATGAAAAAGTAACTTATTATGACGGTGGGGAAGCTGCCATTTATGAACATTTACAGAAAGCCCTTGAATATACAAAAAGCCATCTTGGACCGAATGGTTTTCCTTTGATGCTGCGTTCAGACTGGAACGATCAATTGTTCCGTGTTTGCAGAAAAGGGAAAGGAGAAAGCATATGGACCTCAATGCAATATGGAGTAATGCTTACTAAGATGGCTGAACTTGCGCGGCTTATGGGTAAAATAGAGGATGCGGCTGCATTTATGAGTACTTTTCAACAACAGAAGGAGCTGGTCAATTCCATTGCCTGGGATGGTAAATGGTTTAGAAGAGCGGTGATGGATGACGGAAGGTTTTTAGGAACAGATGAACATGATCAGGCAAAAATATGGCTGAACGCGCAGACCTGGGCGGTAATGTCACAGATGGCAGATAAAGATAAGTCCTTTGCTGCTATGAATTCAGTCAAAGAGATGCTTGATACCGAGCTTGGTATTAAGAAGATTCATCCATCAATTACAGATTTCCCTGATCCCAAGGATCCTCTTACAAATTACAATCCCGGAACCGGAGAGAACGGTGCGGTGTTCTGTCATGCCAATACCTGGGCTATCATCGCCGAATGCCTCCTTGGAAGAGGGGACATAGCATATAAGTACTACAGGCAACTGATTCCGGAGATTGCAATGAAAAAAGCTGGTGTTTGGCGATACAAGGCAGAACCCTACGTGTATGCTTCCAACCTGTTCGGGCCGGAATCCGATCGTTTTGGTCTTGCTAACGTTTCCTGGCTTTCTGGTACCGCTGCTTGGATGTATATTGCAGTAACACAGTACATGCTTGGAATTCGGTCACAGTGGGAAGGGCTGCTTATCGACCCTTGCCTGCCTGTGCAGTGGAAGCAGGCGAAGATTGACAGGAAGTTCAGAGAATGTAATTATGAAATAGAAATTATTAATGAATCAGGAGTAAAGAAAGGTATAATGAGCATAGAAGTGGATGGAGAGATTCAGACGAGCAATATCATCAAGCATAAAAACGGAAGAGAAAGAGCAGTTGTTAAGGTAATAATGGGCTAGGATATTACTTGCCGGAGGCTGGCTTGAGGTTTTTCTGAGACTGGGAGATGTATGTAAAAAGGTTCAGATACTATAATTATAATTTATATAGAACAGAAAGGGTGATATTGTTGCAGATGGAGATTAAATGGGAGGACTGCGCAAATGGTATATGGAAAACTATAATAGGTTGCGAAGATAAGTTCAATCCTGTACTGGTTATGGATGCGGCTCCTGTATATGAAAAGTTGAGAAAACTGACGGAAACTAATTTTCCGCAGTCGGTCACATTGATGGAATATGAAATAACAAATGGTAAAACCATAATTAGAATTCCCCTTCAGCCAGAGGAAAGAATTTACGGTTTGGGTTTGCAATTCATGAAAATAAATCACAGAGGAAAGACACGCTATTTGCACGTTAATAGCAATCCCAAACAGGATACAGGAGAAAGTCATGCTCCCGTTCCATTTTATTTGTCAACGGGGGGTTATGGCCTGTTTATAAATACCTCGAGAGCTATTACAATTTACTGCGGTTCCTGTGTTAGGAAGGACAGTAAAAATCCACCCAAGGCCAAAGATAATGTGAGTGATCCGGATTTTGACTATACCCCCTTATCAGATCTGATAGAGGTTGTAATACCAGGTAACGGAACTGAAATCTTTGCATTTTCGGGAAGTTCTTTATTGGAGATAGTACAACGCTATAACCTTTATTTCGGAGGCGGAGTACTTCCGCCAAAATGGGGTCTTGGTTTTTGGCACAGGGCACCTTCTGCATACACCGGTGATCAGGTAGTCAAAGAAGCGCTGGAATACAGAAAAAGAGGTTTTCCCTGTGATGTAATTGGACTTGAGCCTGGCTGGCATTCAAAAAGCTATCCGGTTACCTATGAATGGTCACAGGAGAGATTCCCAGACCCTTCTGCTTTTGTATCCAAAATGGCTGAAAATGGCTTTAAAATCAATCTTTGGGAACATGCATATGTATCCCCTGAGGCAAAGATTTTTACTGAACTTGAACCCTATGCAGGTTCACATACCGTGTGGGCAGGGATAATTCCGGATTACTCTGTACCGGAGGTCAGAAAAATAATTAAGGCTCAGCACAGGCAAGAGCATATTGATATAGGAATTTCGGGTTACAAGCTGGATGAATGTGATGGAAGTGAGCTCACAGATTTCTCATGGATGTTTCCGACCCATGCAACTTTTCCGTCTGGAAATGATGGGGAACAGATGAGGCAGCTCCTTGGACTATTGTTTCAAAAGACTACGGCAGAACTGTTTTATGAAGTAAACAAACGCACATATGGGATGGTAAGAGCTTCTAATGCAGCTGCCTCCACCCTTCCCTATGTACTATATTCCGATTTGTATGATCATGAACAATTTATCAGAGCATTGTGCAATTCCAGCTTTAGCGGGCTTTTGTGGACTCCGGAAGTCAGAACGGCCCAAAGCAGTGAAGACTGGGTCAGGCGTTTTCAGACAGTCTGCTTTTCACCAATCGCCATTTTAAATGCATGGGCAGATGGGACAAAACCATGGTCCTACCCAGAAGTTTATGATATTATTTTACATTATGTTAACCTCAGAATGAGATTAATACCATACTTTTATTCAGCTTTTGCAAAATACAATTTTGAAGGCATCCCACCTTTTAGAGCGATGCATTTAGAGGAAGGTTATAATCCTGCAAAGGTTGGTGAATTATATAAAGAAGCCAGTGGCTTTGAAAAGACCAAGTCATGGGATATATTCCAAGATGAAGTGGATAATCAATATATGGCAGGAGATTTCATTCTGGTCGCACCACTATTGGCCGGTCAGAAAGAACGTTTCGTTTATCTGCCTGAAGGAAAATGGTATTATTTTGATACGGGTAAAGAATTTACAGGAGGAAACTTTATAAAAATCGAAGCTACCATAGATAAGCTTCCGCTTTTTGTGAAAGATGGGGGGATTATTCCTATGATACCTGCATACAATCATGTTCCGGCAAAAGGTGTACCGGTACCATTAGAGATAAGACATTATGGTATGAAAAGCGGTAAATTCCTGTTGTATGAAGATGACGGAGAGAGTCTGGATTATAAAAAAGGAAATTATCAATGGTTCAGTTTGGAAGTTAATATAGAGGATAATGGTAAGAAGACAGGAAAAGTATCCGGCAATATGGATAAATTCTATGGAAGCTACAGCGAAATCAAATGGAACTTTATTGATACATTATGATAAATGCATTAATCAGTGTTTTTTTGCGATGGTTAGTGAGGCAGAGGAGCATAATCATATGTATTCTTCTTGGCAGGATGAGCTGGAAGATGTGTGTTCATATCGGCAAGACGACAAAACTGGACTGGTTAGAAATAGAATTGGATTCTAAGACGGGAAGCAAAAAAAGATACATCAAGATCACTGGACCAAACAAAGAAGTAAGCTATCAGAAATTTGAAGGTCTTCCTGAAGTTACATTTACAGAGAAGGATATTGGCAGTAATGTAAAAGTTGTCCGTTGTATTTTGATTCCGGCAGCCCATGGCAGCTAATACGGACATTCTTGATATGGTGTCTCGGAACACATGAAGCTACAATACTTAATTTCAATAGAAAGACAAAATTCTTTATCATTTAAATAAATAATTAGAATTCGTTTAGACCGCTTATTTTTAAGCTTTTTAAAAATGAGCGGTCTTTGACTTTGTTTTATACCTAATCTTGTATATTTCCGTCAAAAGAAATACAATAGAGCTATTAGGAGCAGTAAAGTAAAGGAGGGTGAAAATAAATGAAACGGATATTTTTGGTTGAGGATGATAAGGCAATCGCTAAGAACCTTATACTTTTGCTCCGCTCGGAGGGATTTACAGTCACCCATGCCCCTACGCGGAGTGAAGCTCTTGCTGCGCTTGCCGGGAATAAATTTGACCTGGCGTTGATTGATATTTCTCTGCCTGACGGAAATGGCTTTACGGTTTGCACGGAAATCAAAGAAACAGGGGATATCCCCGTTATCTTTCTGACGGCTTCCGGTGATGAGGCGAGTGTTGTTACCGGACTGAATATGGGGGCGGACGATTATATCACCAAGCCTTTTCGTCCGCGTGAATTGATTGCGCGAATTGGAACCGCCCTGCGAAAAAGCGGAGGTTCTCCATCGGCTTTTGAAACCTGCGGGCTTCATGTCGACATGGCAAGCGGCGTCGTGAAAAAGGACGGCAGCGAGGTTTTTCTTTCAGCCTTGGAATACCGCTTGCTGTTGGTGTTTATTAACAACCCAAAAAGTATTATCACAAGGAGCAGGCTGCTTGACGAATTGTGGGACGCTGCAGGTGAGTTTGTCAATGACAATACATTGACCGTGTACATTAAACGCCTGCGGGAGAAGATAGAGAACAACCCCGCAGCCCCGCAGATCATTCTGACTGTTCGCGGGACAGGATATAGATTGGGGGGCGGGTATGCTTCGGAATAGAGAGTTTCGGCAGTTTGCCATTTTGTTCTCCTTAATAGCCGCCGCTGCTGTGCTGCTGGGATTTGCAATCAATACCGCGGCTGGAATCCTTGCCATCTCTTCTGCCGCCGCCTTTGGCGCAGCGTTTTTTGCGTTTACCAAAGCACGATATGATAGTATTTCGCAGATTTCAAATCAAATCGATCTTGTACTTCATAACGCTGACCATCTGTATATTGGTGAATCGGACGAGGGCGAACTTTCCATTCTGCAGAGCGAGATAACAAAAATGACCCTGCGTATTCGGGAGCAAAACGACGCACTGAAAAAAGAAAAAGAACATCTTGCAGATTCACTGGCTGACATAGCCCATCAGCTCCGTACCCCTCTCACATCCGTGAACCTTATTCTGTCACTGCTGAAGAATAACCCTGACGAAAATGACCGGAAAGCATTGATGCGGGAAACAGAGGAATTGTTTGTACAGATGGATTGGCTGCTGACTTCCCTTTTGAAATTATCCCGCCTGGACGCGGGCATTGTGGTGTTCCAAAGCGGGCAGATAGATGTAAGCAGCTTGATAGGAGCAGCGCTTCGTCCGTTTCTGATTTCGATGGAACTGCACAATATTGATTTGCAAATAGACGCACCGGAAGGGTTGCTTATTCAAGGCGATTCAGGCTGGCTTTCGGAAGCAATTCAAAACATCCTCAAAAATTGCATGGAAAGTGCAGGTGAGAACGGGAGGATTGAGATTGTCTGCGGGGACAACCCATTGTTTACTGAAATTTCCATCCACGACAGCGGCGCGGGCTTTGAAAAAGAAGATTTACCCAGCCTGTTCGACCGGTTTTATCGCGGGAAAAACTCAAAAGCTACAGGCTACGGAATTGGCTTGGCTCTCTGCAAGATGATTATAACACGGCAGGGAGGGACGATTACCGCAAAAAATCACCCCCAGGGCGGTGCGATATTTTCCATTCGTTTCCCAAAGTGACGAATCTCTCACTTAAAAGTCACAGAAATGTAATTTGAAGGTTCTATTATATGGGTAAAGGTTGATAGAAATACACTTTCAATTTCCAGGTTTTGTGCCGGCTTAATCCTAAGCGCAAAACTTGGATGCGCAGAAGGCATACGCAGGAAAGGAGACTCACATAATGGAGTTTTTAAAAATTGAAAATTTATGCAAAACCTATGGCAAGAGCGAAAACCAAGTTACTGCACTTGACCATGTTTCGCTCACAATCGAAAAGGGAGAGTTTACCGCAATCATCGGCTCCTCCGGCTCGGGTAAATCCACATTGCTTCACAGCATTGGGGGCGTGGACGTGCCGACAAGCGGAAAAGTGTATTTGAACGGGCAGGATGTATATGCGGGGAGCAATGAAAAACTTGCCATTTTCCGCAGGCGGCAGGTCGGACTGATCTACCAGTTTCACAACCTGATTCCCACCTTGAATGTGGTGGAAAACATCACCTTGCCTATCCTGATGGACAAGCGCAAGGTCAACGAGGAGCGGCTGAATGACCTGCTTGAACTGCTTGGGCTGCAGGAACGAAAAACGCATTTACCCAATCAGCTTTCGGGTGGTCAGCAGCAGCGCGTTTCCATAGGACGTGCTTTGATGAACGCCCCGGCGGTCATGCTTGCCGACGAACCCACGGGCAGTTTGGACAGCCGGAATGGGCATGAAATCGTTAAACTGCTGAAAGAAAGCAATAAAAAATATGGGCAGACCCTGCTCCTCGTCACCCATGACGAAAATATCGCCCTGCAAGCAGACCGCATTATCGGCATATCAGACGGCAAAGTAGTGAGAGATGAGAGGGTGCGGCCATGAACATTTTCAACAAAGTTACCCTGCAAAGCATGAAAAAAAGCCGTACCCGAACGTTTGTCACAATTATCGGAGTTGTTCTGTCCGCCGCCATGATTACGGCAGTCGCTACCTTTGGTACTTCCCTGTTAAATTTTCTGATAAATGGTTCTATTGTAAAATACGGCGGTTGGCACGTAGAGTTTTTGGAGGTTAATTCCTCCTTCGTGCAGGAGCGAACCCATGACAAGGGAGTTGCAAACACCGTAGCGTATCAAAATATCGGCTACGCAACACTTAAGGACGGGAAAAGCCCCGAAAAGCCTTATCTTTTTATCGCCGGATTTAACGAGAAAGCCTTTGATACCCTGCCCATAAGTCTGATTTCTGGCAGGCTGCCTAAAAACAGCAGTGAGATTCTTGTTCCGGTCCACGTCCAGATAAAGGGCGGCGTTACCTTTAAGGTGGGCGATACGATTTCCCTTTCTGTTGGAAGCCGCATGAATGGAAAAAAGAATCTCGGTCAACACGACCCTTACGTTTCCGGGAAAGAAGCTCTTGTACCCAAAGACGAGAAAACCTACACGGTTGTGGGTATCTGTGAAAGACCCGGTTTTGAGGAACATTCTGCACCGGGATATACCTTGATAACGAAAGCAGATACCAGTGAGAAAACGGATAGCTTCAGCCTATTTGTCACGCTTAAAAACCCCCGCCAGGTAAAGGCTTACGCAAGCAAAACAGCCGGAGCAGGGGTTTATGTCTTTAATGATTCTGTGCTGCGCTTCATGGGGATTTCGGATGATAAAATAATTAACACACTTTTGTACACGGTTGGCGGCATTTTGGTTGCCATAATAATGCTGGGCTCGATTTTTCTGATTTATAACTCCTTCAACATCTCGCTGAACGAACGTACACGCCAGTTCGGTATTCTCTCTTCGGTTGGCGCCACGCCAAAGCAATTGCGAAATTCGGTGCTGTTCGAGGGACTTTGTATTGGCGCGGTCGGGATACCGATTGGCATTATGGCCGGCATAGGTAGTATCGGACTTGTCATTCCTATTGTTGCCGGGAATTTCGGGAACATTGCATACAGCACCGTGCCTTTAACCTTGTCGGTGTCTGTCTCAGCGATTGTCGTGGCGGCGGTGGTCAGTTTGGTTACCATTTTGATTTCAGCCTATATCCCGGCCAGGAAAGCCGCAAACACTCCCGTGATGGAGAGCATTCACCAGACCAACGAGGTCAAAACCGAATCGAAAGCCGTAAAAACGTCAAAATTCATTGAGCGTATTTACGGTTTGGAGGGAACTCTTGCGCTAAAGAACTTTAAGAGAAACAAGAGACGCTATCGCAGCATTGTGTTATCGCTTACTTTAAGCGTGGTGCTGTTTGTATCTGGAAGTGCTTTTGGAACAACTCTGAAACGACTTTCGGAACGTTCAATAATGGACTTTGACTATGACATTCTTTTTACCAATCAGGACATGGACGACAGTGAAATGTTCCTGCTTTACGACAAACTAAAAACCGCAGACGGGGTTTACGAAAGCTCATACCAAGCGATTTTAGCATATTCGTGTGCAGTTAAGGCCAGCGATTTTTCAGACCGTTACCGGAAAGATGCGGATTATACTGCGCCGGACCAAACGGTTCATCTGCCAATGGACATCCAGTTTATCCCGGACAGCGAATATCTAAATTTTATTAAAAAAATAGGCTTGTCCGCAAAAGAATATACCGGGGAGGACGCGAAAATGATTGCCGTTGCCAAAGAGCGGGTTGAAAAGAAAGGCGGGCCGGACGAAGTGTTTGATATGTTTGCGAGCCGTTCTATGACTTTCAGTGCCGCTCCTCAAATAAATGACAAGCCGAAGCTGGAACAGGGGCAAAGCATAAACATTACCTTTGTCGATACATATCCGGTGGATGTGATCTCAAAGCAGTCTTCCAAGAAGAATTCATACGTTTTTATGGTGGTGGCACCTTATTCGCTCAAAGAGAAGTTTGAAACCCCTGATACTCATGCTGATATAGGCCTGAGCTTTCTGTCAAAGAATCCTTCACAATCGGTGGCTAATATGGAAGCGATGATACACGACGCAGGAATTACGTCTGCCTATACCCTATTTAATGTATACACAACAGTTGAACAATACCGCAGTCTGACCTTTGTTATTGATGTTTTCACCTATGTGTTTGTCATTATGATTTCGCTGATTGCCGTTGCCAATGTGTTCAACACGATTTCCACGAATATCAGGCTGCGCAGGCGGGAGCTTGCCATGCTCCGCTCAATAGGAATGTCGGACCGTGATTTCAATAAAATGATGAATTTTGAGTGTATCTTTTATGGCATGAGGACGTTGCTATTTGGGATTCCGATAGCGACAATCTCTTCGTGGCTGATCTACGAAGGGTTGGCGGGCGCAGAAAGGATAGACAACTTCAATTATGTATTCCCGTGGGGCAGTATGGCAATCAGCGTAATCAGCGTGCTCTTTATCGTGTTCATAACAATGCTGTATGCCATTAGTAAGATAAAAAAAGAAGATATCATTGATGCGCTTCGAGATGACATGACTTGATTCAAAGCTGCTGTTTTCCTTTTTCAAGATTGTAAATTTGGTTAATCTTGGTAAGCTATAGTTTTTTGTGTAAACGCATATTCAACACAATTAAAGAAACCACAACACAGACTATACGCCCGTGTTGTGGTTTCTTTACGCTGCCGCTATCAGCTGAACAATACAAACATATCACATTTAAAGCGTGACAAAACAATAGATTAAGTTTATTATAGCTTAGAGAATATTACGTGTTTTATATGTGAGGTAAACAAATGCAGAAAATATTAATTGTAGAAGATGATGAACCTATTAATAATATGATATCAGAGGCACTAAGCAAGAATGGTCTTTCCTGTAAGCAGGCATTTTCAGGTACGGAGGCAAGCCTTTGCGTTAAAAACAGCCAATATGATTTAATCCTTTTGGATTTGATGCTGCCGGGTCTTAAGGGTGATATTTTCCTAAAAGAGTTCAGAACCAGTTCGAAGGTTCCTGTAATAGTAATATCTGCAAAGGATGAGCTTGACTGTAAGGTCGATTTGCTGACCCTGGGCGCAGATGATTATATCACAAAGCCTTTTGAGCTGAGGGAATTGGCAGCGCGGGTAATGGTTCAGCTAAGGAGAAGAGATGGGAATGAAACCTTTGAAGTACTTAAGTGCAAGGATTTAAAGCTGAATAGAAATACCTTTGAGGTCAGTATTCATGATAATATCATAAATATCACAAAGCAGGAATTCTTGATACTTGAGCTGTTACTTACCTACCCGAACCGGGTATTCAGTAAGCAGGACATCTATGATTATGCCTGGAAGGAATATTTTATCGGAGAGGACAAGACGGTTAATGTACATATCAGTAATATAAGAAATAAGTTTAAAAGGTTTTCCGAGGAAGAATATATCGAAACAGTATGGGGAATTGGCTTTAAGCTTAAGCTGTAATGAATGAAACAGGAAAAGGGTATTCCAAACACCTTGATTAATTAATCAAAGTTACGCTTTCGAATGATTAATTGGAGGTTTTGAGATACCCTTTTCGTTATTTATCTCAGCGATGCGCAATTTTTATAATTCATCTTTAACAAATCTTAAACAATTTTTAGCGATTTATTTTAGAGTTGCTGCTAAACTTTACTCAAAGTAATCAATAGAAGGAGGTTAGCTTGAAATACAATGAAAAAAATTAAAAAGATATTTCATAGCCAGGAGGTGAGAAAATGCTTAATATTATTAGAATGGATCTGCACCGGCTTTTTAAAAATAAAAGCTTCTATGTCATTTTATTTATAATAGCTTTTATAGCCTGGAGTAATGTTTACTATATAAGTAAAGGTCTGAATTCTGAGAATGGGCCAGGTTGGTTATCGGATGAACCAAGGCATACCTGGGATTTGCTTGATTTACCCAACTTCCCCTTAGGATTTAATTATGACATCAGTTTATTGGTAAATGGAACTGGAACGGTTACTGCTTTTGATGAAGCATCTGTTTTATTATCCAGTTCACTTGTCCTTTTATGCACAGGAGTATTTACTATTTTATTTGTATTAAGTGAGAGAAGCTCCGGATATATGAAAAATATAGTGAGCTGTGTTAAGAGAAGGCGATTTATCATTCTATCAAAAATGGCTGCCATGGCGGTACTTATATTAATGGAATTTGCCGCTTTGCTGCTTGTAACAGAGCTTGCTTCCCTTATATATGTGAAGAATTTATCTCATGCGGTATCCTTCGGGCAGCTAAGATATATCGGATTGCAGTTTCTATTATATATCGCGTATACAGAACTTATTCTGCTTGTGATGAATGCTTTGAAAAATGCACCTGTCAGTATTATCCTTCATATATTTTTCTGTTGGAATTTTGGTACTTTGTTATATTATTACTTCTTAAACTATTGTGCGTTGTTATTAAAAAGCAGCCTCCCGCTGAATTTACTGAATTATGATATTATACCTAACATCATACTGCTGTCCGGTAATGCGCCTTCCGGAATCTGTATCAGGGCATTCCTGGTATCAATTGCAGCAATTCTTTTTTACAGCATGCTCAACATTGTGGTGATAGAGAAAAGAGATATATAAAATGGCTAAAAATGATAAACATTTGGAGGTTAATTATGAGTGATTATTTACTTAGGACAATAAATCTGACAAAGCAATATAAAAAGCAAAAAGCAGTTGATAATATTAGTGTTCATATTGAGCGGGGAGCCATTTATGGATTAATCGGAAGAAATGGAGCAGGCAAGACGACCTTTCTGAAAATGATCTCCAGATTGGCTGCACCAACCAGCGGTGAGATAGAGCTATTTGGTTATCAGAAAAAGGCAATTGATAATGTTTATGACAGGATTGGAATGCTGATAGAGGAACCGGGGCTGTATCCGAATTTGAACGCCTTTGATAATTTAAAGCTGAAAGCAATTTGCATGGGTGTATATAAGAAGGAAAATGTCAATGATATTTTAGAGATAGTGGGGCTTAATAATACGGGAAATAAAAAAATTAAAAACTTTTCGCTGGGTATGAAGCAAAGATTGGGTATCGGTATGGCATTAGTCGGAGAGCCGGATCTGCTGGTACTGGATGAGCCAATTAACGGACTTGATCCGCAGGGCATAGTCGAGGTAAGAGATATCATACTGAAGCTGAATCAGGAAAGAAATATAACCGTAATTATATCGAGCCATATACTGGAGGAGCTTTCAAAACTCGCCACTCATTATGGAATCATTCATCAGGGAAGGCTGATTGAGGAATTTTCAAAAGAGGAAATCCTGCAAAAATGCAGTGAAAGGATAGAGATTATTCTGGAGGAACCGGACAGGGCATGTACCATTCTTGATGGATTAAAAATACATAATTATAAAGTTGTAGATGAAAAAACCATTTATGTTTATGAAAAGCTGGAGGAAATGGGCGATATTAATATGGAGCTTTCAGTGAATAGAATTAAGGTCAATTCCATTAATGTGATAAAGGAAAGTCTTGAAAAATATTTTATGGAGCTTACTGGAGGGAACGATAATGCTTAATATCATCAGAATGGAGCTGTTCCGCTTATTGAAAAGTAAGAGCTTTTACATTATTATGATTGCTTTGGTTATTATGGGATTTGCCAGCGCTTATCTCCTGAATGTGAGAATCCATGAGGTGATGGAAAAGGGAGGTAAAATACAGTTAAACAGAACGGTCGTTTCCGTGCCCGAAGGTGGAAGATACTTTATCGGAATCAATTATAATGCAAATTCGTTGATAAAGGAGAAGATAACGGTATTGGAGGAAGTATCCGTCATACTATCCAGTGCAGCTGTGATGCTTTTTACAGGAGTTTTTACCGTTTTATATATTTCCGGAGAGAAAAGCTGCGGATTTACAAAAAATATAGTGAGTTGTGTAAAGAAAAGGCGGTTCATCCTTTATTCCCAAATAATAACCATGTCAGTATTTGTACTGCTGGAATTCCTGGTATTATTACTTGCTGCAGAGCTTGGTTCTCTCCTGTTTCTCGATAATTTTTCCTATGAGCTGCCCTTGGAACAATTACAGTGTTTCGGACTGAAATTTTTACTATATATTGCTTTTACTATCTTCCTTATATTGGTATCGGCTGCCTTTAAAAATAATGTACTTCCGGTGATTATCAGTATCTTTCTAAGCTTAGGCATTATTACGGCGGTCATCGGCTGTGCAGGTGATATCATTGCCAAAAAATCCGGCTATGATGCCTTTAACTATTTGGAAAAATACCTGGTGGTACGAAATATACAGGTATTATCCATCAGTTCTTTCGCTGAAATCCATCTGACGGTACTGTTGGCTGCTCTTGCAGCAATTCTGGTCTATAGCAGCATTGCCGCTGCAGTGATAGAAAAAAGGGATATAAAATAGCATGAAAATCTGTGAATGTTCTATTGACGGGTCTGTGATGGAATAAAATAAACAGTTTTGTTTTACAGGTAAGTTAATGTAATATAGGAAGAAATAAATTACCGTAAACAGGCGAAGAGAAAAACTCAGATATTTAAAGTTTGTTTATGGAAATAACGATGAGACAATGAGGAACTTTATAATGAGAAAAATAAGAAAATTAGTATTTGTATTATCAGTCTTATTATGTTTAATAGCTGCGAATGCCTGTTCCGGGGAAGGAAGGGAGAAGGACAAGCAGACAGTAAGCAGTCAGACAGAGGGGACGAAGCAGCTGACAATTGAACGGCACCCTGCCGCTGCCGATTTATCGGCACAGTATGGATATGGCAAACGCGACAGTCTGCCTGGCTTATTTCATGATGCTTATGATATCCGAAGTACTGACCTGACAGCCTGTGATCTGACGGAGGATTACGGCAAGCTGCTTAAGGCAACCTTTGACAGTAAAACGGTATGGCCTGATAAGTTACCGGGAAGCTTTGACCCGGATAAAATAATGGAATTATATAAGAACCCGGGCTTAACTATACGAAGCCTCCATGAACAGGGCATCACCGGTAAGGGGGTTGGAATTGCAATCATTGACCAGCCGCTACTTGTGGATCATATAGAGTATAAAGACCGGTTGAAATATTATTCCGAACGCATTACGGTGAAGGACCAGGATGCCTCCATGCATGGACCGTCTGTAGCCTCCATAGCAGTTGGAAAGAGTGTGGGAGTAGCTCCGGAAGCCGATCTTTATTATATTGCGGAGGATTTTGAATTAGTATTGGACGACTACGGGCTGCTTGCAGAATCCATTAATAAACTGCTGGACTTAAATAAAACCCTTCCGGTAAAAAACAGGATACGTGTGATATCTATATCCTGGGGAGTTGATTATAATGAAGGCATCGGATCGAAGCCCTTGAACGAAGCCTATCAAAGGGCTAAGGACGAAGGTGTTCTGGTAATTACTACTTCCATATTCAAGCGTGAGGATATGGCATTCTTTGGTCTTGATAAATATCCGTTATCTGATCCGGATGATTTTAATTCTTATACAAAAATTCCATATCCGGCAGAACCGGAAATGATGATGAAGATGAAAAGGAAATATAACATCAGTGTACCGATGAACTATCGCTGTACCGCCTCACCGACCGGTGCAGAGGATTATGCAGTATATCGGCAGGGAGGCCTTAGCTGGGCTGCGCCATATGTTGCCGGAGTTTATGCTCTGGCATGTCAGGTTAAACCGGAGATTACTTACGAGGAATTCTGGAAGCTGGCCGCTTCCACGGCAAGAACCAGCCATGGCACCTATGAAGGAGAAAAGTATGAAGCACCATATATTATTGACCCGGCAGCAATTATGAATGAGCTGGAAAAGGAGGAATGATTCTGAATTTTCTTCCAAAATCAGTTTAAATCGTATAAGATAATAAAGTAATCAAGGTTTTATTTACTTTATGAGCTTTTTCCTGGTACAGAAAAAAGGAAAAACAGCTTGCAATATGATTTTTGGGGAGAGAATATGTGGATTAATATTATAGCAGTAATTATTACGTTAATAAGCCTGGGAAGCTTGCTCCTATACAGGCGGCAGATCAAATCCTTCTGCCGCCAGCTTAGATTCATTCAAAATAATGAAACGAATAAGATTATTTCGCTGGATATTAATGATAAAGAAATTACAGAGCTTTCCGATTGTCTTAACGGCATTTTAAAAAAGCAGCATCAGCTAGAGCTTGATTATAAAAGGAAGGATAAGCAAATAAAAGAGACAATTATGAACATCTCTCATGATATAAGAACTCCAATTACATCATTAAAGGGATATTTTGAGTTGCTGCTTGAAGCTGAGGATGAGAAGGAACAGGAACGATATCATAAAATTATTAAAGCTCGTATAAACAGCCTGAATGAGATTTTGGAACAATTATTTACTTATACGAAGCTGCAAAATGATACTTATCAATTCGTTTTTGAAGAATGTAATATCAATCACATATTATATGAAGCAATTTTTTCCTTCTATGAGGATTTTAAAAGTAAGATGATTGAGCCTGCGGTAGAAATTCCAGAGGATAGCTGCATAGTATGGGCAAATGGAGCTGCAATAAAAAGAGCAATTCAAAATATAATTAAAAATGCCTTGGATCATGGAAAAGATCAAATAGTCATAGAAATGCGGTGCAATAATAAAGTAGAAATTATTATAAAAAATAAATTTCCAAGCGGCGATAATATCGATACAGATAAAGTTTTCACCCGCTTTTATAAAGCAGATACTTCGAGAAACCATCAATCAACTGGATTAGGACTTTCCATAGCGTATGAATTAATTAAATGTATGAATGGCACAATTGCGGCTTATATTGATGAAGCTTTTTTTGTAATAAAGATTGAACTTCCCATGGCATAGACATTCTGTGCCTGTGCCATTCCATTCATTCTTATCCAGGAATCAGATACACAATGAACCTGCACATAAATTGAGGAACGCAGAAAACTGCGTTCCTTTTCTATTTCTGCTTAAAAGACCCCATAGGCCACCCCAGTAATGGAGTAGCAGTCATTGTCATTCGTTACGCCTGGTTGGAAGAAACTGTTTAACGTGTATTGACAGCAAAGTGATTACAGTGTATAGTGTGTATATGTAAACAACACACTAAGGAGGGACGATATGAAAATATTGATTTCCAATATTTCCGAAAGTCCTCTTTACCAACAAATTAAAGACCAAATTATAGACGCTATCTTAAAAGGCGAATTAGCAGAAGGCGATACTTTGCCTTCTATTCGGGCATTTGCAAATGATTTGAAGGTGAGCGTTTTAACTATTCGACGGGTCTATGATGATTTGGAAAAAGAAGGATTTGTTAATAGCCAAATAGGTATTGGGACGTTTGTTTCTGCGAGTAACATTGAGCTGCTGCGAGATTCAAAACGCCGTCTTGTAGAGCAAAAAATGCAAGATATGATACAAACGGCTAAATCACTCGGAATTAGCAGACAGGAATTAAATGAAATGATGAATATTTTATTTGAGGAGGAATAAGAATGGAAAACATTTTGGAAATTAGCGGCTTGAATAAATCCTACGGGAATTTCTCTTTGCAAGATATCTCATTTTCGTTACCAGAGGGTTGTATTACTGGCTTCATTGGTATAAATGGAGCAGGTAAAACCACCACGCTAAAGACAATTTTAGGTCTGACCTCAAAATTATCCGGCAATGTCCGATTGTTCGGAATGGATATGGAAGCAAACGAAAAGCAGATAAAAGAGCGAATTGGAATTGTTCTTGACGACGGAGGATTTTATGATGAATTAAGCCTGTCAGAAATGAAAAGCATTGTGGCTTCGGCTTATAAATCATGGGATGAAACAACGTACAGAATGTATCTTGATAGATTTTCTCTAGGTCCAAGGCAGAAAATCAATGCGCTTTCAAAGGGTATGCGTATGAAATACGCTTTAGCCCTTGCTCTATCCCACAATGCGGAACTGCTGATTATGGACGAACCGACAAGCGGCCTTGATCCTCTTATTAGAAGCCAGCTTCTCGACATACTAAAGGAATTTATGAATAATGGTGGACGAGGTGTTTTCTTTTCAACACATATAACATCTGATTTGGATAAAATCGCTGATATGTTGATTTTGATTGACAACGGAAAAATCATATTTCAAGAGGAAAAGGATATTCTCCTAGACCGTTATAGAATAGTCAAAGGTGATTTGAAAGACCTCACGAAGGATACGGTTGATTTATTTGTGGATATCAGTAAAACTGCTTTCGGATTCACAGGTATTACTAACCAACTTGAAGCTGTAAAAAAAGCTATGCCAGACGCTATTTTAGAACGCACAGCAATAGAAGATGTTATGCTGTGTAATATCAAAGGAGGGAAAAAATAATGTTATTTCAATTAGTAAAAAAAGACTTTGTGCTTGTTAAAAAATATGTGCTGATTATGATAACTGTGAGTATCATCTTTCCACTGTTATTGATTGGAAGGCTTCCAGAATATGCAGGAGTAATGGGCTTCGTTCTAATAACGATTATATCAGTCTTTATGCTTTTACAATATGTATTTCTGAAAGAAACTCAATATCCTAAAGCGTCGGCTTTGCTATGCGCTTTGCCGTATCCCCGTAAAGACATTGCATTATCAAAATATATTTTCTGTCTCATTATTTACCTGGTGTGTTGTATGATTTTTGGAATTGAAGCACTTGTGTTTCCACAATTAGGTACTTGGGGATTTACAATGCCTGTCGTGTTATTTCTGGTAATTTCTATTTTACTTAGTATTTATTTGCCTGTGCAATATAAATTAGGGTATGAAAAAACAAAATTCCTATTTGTAATAATTATAATGACATTCTCTTTTGGGTTACCGCAATTTTTAAAAGTGGAAAATAATTTAGATTTTAGTTTTCTTGATATGCTAAATCCTACAATATTATTAGGCGGTGCCATTTTATTTAGTATTATAATTTTGGTGGTATCTGCAATGATATCTATGCGGATTTATAAAAAAACAGATTTATTATAATTCCAAAAAGGGTTTTATTTATACCAAATTGAGTTGAAACAATAAGAAATTTATGTGATAATAAATTCAAGATATATCTCCTCAAGGCATGCTGAGTACTGTGTACAGATAAATAAAAAAGATTAGAAGTCATGGGCGGGACGAAGCTTATTTCAGTCAACTCATGTTACTGTTTTTTAAAGGGAGCTAAACATACAGGATAATTGATAAAATTCGGGTTTTTGATACAGTTATTTTAATTTTACAGAGGTTAGAGTTCGATTGATTCCCGCAATTGTGGGAATGAAATCAGCACTATGGATATCTGCCATGAGCAAGTGGCATTGGAAAGAGGAGGTAAAAATGAGTGAATATATAGATGATTTTACATCAGAGATACCCTTGGATAAAATGAGAATCTTATTAGACTTAGGGAAGGAGTTTTCTTTTGATCCTATTTCTAGTAATGAAAGCGAAAAATACTTTATAAAATTACTCGAAAAATATCAAGATAATAATGATGATAGTCTAAAAGAATTGTTGAGGACTGCTGTTGCAAAAGATTTTCAAGTGGTAGATAAAAAGCCTGAATGGATTCAAGATCCGGAGTGGCAATTCAATGATGACAGGCCTATGACATTTATTGGACAATTAGAAATAAAACAGAGCAAAATAAGACTTCATGATGATGCTATATTTTATGTGTTTTGGGATCGAGAAATCGGTATAACAAAAACTATCATACAGATTTCTTGACTATAAGAACTGCAAATAATAACAATGATATGTTTTATAATTGTTAGAATGTCAATAAAAATGCTTTGCCGCCGAGGTCCTGCCAGATTTAAACGGTATCTTTATAGATCGTTCAAGCCGCGTGTAGATTATAGTTCTGATGAAGAAATGTGGCAGTGAAAACAAATGATAGAAAGATTATGAATACAAAGGGGATGAAAATGAACAGAATGAATTGTATTAAGAACACTACATCGATACGGAAGCTGGTTTATATTTTTACAATTATATGCCTATTTTCATTGACGGCGTGCATGTCGAAGGAGGAAAAGGAGAAAGCAAAGAATAATGAAACATTGGCCAGGCCCATTGTACAGGAGTATTTAAAAAGGAACTATGGCAGTGGGGAAATCAAATCATTGGATAGCTTGAACCGTCCGAAAAGAGACCTTGTCCTCCCCGATTTTTCTAAAATTACCAGTTCTTATGTCAAATCTTCCGTTATTGTAAATAAAAAAGAGTTTTCAGTCATTACCAATGTTGAAACGGGTCAATGTTATGACAATTATAACGAGCAATTGGTTGTGGATGATCTTAAGAACTATGCAGCATCTTCTCTTTCAATCGATGCTCCTTATGATATTGAAGTGCATTACTACCTGAAGGACCTTGATGGTGAGCTGAACGGCAGCAGTTTTGGGAATTTTACTGAATATGGTATAACCTCAGTAGACGATTTGTTTAATAATGACCAGTATCAAATTTATTTGGTATGCAAATATGTCGCCAGTGATATGGACTTTGGAAGTGTTGATACCAAGAGCTTTTTCCCAGCATCGGAGGTATCCGATGTGTACCTGGCTCTTTTAAATTACCGCAGCAAGGACAGATATATTGCCGGTAATATGGTTTCTCTCGACTATTTTTATTTTGGCGGTCCTAATAATCAATACAGATTAAGTGATGTAGTCACTGCTTATAAGGTAAAAGCATACGATTCGGAGTCTAAGAAATCCTATTATGACGATAATGTTAATTACAGGTATGCACGCTACCTTTCAAAGAGTATAAACGGTATAGAATTCGTTTGGAATGATATTGCTTATGCTTTAGATTTTGAAGTGGTACCGGCTGAGAAAGAGATTCAAATGGAGGATTACAGTGGGAAAACTTTTTATTCCACTGATGGAAAAGCCATATCCGTCGGGTGCACTTTTCGCTTGGATAAAAGGGATGATGAAGACGACCGCATCTATTGCTATTTTGATAAAGCCCTGAATAAAAGAGAGATGATAGTCACAGATAATAATAGTGATTACAGAAAATATGATTTAAGTACGCTGCAACGGGATTCGGACGGTCACATATATGATGCACTGTATATTAATGACAAAGAAATGTCATACACCCTCGGTTTTTATAAAAGAAAATGAACGATATAGTTATAAGAGCCACAGTTTACTTAACATTCAAAATATGAGTTGTTAGTAAGGAGATTACCATGCTAAAACAAATAGAAAACAGAAGAAGCATCCGTAAATATCTAAATAAAAAAGTTGAAAAAGAGAAGCTTGTTCCAATATTAGAAAGTGCCAGACTAGCACCTTCCGGAAGCAATACGCAGCCTTGGACTTTCATTATTATTGAATCCGAGGATACGAAAGAAAAACTATCAATCGCCGATCATCATCAAAAATGGATGCTGGCAGCTCCGATATTCATTGTGTGTGTAGCGGATATTCGATGCCGTATACCAATGGATACTAAAGTCAGGCTGGATGAGAACAGTTCTGAACCGGAACTTAAGCAAATTATTCGAGACACAGCAATTGCAATGGAACATATATTGCTTGAAGCAGAGCACCTGGGGTTGGCAGCCTGTTGGACCGCGTGGTTTGAGCAAGATGCTGTCAGGCCTATCCTGAACATTCCGGAGGATAAATATGTGTGCGGAATCATTACCTTGGGATATGGTGATGAGGCACCGGAACAGCGGCCGCGAAGAGCGATGGAGGAAATTGTAAGGTACGAGAAATGGTGATGAGATACTTTTTGCTTGCCGTTTTATGGGTGGTATTAATAGTGTTGTAAAATATTGAAGAAATGGAAATATTAGGTTGCAATATTTTGGAATCAGAGTTATTATGAACATAGTTCACAAAAGGAAGGTCATATGCCAAAGATATACGTTGATTTAAGAGAGGTAATTGTTCAGAATGCAAAAACAATTATTATCTCAAAGGGATACAGTAAACTGAATATGCGGGAGATTGCGAAAGCATCCGGAATTGCGGTAGGCACTATTTATAACTACTTTCCTACGAAGGATAACTTAATGTCAGAACTGATGTACCAATACTGGATGGAATTTATTGCCGCCATTAAAGAGGCGCAACAGGAAGAATGCGAGTTGTTCGAGAAGTTCCGTAATATCTATCAGCTTTTGGAGTCATTTTTGGATACCTTCAAAGATACATGGCTGAAGCTAAACGGCAGTGAAAAAGGTATGACAAAAGAGCATCATAGACAGAAGCAGGAAGTGGTGGATTTATTTGTTGCTACGCTGGAAGAGGCTATCTGTAAGTACAAGGCAGAAAAAGCCAATGTAACAAAACCGGAAATCAACAACAGGGAACTGGCAAGCTTTATTGTTCAGAATTTTATGCTGATAGCGCAGATGAAGCAATTTGAATATGCTACTTTTGAGATGATTTTGAAAAGCTATTTCCTATAGAGAATTCCTCTATAGGAGCAAAGCTATTTTTTTAGGCTTTAAATGAACAATGTTCAGAAAGGGGAATTTTATAGTGCAAAAAAAGCATACAACGTTGATTTTAGTCTTGTTTTTATTAGGAATTTTTATGGGGGCTATTGATAATGGAATTGTTTCTCCTGCCAGGGAGATTATCCAAAACAGCTTCAATGTATCAAAAAGTATAGGTGCTTGGATGATAACGATCTATACCTTAGTCTATGCCGTCTCCATGCCAATCAGTTCTAAGCTGTCTGATATTATCGGCAGAAAGAAAATGTATATGTTCGGGATTATTGTATTTGGAATAGGATCTGCACTTTGCGGATTCAGTAACTTTTACGGTAATTTTGCCTTTCTGCTTACAGCAAGAGTTATTCAGGCTATTGGTGCCGGCGGGATTCTGCCTATTGCAACCACTGTAATAGGTCAGTCCTTTCCTCCGGAAAAGAGAGGCACTGCCCTTGGAATGGTCGGAGCTGTATATGGAGTCGCAACGATTGTAGGACCAACCCTTGGGAGTACCATCATTGACCTTGCAGGGCAGAATCACTGGGGATTTATTTTCTTTATAAATGTTCCGATTTGTATTGTAACACTATTTTTATCAGGAGTGATGGAAGAATCCAAAAGGGAGGCCAAAAGCAGGCTGGATATTCCAGGTGCACTGATTCTGGCAGCTATGATTGCAAGTTTATTATATGCCTTAACAAATATAAATTTTTTCTCTGTAATAGAAAGTTTGCAGCAGCAGAAAGTATACCCTTTCCTGATTACTTTTGTAATTTTGATTCCGATATTTATTATTGTGGAAAAAAGGGCAGCGGACCCTGTTCTATCCATGAAATATTTTAAGAACCGTGAAATCGTAACAATATTTATCATTGCCTTTATTGTGGGAATCGGCATGATGGGTATGGTTTATATGCCACAGTTTGCAGAGAATACTTTGAAACTAAAGAGCGGTTCAGGGGGATATCTGGTGACCCTGCTGGCCGTATTTTCCGGAGCAGCTTCTCCTCTTAGCGGAAAGCTGCTCGATAAAAAAGGAGCAAAGCTTGTACTTATCATCGGATTTGCCTGCACAGCTGCCGGAACTTTGGTGTTAGGTCTCCTTGCAGCTAAAAGCCTGACTTTGCTTTCTGTTTTAATTGGCATTGCTTTCATGGGGGTTGGAGTCGGATTTACAATGGGACCTCCTTTAAATTACTTGATATTAGGTGCAGTAAAGGAAGAAGAAGGCGCAACTGCTCTCGCTGCCATGTCATTAATCCGCTCCATCGGTGTAACAATCTCTCCCGGCTTTATGATTGGTTTTATTGTGGATGCCAGCAAAAATATTCAGCCTGAACTAATGCATATGTTGCAGTCCGGCTTTGCAAAGGCAGGCGGGGGAGATATGCTTGCGGCCATGAGCTCTAATGGTGCCAATGCCAGTAAGAACTTATTTGCATCTCTGCAAAACGCAGATGTGACAACTATTGTAAGTCAATTAACGGATATCTTTAAGAAAATACTTCCGGAAGAGGCTCAGATTTATGTGCTGCCTGCGCTTAACAGTATGGCTTCGGATATTGAAAATACCTTTCAACACATTCTAAATAGGGGATATACGCACATGTTTATAGCTTCTGCAATTATTGCAGCTATTGGAGTTGTGGTATCCTTTACCCTTAAACAAAAACCCGGTCTAAAAATAAATTAAAGTTGCAATAACCACAGACCGTCCTGTCTCATTAATGCAATACCTTCCTATATATGCAGGGTTAGCTGCGAAGGTCGGCCTTGGAATCGAAGAAGCATTAAATGCCACCTGAATGCAATCAACGGGCAGTAAAAAAGGATAGCACAAACGTAAGAAGCCATGTTGAACCCCGCGGAATCAATATTTAATTGATTCTGCGGGGTTTTTGAATTATAGTCGTTCTGCCAAAGGCTGGCATTATTAGCAGATGGTTTTTGTGAAAGATTACTACGTGACAAAATCCATATAATTAGATATACTTCTAATTAGTCCGTAACCGGACTTAAATGTGAGAAGGAGGCATTTTAATATGCGGGATGAAATAAAAGAATCCATCAGACAGTATTATGAGGTGTATTTTGAGATTAGTGCAGTCTATGAAAAGTTGGCAAAAATGCATGGGCTGACATCTGCTTCACTTTTTGTGCTTCAGGAGATTTATGAGAATCAGGGCCAATGCACCCAGCGCCTTATTTGTGATAGGCTTCTGTATCCCAAGCAAACGGTCAATACCATTTTGGATTCCTTCGAAAAAAAGGGATACATACTAAAACAGGTTGCCGATTTCGACAAGCGCAACAAGTATATTCAGCTGACAGAATCCGGGATAAAATATGCCGACAGCATTCTGGCAGATATGCTTTATCTGGAAGAGGAGTCCTTTTTTAATATGGAAGAGGAGGAAAGGAATTCCATGATAAATGGTGAGCGTGCCTTTCTTAATCAGCTGACACAGATTATGCATTCACTGGAGCTGATGAAATCATCAGGGATACAGACTTCAGGAATTTTGAAAGGCGGGCAAACGAATTTAACGACGACTAATCCTGGAACAGCAGGCTTAAGGAGGAACTCTGAATGAAATACCTGATTCAATTTTTACAAAGCAAGAAAAAGATGTTAGCTTTCATCATTTTATTAGCACTATTCCAGTCATTCGGAACCCTGATGGTTCCGTATTTTGTTGCGAAAATCATAGATAAGGGAATTTTAGAAAAAAATGTGCCGGTCATCATATCCATCGGATTGCAAATGCTGGCTGCGGCAGGAATTACCGCTTTGATTACGCTCTGGGGAAGTTATCTGTGCGCCGATCTCTCCGCCCTTACGGGTAAGTATATGAGGGAAAAGCTATTTGATAAGTCACAGCAGCTCTCAATAAAGGAATTCAATCACATCGGTACGGCTTCCATGATTACCCGTGCCACAGGAGATATTACCGTTATCCAGCAGACAATGATCATGATCACACAGATGGTTCTGCCCACACCCCTTATTGCGGTCGCCGCGATTGTCATGACGGCTGGCATAAGTCCGGACCTGGTGTATATACCGCTGACTGGAATGTTACTATTTTTTATTGTGATATTCTTTTTGTTTAAGAAAGCAAGCCCTATATCAAAAACCATACAAAAGAGGGTGGATGTTGTCAACAGGATTGTTCGGGAATCTATTGTAGGAATCCGGGTTATCCGCGCATTTGATAACACAGAGTATGAGAAGAAAAGATCGGATGATACATTTACGGAATATGCCAATAATGTGATTCGTTTAAATAGAACCTTTGCAGCCTTCAATCCGTTAGTATGGGCTATTATGGGGCTGGCTATGGCGGCAGTGGTCTGGTTTGGCGGAGATCTTGTGCTCCGGCAGACAATTCAGATAGGAAGTATTTCCGCCGTAACGGAATATACCATTATGACACTGATGTTCCTGATGATGTCGGCCATGGTGCTTGTTTATATTCCGAGAATGACGGCCTGCCTGGACCGTATACAGGAGGTATTGGATATCAATCCGGAAATAGCGGATGCCACAGAGGTGTGCGAAGCGGATACGGACAATCAAAATAAAATCACCTTCCAAAACGTTACCTTTACCTACAAAGGAGCTGAAGAGCCTGTTCTGGAAGATATGAACTTCCTCTGTGAGCAGGGAAAAACCACCGCTATTATCGGAGGAACCGGCTCTGGAAAAAGTACCGTTGCCGCACTCATGCTGCGCCTTTATGACATTCAAAAGGGACAGATTCTGTTGGAGGGAAAGGATATCCGTGACATTACCCAGCACGAGCTTCGTGAGCGCATCAGCTATGTCCCCCAAAAAGCATTTTTGTTCAGCGGTACAATTGCGGATAACCTGCGCATGGGAAAGAAGGATGCCACCATAGAGGAACTGCGGAAGGCGGCAGAAATCGCTCAGGCAGATTCTTTTATCAACTCTTTGGAAGCAGGCTATGACAGCCCGGTAGCACAGGCAGGTATAAACTTTTCAGGCGGGCAGAAGCAGCGGTTATGCATCGCCCGGGCATTGGTAAAAAAGGCACCCGTCTATGTGTTTGATGACAGCTTTTCCGCATTGGATTTTAAGACGGACGCTGCCCTGCGTGGGGCATTAAAGCATGAGATGCGGGAATCTGCCGTTGTGATCATTGCCCAGAGGATCAGTACGATAATGGACGCGGACCAGATCATCGTGCTGGATGCAGGCAGCATTGCAGGGGTGGGCACACATCAGGAACTGCTTAAAACATGCAGTGTATACAAGGAAATTGCGGACTCTCAGCTTACGGAAAAGGAGGCAGGCAGAGTATGAAAAAGAACAAAGATAAAGACAAACAGATGAACAAGAATGCTTTTGAAATGGAGGATGTCCCCAAGAACTCAAAAGCGGTAATTAAAAGGCTGCTGAGCCTTCTTTTACAGCAAAAAGTGAGATTGCTTGTGGTTGTGTCAGCAACACTTGTGGGTATCGGCCTGTATGCCGTAACACCGCTCATTTTAGGCAGAGCCATTGATGCCTTGGTTCAGGGAATCAATGAACAGGGCTTCGGCGGCGGGTTTGAAATGCTGATGGATATATTGAAAAGGCCTGTGCTGCTGTTTCTGGGAGCCTACCTGCTAAGCTCTTTCTTTTCTTTTATACAGGAATATATCATGGCCGGAATTGGAGAAAGGCTGGTACTATCCTTACGAAAGAAGATGAGTGAAAAGATTACCAGGCTTCCCCTGCACTATTACGATTCCCATCAGACAGGAGATGTATTAAGCAGAATCACCAATGACCTGGACAGGGTGGCTGAGGTTGTGAAAACCGGCTCGCTTCAGTTTATCAGTGCTATATTTAACATTACCATCAGTATCATTATAATGCTGTCTCAAAGTCCTCTGCTGACGGTACTGATTTTAGCCGCCATGTCCATTAGTATGTTTGCCACTAAGTGGATTTCTGAGAAAAACTTTGAAGCCGCATCTGAAAACCAAGCCGTTTTAGGCGAACTGAACGGAAATATTGAAGAGTTTTTTACAGGAAACCTCATTATAAAGGGGTTCAATCAGCAGGAAGCGGTCACGAACATTGTCCGTGAGATTAGTGAGAGGCAGTACGCTGCCAATAAGAAAGCACAGTTTGTTATGTATGCGATATATCCGGCCATTCGATTTCTGACCCAGCTTGGATTTGTAGTCACTGCCATTGTGGGCGGTATTTTTGCCGCGGGAGGCCGCATGACCATTGGTACCGTACAAGCATTCCTGCAATATGTTAATCAGATTTCCGATCCCATTACCCAGGCCTCTTACTTCCTGAATTCCTTACAGACTGCATTGGCATCTGCGGAACGTGTCTTTGAATTTCTTGACGAAGAGGAAGAAGTGCCGGATACCACTTCACCTAAGCATGTCACCGCGCCCCAAGGAAGGGTCAGCTTTGAGCATGTACGGTTTGGCTATGCTCCGGATTCGATATTAATGCAGGATGTCAGCCTGACGGTTCAGCCGAATGAAATGGTCGCCATCGTTGGACCTACCGGTGCCGGGAAGACAACGCTGGTTAACCTGCTCATGCGGTTCTATGAACTGAACGGCGGCAGAATTCTCATTGATGGCACGGATATCCGGGAGCTGCCCAAAAGCGAGCTTCGTAAAATGGTAGGCATGGTGCTTCAGGATACCTGGCTCTTTCAGGGCACTATTGCTGAGAACATCGCTTATGGAAAAATGGACGCGATCCGCGAGGAAATCATACAGGCGGCGAAAGCCGCAAGGTGTGACCACTTCATCCGTACTTTGGAGTATGGTTATGATACAGTGATTTCCAGTGAGGATGGCAGCGTATCCCAGGGACAGATGCAGCTATTGACGATTGCCAGAGCGATGCTTGCAAACCCCTCTTTAATGATTCTTGATGAAGCGACCTCCAGTGTTGACACCCGGACGGAAGTTGAAGTACAAAAGGCTATGGCCCGTGTCATGAAAGGAAAAACCAGCTTCGTCATTGCTCATCGGCTTTCCACCATCAAATCGGCCGACATGATTTTGGTCATGAAAAACGGCACAATTATTGAAAAGGGAACTCATGAAGAGCTGCTGGCCGGCGATACCTTCTATGCGGATTTGTATAACAGCCAATTCGCCAGCGGAGGTGCAGCCAGTTAAAGTGGTACAGGGGGAATGGATTGCCATTCCCCTGTTAATGATTGTTCTGAAACATAAAAAGCCCCCTAAGCTACCTATAAAAACAGTAGACAAGGGGGCTTTTTATTGAATTTATAGTTTGATAACAGCAGCTATTAATATAACAGCAGATTGCCGAGATTACTCATGAGATTTTCTTTTTAATACAGTACGGTTTGAATGACCGAGTATCATTGGAACCTTTTCAATATAAACATCACTGGTATCTAGTCCGAACCAATTTGACGGAGAAACCGTGAACTTCTGTATGAAAAATTTTGTCCTTAACAGAAAAGAATCCCAGGCAGATAAAGAGGATTGATTGGAAAGAACTTCTTCGATAAATACAAAGCGAAAGTCTCCCAGTTTGCGGTTTGGTAAAATAGAATAAGCATTGGATTGATTGTCTATTTCCTTATTATTCACCATTTCTGTTGATATCTGTCTCAAAAATACATTCAGGTTCTGTTCGATTCGGAAACCAAGATTTATCTGTATATTTACTATAAAGGATGTGTTATATTTTTCAACTACATAGTCCGCCTGATAAGGCTCATCAGTTACGTAAACATTCACAAACCAGTAAACATCAGCCCTTTTCGGCCTTTTATCTAATAGAAAGTACATTATTTTACGTTCTATATCTTTTGTATTGGGGCAATTAGTTAAGCACACAAGATTACTTGCGTATTTCGGGACATCTGTGTCGTGATGTAACTGATTTAATTGCTTAATATAATCTTCAATCGGTACAACTTCGCGAAAGCGCATCTTTATGATATGCGATCTATACCAGATATACATGATGAACAATATTGAAAGTGCGATAATTACTGCAACGAATCCACCATGGAAGAACTTAATAATATTTGCCAGGAAGAAAGAAAGTTCAAAGCTCATAAAGAAAACAAGCATGATGACGGCAAGTACAATAGGTGTTTTTTTCTTCCGCATATAGTTAAATAGCAGAATTGTTGTCATAAGCATGGTAACTGTGATGGCAAGGCCATATGCAGCTTCCATTTTATCGGAACTTTGAAAGTAAAGAACAATTCCAATACAGACAATGCACAGTATCCTGTTAAAGGAAGGAATGTAGAGCTGACCCTTTAAAGAGGATGGATATAACGTATGTAGCCTTGGAAACAGATTCAGTTTAATTGCTTCGGATACAAGTGTAAAGGAGCCTGAAATCAAAGCCTGTGAGGCAATAATAGCAGCAAGTGTGGAAATTACAATACCATAGATTAGAAATCCTGATGGAATCATCTGATAAAAAGGATTAACATCCTCCATCATGGTATGTGAGCTGCTGTTTTTTACAGATAAAATCCACGCCCCTTGCCCAAAGTAGTTGAGTAATAAACAGATCTTAACAAAGGGCCATGTGAAATAAATATGTTTTCTTCCAACATGTCCAAGATCGGAATAGAGGGCTTCCGCACCTGTAGAACATAAAAATATACTGCCCAGTATAAAAAAGCCGAGCTTATTATCATCACTAAACAGGATAGTAACAGCATAATATGGTGACAATGCACGTAACAAGGAAAGATTGCCTGTAAGATTTATAATTCCGAAAACAGCTAAACTACTGAACCATAAAAACATAATTGGGCCAAATAGTTTTCCGATAAATTCAGTTCCGCTGTGCTGTATAAAAAACAAGGAACAGATTATGATAATTACAAGGATAACGATATTACGCTGGCTGTCTCCGAATAAGTCTTTAAAAACCGGAAGCAGTTTTAATCCTTCGACGGCTGATGTAACTGTAACTGCAGGAGTCAGCATTCCGTCGGCTAATAGAGCAGACCCGCCAATCATTGCAGGAATGACCAGCCATTTGGAACGATTTCTGACAAGTGCAAAAAGTGAGAAAATACCACCTTCTCCCTTATTATCAGCTTTTAAGGTTATTAAAACATATTTAATTGTTGTTAAAATAGTGAGCGTCCAAAAAACCAATGATAAAGTTCCAAGAATAAAATTCTCTGATATGTTATCTAAACCTCCATTCCCTTGAAGAACCGATTTCATTACATATAGGGGTGAAGTACCGATATCTCCGTATACTATACCTAATGTTACCAGAATACCTCCAAGTGAGAGTTTAGTTATGCATGTTTTTTTTGATGAAACCACCGTTTTTTACTCCTTTTGCAAATTGTTTGTTTTTCGTTTTGAATTTTATTTTAATAAAACAAGAAATGTAATCAATGGCAGGTGTTTTGGCTTAACTAAGCTTTACATCTTCTGACTTGATACATTCCTGTTATATATTATAGTAAGTGCTGATATTTGTCTATCTTTATTTGATAATTTAGTTACCATATTATTTTGCTTCCATTATATATTGAAATAGCATATAGATAGGCATAAAGAAAAAACTCCCTCCCCTTCGCTAATGAGGGGGAGGGAGTTTTGACATCTATTTAGTGTTCAGCATGGCAAATAGCATCCCGGAAATGAAGGGAATGAGCCAGATACACCAGACCACGATGCTCAGCTTATGGAAGTTTTTTTTCATCTTTTCCTGGCTGCGTACCAGCACAACAGTAGCCCACGCGGCGTGGAAGAGCATGAGGACGATGGCCAGAATGCCTGTGATGCTGTGGAAATTAAAACGAAATCCCCCTGATGACAGAGAGCCCATCAAAGTAGTTCCGGTGGTGTCAAAGATAAAACCCAACCAGAAAACAATGAGGTGCCACCTCTTGAGTACACCTTGCTTTTTCTCTGACCAAACGCCAATAGTGTAGAACAGCAGAGCAAGATTAATTGTTATAACGGCATAAAGTAACATAATCAATTCTCCTTTTCAATTACTAAAACTGAACTGTGTTCATTTTGTTTTCTACGAAAGCCCACTCCAATAGTGGGCGATTCCAATCGAAAATATGACGATGTTCATTTTACTTTAGTAAATCACTTTTCGGATAAGGTCTAGCAGGAAATCACAGGAAGAGTCTTGCTTTAGGAACAACATAATTAAATTATCAAAAACAAAATCAACAAAATCACTTTCTGTAAAACTGCCGGTAAAGACATCTCTGCGAACATCTGCATCCTCCTTAAGAGCTTTCAGCAAGCCGGCCTTCATATGATCAAGATAGTGGTTCATGACCACACGGCCCTCGCCAATTTCATCGGCAGTAAAGCTCATAGCATGTAAAGTAAAGAAGGATGGATATTTTTCGGAGCTATGCTGAATACTGTCGAAAATCCAGCATACACATGCATAAAAATCCTGAGGACGTGAATACTGATTCGCTTGATGAAAGATGTTCTCCCAAATTTTACTGATTGTTGCGGCCAATAAACTTGCCTTTGACGGAAAGTAATTATAGACACAGCCTACAGATATGCCGCCGCGCTTGGCAACTTCCCGTATATTGAGGGCACCAAGACCCTTTTCTGATACCAGTTGTACACTGATATCAAGTAAGGCTTCTTTTGATGTTGCAACATTGTTCATATTGTTTATCCTCCAAAGTGAACTATGTTCATTATACTGTTATTCTCATAAACTGTCAAGATTATATTTTATAGGGCAGACTTTTAAGGGCCTTATTATAAATCGTTGTATTAGGCAGTTGTAAAAAATATGTCTGTAACTTATTGACTTCTGTTTTAGACAATTGTAAAATATAATTATAGGCAGTTGCCTAAAAAGGAGATGAGCTTAATGAACAATATGAAAAAACTACCCGACACGGAATTTGAAATTATGAAGGTGGTATGGGCAAACAAGCCGCCTATCACCACCAACATGGTCATGGAGCAGTTAGGTAATGAACGTGGGTGGAAAGCACCTACCGTGATTTCCCTGATGCTCCGCTTGGTTGAAAAGGGCTTTCTGAGGACGGAAAAAAACGGTAAGGAACGCATCTATTTCCCGTTAGTGGGTAAAGAAGATTATCTGGAATTTGAAACGGGAAATTTCATGAAACAGTACCATGAAAACTCATTTCTCAGCTTGGTCAACACCCTTTACGATGGGAAGAAACTCAATGACAGCGATATTGATGAATTGATGAAGTGGGTAAAAGAACGGAGGTAATAATATGCAGGATTTTTTGATTGTATTAATAGAATGCTCCGTTTCCATGTCATTGCTTGCTCTTGGTTTTATTGTAATGACACCACTGCTATCGAAAAGATATTCCCCAAAAGGGCTTTACTATGCTTGGCTGGTGGTTGTCGCTGGTCTGATCATTCCGTTTCGGTTTCACCTTAACACTGCATTGATCCAGATGAGTACCGATCCGTTCTACATTCAAAATATAATGCCAGAAAATACTTCAGGGGATGCTGAATTTGTTATCCAAGCCGCAGTACATCAAGGAGTTCAGGCAATTCCATGGTATCAATTTGTTGGTTGCCTATGGATTGCAGGAGCTGCTGCTTTCCTTGTTTATCATGGAGTGAGACATTACCGTTTTATCAGGATGGTTACCCGATGGGGTGAACAAGTGAATAACCCTCAGGTGCTTAAGACATTAGAAAAGAGTAAAAATGATATAGGAATAACCAAACAGGTAAAGTTACAGATATGCCCGTGTGTTTCAAGCCCTATGATGATCGGTTTTCTAAACCCTGTTATTTTACTTCCTGGATGCGACTTTTCAGAAGATGGACTGACTTATATTCTTCGACATGAGTTGGTTCACTTTAAACGGAAGGATTTGTGGTACAAAAGCCTTGTGGTTCTGGCAACTGCTATTCACTGGTTTAATCCGGTGGTTTACCTGGCAGCAAAAGTCATTGCGTTTCAGTGTGAAATCTCATGTGATGCGGAAGTCGTAAATGAAACGGACATGGCCGGCAGACAGCGATACAGCGAAACTATCCTAGGAGTGATTAAGAATCAATCAAGAGTGCAAACCGCATTCTCAACCAATTTTTATAGAGGCAGGAAAGGTATGAAAAAAAGAATATTTTCTATTATGGACAATACAAAGAAAAAAGCCGGAGTTGCGATTCTCTGTCTGATACTCATTGGAACAGTAGGGTCCGGGATGGCCTTCGCAGCAAATAAAAATGAGACATCCTACGCGTACTCCACCAATACTCCATTGCCTCTACAGGAGCAGGAAAAACTTATTCAACAGAACAGAGAAACGACTGCAGAGCAGTATGCCATTTATGAAAAGTATGGTCTATCTTACGAACTGAAAACAGACAGTTTCTACTATAACGGTAAATTAGTGCGTTTTTTTTCAGATAAGCTGAATTCAAGTGACACTTACAATTCTTTTACACGCACCAATGGTGTTTTAGACTTAAAAGCTGTCAGGAATGCCAACTATGAATTGACCGGAATTACTTCGGTAAGCCAGGAAGAATATGATAAGCACACAGAATCCATTAAAAGGGCACAAGCAGCAGACACACAAGGTACTATACAGGAAAACGGTTCTGGAAATACTATAGGCGGCTCAACCAGCGCCGTAGAGAATGGAGGGACGGATGATACCGGGAGATAATGTCACTTATATGGATAAAGCAAAATCGCAATATAATGTGGCGTATCCCTTGAGGTGGACAGAATTGCCAACGGATGAATAGAAAAATTGGCTGAAATAGGAAAGGTAGTGTTTATAAATGGGTAAAAAAATATTTGTTTTGATTAGTATTATACTCCTTCTGGTATGTTCAATAGCGAATTCAGCATACGCTGAGAAAAACAATACAGGAAATAATGCAATCATTCCGACATCAAATGAAGCGGTAAAAGATGCGGTATCCGGATATGAGCCGGATGCCGTGACGGATAAACAGTTCGTGACATACCGGATGAATAATAAGCTCCCCAAACAGCTTTCTCAATCTATCATTCGGAAGAGACAAATAATCTTTAAACCAATAGGCAATAACATTTTAAAGGATGTTGAAAAATTCCTCTTTCATGATTTTGATAGAGCAGAGGATTGCCGTATCGCTAAAATAACAGCATCTCTTCCAATAAAAGAGGTAACAGCGGCAGAAGAACCAAAATTTTTAAGTCCTCAGGAAGCGAAGAAAGACGTTAAATTTCTTTTTGATTATTTGAAATATGGTTATGCCGGATACCAATACTGCGGTGGTGACAAAACACTCATTCCAGTCAGGAACAGGATGATTCATGCTCTGCCGTCAATCACTAACGAAAACAATTTAATACCTCTTAATCGATATCGTGGCCTTCTGATTCAATCCCTGAAACCTGTGATAACAGATTGCCATTTTACAATTGATAACACAAACTTTGCTCGGTTTTACTCATACAGATTTTATTATTATAGTGAGAAAATAATCTTTGATAAGGATGAATCCGGGTATTATACATTGCAAGCAGAAACCAAATACTACCTCGATAAAGTTAACGGTGAAATTCCGGACAAGTATATGAAGCAGACTATTGCACCGAACGGGAGGTTTGCCTATGTAATTGGGATATCAAGTAAAAATAAGATTACAGATACTAAAATTCAGATAATAGTAAGCAGAGCCGGTAAAACCTGGCAGAAGATACTAACTTTAAATCCGGCAAAAACTAACTATATTGAGGAAGACGATAAGACGACCGGATATCGTCGGTATAAAGATGATGGCATAACAGTTATAGAGAACCGAAGATTAACGCCTTTCTATCAAAATGATTTAGAACTTAAGAAGCTTGTTTCGGATGCTTCTTCCCTAAAGAAAGAAAAAACGTTTATATTTGATATCAGATATAATGCCGGTGGAAGTGACAATTACGTTACCGGCTGGCTCAGAAATTATATAGGAGAGCCTATTTACGGCTATTCAGCAATAAATGCCACTCTTCGCTCCAATACAGTCTACAGTAGTACAGAGATTAAAGATAAGGAAAGTTATGAAGCTTATTTAAAGGAGGGCGAGCTTCCAGGTTGGTATGACATTGGGTATGGGGAATTTACGCCCACGGCATCTGATAATCTCATATTTGTATTGACTGATCCGTGGGTAGCTTCCTCAGGCGAATCCTATGTATCCTACCTTAGGGAAATCGAAAACACTATTCTTGTAGGATTGAATACGGCAGGTATGAGAACTATCGGAAATGCACGAGGTATTTGCTTGCCTTACAGCAAGACATATCTGTATTGTGGAATCTCGCTTTTTTTACCTTCAGATTTATCTGAATTTGAAGGCAGAGGTTATCAGCCGGATTTATGGGTAGAACCATCTTTATGTAAAGAACGGGTAATTAAGTTTATTAAGTATTATGGGCTGAGCAAATAGGATTCTTTAGGAAGCCCAAGGCATGCGATTACGTTCGTTTTATTAACTCGAAAAATTGCCAAGAGTTTTCGACAAGGCTATTTATATCAGCAGCTTCTAAAAAAAGTAATTTAAGTACTTGACAAACGATTTATTTGTAACTATAATGGTTACAAAAGGAGGCGCTCATGTATTCAACTAAATTATCGGTAAGTATTCATATATTAAGTGTGATTGCGCTGATGGAAGCAGGACCTGTCACATCAGAATACATTGCCTCCAGCATTAATACGAATCCCGCCCTTGTACGGCGCCTGATGAGTCGTTTAAAGAAGGCAAAGCTAATTAAAACGAGTACCAAGCTTGGTGTGACAGGCCTTGCAAGAAAAGCAGAGGAGATTTCACTTCTTGATATCTTTCTTGCAGTGGAAGACCAAAGGGATTTGTTCAGCATTCACGGCAACACCAATCTTAACTGTCCCGTGGGGGCAAAGATAGAAGGTACACTAAAGCACTTATATGACAATATACAAAATGCAACAGAAGAAAAGTTGTCTGCCATTACTCTGGCCGACATTACAAAAGAATTTATTTAATATTAAGGAAAGGAGTTATTATGAAAATTGCAATTATAGGCGCGACTGGCATGGCCGGCACAGCCCTGTACAAAGAAGGCGTGTCACGCGGACACGATGTTACTGCGATAGTCCGGCATAAGGATAAAGCTGTTTCCCTGTTTGGAAACGGTGTAAAGGTAATTGAGAAGGATGTATTTGATTTAACAAAATCCGATCTTGAGGGTTTTGATGTTATTGTAAACGCTTTTGCAACAGCTCCGGCTAAAGCATATCTGCATCTGGATCTGGCTGCAAAGCTTGTAGGTTTATTCCGGGAAACCCAAAGCCCCAGGCTGTTCTTCATTCTCGGTGCAGCCAGCCTGCTGGATGAAAACGGCAAGCTGTTCCTTGACACCTTAAAGACCGTTCCTGAAGCCGCATCCTGGATTTCCATTCCCACGGAAGCCTACAAGACCCTTAATTTTTTACGCAGCATTGAAAATGTTAACTGGGTGGGAGTATCCCCTTCGGCTGAATTTGTTGCCGGAGAAGCTACGGTTCCTGTTTTGGGAAAGGATCACCTGCTAAGCTCCTCCAATGGCAAATCCATTGTAACAAGTGGAACCATGGCGGTAGCAATTTTGAATGAAATAGAAAATCCCCAGTTTATCGGTACAAGATTTACCGTATGTAATCAGTAATTAAAAATTTTATCTAAATGGAGGTGCATTTTTATGAGTAAGACAATTGGAATTATTACAGGCAGTTTAAGAAAGAACTCTTTTTCCGGTAGCATTGCAGAGTATGTTAAAGACCACGCGCCGGAAGGCTATGTGTTTAAAACCATCGATATCGGAGGACTTCCTCTTTACAACCAGGATTACGATGGCGAAGACCTTAAAGAATACACAGCATTCCGCAGTGAAGTAAAAGCTTTGGACGGTGTGCTATTCATCACCCCGGAGCATAACCGCTCCATTCCGGCGGCGCTGAAAAACGCACTTGATATAGGCTCAAGGCCTTATGGTCAAAATGTTTGGAGCGGCAAACCGGGTGCTGTGATTAGCCAGTCTCCCGGAGGAATTGGCGGTTTTGGTGCAAATCATCATTTACGTCAGGTGCTGGCTTTTCTCAATGTTTTGACCCTTGCTCAGCCCGAAGCGTATATTGGCGCTTACCACACATTGATTGATGAAAACGTCGCATTAAGCAACGAAGCTACCAAAGAATTTTTGAATGGATTTTTAGCTGCTTTTGCCGCATGGACTGAAAAGATTTCCTAAATTACACAGGAGGGAAACAGCATGGATTTAAGCTGTTTTCCTCCTGGTTTTTGAGCGGAAAATCAGGAATGCGGGTAAAGTCTATTCCCCTCTTAAGCTTTCAAAAGTACCATAAATATCAACTGTGCCATACCCCCATTCACGATTAGGGTAGGTCAGGGCAGGGTTGCGCTTAACACCCCGTATTAAATATTTTTTAATCTGATAAGTATCCATAGAGCGGTCATTGCCTCTTACAATTCCCCATTCAAGCAGCAAAGCAGAAATACCTGTCATAAGTGCGGCTGCAAGACTGGTACCGGAAGCCAATCCATGCTGACCGCCAGGCAGAGGCGTATAGATATTTACACCAGGTGCCGCTAAATCAGGATTAATTTGTTCATACCGTGTATAGCCCCGGCTGGCTTCCAAAAACAGGGCTTGGTTGATTGGGTTATATGCTGTGGCTGTAATAGCAGACAGGTTGTTTCCGGGATCCGTTATTGTTGTAAATTGATTGGGTGATACAAAAACTGTTTTATCTGAGATAAATCCCCGAACGGGAAGCCATAAATGAAAGCCGGAGGTTATTTTTGAACCATAGACTCTGATTTTCCATATACCTGGAGCAGGGTTTCGGAAGCGGATCAGAATTAATTCATCACCTGTCTGGGCTTCCACAATGACATAATCTACATAGATAATAGTTTCATCAAAAAGAAATCTTATACTTCTGAATTCACCGATTCGCGCAGGAATGCGTGGGATATATTCTCCGGAAGGAGAAATAATATCAATGGAATAGGTGCCGGGGGTATTTCCCCATAATTCTATGGAAAAGTTATTTTCATTTTCGCCCACCTCTAATTCTACTAAAGTATAAGCAGCAGCTTCATCAATTTTTCCAAAAAAATGGTGCATGGCATTGCCTTCATTACCGACTGCAATAATAATAGCGGCTCCAACCTGAGTTGAATAATCAGCGATAATGTCATTCAAAGGTCCCAATCCTTCGTGACTCCCCTGATTCGTGCCTAGTCCGATGCAGATAGCAATAGGGCGGTTTAATTTCTTCGCCATATTCACTAAATAGGCAATTCCAAACATGATGTCATTTTCGGCGTAGCATGCTACGTTATCAGGGACACCAAAATATGTTCTTCCGTTTGATTTTGCAGGTTTTAATTTAACAATTAAATATTCTGATAATTGTGCTGCTCCGTAAAAGTCCGCTGTTACATCTGTAAAGCCTCCTGCAAGTCCGGCTAGGGTAGTTCCATGTCCGATTTCGTCTATGCTTGGAACGATACTTAAAGGTTCTTCACTTTGAATAGCAGCATTAATCTGCTCTTTTGTATATTCCGTACCATAATAAAAAATATCGGGTGAAGCCTGCATATTTACAATTGTCTGATCCCATATGGAAACAATTCTGGTAGTCTTATCAGCGTTCTGAAACATTGGGTTGAGATAATCAATTCCAGTATCAACAAAACCTAAGAGAACGCCACTGCCTTTGAGAGATAGGGGACTGCTTTGAAGCCTTATTACCCCCATTTCTTCAAGACTTACAAGATCCAGGAGAGCAAAAAGCTTTGGTATTACGGAATAAGCAATGGAGCCGATTAGTTTTTCCGGTATTCTTGAGAGCGGAACATATACGGTTGCGTATTTATTGTTAATGAAATTAATGGTTGCGCCTGCATATCGGGCATATTCCTGAGAGCTGACAGCGTATTCAACTATACCATCCACATAATCCTCACTGATTATTCTTGTTCTCTCTTCTTCATTCATCCTTAAACAACTTTCAGATTAATTAGGTTAGTTCATCATATGAAAATAAATGGGAATTGATTTCCTGAAATGTTACTTTATAAATATATTGACTCGGATTTCTTAGAGCTGAGATAAATATTCAAGTTCAAAGCGAACTTATTGCATATTAAAATATAGTATAATTCGCTAAATTGTGAGTTTATACATATAAATCGTAAGTTGTCATTTGCTTAAACCGAGGGCGCTGATGCCACCCTTAACAAACTTTGCAATATATTCTATTTCATCATTTTGGGCGTCATTTAAATTATGTTTTTTTTGTAATCCTATAATGCCATTCATTACGAAAACTAATAATGTGCTTAAATTGTGATATTGGTCCATAGTAATATTTTGATGTTTTAGAACATTTTGTATAGCATTATCTAGTTTTTCTACGAATCGCTGACTGCTTGGACTTGATAAAGTAAGCCGGATACTTGGGTAAATTTTCATTGCACTATACATATTTTGTATAAAAGTTTCCGGTTCTTCGAAAAGAAGACTGCAATCATCGAGATGTTCTGTGATAGATTCAATAGTTTCTTGCTCCAGCCTGTCAATTAAATCATATATTGTGTCATAATGTGCATAAAAGGTTGTCTTGTTTATCTCTGCTATTTCTGACAATTCCCGAACTGTAATTTTTTCAATAGGCTTTTCTTGTATAAGTTGATATAATGCAGCACGAATTGCTTTTTCGGTTTTTTTCACTCTTAAATCCATGTTATTCCTCCTTTATATCAAAGGTGATTTACACAACACTTTTTAAATATAAGTTGATTAAGCTACTGTTTGATTAATAATTGCTGATTGAAGCTATTGATAGTATAGGGTATTATATCATTAAATCGAAAATATACAACAATTTTTGGATAACTAACATAAGTTGGGTATTTATTGTGAGCAGAAAAGAAAGGGGTGATGAAATGGAAAAATATCTAAACGGCAGAATAAAGTCAATAAATGAAAATAATCAAAGAAGAATTGAAACCTTATTTGATGCTGTTATTGCCATTGCCATGACAATGATGGCATTAGAAATAGTTATACCACAAGTTCAGCATTTTGATTTTGGGGTTCTTTGCACCTTATTCAGCGAAATTACAGTATATCTAATCAGTTATATCGTCTTAGCCAGTATTTGGATAATACATACAATGTTATATTCCTCCTATTCATCACTTGGTGGACCTGAAGATATATTAATAAATATTATTATTATGTTTGTTGTAACAATTTTTCCAATATTGACTAAATTAATGGCGGAATATAATAACAGCGCCTTACTAAGATGCATTTACATCAGCACTTATTTCTTCATAGAGATTATTATGTGTTTCATGTTGGTCTTAACAAAAAGGAAAAATATGAACGAAAAAAAAGTACAGATAGAAAACGTTAAATTGATTATGGAAATGATACCTGCCACGCATAAACAGGATGATTCAAAATTTGAGGAAATTAAAAGTAGATTGAATCTTGCAGAAAAATATCTCTATGATAAAGAAATATCAGAAAATCTCTTTCAGGAATTGATGCTGTCATTACCCCAAACGGTTCAAGATATGTATTACGAAAAACAAAATCGGAATAATATTGATTTTCATAAATCAATTTGTTTTTTGTCGATTGGATTTGCGACAGTTGCTGCATCAGTAGCAGTTTTGATGATAAATCCGTTCCTCTGTTACTTTGTTTTTCTAATTGGCGGAATTGCTTGTTTATTAAGTAATACCTTCGTACGTATCTATCATGAAAAAAAGAAAGGTGGAAACAATAATGGGACTAAAATTTGCTGAATTCGAATTGGACAATATTCAAAAAATACAAATCAACTGCAGAATCTTTAAAATCCGGGTAGTCAGCTGCCAAAGCGGTAAGCTTGAATTAAGCTGGATTGATACATCTACAAGGAGTTTAACGGCAGAACAACGGAACAATGAACTAATCATTACGGACAATGCTGCTGTTGCTTTATATGGAACATTGCGTTTGATTGATTTGAAAAGAGACGCACAGCTGCTGATTAAAGTGCCGGAAAATTATCAGGGAATAATTACACTACAAAGCAACGAAGAAAAAATACATTTGACCGATGTTAAGACAAATGGAAATATAGGGGTTGCTTCCAACACCGGTGAAATTATTTTGGAAAACGTGGAAACCAAGGTGATTGATATTCGAGGAAATCATGGAAAAATAAATTGTCTTGCAATCAAAGCCACAGAAAAAATTGATATTTCATCTCAAAATGGAAGCATTGACTGTTGCATTAATGACCGAGAAGAAAATTATACAATCTATTGCAAGACCCAAAACAGAAGATGTAATTTTCCAGAGTGCAAAGGAGACGGTGACAAGAAATTATGTATAACTTCAAAGCTGGGAAACATATCAGTTAAATTTCAAGGAGGAAATTTAGCAAGAAATACATCGAATAGATATAATAGACGGAATTCATTTAAAGATTGGTAAGTAGTAGATTGCCCTGAGAATTATCGCTCTCAGATTGACTTTCCATATCCTTAAAAGTATAATATAGTAAATTAAAGTGTTATACTTATCGACTTGAAATTAGGACTATTTATATACTATAACGACATACAGCCTTGCATTATCGTAACAGAAAATGCAAGGTAATTTTCTGCTTTGCATGTTAGAGTTAGTTTGAGAGGAGGGATATATTGAGTTGGCTTGAAAAAATGAATAATGTTATAGACTATATTGAAAAAAATCTTGATAATGATATTAACTTGAATAAAATAGCAGAAATCTCATGCTATTCTATAACAACTTTTCAAAGGATGTTCTCAATTATTTGTGATATGTCCCTGTCTGAGTATATTAGGCACAGACGACTCACACTCGCTGCGTTTGAGCTTCAGAACAGCAATATAAAAATAGTTGACCTTGCTGCAAAATATAATTATGAATCGCCGGAAGCGTTTACCCGAGCCTTTAATTCTCTACATGGCGTTTCACCATCAGCAGCACGGCAAACCGGAACTTCATTAAAAGCTTATCCGCGTATCTCTTTTCATCTAACATTAAAAGGAGATGCTCCAATGAATTACAGAATTGAGCAAAAAGACAGCTTCGCCATTTATGGAATTGAGCGTATTATTAGCACAGAAAACGGGAGTAATTGGAAAGAGGTGCCGAACTTTTGGATGGAAATTGTATCCAACGGTCTACTTGACAAATTGATGCAATCAACAAATTTACCTGTTCCTGACGAAGGACTTAACCTTATCAATGCGATTGACTGTTATCGCACAACCAATAATGATACCATTCCTTATATGATATTCGCTTTCAAAACAGAAAGAAGTAGTGCCGAAGGTTATACTGAGGTTGATATACCATCTGCAACCTGGGCAATATTCAAGAGTGAGCTTCACACTGTAGAAGAAACAAGCAATGCTCTTACAGGCCTTATTAAACGTATCTATACGGATTGGCTCCCCACAGCTAATTATACCAAAGTAGAAAATTATGAGTTGGAATTAACTTATAAGTGTAAGGATAAATATTACAGTGAAATTTGGATACGGGTCATGCCAAATAAGGAGGAAATCTAGTGGTTACGGTAAGATTAGAAAATAAACCGGCATTTGATGTAACCGGCATAAAAACATGGATTTCTAAAGTAGAGGATTTCCATAATTTTTGGAGCAAATGCCATGAAGATGGTACGATATCAGCTTTAAAATCACTCGGCAGTCAAAACCTTGGAGAGCTCACCAAAAGTCTTATTTTTGGTGTATCCAGAGTTGAAAATGACCCTAATAACAGAGATTTTTATTTTTATATTGCCACAGAATATGCAGGAAATGACAATAAAAATTTCGAAACATTTACAATACCTGCATCAATATGGGCAATTTTCGAAAGTAAAGGCGACGTCAGTCAAGCTTTGTTTGAGGCTGAAATGTACGCCTTTAAAGAATGGCTGCCATCATCAGGTTATATACACGCAAAAGCACCTGAATTAGAAGTTTACCCGGTGCGTGACAGTGAGATTGTTGAGTTTTGGCTGCCAGTAATAAAGTAGATTTAAGCAATTTTGTGCGCAGGGATTTGTTCGAATCCCGCCGCGTACTTCGATTTAAATAATTGGGAAGTCTTATTTTATAGGACTTCCCAATTTTTTATTTCTGCAAAGTAAATAGTTGCACAGTTAAGGTGCAAATGTTTATTCGAAATTGAAAAGACTGTTCGATATAATGTAGTTAAATAAAAAAAGGAGGAACTGAGAAATGAAAAACTTAAGAGTACTTTTGGTATGTGGTTCAGGCGCTTCCAGCGGATTTATGGCAGCTAATATTAGAAAGGCTGCGAAAGAAAAAGGAATAGGGATGGATGTACAGGCAAGAAGTGATTCTGAAATTGATAACTATATAGAGGATGTTGACCTAATAATGGTCGGCCCGCATCTTGAGTATGTTATGGATGATCTTGAGGAATATACTCATGAGTATGGGCATTGATGAGCTATCAGTAGCACCACCATTTGTATGGCAACTTCCAATGCGGGTGTGTTTTATCATAATCAATTTTAATTCTGGATAAAAGAAAAGAGCGACCGAAGCCGCTCTTACAGTAATTAAGTTTTTTGTAGTTCTTCTTTTATTTGAGGAATTGATAATCCATCCTCCTTTAGTTTTTTTATCAAAAGAATTCTCTCCAAAGTATCAGCTCTTCTATATCGTCTTGTCAGGTTCTCCTCTGCCTGTTCAAAATGAAGCATACCTTCCTCTGTGTAAAATTTCAAGGTACTGTATCGAACACCCGTTAAACGAACCAATTCCCCAATTGTAATATATTCGGCATTTTCTATTACTTCCATGGATCTTTGCCTTGACAATTAGCTCACCCCGCCGCCGGATGTGCTGAGTATAACAATCCATGTATCAATATAATCCACCATCTTCTTGATTAAAACGCCAGCTTCGCTCTGATTGATTTCCTTTAAACGGTCATTTAGCTTTTGTATCTCATATTTTGAAAAATACTTTTTTATTAACCCGCTTTTGTTTAACAACGCGCTTAAGACAATCACTTCATCAGAAACATTGCCTTCTTCTAAGAATTCCGCCCGCAGTTTTTCCACAACTTTTGTTACTTCACTTTCATTTGGTAAAAAGCGTACTTTGTTTTTGAATAATCCTTGATTACTTTCTTCAGCAACATGCCCATCCTCAACAATGGAGCAGCCAACTGATTGGAACAATTCATCTGGCCGTTTAAAATCAAAAGCGAATTTTTCGGCGATTGTTTCGATTTTCATCGGTTTATTTTTCTTGATTAATTCGTATATAGGTGCCAAATACATTTTATCAGATGACAATTCCTTATTGACAAACACTTTTTTATTGTCAATGGAAATATATCCGTCCATCAGTAATTCCAGAAGACCACCAGCCAGAAGACAGGTTGAACTTTCGGTTGAGTGCGTTAATGTTGTACTGCCCTGTGGTTTCAGAGCACATAGAAAAAACTCTTGCGTAAAGGATAGATTTTTCATTGTGTTTTCTCCTCGTATTTAAAATTTGAAAGTTACTTACTACTTACTACTTATGATTTAAGTATAGCATATGTTGATCTTTTGTCAATATAGTTTTAAAGGTCTCCCAAAAAGCCACAGAATATGGAGGCAGGGGACTCCAGGCAAAGTTTGAGGTGTTGACAGTGCCTATGACACCAGCCTGCTTTACCAAGCGCAGGAAGAAACAAAATTTACAAATTTTAGTTTTTGTGGTAAAATAAATGGGAGGAATTTATTGGAAGTATGCTTTCGTAATATAAGGCGAACTTCTAATCAGGAAGAAACGGTTAGTGTCTTCACAGAATATGAAAGGTGATTAGGTTATGAAAAAAGTTACTGTTTTATTTAGCTTGTTATTTGTTTTAACTTTATTTGTTAGTTGTTCTACAGAAAATAACGGTGTTGATTCTTCTGCATCAAGTCAAGAGCAAGACGATATATCGCCTGCAGCAGATGAAAGCATAAAAGAGGATGTAGTAGACTTGCCCGCACATTTATATCAAACAACAGAAATGCGAACGTCGTCATTGCTGCGACACGATTTTGATATAGACGAACCAACAAGTCTTGAAATAAACGTATCCACAAGCTCAGGAAAACTAAGTATAGGGGTTAAAAATCGTGATACTGATACTTATGTACTTGATCTTACAGAATGTACAAAAGGGGAATATAATCAAGTTGTTTCCTTAAAAGAAACAGGACAGTATAGTATAGTTCTTAAGATATCAAACCATACGGGGAGTTATGAAGTTGCAGGCACACCTATAGAGTAAGAAAACCGCCTTTCCCCAAGGTCCGGAGAATGATACCTGACTATATGGCGAGCAGCTCGCTGATGGACAAGTATGCTTTGCTGAGGCTCTAGCCTGTTACACAGTTATTTTGTTTGATGGGATAAAAAATAAGTAAGTGGAGGTGAAAAAGATGTGTAAAGTTTAATAAGTATAATCAGCATTGTCGGCTTCTTGGTTACAGAATTTTACTTACTCGAATAATTCATTATAGGTGAGACGTAAAAGAACTATGGAAGGCATTGAAATGCCAATGGGCTGTAACAAAATAATAAGGAGGGTTTATATGTTGTCAAAAGTTAAGTCAATTCTATGTTTTTTATTAGCTTTCGTTTTTATATTTACGACCTTCATTCCCTGCTCAAGTTCGGAAGCACAGGCAGCATCTGCAATAACATCTGATTTCACACAATTAAACGCTACACAACTTGTTTCTGAAATGGGTGCAGGCTGGAATTTAGGAAATCAACTGGAAGCCGCTACAGACGGCACACCCAGTGAAACAGCCTGGGGGAATCCCACAATTACACCAGCTCTCATTCAAAAAGTAAAAGCAGCCGGTTTTCACTCAATCCGCATTCCTGTTTCCTATTTAAGTAAAATCGGGAGCGGGCCGAATTACACCATTGATGCGGCATGGCTTGCCAGAGTCAAAGAAGTTGTCGATTATGCATATAACCAGGGTATGTATGTAATTATCAACATGCATGGGGACGGCTATCATACAATTACGGGCGGATGGCTTCTGTGCGATTCCAGCGACCAGACAGCGATTAAAGCAAAATACCAGAAAGTATGGCAGCAGATTGCCAATACATTTGCAAATTACGATGAGCATTTGATCTTTGAATCAATGAATGAAGAATTTGATGGTACTTATGGGACTCCTAACACTACATACTATTCAAACCTGAATGCCTATAATCAGATTTTTGTTGATACGGTCAGGCAAACCGGCGGGAACAACAGCGCAAGATGGCTGCTGGTTCCGGGCTGGAATACAAACATTGATTACACGGCAGGTAATTATGGTTTTGTAATACCTTCGGATACCTACAGGTCCTCTACAATTCCAAGTGCGGAAAAGAGAATAATGATATCAGCCCACTATTACTCACCCTGGGATTTCTGCGGAGATACTTCCAGCCAGGTAACCCAATGGGGAGCAACAGCCACGAACGCTTCCAGAGTATCAACCTGGGGCCAGGAAGACTATATGGAATCGCAAATCAAGTTAATGAACGATAAGTTTGTTAAACAAGGATATCCTGTGGTTATTGGGGAATGTGGGGCGATAGATAAAACCGGTGCGGATTCAACCAATACTGTTTACCGCCGGGCTTTTGCAAAAGCATTAAGCGCATATTGCAAGAATTATGGCGCCGTACCTGTTATCTGGGATAATGGATATAATGGCTCGAATGGTTTTGGACTGTTTGACAGATCTGCCCTGACCGTAACACAACAGGGAATCATAAATGCTATACTGGAAGGCTTGAACACGGTTATTCCACCCGATTCCACAATTTCTCCAACGGAAACCACTTTTGACAAAAGTACTTCCGGACAGGCAGATATAGCCGTAACCATGACACTGAAAGGCAATACGCTGGGAGCAATTAAAAATGGAACAGCAGCATTGAAAGCAGGGACTGATTATACGGTGTCAGGTTCAACCGCAACTATTTTAAAGAGTTACCTGGCAAAGCAACCCATCGGTTTAATGACTCTTACTTTTAACTTCAGTGCAGGTAAGGATGCTGTTATGACTGCGAATATAATTGATTCCTCGGACCAGTCAGGTAGCCTTAAGATTCAGGAATTTAATGGAAGCACCGCCGCTGCCGTCAATGCACTTAATCCCAAACTGAAGCTGGTAAATACAGGTACTGCACCAATCCAACTGTCAAAAGTAAAAATACGCTATTATTATACGATTGATAGTGAAAAGGAGCAGAGCTTTACCTGTGATTGGTCTACAGTCGGTGCCAGCAATATTACCGGTTCATTTGTAAAAATGCCCGCAGTCAAAACAGGCGCAGATCATTATCTGGAAATCAGTTTTAGCAGCGGAGCAGGCAGTCTTGCAGCAGGCCAGAGTATAGAAATTCAGACCAGAATAAACAAAACAGATTGGAGTAATTATACACAGACAGGAGACTATTCCTTCAATTCGGCATCAACCACTTATATTGACTGGACTAAAATCACGGCTTACCAATCCGGTAATCTGATGTGGGGGATAGAGCCGTAATATTCAAATACAGCTTAATAATAACTTTAAAAACGCCACAACTGTGACGGGTTAAGACAATAGACAAAGTCCACGGAAACGATTCAGGAATCCGGGGACTTTGTCTATTTTTAGTATTAAAATATATGCCCTTACTTTGGACAACATCTTTATGAGTATTGAACTGAAATATTCACCTAATAAGTATCTTCTTTAATTTGTATATTCCCAAACAAAGTGACACTCATTGCATCCATCTGCAATACGTCTATTTATACCACCGCGATGAAAGGTAATTTCTTCAGGCAAATAAGAATTAAATACTGCGTTATCTACTTGACAGATTAATTTTGTCGCTTCAGGAATTTGTAAAGAAGTTGTTAGTTCATGATAAAGGCATTTAGTTATTTTTATTTCAAATTTATTTTCGTCCTTACAAACTACTTCTAAGTCATTCCATTTAGTTGTTCCTGTTTTATTAATTTGTAGTTCTTGTTTAATAAAATTTTCAAAAGTTCTTGGCTTGTTGACAGAATCAAATAAAATGCTTTGTTTTGCGAGTCCTCCTGTAAGTAATGCTATTCGCATTATTTCAAATGCTTTTTTTTCGCCTAGCTTATTTTTTAAATTTATGTACACCCATAATGGCATTGATATAAATTTTATTAAGTCAGGTGGAAATTTTTTATCAATAGTACTTTGAAAGGTTGGAAGAGATGATTTACACTCTTGTAAAAAACATTCTGGTGAAGTAATTTCATCCTGCAGAAGTTCTAATAGTATAGGTGTCGTAATTTTTGTGAAATCAAATTCATTTTTCAATTTTATACCTCCATAAAATCAAATATTTTTTAGCAACTAAAACATTTTGCTTATTTAAGGCCTTCATTAATTAGAAGGCCATGAATTGATTAATTCATCTAGAAAGTTATTTATTGTATTTATTTCTTCAAGAGACAGTTTGTTAATATATTCCTCCATATTACTATATTGCTCTTTATGATAATTGCTATGTGCAATGTTAGCAATTTCTCCTTGACTAGTCAGTTTATAATAAACATCTTTTTTATTATCATTTGTACGATACTGTTCTAATAACCCTTTTTTAATAAGTTTATTTGCTACTTGATTAATAGCTCCATTTGTAATTCCCATAATAGCAGCGAGTTCACTGGCATTAACATTTTTATGAGTGCTAGTGGCTTCTATCATATGGATTTCAGACGTGTAGAGTATATGGTCAGTTCCATAATTATTTGGCTTTTTATTATTTTGATTAATTTTATTAGAAAGACATATAATTTTTTCTAAAATTTTATTATAAATCATTTTCATCACCAAGTAAATTATATAGCAGCTAAATAATATTGTCAATATTTTTTTTAGCTACTATATAATAATTTAACTATGTCTTGCCATATCTGACAAAGCTTTCTACAAGCAGTGTGAATTTTATTATATTTAATAAATTTAACCATAACCCAGAATAAAGTAAAGCGAAAGTCAATAATTCATATTGTATAGTTTGTGAGAATGCTAAACTAAACTTCTAGATATCGCTTTTCCAGAATTCAAAAAAAGACCCAACCTTAATCATTCAGTCGTAATCTTGCCATGTTTCTTCTCAAATTCATCAACATGTTTTTTCATAAGGACTTCTATTTCACGATTAGCAGACCGGTCATTATAATCCGCTACAAAACGAAATTTTTTAAGTAATTCAGCGTCAGTTCTTAATGTGAATTTTGATAAATCAGACCGCATATGTCACCTCCATAAAAATTTAATGACTTAATTATAACGGCTAAATGACGGCTTAAAGATGGTTTGACGGCAATTCGACGGCTTTAAATTAAAGCAGATTATTCCTGCTCTATTCTACCGTGCTCCTTCTCAAATTCAACAACATACTTTTTCATAAGAACCTCTATTTCCCTATTAGCAGACCGAGCATTATAATCTGCTACATAACGAAATTTTTTTAATAATTCAGAATCTATCCGTAATGTGAACTTGGATAATTGGTATGACATATAGATTCCCCCTTTAACAAATTTATCTGACTTCATTATACTGTCCAAATGACGGCAAAATAATTATTGACGGCACAATGACGGCGTATTATAATTAAGACATTATTATGACGGCACATTGATTGAAAAAGGGAGGCAATAAAATGAGCGAGTTCAGCGAAATGCTGGAAAGAGTAGATTTGGACGATATGATAGCATATCTAATTTGGGGTACGGATTCCAAAATTGAACATATTGGAACATACGAGGGGAGAATAAAAGAATCTTATGATAAAATTTTTAAATCATTAGAGGAAATGTTTCCGGCTGCCAACCGGCAGGATGATGGCTTGTATGGTGCCATACTGGACTTTTCCATAACCCACAGTGAAGTATATTTGGAGATGGGGTTAATCCTCGGACTTCAGTTGTATAAAAATTTGGAACAGAAGTACCAAAGCTTTGAATTAACGGGTTTGCAATCAACCATTAACAAGAATTGGTTTGCTGATAGGGAAATGGAGAATGGCAGATGAAAAAAGATATTGTATTAGAGGAACTTTTTTCTACTAGAATAAACCATGCTTTGGAATTATCGTTGACTATGGATGAAAACTATAATAAGGTAGTTAAAAAAGAAGAAAACTTGCTTAATAAGCTAGCTAAAATAAAGTTGAGTAATAAGCAGAGGTTAGCAGTTGACAAGGCTTTTTCCGCAAATAATGCTTGCAGTGCAGAGTATGGTAGGATTGCCTACCAGCAAGGTTTTCAAGATGCCTTAAAGCTTATGGCAGAACTGTTGAAACTCATGTAAAATATGCAATGATAAAAATAAGCTTCGCAGACATCTGATCCATGAAAGGCCATAAAGGCTGGAACCCTCTGCCTTTATGGCCTTTCATGGATTTTTTTATATCATCCTTAAGCCCAAAATGTAATCTAAAAAATCAAATTCTTTTAGTATTGTCACTATTTTTTAGCTGCTATAAAATAATTTTACTATGGAGTGCCATATCCTGACAACATGAGTCTTTTTTATTTTGTCTTGAACACTATTTATTAGAAAAGGAAGACGAATATTTCTCCCTGTATTCCATAGGAGTCATTTGATAAAGTTCCTTAAATTTATCATAAAAAAAGCCTAAATTGTTATATCCAATTTCCTGTGCAATCTGATAAATAGGGGTGGTACTGTTGGAAAGATAAAAACAAGCCTTAGACATCCGTTGGATAATAACCAGTTCCTTGAAGGTCTTCCCTGAGTTTCGTTTTAAGTAAGCGGAAATATAATTGGGATGAAAGGAAAAATTCTGTGCCATGGAATTTAAGGTAATGGTTTCATAATTCACTTCAATATACTGGAGCATTCTTAAAAGGTCGCTTCCGGAGTCAGTCTGTTTCTTGAAATTTTCCTGATGATTCATATAAAGGCGCAGGAGTTCGGAAAAAATGATAATCATATAGGCATCAATAATTTCATTGGAGCCAGTTTGCTTATCATAATACTCGCACAGCAGTTGTTGCACAAGTAGATGAAGCTTAGCATCATGGTGGCGGAATATGAGGCATTGCTTTTTTTCCGTGTTCATGGATATCGCTCCGGCCAAAAAGGAAGCTACTATCCCCTGAGAAGAGAGCCGGGATAAAAAGCCTGCGGAAAAATAGGATTTTCGCATGTCAATGGTCATAATAATATCATTTTCCGAAAGAGGCAGGATCTCATGAATGGTGTTGGTATCAAGAATACACAGGTCACCTTCGTGAAGCTCATGCCGTGTTCCGTTAATAATTTGCGAGCAATTTCCACGGTAAATATAATTAATTTCAATAACGGAATGAACGTGAAGCGGAATCCTTGTGAAACGGGATTCTTTCAGAATGCTGATATTGCTGTTTTTTAACACTGACTTGAAAGAAAAACGGTAATAGGACTGGCTGTTTTCTGTAATAATTGGGATGGAGCGATAGCGGGTGCTCAATTTGCCGGGGTGATTCAGGTGCCATTCTTCGCTTATAGTATGGGTAAACAGCTTTGCTTCTAAAGTTGAAACGTCCATTTCCAGGCTCCTTGCATAAGGTATTGGGATCAAGCTGTGACTGATAAGCCTATGTTAACATACTTTGTTGGCTCACTCAAGAACAATATATTAAGTTTGGTAAGTCTATGGACTGAAACCAGTCATTGTACAGGTGGGAAATCCCGTTTATAATCTAGGTAGAAAGCGAGGAGGTTAAGCTATGAGAAATATTATTTTATTCTGTAATCAGGGAATGTCGACAAGTCTTCTGGTAAAAAAAATGGAGGAGGCTGCAAAAGCCATGGCATATGATTGCCAAATTTACGCATATCCCATGGTGGAAGCAGAGCAGGTCGGCAAGGCTGCTGATATGATTCTGTTAGGTCCGCAGGTTCGGTTTAAGCAAAAGGAAATAGCGGGTAAGTGTCCTGGTGTTCCGGTCGAGGTTATCGATATTTCTGCTTACGGAACCATGAATGGAGAGAAAGTCATCAACGATGTAAAAACGAAGCTGGGGGACTAGAGGATGAATCAGTCAGAGATGGAAATGATTTTTTTGCAGATGATTACGGCCAGTGGGTCAGCAAAATCCTATTATATGGAAGCTCTTGGAGAGGCTAAAAAAGGGGATTATGAGCAGGCCCAGGCACTGATTTCAGAAGGAGACAAGCAGGCTATTGAAGGACATAAGGTACACAGTCAGCTCATTAGCCGGGAAGCAGGAGGTGATTCGGTAGGTACCAGCATGATACTAATGCATGCGGAGGATCAGGCTATGAGCGCTGAAATAATCAAAATAATGGTTGAGGAATTGATTGAGCTTTACCAAAAAGTGGATGCATGCAGCAAATAAAGGGGGATTACAATGGAGAAGTTAACAAGTTTTTTAGATCGATATCTAACTCCGGTATTTTCAAGATTTGGAGAAAATAGATATCTGCAGGCAGTTTCGGGAGCATTCTTTTCTACCTTGCCGGTAATTATAGTAGGCTCTATTTTTACACTGATTGGGAATTTCCCGATTCAGGCTTATATTGACTGGTTAAAATCGATTGGGGTATACGATATTATAAGCCTGGTAGGAAATTCCACCACGGATATTATAGCTTTGATGACGGTGTTTTTCGCCGCATATAATCTGGCTGCGGAGTTTAAGGTGAAGGAATATCCGGCGGGTCTTTTGGCCTTGGTTTCCTATTTTATTGTAACACCTCATTTCATAGTTGTGGAAGGGATCGAAAAACCCATATCAGCAGTGGCTTACGGATATTTTGGTTCTAATTCACTGTTTGTTGCACTGATTATCGGTTTGTTAATGGGTAGAATTTATATTTTTGTAATTCAAAAGGGCTGGGTGCTAAAGATGCCGGAATCTGTACCACCCAAGGTAGCACAGTCTTTTACTCCTATTTTTGCCGGTTTTTTTGTAGCACTGGTATCTCTCGTAATTGCTGCCATCTTTAAGGCAACTTCCTATGGGAACATTCATGAGTTTGTAACAAAAGTAGTACAGGCACCTTTAACCAATATGGGGTCTTCTCTGGCTTTCTTTGTGGGCTTGTATATGCTGATGAATCTTTGCTGGTTTTTTGGTATACATGGAGCGGCTGTTTATGCTGCTGCCCAGCCAATTGTCAATGCCATTAATCTGGCTAACTTAACGGCGTTCCAGAATGGGCAGCCTTTACCGAATATGTACGCAAATTGGGTTTTGTTTTTAAAAATCGGAGGACTGGGCTCTACCCTTGGATTGTGTGCTTATATGGCATTCCGTGCAAAATCCGAGAGATACCGTTCACTTGGAAAGATGGCGCTCGTTCCGTCTATTTTTAACATCAATGAGCCCCTTTGCTTTGGTATGCCTCTGATGCTGAATCCCTATATGTTTGTTCCGCTGGTGCTTAATCCGCTGATTTGCGGAATCTTTGCTTATCTTGTGCAAAACTCCGGTCTGGTGAACTATACCAGAGGATTGTCCCTGCCATGGACTACCCCTGCCCTGTTAAATGGATTTCTTCAGGGTGGTACTTCCGTGATGCTTCTTCAACTGGTATGTCTGATAATTTGTACTGTTATGTATATTCCGTTTTTCCGTGTAATGGACAAAAACGCAGTAGCGGAAGAAAAAAAATAAAGAGGAAACCTGTAGATGAAAATTTTCGGGAGGGAGCTGTGACGGCGGGCTGGGAAAAAGAAAGCCATGGGGCTTTTCAGAGACTGATTGCTGGAGAACTGCCTCCCTCTCCTATCATGTGCCGGCAATGAGTAATTTGCGGCAGGCAGGCTTGAAACCAAGAAGAAAAGAAAGAGAGAGTAGTAGGTTGAAAAATGAATTTTTCAACTACGAATTCAGGAATATCCAATCAAAGATTGGATATTCACGAAAGGAGTTAAAATGAATATTAATTTTCCTGATGGATTTTTGTGGGGAGGAGCAATTTCTGCATCACAGGCAGAAGGTGCTTATCTCCAGGATGGAAAAGGCCTGGATACTCAGGATTTAAGATATTTCGATGCTGCCTGGACAGCGGACGAGCGTAAGGAAAAGAGCAACCGGAGAATGAACGAAGAGAAATTTAACCGGGCTTTAAGCGACACAGATATTGAACATTATCCTTTCCGATGGGGAATTGATTTTTACAACAAATGGGAAGAAGACCTGGCTTTGTTTGATGAACTTGGCATGAAGGTTTTCCGTCTGTCTGTAAATTGGGCAAGGATTTATCCTAATGGTGACGACGTACAGCCAAACCAAAAGGGGCTTGATCATTACCGGCGTATATTTGAAGAATGTAAAAAACGTGGAATTAAGCTTTTCGTGACTATTCTTCATTATAATATTCCGGTTAATCTGGTTTTGAAATATGGTGGTTGGAAGTCCAGAACAACTGTTGATTGCTATGTGAAATATGCAAGGACCCTTTTTAAAGAATTTGGGGAGCTGGTGGATTATTGGCTTCCCTTCAATGAAATCAATGCAGGAAAATTTAATCCTTATAATGGAGCATGCCTGATAGAGGACCAGGAGGACAATTTAGACGGAGCTATATTCCAGTGCCTGTATCATCAGTTCGTTGCCAATGCAATGGTAGTAAAGCTGGCGAAGGAAATGCTCAAAGAACCGATGATTGGCTGTATGATTGCTCGGTTTACTACCTATCCGGCTGACTGCAGGCCTGAAAATGTAATGCAGATGATTTTGGACGATCAATATTCCAATTGGTTTTACACGGATGTAATGGTCAGAGGTTTTTATCCTGAATATATGAATCGGTATTTCCAACAGTTTGGAATCCAGGTGGACACAATGCCTGGTGATATGGAACTTCTTCGTGAAAATACGGCGAACTTTGTGGCGTTTTCCTACTATATGTCCTTAGTATCTTCTGTGGAGCAAGGCCTTGAAAAAACCAGCGGTAATCTAATAATGGGCTTTAAAAATCCATTTTTGGAAGCAAGTGACTGGGGCTGGCAGATTGACCCGGTGGGACTGAGGATTACGCTTAACCAGGTATACGACCGGTATCATCTTCCGGTATTCATTGCAGAAAACGGCCTTGGAGCGTATGATCAGGTGTCTGATGATGGAATGGTTCATGATCCATACCGAATTGAATACATGAAGGAGCATGTGAAACAACTTAAGGAAGCAATTGGGGACGGGGTAGATGTCGTTGGTTATACCCCATGGGGTATTATTGATTTGGTTTCCTGTGGCCCCATGGAGATGAGTAAGCGTTATGGAGTTATTTACGTGGACAGGGATGATAGAGGGGAAGGCACCAACGCCAGGATTAAAAAGGACTCCTTTGAATGGTATAGAAAATGTATTGCGTCCAACGGAGAAGAGCTGTAAGTACGGAAGGGGAGTATCCGTACTAATAGAGACTGTTATAAATGAGTTGCTTATGCCTGCGGTTAATTAAAATACATATATGTACGTAATGTCTGGCACTTGATAATCTTTGCAGCGGTACCATAGAGGTATATGGAATATTCCAAATAAAGGCTGCTGATAAATCCAATATGGATTCACTGTAATACCAATCAGAATTTTATATTAATTGGCTTTTGAAGAGTGCCTCTTGATTAACCAAATAAAATAAGTTATACTATGTAAGTACTTGGAAAATAGCGGAACTTTATCTGATATCACCATACTGTACGAATTTACAGATGGGACGATAAAATGGAAAAGTAGCAGCTCAGAGTGCATCGAATAGGACTTCGGAAAGAAGTTATATCGGTAACAGGAATATAAAAGTTATATAGTCTTGACCATGTAAACAGAAGCGGCAGGAACTGAAAATTATTCCATTTTACATAGTATATAAGTAGATAAAAACATAATTTAGTTCGTATAGAGCGCTTGTTTGCTATGCAATAGATTTATCTGTTGCGTAAACAAGTGCTCTTTTTTGTGTAAACAACGAGCCATGGGGCTCATGGCCTTCTTCTGCCGTTGGAGATTGCAAAAAGAAACATCCTAAGAAAGATTTCATAGCATTTAAGAAGGAGAGGAGAAATTATGAGAAATACTGTGTCTACCATACTTGAACAAAAGAACAGGAAAGATAAGATAACGATGCTGACAGCATACGATTATTCTACTGCCAGATTAATCGATGAAGCCGGAGTCAATTCCATATTAGTTGGTGATTCCTTAGGAATGGTAATGCTCGGATACGAAGATACCTTATCCGTAACCATGGAGGATATGATTCATCATACTGCAGCAGTTGCACGGGGCTGTAAAAATGCACTTATTGTGGCAGATATGCCCTTTATGTCATATCAGACCTCCGTTTATGATGCCGTTTGTAATGCAGGACGTCTAATGAAGGAAGGGCGCGCTCATGCAGTAAAGCTAGAGGGCGGAGTAAGGATGTGTCCTCAGATTAAAGCAATTGTAGAGTCTTCCATACCGGTTGTTGCACACATAGGACTGACACCACAGTCGTTAAATGTGTTTGGCGGATATAAAGTCAAGGGAAGGGATGAAGAAACTGCAAGGGAGCTGATACGGGATGCAAAAGCGGTGGAGGAAGCAGGGGCATTTGCAGTTGTGTTGGAATGTGTGCCGGATAAACTGGCTGATTTAATTACGGAAGCAATCCATATTCCTACCATTGGAATTGGAGCGGGTGCAGGGTGTGACGGACAGGTTCTGGTTTATCAGGATATGCTTTCCCTGTACAGCACATTTAAACCAAAGTTTGTAAAATGTTTTGCTAATGTGGGTGAAATAATGACAATTGCTTTTAAGCAGTATATCGAAGAAACAAAGGCTGGTGTTTTCCCTGGAGAAGCACATGTTTTTAATATACCAGATGAAATAATCGGGAAATTGTATAAAGAGTGAGGAGCGGGAGGTAAAAGTATGAAGATCGTTAAGACGATAGAAGAAGTTCGCAAATGTATAATGGAATGGAGAAGAGAGGGCTTAAGCATTGGGTTTATACCAACTATGGGATATCTGCATGAAGGGCATCAAAGCTTAATTAATCAGGCTGATGAAAATGATAGGATAGTATTAAGTATTTTCGTCAATCCTATGCAATTTGGTCCCCAAGAAGATCTGGCAAGCTATCCAAGAGACTTGGAGCGCGACAGCAGGTTGTGTGAGGAAAATGGGGTGGACTTAATTTTTCATCCGGAGCCGGAAGAAATGTATGAAGCAGACTTTTGCTCTTATGCGGATATGTCTGTACTTACGGAGGAGCTTTGCGGGTTAAGCAGACCGGTACATTTCCGAGGGGTATGTACCGTAGTTTTAAAGCTATTCAATATCGTTACTCCGGACAGAGCCTATTTTGGAGAGAAGGATGCCCAGCAGCTTGCTATTATAAAACGTATGGTCAGGGATTTGAATATAAATGTGGAAGTAATTGGATGCCCCATCATACGTGAGAGGGATGGAGTGGCAAAGAGTTCACGCAATACCTATCTGAATGCAGAAGAGAGAAAAGCAGCACCTGTTTTATACGGCAGCATCCAAATTGGAAAGAAACTGATTAAAGACGGTGAAAGGGATGCGGCTGTTTTAATAAAAGTTATGAAGAAATATATCGAAAAAGAACCGCTGGCAAAAATTGACTATCTAAAGGCTGTAGATGCAATGTCCATGAGTCAGGTAGATAAACTGGACAGGAGGGTTTTAGTTGCAATGGCAGTTTTTATTGGAAAGTCCAGACTCATTGATAATTTTACATTTGATTTTGAGGAATGAAATAACGAATTATCGAAAAGACAATAAAGCTGATTGTGATGAAGAGCTGTTCGATGCGGCAGGTATCTTAGAATATGAAATGGTATGCATTGTAGATATTAATAACGGACAACGATTTGAAACCTATGTAATTGCCGGAGAACGCGGTTCGGGCTTAATCTGTTTGAATGGAGCAGCGGCAAGATGTGTACAGGTTAATGATAAAATTATTATTATGGCATATTCACGGCTTACACCGGAAGAAGCGGAAAAACATAGACCAAGTGTTGTATTTGTAGATAATCATAACCACATTGTACGAAAAACCAATGTCCCTATTCGGAAGTAATTTGATCTATAATGCAAAAGTTTGTTTGCTTGATTGTTAAAATTTCTGAGCTATAGCTATTAAGTCAGATTATAGGAAAATAACCCTATTTTATGCATTTTATGTTGCACTATGTAAATAAATGATATACTATAATCACATAGGGAGTATTTAACTATTAATTCAATGAAGTTACAGTTATACCTGTAGCTTGCCTGATGGAAAAGCTACAGATAAATAAAATAAGGGGGTCAGAAAATGACTAAGAAAAAGGGTTCTTTGAAAGTATTTATGGTAGTTTTAGCAGTATTCATATCCACATTTTGCCTAGTCCTACCAGTGAGCGCAGCTGCCAGAGGGGCATGGGCTCCAAATACTGCATATGCAGTAAGTGATACAGTAACATATAGTGGAAGTACTTATACCTGTCGTCAGGCGCATACTTCCCTCGTAGGCTGGGAACCATCCAATGTGCCTGCTTTATGGGAGAAAGGCGGCAGCGGAACAACAACACCACCGGCAACAAACGGAGTGACATTCTATGCAGATATAAACTATGGCGGGGCAGCAATAACGCTTGGGGTAGGTAATTATACACTATCTCAGCTGAATGAAAAAGGAATTCCGAATGACTGGATGTCCTCTCTCAAGGTTCCTGACGGCTGGACTGTTGAAGTATATGAGAATGATAATTTTGGAGGAACAAAATGGACCTATACTTCAAGCTCTTCCTGGGTTGGCGACAATGTCAATGATAAAATGTCATCGGTGAAGATTTATACTGGTTCATCAAATCCAGATCCTTCCGTAACAAAGCCTTCCGAAGTACCAAGTAACATATGGACATATACAGTGAATGTAGACAATAAATTTGGTAAAGGCGGAGATTTTGCTTTATTGCTGTGTGCTGTTATCAAAAAGGAAAGCAGCTTTGGAGCAGGCTTGCCAGGCAGTCCATCAGCCGGTGACGGATTGATGCAGGTAGAACCAAACACACGTAGTGCTTATTTATCTCAATTCAGCTCCACATTTGGCCATGCTTATAATCACAGCAGTGAACAAGATCAGGTAAGCCTGGGCGGATTGATTTTAAATGAAAAGATTGCTAAATTCGGCAACATATATAACGGTTTATTGCACTATAACGGAGGAGATTACTGGTATCCGGGAGCTACAGATTCTTATGGCCGCCCTATACTGGCAAATCAATATGCAGATGTAGTTTACGGTACATATAAGGGTTATGGCGGTAAGAACTAAGGTATTATTTAGCCGTTCGATGTAATGGTAAAAATGTTTACATATATAGAAAAATTAGTTTACTGGATTGTTATATTAGATAGTTTTGTTTCGGCTTGTTCTGTATTTCTTCAATAATATTAGCGGAATACAGAACAAGCTTAGGGGTATTTGAAAAGAAGTTGTTAAATTATTGTAGAAATATATAATTGATAAATTATAGAAATAGCAATAAAGCTTAGAATAAAACTATTTTATCAAATTGCATAAAAAGAAATAATAAATGTGACCATTTACAACAGATGGTCACTTTTTTTTGTTCTTTTTCGATGCAGTATTATAACGTTAAATTGGACTATGGCAGCTGCCTGGGATTCAGATTCATGTTGCATAATAGCAAAATATGGATTATAGTAATGCTTAGAATTACTGCCTAAGAACAGGTATTATTGGCTGGAATGCTGATAAAGACCGATAAGTTAGAAGTAAAGTGGAAAGTGTGGAATATATATAGGATAGGTTTGAAGAATCTGGATAAAAAGAATAACACAATCATGGATTCTTTCGTAAAGAAAACAGAGAAAGGTGTTATTAGTACATAAGGAAAGGATGATGGAGATATGCAGGCTGTACTGGTGATAGAAGATGATGAAGGGCTGAATCGGGGCATATGCTTTACATTAGAAAAAGAGGGTTTCCAGGTACACTCTGCACATTCCTTAGCCGACGGCTGGGCCGTATTCCAAAGTAATAAGCTCAATCTAATTATCTTGGATTTAAATCTTCCGGATGGGGATGGTCTTAATTTTTGTAAGAAGATTAGAGAAATCTCAAACATTCCAATTATCATGCTGACAGTAAGAGATTTGGAGACGGATGAAGTGATGGGATTTGAGACCGGTGCGGATGATTATATTACAAAACCATTTTCTCTGTCGGTATTAAAGGCAAGGGTTGCTACAAGATTAAAAATGTATGAAGAACCGAAAGGCTCCTTTATGCAGGCAAAAGGTCATTGGTTATGTTCCAATCATATCCGGTTATGTAAGGAGACGATGAAGGTATATCGGGAGATTTCCGGTAATCATCCCAAGACCGTGGATGGAACTATGGGTACAAAGGATTTTGCAGGTGACTTTAATAACCTGGAAGAAATCGAGTTAAGCATAACAGAATATAAGATTCTGTTACTATTCATGGAGCACCACGGGCGGGTACTTTTAAAAGAACAGATACTGGAAGCTATCTGGGATGTCGATTCGAATTTTGTTAATGAGAATACGCTTCCGGTTAACATTAGCAGATTACGAAAAAAGCTGGAAGAGAATCCATCCAAACCAGAATTGATAAAGACAGTGCATGGCATGGGGTATATTTGGAAGGAAAGCATGTTATGATGATACCAATACTATCGATACTACTATGTCTGGTTACAATCCTTTTCTGCTACCTGTATCTTAACAAGGTACTAGGTCGTATTAGTACGATAATCGATATGTTCATATCAAAGAGAACAGTTGAAGACACAGATGTTTCTGATACCAGAGAATCAAAGCTGATTAGTCAGTTAAAACGCCTGCTCCTGATAGCAAAACATGATATGAATTCTTCAAAAGAAGAGAAAGAAATGGTAACAAGGTTAATATCGGATTTATCGCATCAGTTAAAAACACCGCTTGCAAATATTACGATGTATGTTGAAATCTTAAAAACAGAATCACTATCGGAAGAAGAGAGAGAAGAATTTATTCAAAGAACAGGCGAGCAGGCAGCCAAGATGGAATGGCTGTTAAAATCATTATTTAAGACCTCGCGCCTTGAAACAGGAATCATTGAGTTTAACGAGGCTCCGTCATTTATAAAAGAAACCATTGCAGACAGTATAAGCGCTGTATTCAGTCAGGCGGAGAAAAAGCAGATACGCATCGTTCTTGAGGAGTGCGAAGACAGAAAGCTGTTTCATAACCGTAAGTGGACAGTGGAAGCATTATCCAATATATTAGAGAATGCAGTAAAATATTCTCCTGAATCGTCTGAAATCAAAATTAGCCTGGTACCAATGGAGCTTTATACCAAGATTCAGATTGAAGATCAGGGAATTGGAATCCCATCGGAGGAATTCAATCTAATCTTCCGGAGGTTTTATCGCAGCGAGCAGGTAGAACAGAAAGAAGGTACCGGACTTGGGCTATATCTTTCTCAGTTGATATTATCGAAACAGGGCGGTTATGTAACCGTCGATTCCAAGGTAGGGAAAGGCAGTAAGTTTTCAGTTTTCTTAAAAAATGATTTGATAACCCCTTAGAGATTCTTACAATTCTGTAAGAATCTCTTTTTGACCCTGTCATAACCCTGTAAGATTTATCAGATAGAATGATAATAAGGTCAGGATATACCTGAAGAAAATAAGGAGTTAGCGATGAATATATTAACAACTAAGAATTTAAAGAAACATTACGGAAAAGAGCCGAATATAGTGAAAGCCCTGGATGGAGTCGATCTGTCTGTGGAGGAAGGCGAATTTGTTGCCATTGTCGGCACTTCTGGAAGCGGTAAATCCACACTGCTTCATATGTTAGGTGGTCTCGACTACGCCACAAGTGGAAAGGTTACAGTAGGAGAACGTGATTTATCCGCTTTTAGCGAAAATGAACTGACGATATTCAGAAGAAGAAACATAGGATTTATCTTCCAAAATTATAATCTGGTTCCAATCCTGAATGTCTATGAGAATGTTGTATTACCCATAGAATTGGATGGAAACAGAGTGGATGAAAAATATGTTTCGGACATCATAAAGACGCTTGGTATTGACGATAAAAAATACAATATGCCAAACCAGTTATCCGGTGGGCAGCAGCAAAGAGTGGCAATAGCCAGAGCATTAGCTGCGAAACCAACGATAATTCTTGCTGACGAGCCAACTGGTAATCTGGATTCCAAGAACTCGCAGGAAGTAATTGGGCTGTTAAAGATGACCGGTAAAAAATTCAGCCAGACAATCGTAATGATAACACATAATGAAGCATTAGCACAGTTATGTGATCGTATCATTCATATCGAAGATGGAAGGATTATTGGAAAGTAATTTTATATAGTAGTCAATAGAAATTGTCGCAGAAAAATGGAGATATCGATGAAGAATAATAATAAGAAAATTATCAGGCGATTATCAAACCGAAGCCTAAAGAATAATCGAATGCGTAATATATTTGCTGTAATTGCAATTGCGCTGACCGCTCTCCTGTTTACGACCCTGTTTTCAGTAGGGTCAGGAATGATACAGGTCACACAGGAACAGAGCATGAGAGCGATTGGAACATCCGCACATGCTGGTTTTAAAGAGATTACAAAAGAACAGTATGATAAATTAACCCGTCATCCGCTGATAAAAAAGTCCAGTTATGACATATTAATTGGCTTTGCAAAAAATAAAGAATTGCAGAAAAGGCAGACAGAAATCCGTTATATTGAACCAGAGAATCTGGATTTCACCTTTACAAGATTGAAAGAAGGAAAGCTGCCAGATGAGGAAAACGAAATTGTTGTTGATACAATTGTAATGGATATGCTTCATATCCCGCACAAAATAGGTGCGAAGATACCTTTGGAATTTGGCTTTATGGGGAAAGAGTATAAGGAAACCTTTACAGTCAGTGGATGGTATAAAGGAGATCCGGTAATCGGGGCAAGCCAGGTATATTTGTCGAAAGCGTTCTTAAATAAGATAGAAAAAAATTATACAGAGAAGGATTTTGTTAATTTAAAAAAATCACAGTCCGAAGACTCCGGTGTTGGTCTGATTCAGGCTAATGTATTTTTCAGTAATTCCAGAAATATTGAAAAAAAGGTACTTAAAGTAATTAAGGATAGCGGCTATGCAACGAAAGAAATCGATTATGGAATTAACTGGGGGTATCTGTCCGAACGAAGCAAAGACATAGATCCTGTAAGTCTTTTTATGGTTCTGACAGCGTTTTTTGTAATGTTATTAACGGGTTACCTGATTATTTATAATATTTTTTATATATCCATTATTCGAGATATCCGTTTTTATGGCTTACTCAAAACAATTGGTGCTACGAAAAAGCAGATAAAGAGTCTGGTAAGAAGGCAGGCATTTTTATTATCCTGCATTGGTATTCCGGTTGGTCTTGGGCTTGGATATGTGGTGGGTATCGGTATGATGCCGCTTATATTTAAGGGAATGGATGGACTAAATACTGCTAATTTTCACTTGAATGCGAATCCGTATATCTTTTTATTTGGAGCATTATTTTCCCTGTTCACGGTAATAATCAGCTGCAGAAAACCAGGTAAAATTGCTGGCAGCGTATCACCGGTTGAAGCAACCAAATATACAGAGACAAGCAATAAGAAAATGAAAACAAAAAGGACTACAAATGGGGCCAAAATATCAAAAATGGCTTTGTCAAATCTGGCCAGAAATAAAAAGAAAACAATTGTGGTTATCTTGTCCATGTCACTAAGTGTAATCTTGTTAACAGAAGTTGTTACATTTGTGAAATCCTTCCGTCTGGATAATTATTTGGAAGAAATGCTTACCGGTGACTTTATGATAGGGCAGGCGGCTTTGATGAATACTGGATTAAGTGGAAGTTTGAAATTAGATGAGAATTACTATAAAGCAGTAAGCAGTGAAGAAGGAATCGAAAGCATAAACCAGCTGTATTGTTTACCTGGGGATACGGCCCATACCTTATCGGAAAGTGGGCATGCGCAATATCAAAAATTATTCAGCGAAGGAAAACTGGATGTGCGTGATTTTGGAAATAACCTTTCTGAGATACAAAAAGTCATAAAGAAAAATAGTCCGATTGCGGAAGAACGGTTTGCTTATGATGAAGCCTTACTAAAGAAATTAAAGGTAATCAAGGGAAGCATTGATCTGGGGAAATTCAATACAGGCAGATATATTCTGGTACAGGTCCTTAATGATACCAAGTCCTCCTATTATAAACCTGGTGATAAGGTAGAGCTAGAGCTCCATGGTCCGGAATCAAAATATGTATATGTAAGAGATAAAAAAGGAAATATCATTGATTCAAAGTGGGAAAATGTAACGAAGAAAACGTATGAAGTTATGGCGGTAGTCGATGAAATACCAACCAGTATGACCTTACGCAGATTTGGTATGAATGCGCTGGTTACCATCATGCCTGTAAAAGAGCTGTTAGCGAATTGTTCTGACGCCGAACGTTTTGCTGCGGCATTCCAGGTTCAGGATGATAAGGAAGCTGCTTTACAAAGTTTCCTTAAGAATTACACAGAGAAAGTTGATCCGAATACAGATTTTGAGTCAAAGGAAGGATTACGGGGGGAGTTTTCATCCATTATCAATATGATAGGTATGGTAGGCGGTGCACTTAGCTTGGTAATTTCGGTCATTGGTATCCTTAATTTTATCAATACAATGCTTACGAGCGTAATTACTAGGAAGCGGGAATTCGCCATGCTGCAGAGCATCGGCCTTACCAATAGCCAGCTTAAGAGAATGCTCGTGTATGAAGGAATGTATTATATCAGTTTTACCGCAGTGATATCGATTGTCATTGGTTCCTTGTTATCGGTATCGGTAGTCCGTGCATTTAATAATGTCGTAGAGTATTTTACGTATCATTTTACGATAATACCGTTCCTCTCTGTACTTCCGGTATTTGTAATAATAGCAGTTGCAGTCCCGGTCATATCTTATCAGAGTACCAAAAAATACAGCATTGTGGAAAGGCTTCGTGAAGTGGAATGATATACTGGAGCCGGACAAAGAACTGGCAAAATGCAATTTGGATCAGAATACCTTCCAGGCTATATAAGATGGTGTATCTGCTAATGAAAATCTATTGACTTTCATTAGCAGGTCATCGGCTAATGTATGGAGAAGGGAGTAGTTATCATTGCCTTGGGGGAAGCTTTACCCATAAGCCATTCTCCCTATTTTTCTATGGTATAATGATATTTATTTGCTGCTATTTGATTTATAATAATACCCAAACATATCATTATTGCCATTGTCCAGAAGCCTAAATTATCTATACATTTGTTTCCATAAATAAGCCCCATCGGCGATTGCACAAACAGCACTAATGAAACGATATTGAGTATTTTGTTTATTTTGTAGTTATTAAGCGGAGACCCAACGGAAACAGGAAATTTTAAACGTATAATTTGGTCCAGAACTAATCCGATTGTTAAAAAGATGAACATCATAAAAATACCATATCCCTTGTAGTACCAGTCAGTAATAATCAGAGATGGTACGGCTATCACAAAGGCTATTATTGAGAGTACCCTTAAATTACTTTTCATATTAGACTTCCTCCTAAAAATATATCAACCTGATTATCTATTAATTCTTTTAATTCAATAACATTATTAGTAACCACGTCAAAGTATTTATTAAACACGTTTAATACGTGTTTAATTATATGCTACTGTTTTATTTTTGTCAATAGGGCTGTTTAAATTTTATCAAGCCTACCGTTAGATGTATTCAGTTAATGGATGCAGTACTGAATTTTATTAAATAGAACAGGAAGAATTAAGAAAGTCAATATGAACATTTTTGGCTGGGGTTCTCATTATATTTGATGAATAGAATTACCAGCCTTTTTAATTTCCATTATATCCCGTAAAGGAGAATTGCCGAACATGCGTGAATACTCCCGGCTAAATTGCGATGCGCTATGGTATCCTACCTTAAAGGCTGCATGTTCAGCAGTTTCACTGTCAACAGTCATCAGGCGCCGTGCTTCCAGCAACCGGAGGCGTTTCTGATACTGAATCGGGCTCATTGCCGTTACCTCTTTAAAGGTCTTAAAAAAGGAAGAACGGCTCATATTCGCAGCTTTTGCCAGAGAGGCTACATTCACATCTTCACTGAGGTTGGCTCTTAGGGTATATATTGCCTGGGATATTTTGTACATTTTGCTTCCGGAGCGTACAAACTGACGGAGTGCCGGCCCATCCGGGCCCTTTAAGAGATGATAAAGTATTTCTTTGATCACCAAAGGACCTAATACAGGCGCATCATCAGGTGTTTGAAAAAGCTTACCCAATCGGATTGCGGCCTCCAGCATTTGCTCACTTGGTATGCCAATAAACATTGCGCGAGGGGATGTCTCCGTCTCATTAGGGAAATCCTTTTCAATCTGAGCCGCAAGTTCGTTCAGAACGGCGGAATCAAAGAGGATTTTAAGGCATAAAAAGGGCTGCTCCGGCGTTACCGCAAAGAGGCGGCTGGTAACAGGCAAATCAACGGGAGTGGCAATATAATGAACTCCATCGTATCGATAAGTATCGGTGTCCAGCATGATTTCCGTGTACCCTTGAACAACAATACATAAGGATGAGTGCCAACGCTGCCAGCGGCAATCCTGGTGAGAGTATTTTACGCAATAGGTGCCATCAAGACACATTTTATGCACTCCGTCACCGGAAGCGGAATGATTGATTATTTTTGCTAATTCATACCGTAAGTCTGTCATAATGCCTCCCAAGTAATATGTTTACTAACATTATAGGCCATCCTGGACTATTAGGCAATAAGTATGGATGTTTGTGGATTTGCCGAACAGCTGCCCAGTGGTATACTGAATTCACAAATAAAATTGAATCAGAACAAAGGAGGTTGAATGCAATGTCATCAACTGTTTCAAATCAAAAAAGACCCACGATTCTTCTCATCGCAGCTTCACGCGGTCTGGGACTCGCTATGGCGGAAGAATTCTTGAAAAAAGGCTGGAATGTAGTTGGTACGGCACGAGAGGGGTCGGACCGGACAAAGCTGAATGCTCTTAAGGAGAAGTTCCAGGGGTGTCTGGAAGTGGAGACGCTGGATATCTGCGAACAGGCTCAGGTGACAGCATTGCGGGAGCGGCTGTCGGGCAGAATGTTTGAGATGCTGTTTGTAAATGCCGGCATAACAAACAGCAACGAGATGGCAATGATCGGAGAGGTGGCGACCGAGGAGTTTATACGTGTCATGGTCACAAATGCATTATGTCCGATGCGGGTGGTGGAAGCTTTCCAGGATATTGTTTCCACCAATGGATTGATTGGTGTGATGTCATCGGGTCAGGGCAGCATTGCCAATAACCTCACAGGCATGCGTGAAGTTTACCGTGGGAGCAAGGCAGCTTTGAACCAGTTTATGCGCAGCTTTGCAGCCCGCGACCCTGAATCTTCACGGGCGATGGTGGTGATGGCTCCCGGATGGGTTCGCACGGAGCTTGGGGGACCCAATGCCCACCTCAGTATTGAGGAAAGTATTCCAAATTTAGTGGAGGTTCTGTTAAAGAAGCAAGGACATGCGGGGTTAGAATACCTTGATTACCTTGGACGGACTGTTCCGTGGTGATATATATGCTGAATCAGTTTTAGGCCTGTTTTTTAACTGTCTTTATAGATGACAAAAAATAGTTGGCGAACGTTCTGTGGTGCACACCCACAATCTGCAGGAAGGGTGAAAGTGCTTTCCTTTCACATTCCTGCAGAGAAAAGTTACAAGAATTTTACAGTATCTTGCTAGTTCAATATAACTTCAGTGGATAATCTAATATATTAGAGAAGTCATATCTAAGGAAGGGAGAAATACTTGGAACATCAATTTCAATTGCTGGAAAAGATCTTGGAAGGCCAATACATAATTCCGGTATATCAGCCTATTGTATCTCTGATAGATGGACAGATTTTTGGGTTTGAAGCCCTTAGCAGGATATCTGTGAAAGAACTTGAAATGAATATAGAGCAAATGTTTAAAGTTGCAGACAGACTGGATAAATCATGGGAGCTTGAAACTCTGTGCAGGAGGAAATCATTGGAATGTGCCACAAATCTGAAGGAAGGGAAAAAGCTTTTTCTTAATGTTAATTCCAATATTATTTATGATAAGAATTTTATAGAGGGTTTTACGAAAAGCAGTCTGATTACATACGGACTTTATTCGGATGATGTCATATTTGAAATAACGGAGCGGGTTGCCGTAAACGATACAAATGCATTTCTGGCATCTATTAACCATTATAAAGGCCAGGGCTATGGGATTGCCATTGATGATTTTGGGGTTGGTTATTCCGGTCTTAATATTGTTGCCAGTGTCAGACCCAACTTTATCAAGCTGGATATGAACCTTGTCAGAGATATTGATAAGGAGGAAATCAAACAGCTGGTTTGCAAGGCAATGGTTGATTTCGGAAGAAATGCGGACATTCAGGTCATTGCGGAAGGCATTGAAACGGAAGAAGAGTTAAATACACTGATTAAGCTAGGCGTTAACCTTGGTCAAGGATATTTTCTTGGAAGACCTAAGGAGACTTTTCAGGACCTGGAGCCTGAGAAGGCAGCCTTAATAAAAATGCTTCGTACTAAAATTTATACCGACAACATCAAAAGCACGGCTTATCCCGTTGTCGGATATCTGGCAAGGACAGGTGATACATTTTCTGCCGAAGAAATTGGGGAGGATGTCTATGAAATCATAAGACATGACCCTTCCATCAAGGAATTTACAATAGTGGAAAATGAAGTTGCAATTGGCTTTATGACCAAGATGTCCTTTAATGAAATCCTGGGCGGCAGATACGGATTCAGTCTCTATTCGAAGAAAAAAATCCGGCATCTGATGAGAGGAGATTTTTTACGGGTCAATTACAATACCCCTGTAAACCAGGTATCCAGCCTTGCCATGCAAAGAACCTTTGAACAGCTCTATGACCCGATTGTAGTGGAAAAGGACGGCAAATATTTTGGTATCGTAACGATCAAGAATTTATTGGATGCCTGCACAAAGGTGGAGGTGGATACGGCTATGCATTGCAACCCTCTTACGGGTTTGTCGGGCAACCTGTTAATAGAAAGGGAAATTTTAAGCCGTGTTCTTGACAAATTACCCTATTGCATAATTTACTTTGACATTGACAATTTTAAAGCATATAACGATGCCTACGGTTTTCAGAACGGTGACATGATGATTCTGCTGGTCGCCGACATCTTAAGGGAATGTGCCTTAAGAAATGAATTTATCGGACACATAGGCGGTGATGACTTTATTGTTCTTTGCGATTACCATGAGGGAGGAGAATATTGCAGAGCAGTTATTGACTGCTTTACGTTAAGGGTCGCCGCACTTTACCGTGAGGAGGATTTGAAGAACGGATATATTGTTTCAAAGAACCGGCATGGCAGAACGGAGAATTTCTCCATAGCAAGTCTTTCCATAGCAGGAATTTCCAATGAAACGAATACTTATCACAGTGTGGATGATTTTTCAAAGGACATTGCCCTGCTTAAAAAGAAATGCAAAAGGCAGCAAGGAAATTATTATGAAATACATTAGCTTACCAAGGATACGGTCTGAACAGAGTAAAGTTCAGGCTGTTTTTTAATGAAAATACCGGAATGTTTACTGTCAGATATTTTTGGGTAAAGAAAACTTATGCTTGTTAACCGCCGGTTAAATATGGGTAAAATCTCCTTTCCCTTACTTGTATGGTAAAATCAGTGGTGCTATAATGAAGGGCTCCCGTGGAAGAAGCAACAAATGAAAGGTGAAGGAGAATTCTATGAATGTATATTTACAGCAACTGACCAAAAAATTTGCAAACGTAACAGCGGTAAACAAACTTACCTTGCATTTGGAGGATAAAAAGCTTATCGGGCTGCTAGGGCCTTCTGGCTGCGGGAAATCCACGACCCTCTTTATGCTGGCGGGGCTTTTGGAACCCACGGAAGGAAAAATCCTCTTTGATGAGAAGGATGTAACAAAGGTAGAGACAGAAAAGAGAGGAATCGGGCTGGTATTTCAAAATTATGCTCTTTATCCTCATATGACAGTGATGGAAAATATCACTTTTCCGTTAATTAATCTTAAGGTTAAAAAGGAAGAAGCCAAAAAAAGAGCGATGGAGATGGCAGAGCTGGTTCAGATAGGAGACTTGTTAAAAAGAAGGCCAAAGGAATTATCCGGGGGACAGCAGCAAAGGGTCGCCATTGCAAGAGCGCTGGTAAAGCAGCCGGGACTGCTGCTGCTTGACGAACCCCTTTCCAATCTGGATGCCAGGCTTCGCATTGAAACCAGGGAGGAAATAAGAAGAATCCAAAAAGAAGTGGGGATTACTACAGTCTTTGTAACCCATGACCAGGAGGAGGCACTGAGTATCTCCGATAAAATTGCGGTGCTGGACAAGGGAGTACTGCTGCAGTATGACACTCCCCAGGAGGTCTATAAAAATCCTGCCAATGAATTTGTGGCAAAGTTTCTGGGTACACCTGCCATTGTCATGACAGAAGGAATAGTAACGGAGGGAAGACTGGTCTGTCAGGGAGTTACCTTAAGGGAAAATATTGGAATGGAAAATAAAAGGGTCCGAATCGGAATCCGCCCAGAGGCATTTTACAGAAAGGATACTGGCTTTGAGGTTCCCGTGCAAAGTGTGGAAATGACAGGAAAGGATTTATCGGTGTATTTCCATTTAGGGCAGGAAAGGATGAGGGCGATATTTTTCTCCGATGAGAGGATTACCCAGGGAGAAAATTTAAAGCTTGGTATAAAAACAGACCAGATTCTGTTGTTTGATATGGATTCCGGAAGCAGCCTTGGGCGAGTGTGAATGATAGAAAAGAAAAAGCACTTTATGCGTTGCAGATAGATAGGAGTCAAAAGTGAAAGCTTTTCACTCTAATGCTTGCAAAGCTTGTGCCTGCGAATTCTCCGGCACAAGCTTCACCTGGGCAAAAAAACGTGGGCAGGAATGAGGTTAAATATGAAAAAGAACAATTACAGCGGATATTTGTACATACTTCCGGCTTGTCTGGTAATAGCGGTATTTATCCTTTATCCGCTTATTAAGACAATCTTTATGAGCTTTTATATGAATTATGACTTTTTGAATAATACTGTTACCGGCTTTGGAATGGATAATTACCAGTATCTGATGCAGGACAGGGTTTTTTGGAGGGCTTTTCGCAATACCCTGCTGTATGTGGTTTTTGTAGTGCCCTGCTCCATTATGATTTCTCTGGGAATTGCAGTACTGCTAAACAGCAAGATCAAGTTCAGGGGATTCTTCCAGACGGTGTTTTTTCTTCCCTATGTAACCTCCATAGTGGCGGTGGGAATAGTCTGGAGCTGGATTTTTCATAGTAAATACGGTCTGGTTAACGGATTGCTTCATCTTTTTGGTATACAGAGTGTGGAATGGCTCAACAGGCCCGTTACGGCAATGGCAGCCCTTATTATTTTCAGTATTTGGAAAAGCCTTGCTTTTAATATTATTATTTTCCTGGCAGGCCTTCAGAACATACAGCCTATTTATTACCAGGCGGCCAAGGTGGATGCGACGCCGAAAGGGAGAGTATTTTTAAAGATAACCGTTCCCATGCTTTCTCCTATGATACTCTACGCAATGGTTATGGGGCTCATCAGCGGTTTTAAGGTCTATGACGAGGTGTATGCACTTTTCGGAGGGAAGGCAGGTCCGGCGGACAGTGCCATTACCCTGGTGTATTACATATATAATAAATTTTATTCCAATTGGGATTTTGGAGTTGCTTCGGCAGCAGCGGTATTTTTATTTTTGCTGATATTGGTTCTTACGGGATTTCAGTTAAGAATATAGAAAAAGAAAGTTTTTTATTAAGAAGGAGGAAAGCTCTTGTATGAAAGGTAAGAAATTAATCGCAGAAATCTTTATTTATACGGCACTGGGCCTGGGAGCATTCCTTACTCTTTTGCCCTTTTACTGGATGATTTCCTCCTCCTTAAAGGATGCTTCGGAAATCGTCAAGATGCCTCCCACCTTTTTCCCGGAGGTATTACACTTTGATAACTATGGCAAAGCCTTGAAGGCTGCCCCTTTTGCCAGGTATTTTTTCAATTCGGTCATGGTTACTGTTATCAGCACGGTCTGTACCCTGGTAACTACAGTTCTGGCAGCCTTTGCCTTTTCGAGGCTTCGTTTTCCAGGGAGGAATCTGATCTTTTCCATTCTCCTGGCAACGCTTATGATACCAGGTGAAATGCTTATCATAACTAATTATGTAACCATTACAAAGCTGGGATTGATGGATACCAGGGCAGCTCTTATCGTTCCATGGATAGCCAATGTATTTTATATCTATCTGCTGAAGCAATTCTTCATGCAGATGCCCGATGCACTGTATTATGCAGCAAAGGTAGATGCCTGCAGCGACTGGCGTTATCTGCTGAAAATTGTAGTTCCCAATAACAGGCATGCCATATCCACCATTGGAATCCTTAACATCATCAGCTGCTGGAACGCATTTCTCTGGCCTCTTATTGTAACCAATTCAGAAGAAAAGAGAGTCCTTTCCATTGGCTTGATCCAGTTCCAGACAGAAGCCGGAACAAATTATGAGCTGCTTATGGCAGCCTCGTCCATTCTGGTGCTTCCTATGATAATTATGTACTTGGTTCTTAGAAAACAGATTGTAAACGGTGTAATAGGAAGCGGTATCAAGGGCTGATATTTCTCTCTTTTATAAGGGATAAATATAAAAACAAACAAACAATAACACAAAAAATGGAGGTAAACATGAAAAGCAAGCGTATTCTTTCAATGATGTTAGCAATTGTTATGGTATTTGCCATGACAGCCTGTGCCAAAAAGGTGGAAAATACTGGAGCAGAGGAGGCGGCAACACCAACCGCTACAGAGGCGGTCACACCGGCCGCTACAGAAGAAGCCACACCGGAGCCGACAAAGGAAGCAGAGACCATACAGCCGGTAACCATTGAATACTGGCATGCAATGAGCGGCGGGCCTCAGGATGAATTAACAAAGCTGACAGATAAGTTCAACGCGGAAAACGGAAAAGGAATCACCGTAAAGCTTGTAAATCAGGGAAGCTATGATGATTTAAGCAAAAAGCTGATGGGTTCCGTGGCAGCAAAGACCCTTCCTGATATGGCACAGGTTTATGACAGCTGGATTATCAATTATCTGGATGCTGTTGTTCCACTGGACGATTTTGTAAACTCGGATTTTGACAACTATGATGACATTGTTGAAAGCTACCGCAATGAGAGTAAGGAATTTGGCAAGATCTATACCATGCCCTTTAATAAAAGTATCCAGCTGTATTTTTACAACAAGACAGAATTCGACAAATTAGGCCTTGGTGCTCCAAAAACCTGGGAAGACCTTAAGAACATCGGTAAGACCATATATGATGCCGATAAGAAACCGGCTTTAGGTTATGATGATCTGGCGGCTATGTTTTGGCAGCTGGTACTGCAAAACGGTTCTGAATTCATTGAGAACGGGGAAGTTAAATTCAATAACGCCCAGGGCATAGAGGCTCTGAATTTCTTTCTGGATATGTATAAAAAAGGGTATGCACGTGTTGCGGGAGAGGATAAATATATGTCCGGTCCTTTCGGAAACGGAGATTGCATGGCGTATATCGGCTCCAGTGCAGGCCTTTCCTACATAAAGACCAATGGCTTTGAGCTTGGTGTGGCACCCCTTCCTGCAGGTAAAGCAGGAGCTGTTCCTTCTGCAGGTACCAATCTTGCCATGTTTGCGCAGGATAGAAACAAGCAGCTTGCCGTATGGGAATATATGAAATATCTTACCAGCGCCGACGCAACTGCCGAATGGTCCATTGCAACGGGATATCTTCCTGTGCGCCTGTCTGCCTTCCAGTCCAGTGCTTACCAGACCTATATGAAGGGAAGTGAAGCAGCCCAGGCCTCTTATGCACAGATTGATAACCAGTATTTTGAAGGCGCTTATAAGGGTGCCAATGAAGTCCGCTCTTTATTAAGCTCTGAAGTAGAAGCAGCTATTTTAAATGGAGAGACAGGAGAAAAGGCAGTTCCGGATATTGCTGCTAAGGTAGAAGCTATCTTAAAGAAATAAAATATTTAGGAGATACTTTAAAATGATACAGGGAGCTGTGCCCCGCAGCTGTGCTCTGTAGTTGTCTGAGTAGCTGTACTTTGTTGCCTGTACTATGTAGCTGTGTTTTCGAACAGCTATGGCAGTACGGCTACGACAGCATGGCTATGACAGCACGGCTAAGGCAACTAGGCTACGGCAGTACGGCTAGGGTAGTACGTCTACGACAGCATGACTACAGCGTCAGGACTACGACAGCCCAGTTACGACAGTACAGCTCCCGGTGACAAAAGCAAAGCTTAAAGTGAGGATGAAGTAGAATGACAAAGCTGCATTTTTATAAAGGCTTAAGAACCATTGGAGGAACAGTGGTGGAAATTGAAACAGACAAAGCTCGCTGCCTGTTTGATTTTGGGTTGATTTTTCAAAATATCTGGGAGGATTTAAGGGAAGGGAGAGAAGAGGTTACCCTGACCGATTATCTGAAGCTTGGAATCCTTCCTGCTGTAGAAGGAATTTATGATGAGAAGGAGCTGAATGACTATCCGTTAAAGCCCTGGAGGGTGGAGGATAAGCCGGTATTTTTTCTGATTTCTCATATGCATATAGATCATATGGAAGCCCTTGGCTTCTTAGCGGAAGATATTCCTGTTTTTATGACGGAGGATAGTTATCTGCTGTATGGAGGCCTGAAGGAGACAGGGGAGATTTTTTACCGTTTTAAGGAGGGTTGTACCGGCTTAAGAGAAAATAGCATCTATCAGCTGGAAGATATTCGTTTCCGGCTGATTGGGACGGATCACGACGTGCCCGGTGCCTGTGGATTTGAGATACGGACCGATGAGGGAAATATTGCTTATACCGGGGATTTGAGGCTTCATGGCTTTCATCCCGAGGCGGCACTGGAATTTGCAAAGGAAGTAAAGGGGGGGGATGTATTAATCACCGAGGGGGTTACCGCCAGCTTTATGGAAGGAGAATGGGAGGAGTGCCAGGCAGAATCTCTGCCACTGAACAGGATAACCCCGGAGGATGCCCTGATAGAGGAAATTAAGGAAGTACTAAAAGAAGAGACAGGAATTACCGCTATTAATCTGTATGAAAGAAATGTAGAAAGGGCGTATATCCTTCTTCGCGAGCTGAAAAAGGAAGGGATTAGGATGGTATGGGAGCCCCTCATGGCTTATTATATTCACCTTTTTTACCCGACAGAAACCCTTTATGTGTATGAACCTCTTTTAGGAGAATACGGGCAGGGGGGATTACCGGATTTTCTTTATATGGTACCGGTAACGAAAGAAGAGCTGCAAGAGCAGACAGGTTCTGAGAAATTCTTAATGCAGTTATTTTTTAAACATACCTTTTACCTTCTGGATTTGGATTATCAAAATATGCTGTATATACACAGCAATGGTGTGCCATTAGGAGACTATGACCCGGCTTATAATAAGCTCATGGATTTTCTGGAAAGATTCCATATACGTTATCAGTATCTTGGAAGAGGAGGGCATGCTTATCCCGGGGACTTAAAATACCTGCTGGAGGAAATAAGCCCCAAGTACCTGGTACCGCTGCATTCCTTAAAGCCCGAAAAGGTAAGATGCCAGGAAGGGATACAGCTTCTTCCAAGGGAAGGAAGCGTCTACCTGTTAAACAATCATATTTTAAAAGAGCTGGAGCAGAAGGAGACTCATGTTAACGATTGATGATGGTATATTTTATTAGGGAATAGTGTGAAAATCAAAAAGCAATTTTCACACACAAGATTGAGTCTGCGAAATCCTCGGTCCAATCTTGCGGCGCGTTGGGAAGGCATGGCAATTAGTGTGAAAATCAAAAAGCAATTTTCACACACAAGGTTGAGTCTGCGAAATCCTCGGCCCAATCTTGCGGCGCGTTGGGAAGGCATGGCAATTAGTGTGAATTTCAAAAAGCAATTTTCACACACAAGGTTGAGCCTGCGAAATCCTCGGCCCAATCTTGCAGCGCGTTGGGAGGGCATGGCTGTTAGTGTGAATTATTGAAAAGCATAATTCACATACAAGATTGAGCCAGGGAAATCCTCAGCCCAATCTTGCGGCTTGCTGGGAAGGCATGGTGGTTAGAGTGAAAATGCACTGCATTTATAATCTTTCTATATATATTATTATTATTATTATTTATCTCGATACTGGTTTATTTGCGGATTATTATATAGTACCTTGCAGATAGCGGAAGTAATTATGGCAGCAACGATAGCCTCTGGTATTCCATTCATAAAAATGATTGTAAGAATGGAAGCAAATACAGCATTGACGGAAATGTTTTTTGCTGCGGAATAGGCGTCTTTAAATATAAGAAATATTCCGGACATAACAAGAAGTGTATTAACGAGAGAAGCGAAAATGCCGGTAAGGCAAAAGGTTAAAAGCTGTTTGTTTTTATTTTTAAAAATTCCCTTTAACAGTTTTATAAGAAAAAAGGGAACAATGCCGACAAGTATTCTGGGAACGAAGCATATAAGTAATGCCAAAGCACTTCCATAATCATGCCCGGGAACCGGTATGAACGGTGAAAAGACAAAGGAGAGCAGTACAGGCTTAAAAGTGTTATTGATTAGGCTGGTCAAACCGAATATAAAGCCTAAAATGGCGCCTTTTTTATAACCGAGCAGGATGGAACCAACTATGACAGGCACATGAATTAATGTTACGTTAATTACTCCAAAACTAAAATATCCGATAGGAGTAATAGAAAGAAGAATGATTATACTGCTGAATATTCCTAAAATAACAAGGTCCTTTGTTTTCATTTTAGCTCCTTTCGTGAATATCACAAGCCTTGCTTACGATACTGCTTAAATAGAAAGTGATAATTGATATTCGAATTTTCACAATAATTCCCATGCTTATCGAAAGTTTACTTGTGAGATTACTCCTATAATTTTGATGAATAGATAGCTAGACCTTCAAGTAAAAGGTTTGGCCGGGAAATAATATTACTATTAATATAAGGCTTTATATAATCGCTGTTTCCGCCAGTCATGTATACAGTTGCTTCCTGTCCAAGAACACGGTTTATTTCAAGGATGTATTGGTTAATAAAAAAGGCAGTACTATATAGAATTCCAGAGTTAATACACTGTGCGGTATTATTCCCAATGAGGACAGCATCTTCACTGATATTTATACCAGGCAGCATAGCGGCAGCTTTTGCCAGCATTTGCGATTGGAGTTCTATACCGGGTATTATTAACCCGCCTAAAAAGAACCCCTTGCCATTTACTACATTTGCAGTGGTAGCAGTTCCTAAATCAAACACTATGCTGGCAGAGCTGCATGAAGCATATGCAGCCGTACAGCATAGCAAACGGTCTACACCTACACATTCGCAATTATATAAGGAGAGATTTAATCCTAGATCAGAAGAGGAGGAAACAATTATTGGTGTAATAGAAAAAAACTGCTGTACGGCACTGCTTATAGTATCGATCATTTCCGGAACAACAGAAGCCAAAGTGCAAGCTGTTAACTTTTTAATCTTATTCCGCACTAAAAGCTGATTGATTTGTTCAGCCAGATTTTCAGCTGTAACTTCTGAGTTACGTAATTTGAAGGAAGCTATGGTATTTGTATTGACTGCCTGTATTCCGCAAGTTATATTGGTATTACCGATGCTAATTAACAAGGTCATTATTTTGCTCCAGTTTTTGCAGGACACAGTTTACAATATCATCTACAGTCGCTAATGCACCTTTGCCGTAATCACCACATGCAAGTAATGATGTACGTGGTTCGATAATTATCCATCCATGTTCCTTTAGTTTATTTAGATTTTCCTGCACGATAGGATTTGCATACATATTATTATTCATGGCAGGTGCAATAAATTTGGGGATTTTATTGGCTGCAAGGACAATTGAGGTTAACATATCGTCTGCAATTCCGGAAGCAATTTTTCCGATGATATTTGCTGTTGCAGGTGCAATCAGGATACAAGAGGCTTTTTTAGCAAGATCAATATGTACAATTTCAGAAGGGGTATCTTCCTGCAGAACATCCACATATACAATGTTTTTAGAAAGTGCCTGCATAGTAAGCGGTGTTATAAAAGAAGTGCTTGATTTGGTCATTACAACATTTACATTAAAGTCATTTTGTTTAAGAAGATTCGTAATATCGGCTGCTTTGTATGCAGCAATGCTTCCTGTAATCCCTAGTATTAAATTTTTCATTTCACTGCCTCCCAGGTATTCATAATTTCTGTTACAATTTCTTTTGCAATTTCCTCTTTTGTAAATAAGGTCTTATAGGTACCATCCTTTCGGATGAACATTGCCTTATGCTGCAGCTGGTTAATATTAGCTAAATCATTTGCACAAACGTAATCACATGAATTCTGCTTCATCATTTTATAGGCAACTTGGTAGAGCTCTTCTTCTTTTACATTGACCAATAGCTTGAAGCCAATCAAAAGAGAAGCAGGAAATAAGGATTTAAGATACGATAATATTTTAGGAGCCTTTTTTAATATGATTGCAGGATTTTCTATTTGAGAGCTTAATTTGGTGCCTTTATAATCCTTTAAATCTGAAAGCTCCTCCAGGGTGTTTAAATCTGCGTTATAGGACATAACAGAAGCCACAGTATAATCACTGACTGCCATTGAATGAATAATACAATCAAATTGATAGCTTGCGGCTAATTCTTTCATGACTGAGTCTAAATCTAAAACTCCCTGAATTAGTATGGTTTTTTCAGTGGGTAATTTCGGTTGAACAGATTCATTGCTGCACACATAGATTACTTTTGCACCCTTAGCAATAAATGATTCAGCAATTAAGCTGCCTAATTTCCCGCTTGCACTATTTGTAATTTTTCTTACGCCATCAATAGTTTCAGATGTATTACCTGCCGTTATTAATACATATTTCATAATAACCTCTTTTCTGAATATCCAAATTTTCAATTGGATATTCGTTAATCCGCAGTTGAAAGAACGACCTTTTGTTTTATCAACCTAACAGCCATGTCTTTCCAGTACTGTGTGAATTATGCTTCTCAATAATTCACATTAGCTGCCATGTCTACCCAGTACGCCGCAAGATTGGACTGAGGATTTCGCAGGTACAATCTTGTATGTGAATTATGCTTCTCAATAATTCACATTAGCTGCCATGTCTACCCAGTACGCCGCAAGATTGGACTGAGGATTTCGCAGGTACAATCTTGTATGTGAATTATGCTTCTCAATAATTCACACCTTCTCTGTAAATAAGGATATTTTTCATTAGTGCTATCTGGGCGTCAATTTGAGCTTCCGTTAGAGTAAGGAGCATTCCGTATACTCCCATTCCTTCGATAAGATAAATATACTGTTCTGCTATTTCCTCTAAATTAACATTGAGAATTACACCTTGCTCCACACCTAAATGTAAAATATCAAGGATGAAATTCTTGATATATTCAATCTGTGAAAGCCTGGATTGAATAGCCTGGGGGGATTGATGGATGGAATAATACTCATAGGATGCCATAACTATGGTATTTTCCATGTTCAAAAGCCTTTTTTTATGCCCCTCAAGGTATAAATTTAGAATAGTAAGAAAATCTTCTTTCTTGTTTACCTTTTCTCGAATGAATGAAAACCCGCTGATTGTCCGCTTTTGTATAACAGCCTCAAAAATTTCATCTACCGACGAAAAAAATAAGTAAAGGCCGCCCCGGCTTATTCCGCAAGCTTCCACAATGTCTTTCATGGTTACATTATGAAACCCTTTCTGGGCAAATAATTGATGTGCTGTTTCAAGTATAAAGTCTCTTTTTAAATTCTTTTGTTCTTCATTTGGTGTTCTGGCCATAAATGTCTTCTCCAATTAATTAAATGATACGTGTGTCATTTAATTTTAGATATTACATCATTAAAGTGTAATTGTCAATAAAAATAAATAAAATAAATGATTCGGAAGTCATATTTAATCTCAGCCTTCGTTTATGTATGTTTGGGGTATAAAAATGTAACGAAGTGACTTTCATGGAGCTGAGTGCATTTTTATACCCCAAATATACATTTAACAACCATGACGTTTTGATACCCAATTATTAATAGCTTGTCAATTAATCCTTTCCGTAAATATTATCTATCAAACCATTGACTTTGACGCTAGGTCAAGTGATATAGTAAATAGATAGAAAAACCGAAAGGAAGTAAGGTATGGATCTAATCAAAATCACAGAGGTAACGGAAAGATTTGCTGTATCATCAAGAACCTTGCGTTATTATGAGCAGGTAGGGCTGCTCGAAAGTGTACGTCCGCCCTTGGAAAAATATCGTTTCTATGATGACGAAAATATCAGCAGGCTCCAGCAGATCATTGTACTGCGCAAAATGCAGATTCCCATCAAAGATATTATCAGAATTTACGAAAGTAATGATATGTCCGTTTTAGTGCAGAGCTTTGTCAATCGGATGGAAGCCATTGATAATGAAATCAACACCCTGTCCGAATTGAAAAGCTATCTGAATGATTTTCTAAATGCCATGATGAAGCACGGTATTACACAGATTTCAGCCCTGCCCCTGCTTTATGAAAGAGTAGAATCAGAATTTTTAAGGAATGAAGTGCAGGAGCCTTTTACGATGGAGAAATTATCAGAGCTTTCGGACAAGCTGGCAAAGCCGGTTGAAATAGATATTGTGGAATTACCGCCCATGAGGGTTGTTTCTTCTGTTCTGTCGGATACCCAGGTTTCGGATATTGAAGGCTTTTGGGATTGGCTTTCTCTGGAGCAGATACCCTTCGGTCAGCCGGGGAGCAGAACATTATTTGAATATCAGAAGGGTGATAAAATTGTCTTTATGCAAAGGCTGGATATGCCCATAGAGAGTTGTCCGTTCCTCTGTTATGATTTTGGCGGTGGATTATTTGCAGTATGCAGTGCCTTCTGTGATGAGAATATTGGAGCTTTACAGAACCGTATGATTCAAAGCTTTGACGATAACGCAGGCTTTGAAGTGGATTTCTTACATAACGGAAATCTGCGTCACAGCACCCTGATTGAATCGGTATATTCTCCGGACAGTAAGCGGGAGAAAATCAATCTCTTTTTGCCGATAAAAAGGCGTAAGCTGGATTTTGGGGACTTTGAAGAATTTGAACAGGTCCGGAATATCTCGGCAGAGGAAATTCTCCGGGAAACCCCTGTTCTAAGGGAATACAATGTGGATTTTCATAAAATTACTCCCATATATGACCCGCATTATGAGGTGTTGGAAAATGGAGAAGCCGAATTTATTGCATGGATTTCTGCGCGTATGTTGAACACCAATGTAGCTGTAAAAATTCCGTTTCGTATTGATGTGGAATTTTTGGCGGAGAAAGCAAGTGAGGAATATCTCTGGGGTACAACGGAAGGCTGTTTTTGGTTTTCCCACGGAAATTGCAGCTACCGGATTAATGCAGAGAACAACTCAGAAGAAGCGCTGTCAAAGCACGGTATTGCATTTCAGCAGCCGGTACTGGGTAACAATTACCTATTTCCCCAAATTGGAGACATTCCCCATGATGTATACAACAAACTGACTTGGATTATCGGAGAAAAGCACTTCGCTGTTATGATCAACGAGGAGGTTCGTTTTTGCGGTGTGAAATTCCCTTATATGGATATGGATATGCACCTGCAAACACCGCAGCCAATCCTAATGGGGACGGATGGACAAGGGAAAAAGCTGTTCCGCTCCATTAGGATTTCACAGCTCAGAACCACTCCCAAAACAAGTACAAAGCAAGGAGCACTGACAATGACAGTAAAGCAGAGCAACAACATTCTACCCAGGCTGAGGAGAATGATAACCTCACATTATGGTGAAAACTATTGGTTTAACGGCTGTGCAGGCTATCTTATGGAGTGCCTTGGTGAAACAGAATATGACTATTGGTTCTTTGCAGGACTTACCGGTGAGAATTTTACACAAGTTTATTCTAAAAATCACTTCAGAGGTGACGGAGTAATGGACTATCGCCTGAGCGAAAAAGGCAGCCATCATGTGGTCGAAGAAATTTTTGAAAAATGCGGGTATGCCTGCAGTTTTATACCACTGACACAGATTTTGAGCAATAAGGAAATGTATCTGCAGACCTTGATTTCATACATCGATAAAGGGATTCCCGTTATTCTGAATGACTACGGAAAAAATCCCCATGACAGATATGGATTCGGCGTGCTTGTGGGATATGAGGATTATGGAAAGACCCTGCTTTACATGGTAGGAGATAACACAGCACCTGATAGAATTTCAATGGATGACTTATTAACAAATGCTTATAAAAACGAAACGGGGCATTGCCATGGATGGCTGTTTATCGGCGAAAAGAAACATAATGTACCCCTTGCCAGTCTGTACAGGGAGCGGATTTTGACCTTGACGGAATTGCTGACTTATGAAAATGAAAATTATTGTTTTGGTACAAAGGCTTTTCATGCCTGGGCGGACAGCATCGAAGGCGGCAGATTTGACCCTATGAAGCCGGAGGAGTTCGATGACTGGAGCATGTATACCGTTTATATCTGCAACCTGGCCACAAACAGCGGCGGCTGTAAGGGATTTATGGAAAGGGCATTGGAGCTTAATCCGGACCTGGTATTTATCAGTGAGCTGATACAGCTTTACCAGCAGACAGGACATTTTTGGAACGATGATAACGGCAAGGATTTAGAGGCATTAGGCGGAGGATTTAATATCACTTTGGAAGCATTGCAAAACCCGGAGAAGCGCTCTGGAATAGCTGCTGTAATTCGGAAATTTGAGAGCTGTATGGATGAGGCAGTGAGGATTATAGAACTAAATAAATAGATAAAAGCTCTATTTTTTATAGTATTGAATATCTAAATACTTATATTGTTAAATACTGCGAAATATCTTACCATAGGGTAAGTGTGAAGGAAAAGCGCTTTCACACTCCATTATCTATGGCAATACCGCAGACCAGTCTGCGGTATGCAACGGGAGCAAATGTGAAAGAAAAGCGCTTTCACGCTCCATTATCTATGGCAATACCGCAGACCAGTCTGCGGTATGCAACGGGAGCAGGCGGGAATGAAATTTTGTTTTGAATCTGGAGTAGAAAGCAGATTGGAAATTCCTGTATAAAAATACAGAGCTATCAAACATAATCAATTAATAGGTGCTGAATGAAAGTAAAACAGCAGCAAAATCAGGAATTGGCTCGGGAAGAGGATGACTTATGGCAGTATTTAAAACAGCAGCAGTATTCAGTAATCATATGGTATTACAGAGGGATAAGAATATCTGTATATTTGGACAGGGCGAAAACGATAAAGAAGTAAAGGTAACCTTCAATGGAAAAGAGTATGGGACGAAGATAAAAGGGGAGGCTTGGTCCGTGCTTCTTCCTCCCATGGCAGCGGGTATAGGGTATGAGCTGACTGTAAGCTGCGGGTCTGAGATAAAACAGTTTAAGAATGTTGCAGTCGGTGAAGTCTGGCTGGCAGGCGGTCAATCCAATATGGAATATGAACTTCAAAACTGTACTGGCGGACAGGAGATGCTGAAAGCTGATAAAAATCCAAATGTAAGGTATTTCTATTCAAATAAAATGTCCTATATTGATGATACATTTTATGAAAAAGAAGCTATGACCGGCTGGGCTGAATTCAGTGAGGAAAATGCAAAGCAGTGGTCGGCTGTGGGATATCTTTTTGCAAAAAAGATGGCAGAAGAATTAAATGTTATCGTAGGTGTGATCGGATGTAATTGGGGCGGAACCTCAGCCACCTGCTGGATTGGAGAGGAAGCTGTCCGGGAGGATGCCGAACTGAATACCTATTGGGAGGAATACTATAAAGAAACGGAAGGTAAACCGGAAGAGCAGCAGATAAAGGAATTTAAGGAATATGAGGATTACCATGAAAAATGGGATAAGGAATGCACAAAATTATATTCAATGGATCCGGATATGACCTGGGACAAAGTTCAGGAATTACTGGGGCCCTGCCAATGGCCGGGGCCAAAGAGCTGTATGAATCCTTTTAGGCCCAGTGGCCTATATAATACAATCCTCAAACGCCTTGTACCTTATACGTTAAGAGGTTTTCTCTACTATCAGGGAGAATCGGATGACCACAAGCCGCAAATATATCAGAAATTACTTACACGTCTGATTAAGCAGTGGAGAGCTGATTGGGGGGATCAGACGCTTCCATTCCTGCTGGTTCAGCTTCCCATGCATCGCTATAAGGATACACCGGAGGGAAAGAATTGGTGCCTGATTCGTGAGGCGCAGATGAATACCTATCAAACAGTAAAGAATACCGGAATTGCTGTTGTTTTGGATTGCGGTGAATTTAATGAAATACACCCGAAGGATAAAAGGCCGGTTGGGGAGCGGCTTGCGTTACAGGCGCTTCATCAGGTGTTTCATAAAATCAAGGCAGAAGATGCCTTTGGTCCTGTTTATCGTTCTTTTGAGTATGTGGAGAGAGGAATAGAGTTAAGCTTTGACTATGCACAGGATGGCTTTGAAGTCCGCGGAGAGCATAATGGTTTTGAAATTGCAGATGAAGAGTTGGTTTATCAGCCGGCAAAATACGAAATCAAAGGCTCTAAAATCTTTGTCTTTTCGGATCAGATCAAGAAACCAGCGGCGGTCCGCTATTGCTGGACCAATTACAGTGAGGTACCTCTGTTTGGGAAAAATGGACTCCCGCTGGCACCTTTCCGTACACTTATTTAAGCTGTAATACAGCATATTTGAGTTAAAAATAACTAACGTGATGGTAAAATATTACATATACATTGTAAAAAGTATATAAAAATCAGGATAATAATTTGCCTGATTATTAAAAAGTTACAAATTTCCATTGACTTTATGATTTTAAAATGTTATTATCCAAATATACCAAAACGTTTTGAATTGAAATGACATTATAAACAACATATTGTTTGAATTTTTTAGTTGTTTATAACACGGAAGACATATCAATTAAAGAAAAATCCATGATATTTGTATAAGGAACAGCAAATAAAAGATAATACGAATAATTAAAAGTAGGGTGACCTACTTTTAAAAATGGATTGACAGAAAACGTTTTGGATAATAATATTATTAAAATAATTGGAGGAAAAGGTATGAAAAAAATGAAAAAGTTACTTTCGGTTTTAATGGTAATTACTATGATGTTCAGTATGGCTGCCTGCGGAAGCAAAAATGCAGGCACAAAAGAAGCAAATACTAATAGTAATCCGGGGAAAGAAACAGCTAAAGTAACAAGTGAAGCTGATACAGGTAAGCTGATTGAGGTTACAATTCCTACGTTTATGGCAGGAGAGAATGTCGGCGCGGTATTTTTTCTCCCACAGGTGGAACGTTTTAATAAAAAATATGAGGGTAAGTATAAAATCAACATCGAAGAGGTTCCCCAGGCTTCTTATGCGGATAAAATAAAACAGCTTGCCCAGCAGAATAAATTGCCCGCTTTAATACATAGTGCAGGTTCTGGCGGTATTGATACCCAATGGTTCAAGGATGTTGTTGTGGCAAATGATATGGAGTATGATTTAAAACAATTTCTTAATGATAATCCGGATGTGGTTGCTAATTTAGTGCCAGATTCCATTGATTACTGTACCATCAACGGCAAAGTTGTCAATATGCCTGCAGCAGTATTAAAACCCATTGGTCTTTATTACAATTCAACCATGTACACAGGCAGTAAAGACATAAAGGATATGAAGATGGATGAGTTTATGTCTTCTCTTGGAGATAATAAATTAGCATTTATGACAGCAGATAATGCATGGACCTCGGGCTTACTCTTAACGGCACTTATTGCCAATCAGGAGGGCGGTACAGATTTACTGAAGAATGCAGTGGATGACAAGCTGTATGATTATAAGGATTCGATTCTCGTTAAGGCGGTAGGACAGCTCCAGAAATTAATGCAGACGAATGCTTCTTCCAATTCGGTAGGTGCTGCCTATGCGGATGCGGCGAATGCATTTATGAGTAAAAATGCATCAATTATCTGTAACGGATCCTGGATGGCCTCTGAATTCAGCGATGCCTCAAAAGATAAATGGAGCAATGGTTTTAATGGTGCGGATGTTAAGGCGACCATCTATCCTGGAAATGTTGCAATTGCGAATTCAAGATGCTATGGAGAGTTCTGGGTGTCAAATTCAGTATCAGCGGAAGAAAAAGAACTTGCTTGCGCATTCTTAGCTTTCAGAGCATCTCAGGACGAAATTGAAGCACTGATTCTTGCAGAAGGCGGTAATGCACCGGCTATTAAACAGTATTCGGATACTTTCCTGACAAAACAAAAAGAATCACCTATTCTTGCAGAGCTTTCAGGCAGCATGGATCAGAATACTACTTATTCCGTATCACTGTTTGATGTTATGCCAGCTTCCGTTGCAGATACGGAATTTGGAAAGCTGTTACCTAAATTGGTGGACGGAACATTAACACCGGAGAAATTCTGTGATGAACTTACCAAAAAGGCTCAGGAAGCAAAGAAATAAGGCAGCCGGGTAAGCGTATAGGATAATATGGGCAATGGAATAATCTATTGCCCATTAACACCAAAGAAAGGAGAGGCCTGTGAAAAAAGTTTCTGCAAGCAGACTGGAGAGAAAAAATTATAAGTGGATATATCTGTTTCTTACTCCCTCAATATTAGTATTTTTACTTTTTTATTTAAGTCCGATTATTACTGTAATTACTACGTCTTTTACAAAATGGGATGGATTTAATAAACCAGAATTTATTGGACTGCAAAATTATATCACCATGTTTCACAATGAAGCTTTTTTACTATCACTTAAGAACCTGTTATTATGGTCTTTGATAGCAGCAACTCTTCATGTGGGGTTTGGCATCTTGGTAGCGTTTGTATTATTCCGAAAGCCCTTTGGCTGGAAATTTACTAGAGCGGTTTTCATGGTTCCCAATGTAATATCTGCTGCTGCCTGGGCTTTGATTTATAAATTTATTTTCAATAATGATATGGGTGTACTAAATAATATAATAAGAAAAGTAAATCCTGATTTTAATGTACAATGGTTCTATCAGTCTCCCTATGCTTTTTGTGCGGTTACATTAACATGGCTGTTTTACGCTGTAATTGTAACTTTAATCGTATTAAACGACTTAATGGCTATCCCGGAAGAACTGCACGAAGCGGCAAAAGTGGATGGTGCTACGGGATGGAAGGTTATTACAAAAATACAATTACCGCTTTGCCGTAATGCATTTGGAACGGCGATTATATGCTCCGTTACCGCCCGTGTTGCCATGTATGAACAAATTGCATTAACAACGGCAGGCGGACCTGGTGATGACACAATGAATTTACCGCTCATTCTTGTTAAATCAATTAGTGATATGAAATACGGCTATGCAAATGCGAATGGTGTCATTATGTTTATCTTAGGGTTGCTCATTCTCGCAATTATAAACAAAGTATTCCGCATGAATGAAAATGTCTATTAGGAGGAGTATTATGAAGAAAGGGAAGAAAATATTCGTAAAAATATTTATGTATGCGGTATTACTTTTTACTATTGTCATATCAATTTTTCCGATCCTTTGGGTTATCATGTCTGCGTTTAAAACCAATGCTCAGATTTTGGGAAATCCTTTTTCATTACCGACCGGAATAAGCTTTGGAGCATTTAAATATATTTTTAAGAACTATAATTTTCATATCTATACGCTGAATTCGTTATTAATAAGTACCTCAGCTACCGTGATTTCACTTATCATATACGCAATGGGCGGATATGTTATTGCAAAATTCAGGTTCCCGGGAAAGAATTTCATATTTGCCCTGTTTACAATAACCTTACTGGTGCCGGCACAATCCAAGGCACAGCCGTTGTTTTCCTTGATTATGAAAATTAATCTTTATGATAATATATGGGGCGTAGCCCTTGTATATATTTCCTTTGGATTAGCAATGTCAATGTTTATCCTGAAGTCTACCTTTATGTCAATTCCAAAATCATTAGATGAAGCGGCTGCCATTGAAGGTGCAGGGTTCTTTACGGTATTCTGGAAGATAAATTTACCCCTTGCTAAAAATGGACTGGCAACTGCAGGAATTTTGATGTTCTTAAATAACTGGAACGAGTATTTTTATGCATCGCTCCTGACTGCCGCAGATAGAAACAGAACACTGCCGATTGCACTGCAATTTTTTAACGAAGCTTTTTCTTACGATTATACCAGATTATTTGCGGCTCTTACCATAGTTGTTATTCCTGGAATTGTCCTGTATGCATTATCCCAGGAACAAGTGCAGGCCAGCGTTGCTGCAACTGGTGTTAAAGGATAATGTGAATTATTGAAAAGCATAATTCACACAAGATTGTGCCTGCGAAATCCTCGGCGCAATCTTGCGGCGCGTTGGGAAGGCATGGCGGA
>NZ_FRAC01000049.1 GCF_900142215.1 Anaerocolumna jejuensis DSM 15929 | reverse complement strand
CTTACAGCCATGCCTTCCCAACGCGCCGCAAGATTGAGCCGAGGATTTCGCAGGCTCAATCTTGTGTGTGAAAATTGCCTTTTAATTTTCACACTAATCTCTTAGTTTACGGCCGGTAAGCTTTAAAAACACTGTCTCAAGGCTTGCCGCTTCACTGGCGATATTCCTTATCTTTTCACCTCTGTCGCTGAGCAGAGCTATAATCCGGTCAAGATTTTCGATTCCCTTTATGGAGGTAACCTCCAGGATATCTCCCTTCACCTTCACCGACTTCACGCCCTCTATGGAAAAGAGCTCTTCTTCCTTTACATTTCTGCTCTCTTCCAGTTCTATGGTGTAGCATTTTTCATTTCCAATGCTCTCCTTCAGGGTTTCCTTGGTCCCTTCTGCAATAATGGAGCCATGGTCCATAATGATAATACGGGAAGAAATTGCTTCAACCTCCTCCATGTAGTGGGTGGTATAGATTACGGTCATTCCATTTGCCTGCAGCTTTCTGATGGAATCCAATATGTGGTTACGGCTTTGAGGGTCAATTCCCACCGTAGGCTCATCCATGATGACCAGCTCCGGGTGATGGGCTATGGCACAGGCTATATTAAGACGTCTTTTCATACCTCCCGAAAAGGTCTTTACTTTATCATTCCTGCGGTCGGTAAGCCCCGCAAATTCCAGAGCCTCCTCCACTGCATTTAAAAGTGCCTTCCCCTGTAAGCCATAGAGAGAAGCAAAAAATTTCAGATTCTGCTCTGCACTTAATTCTTCATATAAGGCAATGTCCTGGGGGACAATGCCCAATACCTGCTTGTAATCCTTTAACCTTCTGCTGATTTTATTCCCCTTAAAAGATATTTCTCCCCCACTGCTTCCAAGTACGGCAGTTAATATATTGATTGTGGTGCTTTTTCCTGCTCCGTTAGGACCTAAGATGCAAAGCACCTCCCCCCGGTACACCTGAAAGCTGATGCCCTTTAAAACCTCTTTGTCCTTAAAGCTCTTGCTTAGCTGACTTACCCGCATAATTTCTTCCATCTTCATGACCATATCCTTTCCAGTACCTGTAAGCCTGGGCTCCAGGTAAAATTTACGTATAACTATGTCTTAAATAATAATTCATTATGTTTTGCCAGTTTACTAATGACGCCTTCCATCATACGTCACAGCCGAAATAAAAAAAATCAACCGTTCGGTTGATTTGAACGGTTGATTTTATGAAACTGAATGGTTGATATGGATACATCTGATCATAAATCCGGAGGATAAGCTTGGATATAAAGGATAGGCTACTGCCTTTTGATACCTGCTTCTGCTTCTTGATTCCTGCTTCTGCTTCTAGATTCCTGCTTCTGCCTCTTGATTCCTTCTTCTACCTCTTGATGTCTGCTTCTGCCTCTTGATACCTGCTTCTTCTTACGTGTTACCAGTTGCGTATGACCGCTGGATTATTAAAAACCGCCTCCAACCGGTTGATAAAAGGTGCTACCTCGCCAAAATCCAGAGCCCGGTGGTCAAAGGCTATGGTAAAGGGAATAACCTTGCGTATGCCCACACGGGTCTCCCTTTCCTCCACCAAATATACCCGGGATTCCTCCTGGAGTACTCCTATTCCGATGGCACAGACCTGGGGCGGTATGATATCCAACAGTCCGATTCTTCCCTTGGTGCCTTTCACTGCCGCTCCCAGGTTGGACACGGTAATCGTTCCCTGGTCCAGTGCTTCCCTGTCAAGGAGGCTCCCGTTCTTTTTTACAGAAGACCCTTCCTCTGTTTTCCTGTGACCGATTACCATTCCAAGTCCACGGCCGGCTACTTCTATTACTTTGCCCTGGTGCAGCTTCCTAAGACTATCCTTAAGGCCTACCTTTAAAAGGGAGCGCTCCATATCGCAATTTTTGATTATCTCCTTGATACCCTCAATCTGCTCTGTCATAGCTTCTAAGGATTTACCTCCCATATCCCGCAGATTAACCGTCATCATCTCGCCCCCGGGAAGCAGTACCGGCATATTAATATTAATTTTTTCTTTTATTGTTACCCGTCCGGAAATAAGAAAAGTATTGTACCGAATCTCTGCATTAAGCTGAGGGGCTGCTTTGATTCCTTCCACAATAACACGTAAAAGCAGGGTGTTAAAGGATATATCCCTTTTGTACCTGCCGGATGCCTTTAACTTCCTGAATTCCTCATAAAACTTCGTTGCATCCGCTTCGTAAATATAGGAGACATGGGGAATTTCCTGCCAGCCTTCCTGTGTCACACTGGCTATTGTCTTCTTTCTCATGTTAAAGTTTATTTTTTTCTCAAAATTATCCATGATAAGGCAGTCTGCTTTATCCTTTAGAATATTCATTGATAAGTATATTCAGGAACAGTAAAACCGCTGCCTGTCAGCCTTTACTTCTTTATGACCCTTGCCATTTCCTTTATGACCCTTGCCATTTCCTTTAGATGCCTTGCATCCGTACCGCAGCAGCCGCCGCAGATTGTAATATTCATCTTCTCCATAAGCCTTTCCACTTCCTCCGCCAGCTTAAGAGGTTCCGTTCCCTCTAAGGTCTTCGAGCCGTCCAGCTCGTCAGGAGACAGTGGTGAGGTATTAGGCTGGATACCGCGAAAACGTTCCCTTACATAAGCATTGTCGTTAAAATCCCAGGAGAGATTTTTTCTTATGATGGCAGGATGTACACAATTCGTCATAAAGCATAGGGGTTTTCGCTTAACACTGCTGTCAATTTCCTCCATGGCATCTGCCAGCCTGGTCTTATCAATCAGGCAGCCGTCACTTCCAAGCATAAAGCTGATAATATAGGGCAGACCGGTCTCCGCCATAGCATCCGCCATTCCCAAGGCTTCTTCAAGTGCCGGCATAATTCCTGCATACAGGAAATCAACACCTGCCTTTCCGAATAGCTCTGCCTGCCAGCCATGAAATTCCCTTGCCTCCTGCCTCTTAAGGACATGGTCCGCCCTGTAGGCATCTCCAGCACAGCCCATTAAGCCGCCGGCATACATCTTCACAGCAGGAAAGTCATCCCTTAGTCTTTTCAGGAGGTTCACATTATCCAGTATGATATTTTCATCATAGGGGGATTCCCTTACCCGTTCCTTATTTGCCCTTCTGGTAGGTGTGGTGGCAAGAAAGGGCATATCAAACTGCTTTGCAGCTTCCAGGTATTCAGACCACAGCCGGTACAGGGCCTCTTCCCCTTTTTTTGAATATACCATGGCTGCCAGAGCCACATACTCATCCGGCTCCAGGCTGTATTCCCTCTTTAACCGCTCCCCTAACGCCCCCTCCATCAGGATTGGACTTCCGGAACGAAAACACTCCTCCAATGACATGTTAAGCCTCCTTTCGCCTTACATTAAATGTTCATCAATATCCCCTGGTAATTCCTGAATCCATAAATTCCATACCCTGGCTGTCCTGCCATTATTTCTTCCTTCCGCTTAACCCTTCGTTACTGCAATCCAAACCTCCTGCCGGTTTTCCTGCATATAGCATTCAATAACAGGAAGGTCCGCCAGCTCATAGCCTGAATTCGGAAGCCATTCCGTATAAAACTGCTTATAGATTTTCTGGGTTGCCTCCGGTAATTCTCCGTTTGCTTCAAAGACAGCCCAGGTGGCAGCAGGGTAGGCGAACTCTTCAAACCCTTCCAAAGGAGGAATGTACTTACACTCCTCTGCCTCCACATGGTTAGTTATGCCGATTATATACCTCATTTCCTCTGCATCGCCCCATCGGCCCCCTTCTGCGATTCCCAAAAAACCCGCCGGTCTATAATGCAGAAGCTCCTCTTCTGCTGGAAAATTCTCCATAAGCCTTTGCATGGTCCCATCCTTCCAGGCATCTTCCCATAGCTTTGGAATCACTTCAAAGGCTGCTTTTGTCCCTATCTTGTGTGCGATTCCCATAACTCTAAAGGCCGGCCATTGTTCAATCTGATAATTCATATGATTTTCTCCTTTTATTGTTATTTGAAAGGAGAGCTTGGGGCAGGATCTCAACTGAACGGTTTCATTTCTCACAACAGAGGGCGATACGCCGTGAAAGACTTTAAAGGCACGGGAAAATGCATCCTGGGATTCATATCCGTACTTTAGGGCAATATCTATTATTCTGTCCCTGCCGTTCAATAAATCAAAGGCTGCCATGGTCAGCCGCCTGCTTCTGATATATTCGGACAAGGACTTGTCTGCAATATAGGAAAACATCCGCTGATAGTTATAGACGGAGCAATTTGCTATCCGGGCAAGCTTCTCATAGGATATCTCTGCTGCAAGATTACCTTCAATATAGCTTATTGACTCATTTAACTTCTCTACCCAATCCATACTCTCACCTCCTGGTTTAATCATACCTTATAGAAGAACAACCGGCCCGGCTTTTCCTGCCGCATATTGTCTGGTCTTTATTTCACCGTCTCATAATGAAGCTCTGTAAACTGGTTGGACCGCCTGACACCCTTTAATCTCAGCCGTGTCTCAAAATCATTCTTTTTAAATAAGGGTATTCCATCTCCCAGAACAGTCGGTGCTATGGTTATTATCCATTCATCCACTAAACGATTGGAGATGAAATGCTGAAGCAATTCTCCTCCGCCGACAACCCAGATATCTTTTCCCTCTTCCTGTTTTAATTTTGTTATAAAATCCGTAATATCACCATGAAAGAACCGCACATTCTTATCTTCCCCCTGCCTGCTGCCGGAAAAGACAAAGCACTGCCTCCCCTTATAGGGAAAATTGTCCCCTTCCATATCAAGAATCCAGTCATAGGTTCTTCTGCCTAATAAAATGGTATCAACGGTTTCATAAAATTCCGAATAACCGTTATCTCCTTCGCCCTCGGTCTGGAATAACCACTCCAGGGAATCCTCCTTTGTAGCTATATACCCATCCAGGCTCATAGCTATAAATAAAACTACCTTTCTCATAGGAACCCTCCTTACTATTTATTTGATTTGTACAGGACAAATGGAAGCTAAAAATACAATATATTATTTCAACTAATCGAAAGCATATTGTATTTGTTTCCGATAATTGCTTTAGTAGAAATTTTAAATACCTCTGCCTTAAGAAATTACTTTCTCCATGAGAAAAAACTTTCCTTTCCGCCAGTTAACCTCCCCGACGACGGCATAACCGAATGAATCATACATTTTCAAAGCATAGGGATTCCTGGTAAATGCATCCAAACGGATGGAGGAAATACCCTCTTGCTTCAGAGTGTTTTCAATATGCATCAAGGTCTGCCTGCCCAAGCCTTTGTTCTGGAATTTCGGATGCACGCAAAGCCTATGGATAACCATAAAATTATCTGTGTCCAGTGTCCATTTTCCGCCGCTGTATTGCTCATCACATTCTTTATTTAATACATAAACTACGGCAATCTCCTTCCCTGACACGCCGACATACAGTTCGTCCATTTCTATATCCAGCTCCAAATCCCTTTTAGTTGGATACACTTCATCCCACTGAGGGATGCCATTTGCTGTCATCTCTTCAATGCCTCTTAAGAACAGTTCATATATTTCCGGTATCTCTTCCTTCGTTCCCTTCCGAAACAATAAGGTTTCTCCCATAGTCAAACCTCCGGTATCCTGTATTTTTAACGATGTATTTTTAACATTATAGCATAAAATCCACTCTTGGTAACCTGTAAATTGATTGCCCTGTCCCTGTGCCGCTGCCTTATAAAATCCTGCTGCCCTTGACTTTTCCAAATCCCATTGGCAGGTTATTAAAAAAACTGCCAGTTCCAAATAAGGAACTGGCAGTCAGATATTATATGACAAATATGGATATGTGATTCCGGTACTCTCTTACCATGTACCATGCATTAATTATAATTATCTCCCAACTGTTACCGGGTTAAGAGCATACCTTCCATCCGGGCGGATTCCCTCTATCCCAAGCTTTATCCCCGGCTTGCCTGTTGAAGGGTCAATTATGGCAACGCATAGCGTATATTCCCCCTCCTTCAGACTCTTTGGAATTGAAATGCTCTGGGTCGTCAGCCTTTCACCCGGAAGCCATTTTGTAATATCAGCTTGGGTAAGTGTCTTAACTGCTATTTTTCCTTTACTGTCTGCAAGTGAAAGCTCCAGGGGCCATTTGTAGTAAAAAGGTGCTACCCCTTTGTTATTCCATTTCATTTTAACGCTCAGACTCTCTCCCGCCTTTGCTTTACCGGTTTGGGTAACTGCTTCCAGCACAAAGTTATACCCCATTATATTGGTCATTGCATCAAGGTTGCGCTGGTATGCATAGGCGTCCTGATCGCTCTTTAACAAATCAGCAGGAGAACAGGGTCCAAGCCATGAGGTATGGCTCTCCCTTACCTGGCGGAGCGTATCCATAATTGCCGCATCATCAATATACAGCCTTACATTTCCATTTGCAAATTCACCGCCGGAATAGCTGCTCTTCCAGAAATCAGGCATTGCAGAAGCCTTTTGGGCTTCTTCCGGTGAGGAAAAGCCGGAAGCTGCATCCACATAGGCCCCGATTTCATCCCAGCCGTTTACGGTCCAGTTCAGGAACTGGTCAGTCGTGTCCGCCATGCCGAATACATCATTAAACAGACCCAGCTTATTATCCTTTGCAATGGGGTAAGGCTTTCTCATTCCAAGCTTTACGTTTTTAAAAGCCTTCAAATAGTGCTCCACATACTTGTCGGATACACTGAGGTCCGGAAACTTTCCCGATATATCCTCCGGCCAATTATGAAATTCAGCCCAGTGTCCCAGACTGCCTATCTGGACAAAGGAGATAAGGGCAGGCTTGTCATATCTTCCGGCTAAAGCCTTAACCGCCTTCTCATGGGCGGTCAGAAGGACAGGACTATTGTAATCGGGAGCAAATCCGGCACCAATTGCCGGGCTGTTATACCACTTGCCGCCCTTACCGCCCTCGAAGTTTTCTTTCACCAGTTTATCATACAGCCACCTGGGAATATCCATATGGGCCGGGTCATCAGAAGGGTCATCCATAACAAATCTCAGATTCAGCTTAACGCCGTTTTCACTCCAGTATTTGAAATGGTATTTTTCTTCTATCGCAGCAAAGTCATAGGTTCCTTCCTCGGGCTCCAGCTCACTCCACTTAATATCAAAGTATGCCATTTTCACCTTCTGTGCAAGGGGTTCCTTCACACTGTCATGGCTTGCCCAGGGGAGCCAGCCCTTATAGGGGTTTTCGTTGGGCGTATAATCCTCCGCCGGGTAGAAGGTGTCCTTTTCACTGGCTGTCTTCCACAGGCTGGTAACCTTCAGCTTTTTGCCGTCTGCCGGAAGCTTTAAAATGTTCTTTCCCTTATAAGAAATATGTATACTGCCGGCTGCAGGGCTGCCAAGCTGGGAAAGCTTAAGCTGCATCTTTACGGCATCGTCCTGATAGTCCATATACACAGCAGTCTTCCTGCTCTTATCCAGCAGGTTGTTTCCCTTTAACGGGCAGACATAGCCGTCTTTTACCACATATTCAACACCGGAATAAATCCCGTATTGGAAGCCTCCCTTTCTGACATCCAGAACATACTCATTCTGGGTATTCATAGAGCTGCCTGTTACGATGGTATATAGTTTTCTGCTATCCTGTGCTGCCAGAAGCTTAAGAGCCGTCCTGTCAGCAGCTGATTTCGAATCAACCTCCGCCCAGTCAGTAGTCTTGCCATCGATCTTAATGTTATAGCTGTTCAGATCTATCACCTTTGCATAAGGAATACCAGCCCAAATCTTCGGAGCAAATCCGGTGTCATTTTTAAGCCCCATGGAAATATACAGGTTCTTTTTTACCGAATTCAGGGAGTTTATATCCATTGACAGCTCCAGACATTGTACCCCGTCTTTCTCTTTTACAATGGCTTCGACCTGGGCCTTAGCCTCCGACCAGTTCCAGTCAGGGCCCACATACTGATACAGCTTCCAGTCCCCCTTGGCATCCGACTGGAGCATATAGTCCGCACCGGCTCCATTATCCGTGTATTGTCCCCAGTTTTTATAGCCGGTAGAAGCATTGTTATCCGTATTTAGATAAATGTTGTTATCCGCTTCCTTTAAGGCTTCTCCCAAAGCCATTATATACAGCTTTTGTGCGTCTTTATAAGCGTACAGTTCCTTTATTTTATCCTGTCCGTCCGCAACCTTAAGATTTTCCCATTCCTGTGCTGAATAGTCTCCGTCGATTTTTATGACAGGCTCCGAAATAACGGGAGCTGCCTTGTCAACCGTCATCATCTCCTTGCCTGCACTGGGTATCAGACCATTTTTCCCATCATAAAAGCCTATTTTGACCGGCTGGCTCTTTGCCAGTCCAAGCAATTTCATATCCAGCCTGACCTCAATAGCTCCATCCTTTTTGACTTTCTTAAAGTTATCATTCCTGGTCTTAACAGACTGCCACTTCCCATTACGGAAGCTATAAAGTCCGCCGCTGGTAATTTTATAATCTATACCGCTGGCTTTGGACCACCCCTCTGCTGTCGTACCTGACTTTTCATTATTGTCCTTGTCTATATAGAGTGCGTAAGTATCGGTCAAATTTCTTCCTGTTACACAAATAAAAATATCGTTGTTTTCCTGAACAGCCATGAGGGACTGCAGGGAGCTGCTGTCGGAGGATGTGGTGTACTTTTCTGCTGCGATAGTCTTATCACCTGTGAAAGTCTTATTCGCTGCGATAGTTTTATCCGCTGCGATAGTCTTATCCGCATTTGCAGTACTTGCAAATCCCAATGTAAATACCATACATATAACCAGTACGAAAACTGTCACCCGTTTCATTAACTCTTTCTCCTTCTCCTATTATCACAAAACCTGATTACTCCAATATTTTAAACAATAACAGCCGTCTCAAAAAATTCCGGAAGATGAAAATTCGGCCTTTCGCTGATAATCGGCGCAAAGCTTCCATAGTGCTCATATTCCGGTGTTTCACATATTTTATAAAAATTACAGGTAAAGCTGTCACCCCTTTGTAACGGCTCAATCTGAAACAAACTGCAGATCAGCTCCATGGGGATTTTCAGCAGGATTTCCCATGTGTTCTCTTCTATTTTGGCTTCACACACAGCCTGAAGCCTGGTAAAATCCCTTAAAAACACCCGTTCTTTTGTCGTACCGAATGCACTTAACAAAGCTCCATTGGCATTCATTTCAAAGTTCAGATAGGACTGGTTCCCCAAGACCCCCGGAAAGCTTAAAAATGCCTCCAGTGCACTGTCCTTATAGACCGGCGTATTTTCTTCCGTATATGTACGGAGGGGGTTCCTCTCCACTGCAGTCATTGATACCACCAATCCATAATTCTCAAGCAGTCCCATCTTTCCATAAGCCTTTGGCTTCTCACCCTTCGTCCATTGATAATGGTCAATAAAAAAGGGCTCGCATTCCCCAAGCTGTCCCAAATCCCCTATCCTATGCACATTGTATGCCATTCCAGGCTCCCATCTGCGTACCTTAGCACGCGTCAAAAATCAAGGGGAAGTGCTTTCCTTTCACATTTCCCCCGTTGCATACCGCAGACTTGTCTGTGGTACTGCTATAAATAATGGAATGTGAAAATGCTCTCCTTTCACATTTCCCCCGTTGCATACCGCAGACCTGTCTGTGGTACTGCTATAAATAATGGAATGTGAAAATGCTTTCCTTTCACATTTCCCCGCTTCCATCCAATTCCTTAACTGCGGTATCCCATGGGATTATTCTCCTGCCACCGCCAGGCATCTTCGCACATTTCATCCAGTCCCCTCTTAGCAGACCAGTCCAGCTCTTCCTTTGCCAGGGATGCATCCGCATAGCATACTGCGATATCACCCGGACGGCGGGGCTTGATTACATAGGGAATCTCCTTACCGCACACCTGGGAAAAGGCCTTAATCATATCAAATACACTGTAGCCGATACCGGTACCAAGGTTATAGGTACGAATACCCGGCTGTCCGGCAAGCTTTTCTACTGCTTTCACATGCCCCTCTGCCAGGTCGACAACATGGATGTAATCACGGACGCCGCTTCCGTCCGGCGTATCGTAATCGTTTCCAAATACACCTACGGTCTCAAGCTTTCCTACGGCTGTCTGGGTAATATAAGGAATCAAATTATTGGGAATTCCCTGGGGGTCTTCTCCAATCGTACCGCTTTTATGGGCGCCAATGGGATTAAAATAACGAAGCAGTATAACATTCCAGCTGGAGTCTGCCTGGTATAAATCCCGTAAAATATCCTCCAGCATTAACTTTGTTTTTCCATAGGGATTCGTGGCTGAAAGGGGGAAATCCTCCTTAATCGGAACAGTTTCCGGCTTTCCGTAAACCGTAGCGGAGGAACTAAAAACAATGTTCTTCACTCCGAATTCTCTCATAATGTGAAGAAGCACCAGTGTTCCGGTTATATTATTATGATAATACTCCAGCGGCTTCTGCACGGACTCTCCAACAGCCTTTAAGCCGGCAAAATGGATTACCGCCTCGATCTTCTCCTTCTGAAAGATTTCTCTAAGCTCCTTCTCCCATAACAGGTCAACTTTATAAAACCTGATATCCTTTCCGGTTATCTTTTTTACCCTTGCCAGTGACTCCTCACTTGAGTTGCATAAATTATCCGCAACAATCACCTCATACCCTGCGTTCAGCAGTTCCACACAGGTATGGCTTCCTATATATCCGGCACCTCCGGTTACTAATATTGCCATTCTGACTCAGCTCCTTTCCTAAATACAAATACTTTATCGGTATTTTCCTGTAATATCTTTCATGCTGTCCCATTTCTGCTCCATATCCTCTACGAGCTTAAGCTGGGTTCGGCAGCGGTCCAGATTATGTCCCTCCCGGTGAATGCGGAAGTAGGTATCCCCCACAAGATAATCTGTCAGAAAACGCATGCCGCACTCCATTGTCATCAGCTTGGCACCCATGGGCAGCAGTTCGATTTCCTTCTCCGTAAGACTGCCGCCGCAGCCTTCTAAGAAGCCCTTTGTATAGGCCTCGAAGAGCTTCAGATCCAGTGAGACCTTCGTCAGGTCCCTTTCGTCCTCGGCAGCCCTGTTGGCTCCAAACCGGATGGAATCCCCGTAATCGAATATGGACAGTCCCGGCATTACCGTATCCAGATCTATGACACAGATACCCTTTCCGGTCTTCGTATCAATTAATATATTATTCAGCTTCGTGTCATTATGGGTAACCCGAAGGGGCAGTTCTCCTGCTCTTTGAAGCTCCATGCATATTCCCATATCCTTTTCCCGCTGCATCAGGAACCTGATTTCGGCCTCTGCTTCTTTTGCCCGCCCGCAGATATCCTCTTTGACTGCCTTTAAAAAGGCTTCATAGCGGACCGGTGTATTATGAAAGTCCGGAATCGTCTCATGAAGGCTTGCAGCATCAAAATCTGCCAGAAGATTCTGAAAATGGCCAAAGGATACCCCACTCTCGTAGAAATCCTTTGTATTCTCCACCTTATCAAAGGACATGGTATCGCCTACAAACAGATACGCCCTCCAGCAGGCTCCAATGCTGTCTTTGAAGTAGGGCCTGCCGTCTTTGGTATAAATGACATTCATGGTCTCCCTTTTGGTATCTCCATGCATCTTACTTATTTTATCCCGCAGGAATGAAGTAACATTATAGATATTCTCCATCAGCTCATCCGGGTTTTTAAATATCTCATGATTCATCCTCTGAAGGATATATCTTTCCACATTGCCTTCCGGCTCTTTAAATCGGATTAGAAAGGTATCATTAATGTGTCCGCTGCCATACCGGCAATGGTCCAGATATTCTCCCCGAAATCCGATAGCTTCAATGGCTTCCTGGATTTTCGAGCAATATTCTTCCCTTGTCATAGCAAGTTCTCCTTTCCTGGTACTCCCATGCATATCGCTGGTTTGCTTGCGATACTGCCCAAATAAAAAAATTACTCTCCATGCATATCCCAAGCCTGCCTGTGATACTGAGATGTTTGAACAATGCATTGCATTGTTCACCCTTCTTTTATTTCCAGAGCTTTTCCGGATAAATACCCTTCTCCTTAAATTCCTGTATTGCCTTTACTACTCTTTCCTTATCTTCCTTATAGGTCACGCCGTACCATTTATCCGGTGATTTCAGCACCTTTACTTCCGCTTTGTTCTCCTTTATCAGCCCGTCTACTACGCTTGGAAGGAAATACTCTGCTTTTAAAGGGTTAAGTACTGCCTCGTTTTCCAGAAAGTCCTTGAATTTTGCCTCCAGTACGGAAAGGATGCTTTCATGAAATCCCCATAAATTCATGGATACAATGCTGGCATCATCCAGCGTCTGCCAGGTGCTTCCGTTATCCTCCGTAAAAGCCCCATGCTCTCCCTGCTTTTCGATATGTACTCTTTCTTCGATTTCCTTTAACATACCGTCCGCATCCACCCTGCATACACCTCTAGCAACATGCCCATGCTCCGTCAGGGTATTCATCAGTCCGTAGCCTACCATGGCGTACTGGAATTTGTCATTATCTCCGGTGGAAAGGAGCGTATCGTAAATCATGGAAAACGCCTGCCGGCCATAATAGTCGTCGGCATTAATCACCGCAAAGGGCCCTTTAATTACCTCCTTGCAGCTAAGAACGGCATGCCCTGTACCCCAGGGCTTTTTCCTGTCTTCCGGTACAGAAAAGCCCTCCGGCAGGTTATCAAGCTCCTGGTAAATATACTCCACCGCGGCCTTTTCTGCAATCCGGTTACCGATTCTTTCTTTAAAATCCTCTTCTATTTCACGCTTAATGATAAATATGACCTTTTTAAAGCCTGCCCTCAAGGCATCATAAATAGAAAAATCGATTATCAGGTTTCCCTGCCCATCAACTGGATCAATTTGCTTTAAACCGCCGTACCTGCTTCCCATCCCTGCTGCCATAATCACTAAAACCGGTTCTGTCATTGTAAAGCCTTCCTTTCTGCTATTAAGCGGAGGTCCTATCCGCACCTGTTTCACTATTCATACTTTAAAAGAAAGGCCACCCAGGTGAGCGTAAGACACTGCAGCCGGGTGGCCTTTTATGTGCCGCTTCTCCATTGTTAAGATATCATGCACAACCATGATATCAAGCGGAATATGATTTTGTTATTTAGTCTTTGAAGCCTGGAACTCATCCATCTGCTTCTGCACTTCTGCCACGTATTCATCAATACCAGCTTTTTTCAGTGCTTCCAGAGCCTTGGGATACTCTGTGTCAAAATCTACAAAGCCGTAGAGAATCGGCGCCATCTGCTTTCCTGCCACCTCTTTGATCGCTGTTTCAATTACCTTTACCTTCTCGTTATTGAAACGGAAGCCAAGCATATTGGAGGTGATTGCCTTATCGTCCCAGCTTTCATAGGTATCTATATAGCTCTGGTCGATATCCGGTGCAAATAACTGATAATTCTTATTACGGAACATCCATTCATAGAAGAACTCATCACTTACCAGCTTTTTAATTCTTCCGTCAACGATTTCATAATCCTTCCCCTTCACGCCGTATAATGCCATCAGGTAATTATCCTGTGAAGAGTACAGCCAGTTAACGAATTTCATTGCTCCTTCCGGATTCGGTGCCGTCTGGGGGATGCAAAGAACTTCACCGCCGGTTGCTGTGATATAGCGGGGTTCCTCCGGTTTCAGGATATAGCTCTTTAATCTGGCATCGGGAGCATTTGCCTTCACGCTGCTGATAATCTCATTTTCTTTGCCAAGAGAGCCCTCTACCCACAGGTACAGGCCGGTCTGCATACGGGAATCCCTCTCATTGTATTTGGTAGTCAGATCATCGGAATATAAGCCTCCATTATACATCTGGCGGTTATACTGTGCAACCTTCTTGAAAGCATCGGTTTCATAGTAATCATAGACCTTATTTGTTTTATCACCATATACAACGGCATCTTCATTGGCGCACCAGGTAAGCTGTTCATCGGCAAAATATCTGGTCAGGGGCTTAAAGATGGGATCTGCAGGCCCTTTCATTTCCGGGTACAATTTTTTAGCTTTCTCTGCAAATACTTTCAAATCCTCTGCTGTCTTAATCTCTGTCATACCGCAGGCTTCCAGAATATCCTGGCGGACACAGACCATCTGAAACATTCCGGAGGAAGGTGCATAAGCGGAGGGTATGCCATAGACCTCTCCGTTAATGGTAGCACCCTTTAACTGCTCTTCGGGAAGCACCTTTAACATATCCTGGCCATATTTGTCAATTAAGTCATTCAGCACAGAGGCCTGTTTCTTATTTACCATGGTAGCAAGGTCGGGAAGTCCGTCCCAATACAGGTCGATGGGTTCCTGGGCAGCCAGCATGATATCCTTTTGTTCCCAATACTGATCCCATGGAGTATAGACCATTTCCACCTTAATGCCTAAATCCTCTTTCATTTTCTGTGCAAACTCATTTTTCATAAACTCAGACATTCTATCGCTTTCATCACCGGGATAAAGAATCGTTACGGTTTTGGTTTTAGTACCTTCTTTCGATTCCTCCTTGCTGCTGCATCCCCCAAGCAGACCGATTGCCATTATCACGGCAGCTGTCAGTATGAATAGTCTTTTCATTGCAATATCCTCCTTTTGGTTTTATGTTAAGCCTTTATCCTGGCCTACCAACGATTTTTGCTACAGGGCTTACTCCTTGACAGCACCTGTCATAATACCCTGTACGAAATATTTTTGTACAAAGGGATATAAGAAGATAATGGGACCTATGGTTATAACCGTAACTGCCATTTTCACCGTTTCAGAGGGCAGTGTGATACCTGCGGCAGCGCCGGAAGGAATCCGCCCCGAACTGATGGCATTTACATTTGAAAGAATTGTGTACAGGTAATACTGGAGAGGGAACAAATCCTTGTCATTAATGAAAATCAGGGCATTCCACCAGTCATTCCAGTATTGCAGGGCATACATAAGACCTACGGTCAGCATTGCCGTTTTACTGAGGGGAATTGCAATCCGCCAATAAATCAGCATATAGCTTGCTCCGTCAATTTTTGCCGCCTCATATAAGGAAGGCGAAATGCTTGAAAAATAAGTTCTCATAAGGAACATGTTCCATACACTGAAAATAGAAGGAAGAACCAGTGCCAGAATACTATTCTTTAAACCGTAGTAATTCACACAGACCACATACCAGGGAATCAGACCTGCGGAAAATACAATGGTGAAGTTACATAGAAAGGCAATGACATTACGGTACTTTAAGCTTTTAATAGATAATGCGAAGGCAATCATACTGGTAATGATCATAGCTCCAAGGGTTCCGGCCACCGTAACAAAAATAGTGACTCCGTAGGACTTTAAAATCCGCATTCCGCTGTTCGCAAAAATATAAATGTATGTATTAAAGGTAAATTTTTGCGGAATAGCAGAATAACCATGCATGACGATTTCATGTTCCGAGGAGAGGGACACACTTAAGGTAAGAACAAGGGGATACAGGCAAAGCAGCCCGAATAAGCCGATAAACAAATAAGCAAGTATAGTAACCAGGTGATCGCCGAATGATTTGTTTTTTCTCATTAAAATAATCCCTCCCCATCATTATATTTTTTTGCCATCCGGTTAGCGACGGATACCAGAATCAGCCCCATCACCGACTGGAACAGACCAATTGCAGTTGCATAGGAAAAGCCCAGGGTTCTCATAGTCTGATATACATAAGTGTCAATAACGGTTACCGCATCAATCAATACCGGATTGTTGCCGACAATACCATAGATCATACCGAAATCACCGTAGAAAATACGTCCGATACTCATAAGGGTCAGTACAACAGCCGTCGGCTTCAGCATCGGAATGGTGAGATACAAAATTCTCTGAAACTTGCTTGCACCGTCTACCTCCGCAGCCTCGTAGAGGGAACCGTCGAAATTCGCCATGGCTGCCATGTAAATGATGGAGCTGTATCCGCTCCACTTCCACATACTGGCGGTAATTATGATGCCCTTCCAATACTTTGGTTCCGCATACCACTTCACCGGTTCCATTCCCAGAGAACGCAGCATATTGTTGATAACGCCCACGTCGGTGGAAAAAAATCCGTAGATAATCGCACCTACTACTACCCAGGAAAGGAAATACGGAAAGAACATAAAGCTCTGTGTCAGTTTCTTAAAGATTTTACCCCTGATTTCATTGAAAAATACGGCAATACTGATTGGAACAATCAATCCCAGTATGATTCCAAAGAAATTGATAAACAGTGTGTTATAGGTTACCTGCCAGCCCATGCTGCTCTCAGAAAAGAAATACTTGAAGTTATTCAGGCCTACAAACTTACTTCCAAAGATACCATCCACTACATTGAAGTCGGTAAATGCCATCCAGGTTCCTGCAAAAGGAATGTAGCAAAACATTACCAGCACAATCAGGGCAGGCACGCACATAAGATACAGGCCCTTGTTTCTTTTCATTTCACGCAGGAATTCATTTTTCCGGCCTCCTACCAGCCCCGGTGCTTCCTTTTGATTTCTTTTTGATTTCATCGCTCTTCACCACTCTTTTCTGATTTTTTAAGAGTTACGCAGACGGCTTTTTAATGTATCCACATCAATTATTTTGCCGGTCATTCTGGATTGCTCTGCCGCATAAGCCATTACGTGGCTTTCCACTGATTGGGTTATGGAGGATCTGCTGTTGTTGCTGTGTGCTTCCATCTGATTGATAAAATCATCCGTCAGCGCCACATCGCCGCCACCGTGGCCGCCCTGGGTCAGACCGGTATGGATGATTCTCTGCTCAAAGCCGTCGATTGCATTGGAGGCAAATTTTGTGACCTCAATCTGGTTCAGACTGTCATCCCCCCGGATTTCTCCATTTTCACACATAACCTTGATCGTCCGGCTTATTTTATTCGTAAAGCCGCTTAAATTAAAGCTGACTGTTACATCATTTTTGAATTCGATTAATACCACCTGGTTATCGCATACATCATTGTCACAGCGGTATACACAGCGCCCATAAGGGCCTTCTTCCAATGCTTTGATTATTCCCTCTTCCGTCTGGTCCTGGGTAAGCACCGCAGCCGGCCAGCTTCCCGCTACCGGCAGATATACCTTGCGGGCATCAAAGCGGCAGTCCCCGGCAGCCTTACAGGTCAGGCAGCGCTCGGAGCTTCCCTTTGGAGCATTCTCTTCTCTAAAGTATTTTAAACTGCCAAAGGAAGCTATTTTTTTCGCCTCACTGCCCACCAGCCAGGCGAGTATATCCATGTCATGGCAGGATTTTTGCATCACCAAGGGGCTGGATAAATCACTTCTTCTCCAATTTCCCCTGACAAAGGAATGGGCAATGTGGTAATTTCCAACGTTCTCATTATGCTGAATGGTAATTACCTTCCCCAGCTCTCCGCTGTCGATAATCTCCTTGATTGCCGCGAAAAAATTCGTATATCGGAGCACATGGCACACAATGACCTTACAGCCCTTCTGATTTGCCTTATCCTGAATCATAAGACATTCCTTCGGGTCGGGAGATATGGGCTTTTCAAGAAGGATATCATACCCAAGCTCCAGGGCTGCCATAACCTGCTGGTAATGGTCCTGGTCCATGGTTGCAATGATTACGGCATCGGCAATTCTGCCCTTTTGGTAAAAATCCTCTATGTTATTAAACTGCATTTCAGACGGAATACCGAATTTCTCCGCCGCCGCTGCCCTTCTTTCCTCCTTCGGCTCCACCACTGCAACAATATCAGCCTTATTTGAATCATAGGCATACCCGGAATAAATCATCCCCCTCTGTCCTGCCCCCACTAATGCAATTTTCAATTTTCTTTCCTCCTGCTTTTATTTTCTATCTTTCTTCCTATCAATCGGGAAGCTGGGGGTCCTCCAGCGGATAATATCCCTCGGGATAGAAATCATCCCAGGCATGTGCCAAATCCACTGGGGTGTCTTTACAGACCTCCACTGTTCCCAGCCTGTAATATCCGTCCTTCTCCTCCATCCGGATATCCAGCTCCATGGGGCTTTCATCGGAAAAGAAAATCCCAACTGACAAATAGTATTCACCAAGAGGCAGCACCGGCAAGGAAATAATTTCATTGTGGGTAATATCTCCGACCTTCCAGGTACCTTTGTCAATGTTTAATACAAATTCCCGCTGCTCCCCTTCCCTTTCCAGGCGGAGCCTTAGGCTGTAATCCAGGTAACAGGGTGCACTGCCCTTATTTACAAGCCAAAAGCGGAGGGGGAGCGCTCCCTTTGACGCTACTTTCTTTGGATAGGTCAATCTTCTTATGGTAAAATCATAGCCGATATCCATGGGACAGCTGGAGAGGCCGGCATGCCAGCGCAAGCTTTCCCGGCGGATATTTTCTCCCATCTCTTCTTCTATTTGAAGCAGTACCGGCATCCTCTGCCAGGCATTCTGAAGCCGGTACTCTGCAAATTTCTCACAGCAGCTGATCCAGTTATCTTCACCGCAATTTACAATAAGGCCAAAGGGATATTCTTTTTCCTTCAGATACCGCAGCAAGGCCTCCTGCTCCAGGTCAACCAATAATGGAATGCCCTCAAAGGCTTCCAGATAAGCATCCCAGATTCCCGGGCTGCCCTCTTCTGTGGAAACTGCAACGCCAATCAGTTTTTCATCAGAAAGGGCACTGGCAATTCTCCGGATCAAATGTATAAAGCCTTCCTCTGAGCCCTTCTTAAGCCAGGAAGGAACTACCTGTTTTATGGAAAGGACCGGATTATGTACCTCTGCCAGTGCTTCCTTCAACCGGTCAAGGTCATATATTCCCCGATGAGGTTCCAGCTCCTCCCAGGTGAGCTCTACCAGCCGGTACTGCCCTCTGCCCGGATTAACTGTGGACTTGGAATGGGGCACGGACGTGGGCCGTATTTTATAAGTCTCATAGGGACTGTAATGCTCCAATGCATATTTTCCCATGGGCTGCTCCTCCTTATTTTAAATGACTGTCAACAATCTGTCTGAAGCGTGCAATGTCTTCCTGTGTAATATAGGGCATTTGGTCCGCTTTATCCGCTTCTTCCTTTAAAACCACCATGCTCAGATTATTAAAGCGTGCTCCCGTTGCCATATAGGCAGCTGCCGCCTTTTGCAGGGAGGTCTTAAGCTCCGCTTTCTTTTCATCGGCTTTCCAGTCACCAAAGACCTCATACCGAAGCATGGCATCTCCTTCAGGAATCGGATATAGGTAGAATTGGCGCTGAACCTTTATAATATTGCTGGTGTCATTATCAAGCACCAGCGACAATCTTGAATCATACAGCCAGCTTTCACTCCAAAAGCCCCTGACCGGCAGCTCCGGAAAATAAGTCTTATAAAATTCCAGGGCCAGCACCATGGAATTCTTAAGCCTCTCGGGGTTATATCCCGGCCCGGAAGGCACATGGAGTGCCAGAAGCATATCCCCCTGCTTTAAGGCTTCCGTCCATTCCTTCTTTAACAGTGTTACGGTATCCCGCTCCACAAAGCCCATGGGATTGATGGGATTGGCGGTAATCTCCTCCTCCGTCTCCAGCCAGAGGGAAGTAAAGGCTCCTGCCTTATCATAAACTCCGTTTATTCCATTTAACTGTCCGTCCCTGCGGAATTCCTCTCCGCTATGCTTTAAGGCTGTTACCTTCCCGGATACCTTATTCCGGTACATGGTAAAGGTATCGCCAAAGCGGCAGGGAATGAACAGGAACCGGTCCATAAGAAAGATGGAGCAGGTATAAAAATTCATATCCCAGGGAAAATCACTTACATTTACATCCTCCCGAACCAGTTTCTCCAATTGGGACTTTATAGGCTGAAAGGGAATATCCTGATAATAATGCTCCGGAACTCCCCGTTCCTTTAAAAGCCTTCTGGATGGAACCACACAGGCCAGCAGAAGGAGGAAGGAATAAAGCTCTCCGTATTCTGCCATACACACCGGGGTCATATTTTTATAGTTATCCACATCGCAGCGGTTTCTGGCCGAGCACATATCCCATACCAGGAATTTGGAGAAATGAAACAGCTTCGGGTCTCCTTCCACTGCTTTAGCTGCCTTTGTCAACAGCTCTTGCTTCTCCTCCGGAAGGTTAAACTTCTCAAACACTTCCTTAAAAAAGCTCCTTTCTATAAAAAAGCTGCTCTCTTCTCCGGGATAGCCGGCATAGAATTGCTCCAGCCCCTCGGGCAGATTGTCAAAGCCGCAATAATCCACACATTCTTTAAAGCCATACGATAAATGTCCCATGCTCTTACCTCTATTCTACGATTATTTTTCCCAAACAATAGTAACCGTCTTTTAAGCCTTCAATTGCCAGCTTTATATTTCCAAGCTCCGGTATCCCGGTCTCAATTCCAATTTCCAGAGAGTACTCACCAGCTTTTCCTTCCAGGCCGAACTCTTCTTCCCAAAGGATATCCATGTCCGGCAGCCAGTTTCTGATATCCGTTTTGCTGGTAAGACGGAGGATTTCCTTCTCATTCTTCAGACGGACTACCAGGGGATACCTGTGATAAATGGGAGCGACGCCGGTATTGGCCCACAATCCTCTGATTTGGAGGACTTCTCCTTTTTTTACCACCGGATTGTACGTAAGCTTTCTTATTTCAAAGCGGTATCCCATTTTATTGAGCCACCTTTTAACATTCTCCTTCCAGGCCTCGGGAACGGTAGTGCCCTTGCTGTTAAAGGAGGAAATATGCCACTTTAAGGATTCTTCTATAATATAGTCAATGTCCCAGCCCTGAAGATACCAGTCATTCATGTGCCAGCAGGCTTCAAATACCACCGGTGCCTTTTTCCAGGCTTCCTCCATTCCAAAGTTGCAGATATTTTCCGGGTAAAAATCCAGCATATGGGACCATTCCTCCTGATGGAAGCCTCCCATATCCCCCAGACAGTCCACCCGAAAGCCTATATTTTCTCTTCTCTCCCTTATAATCTTTACCGACTTGGGATCATGCAGAAGGGCCTGCAATGGTGTGATTTTAAAATTATCAATATAAGCAGCAATAATCTGCCGGATGCTCTCTTCCTCAAGGAACTCGGTGCCTCCGCCTTCGCCCCAGGCTCCTACCAGTGCCATATCCACTGAGCTTATTACCGGATGTCCGTCAAAATGTCCTGCAAATTCTGCGATGAACCGGGACCAGTATTTGACATAGGAGGAATGCAGCGGGTCAACTCTCCAAAAGGGGAAATCCGGTTCTTCGGGGCATTCCCTTCGAAACCAATCCGGGATGTCATCCTCTTCTGCCAATGCATAGGGAGAGCAGCGTACAATTGCCGTACAGCCTAATGCTTTTGACTCTTCCAGCTTCTTCTCAAGGATATCCCACCGGTATCTGCCCTTTTCTGCCTCCAGATCCCTCCATCGAACTCCGCAGTAGGTAATCCTGCTGTCTGGATGATTCCAGGTCCTGCTGTTATCGGTAAACCTGTATTTTTCCACCGGATTGCTCCGGTTATCACATATCTGCCCTTCCGGTTCCATCAAACCGGGAGCTGCAATAAAACCAATCCCCGGATTTTCAAGGAGTGCATCACTTATTTTAGGATATATTACATAGGTATCACTCATAGGCTTATCTCCTTAGGCTGTATAATTTGTTTGAAATAAGAGGCAGCCGCTGCTTTTATACTGCTCTGCCAGCTCCTGCAGCCGGACAGTATCACAACGGAGGTACTCCGATAGACATTGGTAACAGTGTAACGTCCCGATATGCTTTCCCAACAGTTTAAGGTTAAGAGCAATCTCGTTATTGCTTAATTCCTTTGTACACTTATGGCAATGGACGGTTTTCATCCCATCACTCCCCTTCTGTTTTTCTGCACTGCAGGGATATTACTGTTAAAACTAGTCAGGTTCTTTCTATTTTTACTTTGTTTTTTGTTACTTTTTGTTACGTTTGTTTACTAAACCTTATAGATGGATTATAACATTTGCCCTGCTTTGTGTAAATACCGTTTTTAAAATTATTATAAAAAAATTTTTACAATTAACTTTACTTATCATAAAAAGGATTATTCTGCCCAAATCTTTCGTTTCGTAAGTTCGTGCAGAAATATGACCGTATGCTTTCAATAAAAAGTCCTCTAATTAGAGTACTTTCCCCATAATCTGCTTATTGGCGGCAGGAAAATTAAGTATTGACAAAGTCATTGGAATATCATTATAATTTAACTATATGTAATATACGTATTTTTACGTAAACATGCTAAACACGAATACCACAAACTGTGGTTAAGGGGGTAACCAATTTGAGCACAATCAGAGACGTAGCCAATCTGGCAAAGGTGTCAATCGCTACTGTATCACGGGTATTAAATAACGATACCCAATATAAAATGACCGATGAAACCCGGTCCCGGGTGTGGAAAGCTGTTACCGATTTGAATTATACAGTGAAATCCCCCGCAAAAACCCCCTCAGGTGACAATAAAGCCCGTTCAGGGAATTCACTTGTAAAAATAGGCTGTATCCTTAGCGTAACCAAAAACAAATATAACGACCCTTATTTTATGTCCATCCTGTCCGGCGTAGAGGAACAGCTTCAAAACAACGGATACGAACTTACCTTTATTAAGACCGGTGCTGAGCTGGAGGATAAAAAAGCTTTATTCAGCACCTTCAGCAACCCCGTCTCCGGTCTGATTCTCATGGAATCACTCAACAGTGAAACCTACCAGTTCATACGAAACCAGGTTCCAAACATTGTCGGAATCGATACCTGGTGGGAGGATATCGATAACGTGGGCTATGACCATTACAGGGTAGCCAGTGTGGCAGTGCAACACCTGATTGACAGAGGGTATAAAAAGATAGGCTTTATCGGCGGCAGCGGCATGAGCGGCAATATTAAATCCAGCCAGAGGTATCGGGGCTATTACGCTTCCCTGCATGCTGCCGGCCTGCCGTTAAATCCTGACTGGATTATTGATTGCGCCTGGGATGAGAGCCTCTGTATAGAGAAGGTCCGCCAGCTCTATCAGAAAGAGGATTATCCCACCGCTTTCTTTGTAGCCAGTGATCTAATGGCCATGGCCGCCCTAAGCAGCCTGTATAATATGGGAATAGCAGTACCGGACAAAGTAGCCGTTATCGGGTTGTCCAATATTGAAATATCCAAGTATTCCAATCCGCCTCTTACTACTATAGAAATACCGACAAAGGAAATCGGCATGGTTGCCGTTGACCTGCTCTTAGCAAGACTAAACGGCTATCAGCTTCTGCCAAGGAAAGTTATTCTGCCCACAAGCCTGATTTTACGCAATTCCACCTGATAAAACGGAGGGTTTTTACCTCATGCCCAACTTAGCGTTTATGCCAAAACCGTTCTTTATTAGAACGTAAAATCATTTCCTAATGCCGCCGGCAGGGAATAAAAAGAAACATAAAAAATCAACCGGTTGATTAATTTCAAACGGTTGATTTTTATTTTAGGAAACAATATACTTGTTATGAATTTGTTTCAGCTCATAAAGTTTATTTTACTTCAAAGCAGCTTCACAGGCAACTGCTGCTGTCAGGTGTCTATTCTTATCAGTTCCGTAATACTTTTATTTCGGAAGTACAGATCATCCCTTACTGCAAAGCCCTGGCTTTCCCAAAATGCATTTCCCAGCTTATTTTCCTGAAAGACCACCAGGGAGACTTTATGAATGCCTTCCTGCTCCAATGCTTCTAAAGCATGGGAAACCAATGCCTTTCCAATGCCCTGTCCTCTTTCACCGGCTAATACCGCGGTATGATGGATGAATCCCCTTCTCCCGTCGTGACCGCTTAGTATAATGCCTGTAATCCTTCCTTCCCCTTCTGCAACAAAGCATGTGGCAGGGTTTCTCCTTAAGTACTTTTCAATTCCTTCCCGGGAATCATCCAGATTATTTAATCCCATTCCCGGGGTATTCATCCATAAATCATACACCTTGTCATAATCCTTTATTGTCATCAAACGTATCTCCATCTTACATTTCCTCCGGGCATTCTATTCCTAACAAGGACATGGCGTCCTTTATGGTCTTTTGTACAACCTTACATAAGAAAGCTCTGGCCTCCTGATATCCGGCTTCTGCCGTCAGTATCCTGCATTCCTGGTAGAACTTGTTAAACTGGACTGCCAGGCTATATGCATACCTTGCCAGAATGGACGGCTCATATTTTTCCGCTGCTTCCCGTACCACCTCCGGATACTGGCCCACCAGCTTTACCAGTTCATAGCTGGTATCATCCTTTAAGTATTCCGTGTTTACCTTCTGCTCTTCTATTTCCCTCCCAATTTTCCTTAGAATACTGCCTGCCCTTGCATAGGTATACTGAATATAAGGGGCTGACATCCCATCAAAATTCAGCACCTCTTCCCAGCGAAAGCTCACGTCCTTGATCAGCTGGTTGGCCAGGTCATGGTATATAACGGCGCCAATGCCAATCTTTTTCGCAGTTTCTTCCTTTTCTGTTATATTGGGATTTTTTTCTTCAATGGCTGTAAGTGCCAGAGAAACTGCCTCCTTTAAGATATCCTCCGCATAGATTACATTACCCTTCCTGGTGGATAGCTTCTCCCCTCCCATACTGACCAGACCGTAGGGTATATGGTGCATATACTCCGCCCATTCATAGCCCATTACTTCAAGTGCCTTAAATATCTGTGCAAAGTGCAGTTTTTGTTCTGCTCCGGTAATATAGAGGCACTGGGAAAAATCATAGGTTTCCTTCCGGTAAAGTGCCGCCGCAATATCCCTTGAATGGTAGATGGAGCTGCCATCCTTTTTTGTAATAAGGCAGGGCGGCATATGATAGTCATCCAGCTTGATTATACCGGCCCCATCACTTTCCTCCAGTAACCGCTTTTCCTTTAATTCCTCTACCAGAGCCGGAACTTTATCCATATAAAAGCTCTCTCCGCAATAGGAGTCAAATTCTATATTCAAAAGCTTGTATACCCGTTCAAATTCTTTTAAGCTGATTTCTTTGAACCATTTCCAAAGAATAAGGGCTTCTTCGTCCCCCTGCTCCATCTTTGCAAACCAGGCCCTTGCTTCCTCCTGTAAGGCAGGATTCTTTTCCGCCTCTCTGTCAAATATGATATAGACACGCAGAAGCTCCGCTATTCCTCCCTCTTCCACCTGCTCCTTGCTGCTCCAGTTCTTATATGCCACAATCTGCTTGCCGAACTGGGTTCCCCAGTCCCCAAGGTGATTAATCCGCACAACGGAGTAGCCCAGCTTGGAATAAAGCTTATACAGGCTGTTCCCAATGATTGTCGTTCTTAAATGCCCGACATGAAAATTCTTTGCAATATTGGGAGAGGAATAGTCCATGCATATGGTCTTTCCCTTGCCAGTGTCAGCGGAACCGTATTCTTTTCCAGAGGCTTCCCGGAGGATTTTACCGATGAATATTTCTCTGTTCATAAATATATTTAAGTATCCGTTTACAGCCTCTACTTTACTAATGTACTCTGTCTCTTTGTCTTTGTTTTCCTGTCCCTTGCTTTCTTTATCAATACTATCTCTGTCTTTGCTTTCGTTTTCTTTTCTCTTGCTTTCCTTGTCTTCATTATCCTTGCCTTCGTTATCCTTGCCTTTGCTTTGTTTACTTTCGCTTTCTTTACCCTCACATTCTTTACCTTTGTTTTCCTTGCTTTCACATTCCTTGCCTTCACTTCCTATGTCTTCGCTCAGGCGCTCTTTTAATTCTTCTGCTATTAATTTGGGATTTTTCTTTAACTGCTTTGCCAGCTGAAAACACGGCAGTGAGAAATCCCCCATTTTCCCATCAGCTGGTATTTCAATGATTTTCCGGACTCCTTCCAGGGAAACCCCGTATAATTTATTGATTTCTTTTTCTAACAGCTCACCTATTATTTCTTTCATATTTCCTCCTGTTCCTGCTGCCAGCCCGCTGGAAAGACAGCCTGCTCCACTTTCAATTTCCTGCAACTTTCCTGAACCTTTACTTTTCACCTTCAGGCAAATAAATAAAAAAAGAACCGCAAAGTCAGGTATCCTATACCTTCTATTACGGTTCTTCTGTACTGCAACAACATAGCACTAAAATCAGCAACCGCATAGAAACAAGACGTACACCTTGTAACCATGCGGTATCCTTTGCCTGGCTACAGGAACTTACGTCTGTATCTGCGTCTTAAGCTGCTGCTGATAGTGTTATACATTACAGTTACTTCCTTCTTTTATTTTGGGTCATTTTATCACAACTTAATAAATAATACAATAGCATGGATTATTTTTTATTCTTTTATTCTCTATTAGATAATATTGGTAGTGATGTAATGGAACGTCGTGTTATTATGCCGGTATTATTGAAAAAAATTATTCTTTCTATTGTAAGGGGGGATTGGGAACGGACGATGATTTTGGCTTACCTTTTGTGATTTTCTCGTTCGGGGTTCCAAATTCCACTAAAATGCCGGCAGCTGTTCCTGGCAGGTGAAATTATACCAAACTCGCTGGAAGGTTGT
>NZ_FRAC01000013.1:185349-217343 GCF_900142215.1 Anaerocolumna jejuensis DSM 15929 | reverse complement strand
TTCCAGAACGAGCAGCATCAAATAGTGCTGCATCAATTCCACCGTCATAGTATTTTGAGATACAGAGACGCACAGTACGTTTACTTATGTTTAGTCTGGTGGCTATTACATCAAAAGAAATACCATCAGCTTTATATAATAAAATTCTTGCACGGTCGACAACCTGAGCTTGAATAGTTCTTGTTTTTGATAATGATTTAAGATATGTTTTGTCTTCATCTGACAAAGGTAAAAAGGTCTGCTTCATATTCACCAATCCTTTATATTTGATGAATATATTATAACACATATCAAAACATTATTATATATGGTACTTATTTAATTTATGATATACTAGTATGCCGTTATTTAGATAAATTCTTGTTTTAAGAGTAAATGGTAAATAATCAGTCCAGGCCAATAAATTCGCCGCCCGGTTGGGGCGGCGGTATATTTACCGTATTTTTAGTTTTCGACAATGATCAGGCAATTCCTCTGACCACGGCATTAGTTCTGCCAGTTTATCTTCCGGAACATTATTTCTTGGATAGTGCATTAACTGTTCCAGCAGATAAGAGAAGTACTCATACGGCTTGAGGCCATTCGCTTTTGCTGTTTCAGCAATACTGTATAAGGCGGCGCTAGCCTCTGCACCATTCTTAGAATCAATGATATGCCAGCTGTGCTTACCAACACAGAATGACCGGATACTTCTTTCTGCATCATTGTTATCAAGAGGTATTTCCGGATTCTCCAGGAATACTCTTAAAAACTGTTCCTGATGGATGGAATACTCAAGAGCACCTGCCAGTTTTGAGCTTTTATCCAGTCCCTCTTTCCTGGCATGCTCTTTTATCCACGCAAAATAGGCATCTACCAGAGGTCTGACTGAGTTTTCTCTATTATCCAGTCTTTCCTCAGCGGATGATTTTTCATACATATGATCAACATGATAGATAGCCGCGATTCTTTTGACTGCTTCAACTGCTGCTTTCTGACCAGGTGTGGAAGGACCATTTTTTCCAGTGGCTTTTACAATCTCAGCGAACCGTCTTCTGACATGGGACCAGCAGCCGGCAACCTTCAGGTCATCAGACCGTTCCTTCGCCAGGGTGTGGTATACCTGATAACCATCTGTCACAAGAGTCCCTTTGTATCCTTTTAGGAATTCTCTTGGAGCGGCAGTCCCTCTCGTTCCTGGATACTCGTAGAGGAAGACTGGTGGTTTTCCCAAACTGCCAGGTGAATGGTAGACCCACATGTACTGCTTGCTTTTTTCCGGCATTATGAATGGCGTCTCGTCACAATGTATATGATGGCTTTTCATAATCTCTGTCTTCATCATGCCATGTACCGGACCAAGATAGTATTGGTAAATACGGATCATCCATCCCACCATGTCTTGTCTTGGAATGTTGACATCATTTCTTAAAAACTCTTCAGAGAGCCTGTTTAGTGGTACTGCATTGACATATTTGGCATTAAAGATAGCTCCTGCCAGTTCCGGGGTAAGGATGCTGTGACTTAAGAGACGCGGAGGAACTTCTGCGCGGAGAATCCCCCCTGTATCATGATTTCCGGCATATACCTTGATGTGATGCTCCAGTACTTCGAAGTGAGCTGGTACATACTTGAGCTCCTTGTATATTTCATCAGGCAGATAATGCCATCCCCTTGGAAAGTGTTCTGAGAGCTCTTTTGCAGTACGTTCATGCGGTACAACGATGGTCTCGATATCCTTCAGATTGACATCACGCTTTCCCTTGGAACGAGGCTTGCGCTTACGAACAAGGACTGTTTCCATCTCCGGTTCTTCGGGAATTCCATTTTCAATCAGCGACTCAGCCTCGTTGAGGATACACAGGTTTTCAAGGTCAAAAGATAATTGGCCTTCTGTCGGCAGAATCTTCTCAGATTTCCTGCCAAACCGATTCTGTGTAAGAATGGAGATTTGTTCCTTCAGATTTTCAACTTGATGAAGCATCTGCTCATTCTGCTTTTGAATGGTGGTATTCTGCTCCGAAATAAGCTGGAAGCTTTCATGCAGCTGCAAGTACAGCATGACAAGCATATCTTTAGAAAGATTATTCAGTTCATCCTTAGTAATAATAGTCTTTTCCATAGGATTATTATACCATGAAAAGCTCTGGAATTCAGCATATTTTTGCTGCTTTTTAGCTTTGGGATAACGGATTCAGCTGTCAAGGTGCTTATAAAATCAAGAGTCAATAGAGTTCTGGTCTTACCTTGGATATGATCTTTTTCTGCTCGATGGAAAGCCCCTCCATCAGCCATCGGAATTGCTGCCCAGTAATTGATTGTGCTTCCTGTTGGTTGCGTGGCCATTGAAGATGACCACTGGTCAGCCTCTTATATAAAAGCAGCCAGCCATCGCCCTCATACAAAAGTGCTTTCATCCGGTCTGTTTTTCTTCCACAAAACAGATAGATACTTCCGGGCTCAGTTGGATCAAGCCCAAAAGAGCCACTGATGATAGCTGCCAGTCCATCCACCCCGCGGCGAAGATCCACATATCCGGTGCAGATATAAATGTGCTTAAAACCGGCAGCATCATTAAGCATTACGAACCACCTCCAGTACTCTGGAGAGAAGTTCCATTGGAGTTGATTCGCTAACTCCCAATACAGTATTTCCAATAGTGACGGTCATTTGATAAGTAAAATAATTTTCACCCGTTGTTGCAGGAACAGTTTTTTCCTGAAGTGCCGGCAGTTCAACAAAGCTATTATGTATCAGCGCAGCTTCTTTCACTTTTCTAAGCCAGTAGTAATAGGCATGGCGTGATATCTGGTGCTGTTTACAGTATTCATCGACCTTCAGACCGCTTTGACAACGGTCTTTAATGATCCTGGTCCACTCACTGAGTCGGATCTGGTTAGTTACAAGTCGTGTGTCCATGTCGAATTTCTCCTTGAGTTCTGTGTGAAAAGTTAGTAAGAAACTTTTTCAACTTTACATCATTATCTCAATTTTGCGCGGAGACCGAAAGTCGACGAGTTATTTACCATTTACTTTTAAGATGCAAAAAAGGAGCCCCACATCATAGCCGATTACCCGCCAATTTGCAGAAGCTCCTCTTCTTACCAGTTTATTCTGTTATAACGCAGACTGCGTTCTGCTTGATTCTGTCAAAATAATTTGATACTTGCTTTAATCTTCCACCCGTTGCATTTTTTAGCTCATCAACGCTATAATATCTTATATCACTTGTTGCATTCTCTTGACAAATATACTTTTGATCCAGAAAACTATAAGATAAGACACCTTGATATACATTTCCATCATCTGTGTATATCAGTATAGTATATTGGTTATATTTTACGCAACCTTCATCAAAATTAAGTACATAAACTTCAGTAGCCTTTGCTGTATCATAAAAAATAGGCTGATTCACCGGGTCTTTATTAACAGAAAAATATCTATTTCTGATTACTTGTTTAATTTCATCTAATATTTTTTCTTTTTTATCAAATTCTTTAAATTCAGGATTGTATGGCTCGCCTATCGTAAATTCTCCACTTGCTATTTGTTCAAAATCCTCTGCTTTATTAACAATATTTTCAAACAAATTTTCATTAGTAGCATCATTAGGAATGTTCGGTCCTATCTCTCCGTCTTTGCTAATTATAAATGTTTGATTGAGAGTATTAATATCATAATAATATTCAGGATATATATCCTTATCTAAATTCAATTTAACTAATATATACTCATCCGAAGAATGTTTAATACAATTGCCAATATAAAATATTTCATAAGGTATTGTTGAATTGGCAAATGTAACCTCATCCTCCTTATATGCACTAAAGTTTAGCATTTTATATTTTGTAATCATATACTGGTTAACTTCATTTTTTATTATAGCAACGGTTACATCGGGGAACTTATCGGCAAACTTAATATCATCAGTACTAACATCCTCTTTCTCATTCGGAGCTAAACCGGCTGATTGACCATTTTTAGAACATCCGATTAAGCTTATGCTGGCCAAAATTAGAATTAATATTAATTTTTTCAAGTTATCGCTCCTTTTATTCATTAAAAGTAATTGTCGGTACTATAACTGAAAAATACATTATAATACTGATTTTTGTATTTATTTATATAAGTCATAGTTGTCATATTACTACTTATTCCTATCAAACAAACATTTTTTATAGTAGATCCATTATATACCAAACTACCACCTGAGGTACTCATTGTTACAGAAGCTAATGCAACCCCTACAAAATAGCATTGTTTATCAATGCCTGTAGGTTTAGGTACTAATGTTGCAAATGTTGGTCTATCTTTAGTTGCGCTAATTGCACATGACAACCAAACAGACTTTGACCATGCTGAGCTACTAGTTTCAGGTACTCTCGCATGCTTTGTTTGATTAGCTCCATCAGTTCCAGGGTGAATTGAGGAAAATTGATATTTTTTTGTAGCAATATTATATATTGACTGTCCTCCAAATGTCGATGAATTAGCATTATATCGGTTTATTAGCACCCACGCAATTCCTGGCTGATCTGTTAAATTCACATTATTTTCTGCATAAATTAAACGTGCAGAAATTTCAACAGAATCATTACTTTCATACCATGATTCGTTATATGTTGTTATGGCATTACCAAAACTTGAATCAGCTAAAAGTAAGGCTGCCATTTGATCTACAGATGAATACAGTGAATTAGTATTCATCCCTTCGTGTGTTTTAATTCCAGCTTTATTAATATAGTATTCTCTAGATAAAGGATTATAATAACGCCCTCCATAATAATAATAACCGGTTTCTTTATCAAAGTAAAAGCCTGCAAATCTATATGGATTTACATTACCGATAAATGTAACATCATCCGACATATTTGTCCAATTACCTTGCACATTTTCTCCCAATATAATAACATTATTATTTTCGTCATAATCATATTTAACAACTACCTTATTTTCTTCATTCTTAATCTCAATTACGTTATTAGTATTTTCATCAAAAACATAGTTATAGCGGTTACCATTATAGATAAATCCAATAGTTTGGTTTTGCTCATCAACAATATATTCAACAATCCCACCGCCATTACTTTCACTAATCAAATTATTATTGTTATAAGTATAACATGTAATATTATCCCCATCTATCTTTTTTATTCTGTTGCCTAAACTGTCATATGTAAAAAATACAGTATGATTATCTATCAAAGAATCAATGGAATCAACTTGTAAATACCCTTCCATTCTATCAGCAAACTCTTGAGCATGGTCCACCAAAATAGAATCTACTATATTTTGATCATAAACTTCATTAAAACTTGTTGAAGCCTTAACACTAATACTCATAGGACTTAAAATTATTGACATGATTAAAACACTTGATATTATTATTTTGTTAAATGTAATTTTCATATTTATACCCCCTTAGTATATTCGGAAATTTTAATAGTTACTATTTATATAATTTGAACAACGGAATCCCCTCCCATCCAAAATATTACAATTCATATTTATACCATAAGCCAATTAACATACTTTGTCCATATATTTTGTCTATTCTACATGTTTTTTGCCTAATCTACTTTTATCTTATATTATTTCTGTTTTTATACTTATTTCTACTGTATAAACAAACATTCTTATATTTCCTTACCTAATCTGATGTAACTGATTTAACTTCCAGCTTTTCTCTATCACCACTATTTCCTATAAGTCAACTAAGAAACTAAAGTTATTCACGTTTATATTTTCAAATGTGATTAAGTATTTGCTATATATAATAACTCTTTAAATAAAAATGTTCCCCTTGTGGTAAACAGTCTTATAATTAAACTATTTACCGCAACGGGAACATATCTTTTTGCAAAGGATTCCGTTTCTTAGAACCTGAAATCCCTCTTACCTTCATGCACCTGTACTAAGTAATCCTTTGCAATGGTTTTAACCTTTTCATTGGTTACCTTTTCAATTTCTTTTTCAATGAGAGCCTCTCCCTTTGCCCTTGTACCTTCAGAAGCGTAATCCTCCAGATACTCTTTTAATGTCATTAAGGCATTAGGCTGGCAGCAGTTGGCTATCTGGCCGGATTTTACGAGCTTCATAAATCGGTCTCCGGTTCTGCCTTCCCTGTAACAGGCGGTGCAAAAGCTCGGAATAAAGCCCATCTCCAGCAGCCAGTTAACTACCTGGTCAAGGGTCCTCTTATCCTCCACGTCAAATTGCTTGGAATTATCGTCTTCATCCTCTTCCTCTGCATATCCGCCGACGCTGGTTCTGGAGCCACCGCTTATCTGGCTGATGCCAAGCTGAAGCACCTTTTCCCTTGTCTTTTTGGATTCCCTGGTGGATACGATCATTCCGGTATAGGGAACTGCAATACGAAGTACCGCGACAATCTTTTCGAAAATCTCATCGGATATGGCATCACTGAAATCCTCCGGATTAATATCCTCAGCCTGTCGGATTCTCGGCACACTGATGGTATGAGGCCCTACTCCAATGGATGCCTCCAAGTGCTCGGCATGCATTAAGATTCCGACAAAATCATAACGGTAAAGATTCAGGCCAAAGAGCACTCCAAGTCCTACATCGTCGATACCGGCCTCCATGGCCCTGTCCATAGCCTCCGTGTGATAAGCATAGTTATGCTTCGGTCCGGCAGGATGGAGCGTTTCATAGCTTTCCTTATTATAAGTCTCCTGGAAAAGAATATAGGTTCCGATGCCGGCTTCCTTTAGCTTCCGGTAATTTTCATGGGTAGTGGCGGCAATATTGACATTTACCCTGCGGATTGCGCCGTTCTTATGTTTGATGGAATAGATAGTGTTTATACATTCCAGTATATATTCTATGGGATTGTTGACCGGGTCCTCCCCTGCCTCCAGGGCAAGACGCTTATGCCCCATATCCTGAAGGGCAATTACTTCCTTCTTTATCTCTTCCTGGGTAAGCTTCTTTCTTGCAATATGCTTGTTCTGATGATGATAGGGACAGTATACACAGCCATTTACACAATAGTTGGACAGATAAAGGGGAGCAAACATTACGATGCGGTTGCCATAAAATCTGTTCTTGATTTCCTTTGCCAATTGATACATTCTCTCATTTTCTTCCTTCAGGTCACATTCCAGAAGAACAGCCGCCTCCCTGTGGCTGATGCCCTTCATTTCCTTTGCCTTCTCAAGAATGCTGTCAATTAATTCTTTGTTGCTTTTGTTTTCCATGGCGTAGGAGAGAGAATCCTTAATCTCTTCATCATCAATAAACTCTTCCGCTTTTTTGGATTTTACATCGTACATAAATTTTCCTTCCCTTCTGCTTCAAATGTATAGGGGATAAAATCGCCTCTGGCGGTTACTATCTCATGTCCTACGGTTAACATCCTTCTTTGCAGGCAGGACCTGCATTCTGCAGCTTCGTCTCCCGTACAGATTTTGTTATCATACAGCTCATATTTCTTTCTCACCCTGACCGGTGATAAATTTGGCATTACTACATTGGCTCCCCAGGAAATTCCCGCTTCCCTGCCCATTGGATGAATGGTTCCAAGAGCTGTCGTAGCCGGTAGTAAGCCATTTGGTATCATAAGCCTTAGTATGGCGATCATTCTTAAGGTCAGTTCATAGGAACCTTTGGGGTACTCCTTAAAGGGCGTGTCATGATGGGGAAGAAAGGGCCCTATCCCAACCATGGCAGGTTCCAGTTCCTTTATGAAAGCCAAATCCTTTGCAATACATTCCGCCGTTTGAAAAGGGGAGCCCACCATAAAGCCTGTTCCTACCTGATATCCCAGCTCCTTTAAATTCCAAAGGCACTGCTTTCTTTCCTTTAAGCTTAAGCTTTCCGGATGCAAAAGCCTGTAATGCTCTTCATCGGCTGTCTCATGGCGCAGCAGGTATCTGTCAGCTCCTGCTTCCTTATACCGTTTATAGGACTCATAGCTTTTCTCTCCGATTGAAAGTGTAATGGCGCAATCGGGATATTTATTTTTTATGCTGCGGCATATCTGCTCAATATCCTCATCGCTGTACCTTAAATCCTCTCCGCCCTGAAGAACGAAGGTACGAAAGCCAAGCCCATAGCCCTCCTCGCAGCAGGACAGAATATCCTCCAGAGTCAGCCGGTACCTTACCGCATTTACATTACTCTTTCTGATGCCGCAGTAATAGCAGTCATTCTTACAATAATTCGTAAATTCAATCAGCCCTCTGGTAAATACCTTATTTCCAAAGAACTGCTCCTTTACCTGAAAAGCCTGTTCCTTTAAATACAAGGCATCCTCTTCGCTCATTCCATTAATAAGAGCTGCAAACTCTTCCGGTAAAAGTTTTCTGTCCCGTTTTAAGATGTCTATTAATTCCTTCATGGCATCCTCCTGTTATCATCAAAAAAATCCCTATGCCGGGGCAATGTGCCCATAGGGTTATTCCCCGGCATAAGGATTCATAATATGCTGCTGCCTCCGGCACCTTCCGGCAAAACTGCCAGCAGTGCTATTCGTGGAGATTATTATGATGCTTCTGCCTTTTCAATCGGGGCGGACCCTTTTAATCAGTACATACTTATCTTTTTGTATCTGCATTTATTATACTACCGCCTTGTGAATTAGTAAACAAAATTTATCAATAAACTTTCGAATCATCATAACAATATACAAAGGTGCCGTAGTACCCCCCCAATACAGTACCACAGCACCTTTAATCTGAACCTTCTATTTCATTTCCCCTCAATTACTTACAGTGAAGCTAAATCATCTTTTTAATTTCATCCGCAACGAACTGAACCTGGGTTCCTATGATAACCTGAACGCTGGTCTTGCTGGGACGGATAACACCTGCGATACCGGCAGATTTAATCATCTTTTCATTGACTGCCGTATAATCTTTAATTTCAACACGAAGTCTTGTGATGCAGTTGTCAATGGTGGAGATATTCTGCCTTCCGCCTAGTCCTTCCAGGATAACTGCCGCGATTTCCGTGAAATTGTTATTTGCTAAGGTAACCTTCATTTCTGCTTCTGTGTCATCCTCTTCCCTGCCGGGAGTCTTTAAATTAAATTTCGTAATTACGAAACGGAATACCACATAGTAAATTACAAAGAATGCAAGGCCAACAGGAAGCAGTAATAAAGGATTTTCTGCCATAGGAGCATTGAAGCTTAATATGTAGTCAAATAAGCCGGCGCTGAAGTTAAAACCTGCTCTTGCAGGCAGCAATGCTACGACAAAACAGGAGATACCTGTCAATACTGCATGTATTACATATAAGCCGGGAGCCAAAAACATAAAAGAAAATTCCAAAGGCTCTGTAACACCTGTTAAGAAAGCACAAAGTGCTGCGGCTCCAAGTAAGGAGGCTGCCACCTTCTTTTTATTGGATTTAGCCGTATGATACATGGCTAATGCTGCGCCAGGTAAACCAAACATCATAACCGGGAAATAGCCGGACATGTACATACCTGTCTCTCCATAGGTACCGGTGCCCTTCCAGAAATTACCAAGGTCGTTGATATTGGCAAGATTAAACCAAAATACATTATTCAACGCATGGTGAAGGCCTGTAGGGATTAACAGCCTGTTGAAGAAACCATAGAGGCCGGCACCGATTGCTCCTGTACTGACAATTGCTTTTCCAAAGGCAACCAGGGCTCCGTATAAAAAGGGCCATACAAAATATAACACAACACTTGACACAACAGTAATACCGGCAGCTACAATTGCAACACATCTCTTACCGCTGAAAAATCCAAGATAGTCCGGCAGCTTTGTGCTCTTGAATTTATTATAGCTGTAGGAACCGATAAGACCGGCAAGAATACCCACAAAAACATTCTCTATACTGGCGAATGCAGGGTCTGCGTCCGCTCCTGTATACATGGCAACTGCGGCACTGGATAATAAGGTAGTAAACAGCAGCCAGGAAACGAGGCCGGAAAGTGCGGCAGTACCATCGTTGTCATCGGACATACCGACAGAAACACCAATTGCAAACAGCAATGCAATGTGGTCAATGATTGCTCCTCCTGCTTTTATCAGGAATGTTGCAATAATATTATTGGCACCCCATCCGTTGTGGTCAATCATATACCCGATTCCCAGCAGAATACCCGCTACCGGTAAGCATGCTACTGGAAGCATCAGTGATTTACCCAGTCTTTGTAAAAACTTCATCATAAAAATAAATCCTCCTTTTTATTATCCTGTATGAAACAGCTTATTTTATTTTTTAACTGTCAGGGCCTTTTCTAATTCTTCCAGCTGCTTTCCTGTAACGGGAATGATTTCCGAATAGGCTGCCGTATTGCAGACCAGCACCGGCGTGATGACATCATAGCCCGCTGCCTTTATCTGCTCCATATCAAATTCCAATAGCAGATCGCCGGCTTTTACCTTATCCCCTGTGCTGATAAAAGCTTTAAAGAATTCGCCTTTTAAATTCACGGTATCCAAGCCCACATGTATTAGAATTTCCGCCCCCTGCTCTGATATAATACTGATTGCATGCTTTGTCTCAAAGAGCAATCCGATGGTTCCATCTACCGGAGCGACCACCCTTCCGGTCAAAGGCTTTATTGCAAGTCCGTCGCCCAGTATTTTTTCACTGAACACCTGATCATTTACTTCCTTTAAAGAACATGCTTCCCCTTTCACCGGGGAATAAATGATAATGTCCTTGTCCTTATTACTTAAACCCAATTTATTCATTAATCCGCCAAGCATATTTCCTCCTAACCACCAGCCTTGATTTTGCTTTAATCGTGATTTTAACCTTCTCTTCTGGTTCCCAGAATCAACCGCCTTATGTGAATAGACAGCATTGCCAGCTCTTCTGCTAAAATAGCATCCGGATAATGTCCTGTAAGAAAATCCGCTATTTTTCTACTACAGGCAAATTCTCCGGGATACAGTTTTTTCACCATATCGATAAATTCCTGATCGATGCTGTCTAATTGCTCCTTGTTTACAATCCTTTGCATCATACCCTTCAGATAAGCCACAAAGCTTTCATACCGAATCGACTGCTCATCTAACTGAATAACAAATTCCGTTTTTACTATCTCAACCAGCTGCGGAATGATTTTCGTGATGCTCATTGTTTCACTCATTACGTTGCTATACTCCGCATTTACTATATGAAGGGCAATTGAAGCCGCTTCATCCACCGGAAGCCGTACGCCAATCTGCTTATCAATCAATGCCACGGCATATTCTCCAATCAGGTATTCTCTGCGGTATAATCTCCTCACATCCCATAGCAGCGGATTATCGAAGAGCATTCCCTGCCTGAACCTCTCTATGGCAAAATTGATATGATCCGTCAAAGTAATATAAATGTTCGGATTCAGCTTACGGTTTAAAGTTTTATCAGCATATGTGATAATTTCATTTGATACCTGAATGTGTTCCAAAGGAAGATTTGCAAGCAATTCTTTGAACTTATCAACTTCTGTCTGAGTCTCCAGGTAAAAAATCTTTTCAATCAGCTTTTTGTCAATTTCTTTCCCTTTTTTGCCCTGAAATCCAACACCTTTCCCCATTACCAGGACTTCTTTCCCCTTAGAGTCAAATGCACTGACAACATTATTATTTATGACCCGCTCTACCTGCATCTTCATCCCCCCGCAATTTAATTCAATCAAAATCAATAAAAAAGACCAAATTTTATGAAATACACGACTTCACAAAATTTGGTCTTGCCTGCTTAACAGTAACAATCCAGCAAATATTAATTTGATGTGTATAGTTTATCAATAAAGCTTAAATATGTCAATATATTTTTAAAATAATATGTAGATTTACCAATCAAAGCATAGAATCGGATTTTAGCATAATATAATCCTCCAAATAAGTGCTAATACGTTCTGCCATTTTCAGAGTATGTTTATAAAATCTATCCAAAAGCCCTTAAATTACAAATCCCGGCCTTTATTACAGCCAAATGTCATTAATTTTACAGAATTCCTAATTTACCAATAAAATTATGACTGTTTCCTGCCAGAATAGTAACACCAAAAAGCTCCTCCGGCATAAATTATAATATAAATCAGAAAGGGGAATACACTTGCAGTTGGAGCAATCAATAAACAGCCCTTCGGATAAATGCAGTATTCAAAGACCATACTGTCAGAAAAAACTTACAGCCATGCAGCGTCCCAATGGTCAGGGCTACCAAACACCTCCCCCTGTACCCTTGATTACACCGCCTCCTTTCACCCCGCCAATGCCGGCTTCTCAGTACGGCTCTACGGGTATGCGCGGTTGTCTTAATAGAACCACCTATGTCTGGCTGGCAAATGGAACTAGCTATTGGTATTTTCCGACATATATAGGCCGGCAGACAGCCATTGGATTTCGCTGGAGAGGCTTTGGATGGATTTATCAAAGGATTTCTCTTAACAATATCGTTACTTTTCAGTGTTTCTAAATAGAGGCTGGCAAAGCTTTCTGTCTGGTTATTCTAAAAAAGGTGCAGGAGAACCTGCACCTTCACTTCTATTACTACCTTGTTACATTCCTTACCCATTTCATAGAGCGGTACCTCCATGTGGACAGCGGAACCTTTATAATCTCATCACTCATAATAATTACATAAACTATGGGAATCGGCAGTTTGAACACAAAAGCCGCCAGGGCTCCGAAAAGGATTGCTACTCCCCAGAGGGTAGAAGCATCCAGAATAAGTCCGAACCTGGTATCCCCTCCTGCCCGGAATACTCCCACAATCATGGTGGTATTAAACGCCTGGGCAATAACGAAATAGGACATTACAAACATCATAAATTTCAAATAGGAATGAGCCTCACCGCTTAAGTTCATATAATGGCCCACAACATTTCCTACCAGTAAAATAATAACACATCCAGACAATCCCAGAACGATTGTTATTCTGACAAGCCTTTTTGCATAAAGCTTCGCCAATTCTTCCTTTCCTTCTCCGATTGCCTTGCCAAGTATGATGGCCGTAGCATTGGATACACCAAAGGTGATTACCGTAGCAAGCTGTCTTACCACCTGGGTCACGGAATTGGCAGCAACCACAGACTGACCCAAATGCCCGATAATCGCAGCATTGGCGGCTACACCTGCTCCCCATAACAGCTCATTCAGCATAACAGGAATGGAATAATGCAGAAAATCCCTGCTTAGAAGCTTATCCCGGATGAGCAGTACCTTTGGATGAAAACGAATGGTTTTATTGATTTTGAAAGCATAAAATAGAACTATAATCACTTCACAGGCCCTGGCAATCAGGGTACCAAGTGCTGCTCCTCTGATTCCCATGGGCTCCAATCCAAAAAGTCCAAAGATAAAGGTTACATTTAACACCAGATTTACTATAAAGGATATTAAATAGACCACTGTGGATACGATTACTCTTTCCACACTTCGCATGATATTAAGATATATCATGGTAAAGGAGGTCAAAATATAGGAAAATGCAATGATTTTCAGGTACTGTACTCCCTGGTCTATTACATTCTGTTCGGAGGAAAATATCCGCATGATGTGGCTTGGAAATAAAAGTACCGCAGCTGTAAACAGTATTCCTACCACTAATGCAAAACGCATGGTGATTGCCATGATCTTTTCAATGGTTGCCGTGTCTTTCTTCCCCCAGTACTGAGCAGTTAATACGGCAGCTCCGGAAGTAAGGCCAAAAAAGATAAGGGTCATGATAAATTGTACCTGCCCTGCCAGTGAGGCGGCGGACAGTGAAGTCTCACCTACTTTTCCCAGAAGGATAACGTCTGTAGAGGTTACACCTACGTTTATGAGGTTCTGGAGTGCCATGGGGAACACCAGGGAAAATACTAGTTTATAAAAGGATTTTTTTTCCTGTTTCTCTTGTGTAATGTACATAACTGTCTCCTAACTAAATATGTAATCGGTCTTATGCAAGTCAAGGGAAACGGTAACATTTTTATGGGGAAAAGTCAAGATGTAAATGGGCAGGGAAAATGTGGAAAAGATGGGGGTTGAGGAAGTGGACGATGATTTGAGGGGCCGTTCCGGAGCTTTGTTGTTCAAGGGCCCTTATTCCACTAAAGTGACAGGAACTGCTGCTGGGCAGGTAAAACTGTGCCAAACTCGCTGGGAGGATGAGGAATAGGGAAGGGGAGTTGCGCTCAGACAGTGGCACGGTTTTACCTAGCAGCAGTTTCTGTCACTTAAGTGTCATAAGGAACCTTTCAAGACTAAGCTCCGGAACGGCCCCCCAAATCATCTGGTTATTTCCTGTTGCCTTTGATTTTTTTGATGTTTATTGGAGGGTTAATAGTTTGATAAGGGTTTGCTGTAAGGGATGTGAGCATTAATATAAAATACTGGTTAAAGTGTTCAAGCCTTAACCAGTATTTTAATAGGTAATATTAAGTTGATACGAGTGTTATTAGTTATTCTTTAATCTTAGTTTTCGTTTATGCATTTATTGAACAAGACCTTCTGACTGGAATTAATTTTTTGAGGTTAGAAGCTTTATTACAATTTGTGTACATTTCTCAAGGTCATTGATATGGGTATGCTCCTTGGTTGAATGGACATCGGACATTCCGCAGGCCATTACGATTCCTGAAATTCCATTTCGGACAAAGTTGTTGTTATCGCTGCCTCCAAAGGTCTCAACGTAGAGGGTTGGTATGGATAATTCCTGGCAGGCTTTTTCAAAGCGTTGTACGACAGGGGCTTCTTCCCTGGTCTCGTAGGCAAGGCAGCCGTAGGAGGTGGTAAAGGTAAGCTTTGCTTTTGACTCTGTTGCTGACTTTTCAAAGGCAGCTCTTATCTTTTCTGTTTCCTCTAAGGCTTTTTCATGGCGGATGCTTCTTACTTCGCCTTTCAGGATGCAGGTTTCAGGCACGATATTTTTTGCAAGGCCGCCTTCTATAAGGCCAACATTTACGGTGGTCTCTTTATCTATACGGCCCATCTGAATGGATGTAATCGCTTTTGCAGCAGTTCCGATTGCGTGGACGCCTTCTTCCGGAGCAAAGCCGGCATGAGCTGCTTTTCCGGTAAAGACTGCTTCAAAGGATACCAGGGTTGGAGCTTTCAGGGCTGCTGTTCCAATTTCTCCGCTTAAGTCCAATACATAGGCTTCCCTGGCTTTTATGAAGGAGTAGTCAAATACCTCGCTTCCTCTGATATATACCTCTTCTGCTATGGCAAATAGAATTTCAATGCTTCTGTGGGGAAGCTTTTCTTCCCTTATGCTTCGTATTGCTTCTAATATTGCCGTTACTCCTGATAAATCGTCTGCTCCTAATACTGTTGTGCCGTCACTGGTTATCGTTCCATCCTCTTTTACAATGGCTTTTTTATTTCTTGACGGCTCCACTGTATCCATATGGGCGGACAACAGAAGGGGCGGACCTTCTAATTCTCCGGGAAGATAAGCGTAGAGGTTACCGGCATTGCCACCGTATACCTTGCCTGCTCCATCCTCCTCCACCTGAAAGCCTAAGGCAGTAAGCTTTTTTGTCAGTACATCTGCCATTTCCCTCTCTCCAAAAGAAGGGGAATCAATTGCTACCAGCTCTTGAAATTCTTCTATGATACGTTTCCTGTTAACCATCCTTATCACCATTCCTGTTATTTTTTCTGTGGGGATTGCTGTGCCTTCTGAATTGCTATTCATTCCGCAGCAATTCCTATCTACTTTACTGTATCACAGCTTCCTTACTTCTTCAATACAAAACACCTGTCTTGGTGCAACGGTCATGGGAAACAGGTCAAAGATTTTCTCCATTTCTTCTTCGGAGAGAATATTTTCTTTACGGACCACTTCTTTTACTGAGACTCCTTCTTTTAATGCTGCTTTTGCAATTCTTGCCGCTTCTTCATAGCCTATGGCAGGACAAAGGGCTGTTGCCACACAGGCACTTTCTTCCAGGAGCTTACGGCACCGCTCCTCATTTGCCGTTATACCTGTTATGCAGAGGTTTGTCAGCGTCTGCACCGCCTGCCGCAGTAAATCCAGGGATTCAAATAGGTCATGGAAAAGCACCGGCTCAAAGGCATTCAGTTCAAGCTGCCCTGCTGCCGCAGCCCAGGTTATGGCCGCATCATTGCCGATTATCTGAAAAGCAGCCTGGTTCACTACCTCCGGTATTACCGGATTCACTTTTCCCGGCATGATGGAGGAGCCATTCTGGAGAGGCGGAAGGTTAATTTCTCCAAGGCCTGTTCTGGGACCGGAGGATAAGAGCCTCAGGTCATTGCAGATTTTAGTCAGGTTCACCGCGCAGGACTTCAGGCAGCCGGATACCTGCACAAAACCGTCCAGATTCTGTGTTGCATCAAATAAATCGGCAGCCTGCTTATAATCCAGGCCAAAGAGCTTGTTGAGATTTGGAATAATGGCAGAATAGTAATAGGGACTTACATTCATTCCGCTTCCCACAGCAGTTCCGCCAAGATTCAGGCTGAGCATTTCATCCCCTGCCAGAATCAATCTTCTGGCATCCCGCTTCACAGCATTCAGATATGCTCCAAAGCTCTGGCCAAGGCGGATGGGAACTGCGTCCTGAAGCTGAGTTCTGCCCATTTTGAGGATGGGATTAAATTCCGCGGATTTCTGGTTAAGCGCCTGACACAGCCGCTTAAGCTCTGCTACTGCTGCTTTTAGCAGCTCTGCCGTTGTCATTTTTCCGGCACTTGGTATGACATCATTGGTAGACTGGGCCAGGTTGACATGGTCGTTGGGATGAATAATAGAATAATTGCCTTTTCTGCCACCTAAGAGCTCTATTGCACGGTTGGCAATCACCTCATTGGCATTCATATTGGCAGAGGTCCCGGCCCCTCCCTGAATGGCATCCACTATAAACTGATCTCTTAATTCACCGTCAATTATTTCATCACAGGCCTTCATAATACTAAAAGCCTGCTCTTTCGTTAATAATCCGGCTTCATAATTTGTGAAAGCAGCCGCTTTTTTAATCCTCGCCAGATTGGTTATAAAAAGAGGATGCAAAGGCTTTCCTGTCATATTAAAGTTATTCTTTGCCCTCAAACTCTGTATCCCATAATATACCTCTTCGGGTATTGCCATACTCCCCATTGAATCGGCTTCCATTCTCATATTCCCTGCAACCTGCCTTCCTTCATTCTTTGCAACTTCTGCATTAACAGAAACCACAGTTCCTGGTTTCTTTCTGCACATGAGAATAACACCTTTCCCTTTATCCGTAAATAGGCTGATAAAAGCTTTGAATATAAGAAAATAATCTTCCCTGTCCGCATAATAAAATTAATTATTTGGCTGGAATTATTTCAATTATTTTTTTTGAAAAATAGCTTCAGGCAGTTTTTTCTTAATAAAATTATGTTTGGAAAGGAATCCTGCTTGCAATCACAGGATTATTATTTTATAATATTAAGAAAAATACAGGATGTGCCTAAAATCAATGAAAGCAGGTATCTAAATGGATCACGTTGACGAACATATACTAGAAATTTTACAGAAAAATGCGAGAACTCCTCTTAAGGTAATTGCTGACCAGGTATTCTTATCTTCGCCTGCTGTGGCAGCCAGAATTGCCAAGCTGGAAAAGGATGAAATTATCAAAGGCTATCATGCTGAGGTCAACTGGCTGAAATTAGGTTACCACATAACGGCCTTTATTAATCTGGAGGTTGAGCCCTATCAAAAGGCAGATTTCTACCCCTTTATTAAAACCTCCCCCAATGTTATTGAATGCAACTGCGTCACCGGGCATTATGCCATGCTGATTAAGGTGGCTTTTCCCAGCACCATGGAGCTTGATGCCTTCATCGGACAGATTCAGAAGTTCGGCCGCACCAGTACCCAGATTGTATTCTCAACAGCAGTAGAACACAGGGGGATTCAATGCGGTATGGTACCGGATGAATCCCCCTTGTCAGAGTAAACTATATACAATTTTTCAAATCAAGAAACGGTTTAATTACCTCTTCCCAGTGTTCAAGAATATATTTGCCGATAAAGGGATCATACATAAACCCTAAGTTTTTCTCAATTTCTATGTAACACTCTTCCGGCGATAATATGCTGCGATAGCTTCTTTCCGTTGTCATAGCATCAATGGAGTCACAGATGGCAATGATTCTTGAACCCAGGGGGATATCGTTTCCTTTAATCCCTTCGGGATAGCCTCTTCCATCATAGCGCTCATGGTGATGAAGGACAATTCCGCTGATTTGCTTCATCCGGTTGGACTTATTTAATATCTCATAGCCAATTGCCGGGTGCTTCTTCATCAATTCCCACTCATCGGGAGTTAATGCCCCTTCTTTTTTCAACACAGAATCCGGTATTCCAATCTTACCGATATCATGAAGATGTGCCGCAATATGCAGCTCATTGGTATCACTGTTGCTTAATCCAATAATTTCACATAATTTCTTAGCCAGCTCACTTACTCTCCAGGAATGGTTAGCAGTATATTGATCCTTGGCATCCAAAGCACCGGTTATACATTCTATTATTTCATGATAGTCTATGTAGTCTTCCGCCTTGCTGTCTGTCTTGCTCATCTTAAGTACCTTTCCTTCAGATAGTATTTCTTCAATGTATAATTGTACTAAAATAACTCTGTTCAGGCAACTTATTTTAGCAAAAACAGCTTAAATTCTTTCAAATCTGTCAACATCTGTAACGAAAATAATAGCACCGCCTACATTTACCATAACCTGGGTGGAATAGAACTCGGCAGAACCTACCGGATTGGATATTATCTGCTGTCTTGGTCCGCATTCCTTCTTCACTAATTCTATAACCTCATCCACTTTTTCTTCTTCCGTACCAACGAGCAAAGTGGTATTGCCTTCTCTTAAGAATCCTCCTGTCGATGCAAGCTTTGTAACATAAAATCCTTTCACATTAAGGCCTTCCGTTACTCTTGTGCTGTCTACATTCCGTACTATTACATAAATCAGTTTCATTGTAATCCCTTCCTTTCTATCTCCAGGCTCTGTTTCCAGGGGTGAATCATTACAATCTTATTATTGACTTATCTTATTACTGTAAACGTAGTGTCAGATTAAATAGTATAAATTTTCATACTTGCTCCCATTGCATACCGCAGACAGGGAGTGTGAAAGTGCTTTTCTTTCACATATTCCAATAATTCAGATGTTATGCTTTTATTATATTATATATTACCCGCAAAGTAAAGTTTAAGCCGCTAATTTCATCTATGAATTAACTGTGAACCGGTATGCTGCTCCCAGTCAACTGCCAGCCTTTCCTATGCGCTTTTTCCTAATTACAAGCAGGTCTATAAGCAAAAAAGCTCCCTGGCATTTTTTAATACACCAAAACAAAGATCTTCATCTTTGAAGCTGCTGTATAAAAAGGCCGTGGAGCTTCTTCCTGCTGTAAAAGGAATTTCATCCGAGCTTATTACCTTCCCTTTAATATTCCCTGAATGGTCTTAAGACTTACCTTCTGTCCATTGTATAAAATAAGTCCTTTAAATATCTTTGCCGACAATCCGATAAATGCAGCCGTAAAAAGAAGCATAACTGCCAGCATCAGGCCGCTCTCCCACAGGTTGACAACACCTGTCAGAGTATCCACCGGTACACAAAAGGGAGCCGTAAAAGGAATATACCTTGCAACCGGTAAAAAGCTTTCATTGCCGCTCAGGGGCACAAGGTAGCATAATAACCAGCTGATTACAACCGGAAGCTGTAAGATACTCTGGGCAGAGGCAGCATCTTCCGGCTTTGATACCATACTTCCCGCCAGGGCAGCCAAAACACTGTAAAATAAGAATCCAACAAAGAAAAATACAATTGTCAGTATTACTGCCGGCAATGACAGTGCCGACTGACCGATATTATCCCTGATCATGTTTATAACGGATATTACCGGATTGGAATAATCGGGATTGATCATCTTTGCAATGGCATTTCCGCCATAAAGCCCTGCAAATAAGGCACCAATCCATATTACAAACTGCAGTACCCCCTGGACGGCTACAGCCAGTACCTTACCGGCTATCAATGCATCCGGACGCACAGAGACCAGCAATGTTTCGACCAGCTTTGAGGTCTTCTCTCCCGAAACGGACTTGCTAACTGCCTGACCATAGAATATCAGCATAAAGTACAGCATTAAGCTAAAGACCATGGGAGCAACTATCTTTACGATAATGGAAGCAACACTGTTATCATTTCCAATATCGGAGTAGGTATAAGTTACAGGCTGTAACGCTTCGTTAAGCTGCTCTGTACTAAGGCCCGCTTTATCCAGCTTAATTAATCCGAAGGTAGAGGACAGGGTATTTAGAAGTGCATCTGTATCCTTTTCGCTAAGGATGCTTCCTTCCGGTAGTATTGCGTTTATATCATAATCTGAATCATTTTTCGTAATTTGAAGGATAACGGTCTTTTTCGTAACCTTTTCATCCTTTAAGGCTTCCTTTAAATCCGTTCCGTTAAAATTCTCGAATTTAACAGCTTCAAAAGTCTTGTTTCCTTTTAGGAACTGCGCGAAATTAATAGGACTTAAGCCGCTTTCATCCATAACCAGAACATTATCCACGGGAGATATTTCTTCTACTGCCGCATTGCCGCTGTTACTCTTCCCGCCGTCCGGCTCCGGCTTATCGGAATTGGCTCCAAATACACTAATTAATATCAGGCCGCCTGCCAATAAAAGGGCTATCAGCACTGTTGTTATTTTATAGCTCATGGTGCCGGCTAACTGCTTAAAGGTAAAGCCGTATACCGCACGAAAGCCTCTGAATCTTTCCCTCATGCCTTCATACCTCCCCTGTTCAGTTTAAATAAATCCTTTAGCCTGATACGGTTTCCATTATGGAGTATCAGGGTTTCATAGATGCTTGCCACGAAACTGAACATCAGGATATTGAGTATGATCTGAAGTATAATGGCCCCTGCTGCTATGAGGAAATCCGCCTTGCCAATCAGAATGGCACCGGGAAGGATGAAGGGGGAGGAAAGGGGGAATAAAAAGGCAAAAATAACATAAGCATTGCTGCCGCTTCCCATTAAAACATTAGCCGCTCCTATTCCGATGTAAACTCCTACCAGAGTCGCTATGGTCAACAGGGTCATGCCTTCATTCAGCTCCTCCATTTTGCTAACTGTGGCTCCCGCCATTCCGGCCAGTACTGCATAGAAAATCATTCCAAGTCCTATCAGAATAAGGCAGAGAAGGATATTTCCTATATTCAGATTTTGAAAAATATTATCCGGTATATACTGGTTCATTATTCCGGCCTTGCTGCCAGAGCTCATGGAGGCAGAAACCTTATTGGAAACAAACACCAGTACCATCAGGGATATAATCTGAATTAAGACCGCACATAGCATAGCAAGTATCTTACCAACCATGAGTGCCAGAGGCTTTACGGATATCAGCAGGTACTCCACGATACGGCTTGACTTTTCCATCACAACAGAAGAAGCCACATGGGAGCTTGCCATGATGTTAACCATCATCAGAAAGAACAGGATACCGTATATAAACCAGTATTCATTCATGGATATGGCTTTGTCCGTCTCTAATACCGGGTTTCCCTGGGCATCCAGCTTAACAGTCTTTGTATTCACCTTTGCCCCGATAAGCTCATTCTGCTCCTTGGTAACCCCTCCGGCTGTCAGCCGCAGAGAGTGAAAGGTGTCGGTCATCTTTTCTCCAAGAAGTGCAATAGAACCATCCTTTACCGGTCCTTTTGATGCTTTTGCAAAAGCAAGAACAAATGAATTGTCCTGTTCCTTTATTGTCAGTATGACAGAGTCTCTTTCCGATTTTTCTATTCTCTGGGTGACAGTATCATAATCCTCCGTTAAATTGGTAAATACAGTATCCTTAAAGGTGTCTGTCTGTTTTAGAAGGGAAAAATCAAGCTCCGGAAGGGAAGTCTCATTTTGCACATATACCTTTGCCACAGGGCTGGTTTCTGCACTGTTTGCTTCTCCTCCTTTTGTGAGAAATTGGATTAAGGGCATGGAAACAACTGCAATCAGTGCCATAATAAAAAAGGATATTCTGTAAGCCTTGTTTTTCAAGGTCTGCGTCAGAGTAAAGGCAAATACATCCCTCCAGCCGCTTATACTACTTTTCTTCATGGACATCACCGACCTTTTCTATAAATATTTCATGAAGTGAAGGTTCCCTTAACTCAAACTTGACAATTGGTATCTTATCCTGGATGAGCTTTGTTAAAAAGGCCATTGCCTGCTCTTCTCCCAACACCTTTAGCTGATATTCACCCGGAGTTTTATTGGTTATATGAATTCCGAAGCTTTCTATATAGGAAGCAATTTCCACATCACTCTTCACAAAAAGATTGACTCTGCCGTAGCTTTTCTTTATCTCATTCAAATTCCCCTGAAGTACTGCCTTCCCTCTGTTCAATATGGTAATATCGGAGCAGAATTCTTCTATAACAGGCATTTGATGACTGGACATAATAAGGTATTTATCCTTCGCGATTTCTTCCCTGATAATGCCTTTGAATAACTCGGTATTCACAGGGTCCAGACCGCTTAAGGGTTCATCCAGGATAATCAGCTCAGGGTCTGATATCAAAGCAGCCATTAACTGCAGCTTTTGCTGATTACCCTTTGAAAGCTGGTCCGCTTTATTGGCTTTCACCTTTTTCCCCTTGACCTTGGGAGGAAACAGATATTCATTCACAGATAAACGGTCCGACCAATATTCAATCCGGCTCAGGGCTGTCTTCCTCGGAACATTACGAAGCCTGGCAAAATACAGCAGCTGGTCCAGCAAAGAATACTTTGGGTAGAGTCCCCTTTCTTCCGCAAGATAGCCCACATTGGCACTGACCGTATCAAGGGCTTTTCCTTTCCATAAGACGTCTCCCCCATCCTTTGAAAGCATTCCTAAAATAATACGTAAAGAAGTGGTTTTTCCGGCACCATTGGTTCCAAGCAGCGCATATACTCCCGGTTTTTCAATTGCAAAGCTTAAATCTTCCACTACTACCTTGTCACCGTATTTCTTTGTTATGTTTTTGACAATTAACGACATTCTTCTTCTCTCCTTGCCCATTATTGGTACCAGTCATCCGGATGTTCACTTTTAGAGACAATCTATAGGAAACGTAACATTTACCCAGGAGCTGGATAATATTTCTTGTTAATCATATCAATAACCCTTCAAATATGCAATTACATTTTATTTATAAATAGATTAAATTTTGTTTAAAATTTAGGTATTCCCATCCTTCCAGGTTCAAGGCGATGATTTTCTTGAACAGGCATGAAATTGTACTGATTGTCAATAATATTCCTAATTAATAGAAGTAAAAATATTCTTTTGACAATTTAAACAATTAATATTAAAATAGACCGGTGCGCTGTATTAGAATTCCACAAAATCAGAAGGATTAATACAGCTACATATTCAAAAAGGAGTTTCTATGGAAAACAAAAATAAACAGAATGAACATTACGGCCTATTTACGGCTACTGCTATGATTATCGGCATTGTAATCGGTTCCGGTATCTTTTTTAAAGTTGATGATGTGCTGAAATATACAGGCGGCAGCGTTGGACTGGGGATTCTCGTCTTTGTAATCGGTGCCTTAAGCATTATATTCGGAAGTCTGACCCTTACAGAGCTTTCCGTCCGTACGGAAGGTCCCGGAGGCATTATCAGCTACTTTGAACACTTCATATCCCCAAGAGCTGCAAGCGGTTTTGGATGGTTTCAGACCTTTATCTACTTTCCGACAATAAATGCGGTGATATCATGGGTTGCAGCTATATATATCTTCTTATTCCTGGGTTATAAGGCATCCTTGGAAGCTCAGATCGGTTTAGGCTTTCTTATATTTACCTTTTTCTACGGAATAAATATCCTGTCCTATAAATTGGGCGGGTATATCCAGAATGCGGTTGCTGTTATCAAGCTGATTCCCCTGATTGCCATTGCAATAGCCGGTATCTTCTATCACGGACAGAGCGTGGCGATTCCAGAAGGCATGAAAATGATAGGAAAAACACAGGTAGGACTGGGCTGGCTGGCGGCACTGGCTCCCATTGCATTCTCCTATGACGGATGGGTAGTTTCTGTTAATATCACCAATGAAGTTAAGAACTCCAAAAGAAATATGCCCCTGGCTCTGTTTATCGGCCCTCTGACAGTATTGTCAGTATATATTCTATACTTCGTAGGACTGAATAACATGCTGGGTTCCGAATATATCATGACAACCGGAAATGAAGCCGTTAATAAAGCAGGTGAAATTATGCTGGGAGGCAGCGGAACGAAGCTTTTGCTGTTCTTTATTGTTATTTCCGTACTGGGTGTTGTAAATGGCATGACCCTGGGAAGCATCCGTATGCCCTGGAGCCTGGCCTCCAAAAATATGCTTCCGGATTCCCAAAAAATCGCAAAGCTTCACCCCAAATATGAGCTCTCCCTCCCCTCCGCCCTTATTGCCTATATTACGGCAGCCCTTTGGATGCTTTTGCATTACCTTACAACGAAAAGCGGTATCCTTAAGGGGAGTGATATCAGTGAAATCGCCATTGTATTCAGCTATATCTGCTATATGCTTCTTTATATCAAAGTACTTTCCCTTCGAAAGCAGGGAGATATTAAGAGCCTCTTTAAGGGTGTTATCTGCCCTGTGCTGGGTCTGGCAGGCTCCCTCATAATTCTGGTTGGAGGTTTGATATCCAATCCCTTTTACGTAGCTTGTTTTATCATATTCTGCGGACTGGTCTGCTTATCGGGGGCTCTCTATTATAAAGGCAGGTCAGCTAAAAAATATTAGTGCTGAAGCTATTGATTCCGGTACCGGAAACGTTAAAATACGAAAGCAAAATAAAGAAAAAAGCGAAAGTACATTTTAAGGCATTGAATGCTCTAAAATGCAGGCTTTCGCTTTTCTTTTTCATGTATTTCTTCCAGCTATGCTGTATTAGCCTTATTCTCCCTGTCCGTTATTGGAATCATTTGTTTTATTACTTTTTTCCGGCTTTTTATTTACAAGGCTGTCTTTGTTATCCTTTCCATTGCTTTCTGTTCCCGCCAGCTCATATACTACTACGGCAACACCGCGCTTGATGTTAGCGAACATAAGCTTTGCCTTACTGGGGGGCATATTAATGCAGCCATGAGAGCCACTTGTCATATATATTCTTCCGCCGAAGCTGGATCCCCTCCAGGGAGCATCATGAAATCCGATATTATGGTTAAAGGGCATCCAGTATTTTACTGGTGTGGAGTAATCCTCTCCGTTCAGAGTCGCATCGTTTTCCTTATACTGGACAGGATAGGTTCCCACAGGTGTTCCAAAGTTTCTGGAAAGATTACCGGATACAAAATCCGATTCCAATACCAGCTTTCCATCCTTGTAAAAGAATAAATGCTGGGCTGTCAGATTTACTTCCACATAGGTATTTCCGATATCATCGGTTCCGTATTGCTGGGCTGTCTGAAAATAAACAGGCTTTCTTTCAATCTGCTGGCCTTTTTTAATCAGCTTTATAAGGTCATCCTTTTCTGTCGCCCTGTCAAGCCACCAGCCGTAATCGCCGCCCTTTACCTGTATCACATCCCCATAGGAGGTCTTAAAGGTACGGGTTCTGCCGAAGGAATTATAGGTTTTTCCTATGTAATCCACGTATTCCTTTACGCCGTTTTCATCCAGCGTAACCTTCATCTTGTCATCAACAGACAGCCACTTACTGATTTTCTCCCCGTCAAGTACTTCTGTTGCATCACCAAAATGATAAGTAATCCTGCTTCCTGCCATCTTGTTCATCTTATCCATAGCTTTTAAGAGCTCCGCATTATCGGAATATACAGCAGGCTTTTCATATACCTCTGCTTTTTCCAGGTTCAATTCCGGTTCCAGTGAAAGGATGGATTTTTTTACCGCCTTAAGCATTTTGTCCGAGTCTACCTTAGAGCCCTGGTTCTCCGGTACAATTACATATCCGCTGTCCCCGTAATCGGATATATGGGCATCCGTCGGCGCTATATTATAGTCCGCTGCAAAACACTTAAGCCCGTCAAAATACTCCTTAAATAATTCGTCATTGTATAAAAGAGCCGCCTTCATGGTAATATCATGGGGTTTGAGTAATGAAAAGGGCCAGGTAAAAGGATTCTGGGTCGTAAGTAAATCCGATAATTTCTCATCATATACGGTATTAAGCCCGATATCCTCTCCATATATTTTTTCTGTCACATCATTACGCTCTTTGATTGCCAGCACATAGGATTCCACTTCTTCATTAATTGCTGCTTCAGCCTGTTTTTCTGTCATACTTGAAACACTTACACCATTAATCGTGGTGTTGTGATAGAAATGGTTCTTATAATAAAATGCCAGAAATAAGTATATTAATAAGAGAGGGACTGCCACAGCAACTCCACCGTAGAGAAGTGCCTTTTTTGCAATACTGCCATTGCCCTTGCTGCTACTTATGTTTTTATTTGTCTGCTCATTCATGTTTTCACACCTTCTAGTTTATATATTGTATTTAATAACCCTATTACTCATTCATACATACCTATATTAACATGGAATGATGTTAAATGCTTGGCATTTTAATTACGTTTTCATTAAATGTATATTACATATTAATACCCTTTTGCATCGTAAGCATGCTTGCGATACTGCTTAAATAGAAAGATTATATAAGTTGAATTATCGTTTCACCAACTCTTATTTTTGCAGATATATTCAAGCAAAGCCAGGCAGCCCTCATATACATCCTCATAGGTCTTATCGAAATTCCCCGTATACCAGGGGTCTGCTATATCTCTTTGGCAAGGCACTAAATCCAGGAGTCTCATTACTTTATATTCAGGATCTCCCCCAAAAATCTGTTCCATTGCAAAAATATTGCTATTTTCCATTCCGATAATATGATCATAGCGGCTGTAATCTTCTTTCTTAAGCTGCACTGCCCTTTTTTCAGAGGTATCTATGCCAAATTCCATTAATTTATTCCTGGTTCCCCTATGAACCCCGTTACCTGCCTCTTCGTTACTGGTTCCGGCAGAGGCTATAAAAAATTGCTCCGAAATTCCCCTTTTCCGGACCATATCCTTAAAAACATATTCTGCCATGGGTGAGCGGCATATGTTCCCAAGACACACAAACAGAACCTTAACCATACCTTTCCTTCCTGTCAGGAGTAAGCCTCCTGCGCTTTTCCTATTCTTTTAATATCCAGGCCTGTCACAAAGCTGCTAATGATACTCCCGGATAAAAAGTAAAAAATCGCTCTATGAAATTATAAACAAATAAACTGCTTCTGCCAACCCGGAATCTTATGGAAAGCTCTGGATTTATGAAAGATAACGGTAGCTTTCCTTCAATTTTCTATGCTATACTCTCTTTATTATACCGATGCAATGCATTTTTCAAACTAATCGGCAGGGGAATCCCTTCCCTCTATTAATGAAAGCAATCAACAGAATCCAAGGAGGTATTTATGAAAGTATTATTACTGCTGGCAAAGGGCTTTGAAACCATGGAGTTTTCTGTTTTTATAGACATCTTCGGATGGGCGGGAAACGATTTTGGCTCTAACATAACAGTAGAAACCTGTGGTTTTACCAAACAGGTAATCAGCACCTTTCACGTTCCGGTAACAGTGGATAAAATAATTCAGGAGATACGCACAGAGGATTATGACGCCCTTGCCATACCGGGAGGCTTTGAAGAATTCGGCTTTTATGAGGAAGCCTACGATGAAAAATTCTTAAAAATAATCCGTGAATTCCATGAGCAGAAAAAGCCTGTGGCATCTGTCTGCGTAGCTGCCCTGGCCCTTGGAAAGAGCGGCATCCTAAAGGGCAGGTGGGCAACCACCTATCATCTGGGCGGCGGCCGCCGTCAGCAGCAGCTAAGGGAATTCGAAGCCATTGTAGTAAACGAACCCGTTGTTACAGACAATACTATTATTACCTCCTATTGTCCTCAGACAGCTCCCTATGTTGCCTTTAAGCTGCTGGAGCTTCTGACCTCAAAGGAGCTGACAGAGGCGGTCAAGACCGCCATGGGATTTTAAGCTGCTTTATTCCAGGTCATCAAAATCATAAGCTGCCGCTTTGGTATAATTGGTAACCTTTGCTTCAAAGAAATCCGTTTTGGTCTGGTTAAGACTTGAAAAGCCTTCAATCCAGGCCATAGGGTTCTCTGTGATTTCCGGATACAATTCCTCCAGTCCAATGGCCTTTAACCTCTGGTTACCCAGATATTTAATGTATTTTTCAATAAGGGTATCATTAATCCCAAGGATTTCATTATTGGTAACATACTGGCCCCAGCGGATTTCATGCTCTACACCGGTCCTCATCATTTCCCTGATCTGCATCAGCACAGCCTGTGTAAAAATCTCAGGCTTTTCATTCCTGAGCTCCTTTATGATATTCTGGAAAAGTACCAGATGGGTTATCTCATCCCTGTTTATATACTTAAATATGGTGCTGGTCGCCGTCATCTTCCCCTGTCTTGCCAGTGTATAAAAGAAGCTGAAGCCAGAATAAAAATAGATTCCCTCCAGGATATAATTGGCAGTAACCGTACGGATAAAATTATCCGTGGTAGGATTTTCATTAAACTCCTGGTAAATGTTGGCGATATAGCGGTTTCTCTCCAAAAGCTGCTTATCCTCCCTCCACTCGTCATAAATCTTATCCCTGGTTACCGGGTTGGTCACCGTGTCCAGAATATAGGAATAGCTCTGGGCATGGATTTCCTCCTGAAAGGCCTGAATATTAAGCAGGGAGGAAATCTCCGGGGCCGTTACATACCGGGAGAGGTTAGGCAGGTTCTCACTCTGGATGGAATCCAGAAAGTTCAAAAAGGATATAATCTTGTCAAAGGCATTCCTTTCACCGTTTGTCAGCAAAGGGAACTGCTTGATATCTTCATTAAGGGAAATCTCTTCCGGAATCCAGAAGTTATTTAACATGGTCCGGTAAAAGGTCTTTGCCCAACTGTATTTAATACGGTTCCATTCCCTCAGATTAGTGGTATTTCCCTCAATCAGAGTCTCTGTGCCTCTCACGCCATTCTCATTAAATATTTTTTTCTTAATCATATTTCCTCCCATGGATTTTACAAGTTTAATAAGAAACTGCCTAAATAAATAGTAATAATTTTCTTTATTTTATTAGCACTGCCTTTCTATATGCTTTCTAACTGGAGCAGCTTGTACACTCATCCATCTCCAATGACTGGTTGCGTACATAGTAAATTGTTTTCACGCCATTCTTCCAGGCTTCTACATAGAGGTTCAAGATATCCTTTGCCTTGACCTCAGGGGTTATATAGAGGTTAAAGGACTGGGACTGGTCAATGTGCCTCTGCCTGATACCGCAGGCTTTTATGCTGTAGAGCTGGTCAATGTGGTGTGCCTCCTTATATAACCAGAAGTTCTCCTCCGATAAATCCGGTGCGGCCTTTGGGGTAAAGCTTCCCTTCTTTTCCTCAATAAAAAATTTCCGGAATATAGGGTCGATTCCCGCTGTGGTACCTGCTATGTTAGAGGTACTTCCCGTAGGAGCTATGGCAGTCAGGTAGCCGTTTCGCAGGCCGTATTCCTGCACCTCTTCCTTTAGCTTCTGCCACCTGCCGGAGGTATATCCCCTGCTTGTAAAATATTCTCCCGTCTGCCACTGGGAACCAGTAAAGGCAGGATAGGAACCCTTCTCCCTGGCCAGCTCGGAGGAAGCCTTAATGGCCTGGTAGGCAATCTCCTCAAATAGCAGGTCCGCTTCCTTTAAATGCTCTTCACTTTCCCAGGCAATCCCATGATTGACCAGATAATGATGATAGCCGCTGGTCCCAAGCCCGATAGCACGGTATTTGTCACTGGTAATTCTGGCCTCCGCCACAGGAGACTGGTTCAAAGTGATAACATTATCCAGCATTCGTATCTGTAAGGGAATGATGTCTTTCAGGTCTTCCCTGTCAACCCGTCCCAGATTGATGGAATTCAGATTGCAGGTGACCATATCCCCTGATTTTATCCTTACAAGGACATCCTTTTGCCCCTTTCCGTCTTCAATGGTTTCCTCCATAAGAGAAGATTCACTCATATTCTGGGCAATCTCATGGCAGAGGTTGGAAGCATAGATCATACCTGCGTGCTTGTTGGGATTGGCCCTGTTTACCGTATCCCGGAAGAAAATAAAGGGAGTTCCTGTTTCTACGGCAGATTTCATTACCTTCTTCATAATATCCAGGGTAGAAACGGTCGTACGGCTCAAATTCCCATTGTTCTCGCAGGCAAGATAGCGCCTGGTAAATTCTCCGCCCTCTTCTTCATCATAGCAGTCCTCCAGGTAAAAGCCCATCTGCTTATGTACCTCATAGGGGTCAAATAAGGACCATTCTCCTCTCTCAAGAAGCCTTTTCATAAAAAGGTCGGGGATACTTAAGGATGGGAAGATATCGTGGGCTTTTCTTCTGTCATCCCCGTTATTGGTCTTCAAATCCAGGAATTCGTAAAGGTCCTGGTGCCAGATATCCAGGGTCACAGAAGCACCGCCCTTTCTTCTGCCCAACTGGTCCACCGCAACTGCCGTGTCATTATAAAGCCTGATCCAGGGAACCACTCCGCCGGATGTATTTTTGTAGCCTCTGATTTCGCTGTTTAAGGCTCTGACCTTTCCCATATAGATTCCCAAGGCTCCGCCATGCTTGGACACACTGGCAAATTTGGAATTCACATCGTATATGGACCAGAGATTATCTCCTACTACCGAAATAAAGCAGCTGCTTAACTGATGATAGGGTGTACCCGCGGCAGCAAGGGTCGGGGTAGCAACCGTCATCTTAAGCTCACTGAGGATATCATAGAACTTCCTTGCATATTCTGTCTTTTTCCCTCCTTCAGGGATGGCAAGGTGCATGGCAATTACCATAAAGCGCTCCTGGGGCAATTCATATACTTCCTTATCAAAGCCCTGTATCAGATAGCGGTCTGCCAGTAATTTAAGCCCCTCATAGTTAAATAAAAGGTCCCTTTCCACCTTTATATATGCTCCAAGTTCCTCTATTTCCGTCTTTGTATATTCCTCCATAAGATATGCACTATAATAGCGGAGTTTTGTCAGCTTATCCACCAGCTCGTAAAAATCCCCGTAGCCAAAATGACTGTATCCTCTGTTAATGGCTGCTTCCTTGTACAAATCGGACATCAGCAGTCTTGCAGCCGCATACTGCCAGTCTATATTTGTCTTCTTCACCTCATTGCCGAAGGTATCCCTGGTAGTCTGTATGGTCTTCTCAATGGCTGTCTGTATCAGAATTTTCTGTATTTCCTTGGTGCTCATGCCATCCCTGAACTGGATGTTGGAATCCATCTCAAGCTCCGCAGGGTCACAGCCGGAAAGTCCCTCACAGGCATAGGCTACCATTTTCTTCGTTTTTTCCACATACAGGGGTTCGTAATTTCCATTACGCTTTTTTATCATAATATCCATAGGCCTCACTCCTTAACTCCTCTATTCAACAATATATAGTAATAGTAATAATTATTATAACTATATGTATTGTATACTATTTTTTCTCATTTGGCTAGAAGAATTTTTACCGATATTCCTGAGCAGAGCTTATCAAAGCTGCCGGATTCGTATTCATATCGATAATTATACTGGTATTTAACTTGGCTGCCGTTTTTTAAAATTTGCAATTTCAATTATCAGGCTGTCATTCTGCCCTTATGCATTTTATATAATGCCTTCCAAGGTTTATTATAAAATAAGTGCCCCCTTTTGGGAATAACCAAATGACAACCTTCTGATTTATTTGAATTAAACAGGCAACGGCAAATGCATGAAGGAAGTTTATGGAAGCGGACGATGACCAAGGGGGGTGTTTTGAACTTTTGTTACGCGAGAACCCATATTCCACTAAAGCGGCAGAAAACGTAACTGGCAGGTTAATCAGTGCCAAACTCGCTGTAACAACTATGGCTGTGTTAGTTATCAAGCTCAAACAGTGGCACTGCTTTACCTAGTCACGTTTCCTGCCGCTTAAGTGTCATAAGGAACCTCTTGAGACAAAA